>CADCFN010000011.1:0-194290 GCA_902800715.1 uncultured Bacteroidales bacterium
TGGGCAACCGCACCAACACCATCCTGCAGAGCGCATTCTTCCGCATCACCGAGGTTATCCCCGTTGACCTGGCTATCGAGCAGATGAAGAAGTTCATCGTGAAGTCCTATGGCCGCAAGGGTGAGGACGTGGTGAACAAGAACTACCAGGCCGTTGACCGTGGCAACGAGTACACCGAGCTGGCCGTTGATCCCGCTTGGAGCAACCTGACCGTTGAGGGTCCCGCTGCCGACAACGCTCCCGCATTTGTACACAACGTGGTACGTCCCATCAACGCCCAGAACGGCGACCTGCTGCCCGTGAGCGCATTCAAGGGCCGCGAGGATGGTACTTGGGATGCCGGCACCGCTGCCTATGAGAAGCGCGGTGTGGGTGCCTTCGTTCCCGTCTGGAAGGCCGAGAACTGTATCCAGTGTAACAAGTGCGCGCTCGTCTGCCCGCACGCTGCTATCCGTCCCTTCGTTATGGACGAGGCCGAGGCTGCCGCTTCTCCCTTCAAGGAGAGCGACAAGCTCAAAGCCATCGGCAAGGGCTTCGAGGGCATGACCTTCGTACAGGTTGTTGACGTGATGGACTGCTTGGCTTGCGGCAACTGCGCCGACGTTTGTCCGGGCAAGAAGGGCGAGAAGGCTCTCGAGATGGTTCCCATGGAGGGCCACGAAGAGGACCAGAAGCTCTGGGACTATGCCATCAACCATGTCAAGAGCAAACAGCACCTCGTAGACGTCAAGGCTACCGTCAAGAACTCGCAGTTCGCTCAGCCGCTGTTTGAGTTCTCGGGTGCTTGCTCGGGTTGCGGTGAGACTCCCTATGTGAAGCTGATCAGCCAGTTGTTCGGTGACCGTCAGATTGTTGCCAACGCTACCGGTTGCTCCTCTATCTACAGTGCATCTGTTCCCTCGACTCCTTACACCGTTAACGAGAAGGGTCACGGTCCCGCTTGGGCCAACTCATTGTTCGAGGACTTCTGCGAGTTCGGTCTGGGTATGACCATCGCCGACGAAAAGATGCGCACCCGCGTTCTGGGCTTCGTCAAGGAGGCCATCGAGGATGCTACCGTTGCTGCCGACGTGAAGGCTCTGTACAAGGAGTGGATTGAGAACTTCAACGACGGCGACAAGACCCGCGAGTTGAGCGACAAGATTCTCGAGGCTATCGAGCACAGCGACAATCCCGCCGACATCAAGGTTCGCGAGCTGGGTCAGTACCTGGTTAAGCGTTCACAGTGGATTATCGGTGGTGACGGCGCCAGCTATGATATCGGCTTCGGCGGTCTGGACCACGTGATTGCCAGTGGCAAGAACGTCAACATCCTCGTGCTCGACACCGAGGTTTACTCTAACACCGGTGGCCAGGCCTCTAAGGCTACCCCGATTGGTGCTATCGCCAAGTTTGCCGCTGCCGGCAAGCGCGTCCGCAAGAAAGACCTTGGTCTGATTGCCAGCACCTACGGTTATGTATATGCCGCACAGATTGCTATGGGCGCCGACAATGCTCAGTGCCTGAAGGCCATCCGCGAGGCTGAGGCCTATGACGGTCCTTCGATCATCATCGCCTACGCTCCCTGTATCAACCACGGCATCAAGGCCGGTATGGGTAAGGCACAGGCCGAGGAGCAGGCAGCCGTAGCTTGCGGTTACTGGCACCTGTGGCGTTACAATCCTCAGCTCGAGGCCGAGGGCAAGAACCCCTTCACCCTCGACAGCAAGGAGCCCAACTGGGACAACTTCGAGAACTTCCTCAAGGGCGAGGTGCGCTACGCATCTGTATTGAAGCAGTATCCCGACGAGGCTGCCGAACTGTTCGCTGCCGCTAAGGAGAACGCTCAGTGGCGTTACAACAACTACCGCCGTCTGGCTCGCCAGCAGTGGGGTGTTGCCGAGGACTAATCACAACCTCGACTGAATGATATTGCGGGGCAGGGACACGATTCCTGCCCCGCATTTTCTTTATCGGCGGCAGACATTGAAAAAAAGTTCTTTAATGTTCATCGCTTTCTTTTTTGTCTGCTACATTATTTGTATTTTTGCAGTGATTTAATCCGCATTTTTCAATTCATTCAACATCAATTCAATTCTTATGAAACTTAACATCTCCCCAAAGGCTACTACGAAGCATTGTTTCTTTGGTATGCTGGCAGCACTGCTGGCAGTCGGCAGTTTCTCATCCTGCTCCAACGACAAGAGTGAACAAAACACGGTGACCGTTCAAAGCCTGAACGACAGCACAGACCAATTGCCAGTCGACACCGTCAGCGCAAAACCCGCCGACACCACGGCTACCGCCACGACTGTTGCTCCCGCCGATACTGCCATCCAGGACATCAAAGGCCAGGAAGACCCGGCACTTGAGGGCGAGAAGCAGTTTATCGTCGTGACAGGTTCCAACGTGCGCCTGCGCAAAACGCCTGAAATCAAGGACGACAACATCATCAAGGACAAGAGCGGCAAGCCCGTTTATCCCAAGAAGGGTGAGCGCCTGCAGTTCTACCGTGAGGAAGGCGACTTCTGCTTCGTAAGCTATAATGACGAACTGGTCTATATCGCCAAGAAGTTCACTGCTCCTGCCAAAAAGTGATATAACCACCAACGGAGGGGGCAATCCCATAATGGGATGCGCCTCCACCTAATAAATATCATTCAAGATGAAGCATTTCATAGTGAAATTGCTGACGGTCGCCGTATTCACGGCTCTGTGGACGGCGTGCGGGTATAATGGAGGCGACAAACACGTCTCTGAAGCCCCCGACACAACTGCCACGACGATTGATTCGCTTGCTTTGCAGAACGATAGCCTTGCGCCCAACAATGTTGTGGATTCTACTGCAGCCGCAACAGACACTTTGCCGCAAATCGTCATCAGCGGGGACAGCGTGCCCTACGTCAATAGCAGTTCATTCATTGTCGTTTCCAAGAAAGACCTGCGCCTCATCGTCTATGCCCGCAGCAACCGTGGCGACACCATCGCTTTGGCTTCCTACCCCGTGTGCATGGGCAAGAACAAGGGCAACAAACAGGGTAAGGGCGACATGCGCACTCCGGAGTCACCGGCTGGCAAACCTTTCACTATCACTATGATTCAGGACGCCTCGACCTGGAAACACGACTTCGGTGACGGGCGCGGCAATATCCTGTCCTACGGGCACTGGTTCCTGCGCCTCGACACTCCAGGGCATAACGGCATCGGCATCCACGGTAGCACCAACAACGAGAACACCGTTCCCGGACGTGCCAGCGAGGGTTGCATCCGCTTGCTTGACAAGGACATCATCACCCTCAAGGAGCGTTACGCCCGCGTGGGCATGCCTGTCATCGTCAAGGCCGAGGAGCAAGGCCTGCTCCCCTTCGAGCAGAAATGCCTTTCATCCAGGCCCCGCCCGATTGATAAAAAAGATTAAACCAGGTCATTTAGTTTGGATTTATCACAAATATAGACTATATTTGTCGAATCATTCACACTGGCTATTTTGCCAGCTATTATTACGACATAAAACAATCACTATTATGGGATTACTTGATGAACTCCAGAGAAAGTTAGAAGAGGCCGCACGCCAGGCGCAGCAGGGCGGTGGGCAGTCCACAGGTGGTAACGATATCCCCAACCCCTGGGATCAAACCCCGCAACAACCGCAGCAGCAACAGCAACAAGTGCCTAACTATCCTCCCGGCTACCAACAGCCACAACAACCCAACCAGCAGCAGTATCAGCAGCAATACCAAGCCATCATGCAGCAGATGCAGCAGCTCGTACAGCAGGCCTACCAGCTGGGTTACCAGTATGGCGTGCAGGTTGCCCAGGCTGGCGGCTATCGTGCCGGCTTGATGGACGAAGAGAAGTAAGCCATCGGCTTACATCCATATCACTACACCACTAATCTGCCTAACATTTACAGGCAGATTGGTGGTGTGTCTTATCTAAAAAACAAAAAAACAAGAAATAAAAAACAAGGACAACACCGATGATGTGTTGTCCTTGTTGTTGATAATGTTGTCTTGACAAACAGGGCGGTTTAGCCGCACTGGAAGTACTCGTTCACGAGTTGGCTGGTGCGCTTGGGATCATGCTCGATGTCGTGGCGCAGGGTGCGGTCATCAAACGAGCGCAGCTCGGCGATGATACCGTCAATCATGTGAGAGCTGAAGACATCCTTCTCCTCGAAGGCGGCACGCAGCTTGTCCAGGCAGTCGGCACTGGCGACACAGCTGTCGGGCAGGCAATCGAGCTCGTTGAGGCGTGCAGCGTTGGCGGCATCGTGGATGTTCACGTCAACATAGGTCTTAGCAGCCAGTTCAAGAGCATTTTCCATCTCGAAGCCGTGGCGGCAAGCTACGCACAGACCGGCAAGCAGCTGATAGATGTCGGCCGAGCCGTCCGGTGAACGCATTTCGACGGTCTGCTTCTGAGTCGTGTCAAAGTTGCTGGCAGGCTCCAGCGGGTTGGCAGCGCGGCACATGTCGGCACCAGCGGTCCAGCCCAGAGGCACGCGCACGAGCACCGAGCGGTTGCGGTCGCCCCAGCACACGTTGGTGGGAGCCTCCTGGTGGGGAACCAAGCGGAAGTAGGACATCGGATTCTTGTTACCGAAGGCCGTGATGGCGGGAGCCAAGTCCATCATTCCGGCGATGGCCTTGCGGGCCTCGTCGCTCAGGACGCCCTTATCGTTAATCATCATGTTGCGGCCATCCTTCATCATGCGCATGTGGATGTGGAGACCAGAACCAGCCTTGCCGGTAGTAATCTTGGGAGCGAAGGTCACATTCAGGTTGGCACGGAAAGCCAGGTTCCTGATGACCCACTTGGCAACCATCAGCTGGTCGGCAGCATCGAGCACGGGAACGGGCAGGAACTCGATTTCGTTCTGCTCATAGACCACGCCGTCCTGCTCAAAGTTGCCCACCTCGCTGTGACCGTACTTAATCTGGCCACCGGCCTTGGCGATGTAGTCCATGCAACGCTGGCGGAAGTCGTTGGTCTTGGCATAAGGCATTGACTCGTGGTAGCCGTGCTGGTCGCGGGCGGGATAGTAGTCCACCGAAGGACGGATGACGTAATACTCCAGCTCACCCATGGCCTCATATTCCATACCGGTTACCTCGCGGAAAGCCTGAGCGGCCTTGCGCAGTGTCTGCTCGGGAGAGCTCTCCAGCGGGTTGCCGTCCTTGTCAAAGAACGAGCACAGCAGGCACAGGGTGGGAATCTCGGCGAACGGGTCGAGGAAAGCGGTGCTGAATCGAGGCAGCACATACAAGTCACTGGAACTAGCCTGGATAAAGCTGAACAAGCTCGAACCGTCAACGCGCTCACCACATGACAGGATGGTGCGCAGATAATCCTTGCTGCTGATGACAAAATTCAGGGTTTTCAACTTGCCGTCACCGCCGGGGTACATGAAATTGACCATACGGATGTTGTTCTCCTCAATGAAGCGGATGATGTCGGCCTTAGTGAACTCGTGCGGCTCTTTCTGCAGGTAGGCCACAACCTGATTGGCGTTCAACGCCAGAATCTCGTTTTCCACTATTTCTCTTAAGATTTTAGGCTTTCGCCATCAGCTAATAGCTAACGGCGGAAAAGCAGGTTAATTAATGGTTTTAGTTCTTTGGGACAAAGGTAGTGCAAGTCGAGCACAATGGCAAGAAAAAAACTATTTTTTCTTCCATTGTCGAGGCGCAGCCTACCTTCGCCAAAGAGCAACGGTAGTGCAAGTCGAGCACAATAGCAAGAAAAAAAACTTTTTTCTTCCATTGTTGAGACGCAGCCTACCTTCGCCACAGAGCAACGGTAGTGCAAGTCGAGCACAATGGCAAGAAAAAACACTTTTTTCTTCCATTGTTGAGACGCAGCCTACCTTCGCCACAGGGCAACGGTAGTGCAAGTCGAGCACAATGGCAAGAAAAAAAACTATTTTTTCTTCCATTGTTGAGACGCAGCATGCTTCCAGCATTTTTCGTAAACATCAATTCCCGTGGTTATTGCAACTATAAACTATTATTTCTACCTTTGTGACTTGGTATTGTCTTTAAGTGCTCGATTATCATGAAACGAACAATTCTCCCGATATTCTTGGCATTGCTGGCACTCACCGCGAGCGCCCAGCTGCCCCAGTTCACCAGCGACGACTATGATAGCTGGACCTACAGCAATCCCAATATCCCCCTGTCGCCCAGCACCATTGCTGGCGGACGCGTCGTTTTCTACGTCAATAGCCTAGGGGTGGCACTCACACTGACGTCCTCACAATTCAACTGTCAGGGCATCAACAAGATTGATACCGATGTGATATGGTACACCAAGTACTTCAACGACAACAAGTTTGACCTAGACAAGGCAACACTGACACTCGTCATCGAGGACGGGGAGGGGCATCCGCTGGACTCGGTCACCTGTGTGCCGACCACACCCGGAATAAGCACCCATTACTTATCACTGTCCTTACCTGTGCCCACTGGGCTGACTACCGCTAGGCTGCGCTTCGTGTCGTGGACTGGAGATGTCATCAGTAGTGGAGGCATCAAGAGTGCTACTTTCACCGCCTCAGGCACACAGCCCGGGACCACGACAGGCGATGTAAACGGCAACGGTTATGTGGACATTTCGGATGTCACCATCCTCATCGACTATCTGCTGAACGGCAGTGGCAACATCCAGGTTGACGCCGCCGATGTGGACCATGACGGCAACGCCAGCATCAGCGACATCACCGCCCTCATCGATATATTACTAGGGAATTGACGATTAATTCTTGTGGCGCAGGCTGTAGAGCAATACAACGACAAAGCAAACGACGGGCACGACAAACGACAGATTGACAGCGGGCAACACTTGCACATTGCTGTCGATAATCATTGCCTGTAAGGCAGGCAACACACTACCGCCCAAGATTGCCATAATCAATCCTGCCGACCCCAACTCGGTATCTTCCTTCATTCCGCCCAGGGCGATGCCGTAGATTGTGGGGAACATCAGACTCATGCAGGGCGAAACGGCAACAAGGCAGCACATGCCCACGCGACCTCCTATGAAAATGACTCCACATAGCAGCAACAACGCCACAGCGGCAAAGAAGGCCATCAAACGCCCCGGCTTGATATATTTCATCAGATAGATATTCACGAAGCGCATCAGGCAGAACAGCACCATTGCCACAATGTTATAGCGCTGGGAGAGCACCTCGGCAGCTTGTTCGCCCATACCTTCGGCCATAAAGACGCGTGTGCCGTATTGGATGATAAACGTCCAGCAGGTAATCTGTGCGCCCACATAGAAGAACTGTGCCACCACGCCCCAGCAATAGGGCTTGTTGGCCGTCAACCGCTTGACAGCGGGCCACAGCGGCTCATGGCGCTCACGTGCCGACTGGCGCACGGCAGGGATGGGCGTAAACAGCATGACCACCAACAGCAACACGAGCACACTCCCCAGCAGGGCATAAGGTTGGATCAGCACGCCCAAGTCGCTTTGCTTCAAGGCCTCGAACTGCGCATCATCGAGCACGGCACGCTGGGTGGTGTCGAGCGGCGAGAGCCGTGCCTGGATGAAATTCATTGCTACAAACATGCCCGCCAGCGACCCGATGGGATTGAACGACTGGGCCAGATTCAGGCGCCGCGTGGCAGTCTCGCGGTCGCCCATGAGCAGGATGTAAGGATTGGCAGTCGTTTCAAGGAACGACAAGCCGCAAGTGAGAATGAAATAAGCTACAAGGAAAGGGGCAAAACTGCCCATCGACCGAGCGGGAATAAACAGGAGCACGCCCAGGGCATATAGCGCCAATCCCATAATAATGCCGCTCTTGAACGAGTGGCGGCGGATAAACATCGCCGCAGGCAGTGCCATACAGAAGTAGCCACCGTAGAAAGCGACCTGGACCAGCGTCCCGTCGGTCACGCTCATGCGGAAAATCTTGGAAAATGCTTTCACCATCGGGTTGGTGATATCGTTAGCAAAGCCCCACAGGGCAAAGCAGCACGTCACCACGATGAAGGGGAGCACGTAACTCACGCCCTCGCGCGTCACCAGCAATCGGGATTTATTGTCTTGATCGGTTGTCATTCTGTTTCAAATTATTCAAACAACTTGGCTGTTTTCAATCAATCTTTTATGGTATAAACATTAAAACGGCAAGTATCCATTTCCGATTTTGATGCCACCCCATAGAAATAGAATATAGTTGGAGTATAGATTTTATCCCCCTTGATAATGATAGGACCATATTCTCTTGAAGGGAATGTGTGCTTCCATCCATTCGATTTATTGATAACTACTTTATCATTAACCCAAGGTAATATTCTATTTTGCTTTCTTTCTAAGACATAATTGTTGGTGAAATCAATAAAATCAATAGGCGCCGTAGTTTCATGTACCCAATATTCGTTTATAGATTCAACATATTCTGTATCAACAGTCACCTTTTTATAATCATGGTACCAGATAGCAAACAGGGTGTCTTGTATTTCCTTGTCCAGTTCTGTGAATCTTACGGTAGAAGGCTCTTTTACAACCGAAGAACAAGAACTGTTAAAGACGATTACACCAATAATCAAAATACAAATCAATAACAAAAACTTTTTCATAATCTAATATGTTATTTCTTCTTGATGATGAGAATGATGCCAATCTAAAATAATCCCAGGATTATCTGCCCTGATGTCTTCACCATCAGCCGGGATTTGTTGTGATTATCAGTTTCTCTCATTCCTCATTTCACATTCCTAACTTGAATATTCGCTCCATCAGTTGCCACTTGGCAGTGGAGGGCGCAGACGGGTCACAGCCCTGGAAGCGGGCGACATAGGCTTCCCACTCGGCCTGCCGGGGCAATTGGGCCAAGCGGGCGTTGTCGGCTTCCCAGTCAAAGTCATCGGTCGTGTCACATATCATGAACAGGCGGTTGCCGAGGATATAAATCTGCATGTCGAGGATGCCCACACTGCGGATGCCCGCTTGGATTTCGGGCCACACGTGGGCGTGGGCCTCTACATATTTCTCTATCAGCTCGCGGTCGTTGCGCAGCTCGAGGGTTTGGCAGTAACGTTTCATCGTTTTTTAGTTTCTAGTTTCTAGAATCATTAAAGTCATTAAAGACATTAGGGTCATTAAAGTCAAACCCCTAATTCCTAACTTCTAATTCCTAATTCCTAATTCCTAACTCCTAATTTTCAAAGTAATGGCTCCCTCAGGGAAACTCTCGCGGTCACGGCAAACAAGGGCCAAGTAGCCACCACCGCCCGCGCCGGGCATCTTCCACGCCAGCACGCCAGGCATGGCGCTATAGCGGTCGATGTAGTCCTGCACACCAGGCTGTATCATCGCGGGGAACATCGCCACCTGGGCGTTGAATGAGGCCTTGTAGGCTGCAGCAAAAGCGTCTAGATCACATCGCTGGATGGCATCCCAGCAACGGTCGGCAGCAGCAGCCAGTGCCTCTACCTTCTCTCGGGTGATGTCCTTGCCAACCACCACGCTGCAACCGGGGCGACGTGGGAACATGGGAATCATGCACAGGTGGTCTTCCAGCCAGCCGAGCAAGGTGGGGTCACAAGTATATTCTATCTTCTCGGGCCAATAACTGCCATTATAATAATGTCGGGCAAGACCAGGAACGCAGATACCGATGGCATCCTGAGCACCGCTCACGATGCCGTCGCTGCGCTCGGGGTCATTCTCGAGGCAAAAGACCAGACGTGCCAGCATCTCGGGGTCCATGTTGGGCAACTGTATGGGCCACACGCGCTTGATGGTGTTGCGCGTGCTGGTGGATAGGCCGCATCGCTCACGTATCTCAAAAGTGGGTTCCAGCGAGATGGTCAACGCCCAACCGGGGGCATAACATGAGACATAGGGCTGGTCAATCCATGTACCCGCCAGGTCCAGGCGTGTGGGCAACTGGCTGGGCAACTTTTTCAGGTCGGTGCTGCTGCGAGCGGCAAGGCCATCGCTTGGGACCCGCTTGAGCACAATGTACTCCATGCCGCGCTCGCGGCACAAGGCGCGTTTCTCCTCGCGGTCACCGTCCTCGTTGACCACAAGGCAGTCGGGCCGCACGATGTCCAGTGTGGGCAGGAAGTCGAGGTAGCCGTCACCCTGATTGATGTAGGCCTCCTTGACATAGCGGATAGCTCGCACCATGAACAGGCGTTCCTGCTCGCTGTACATCGTCTTGTGCCCTTTCAAGGCCGCGATGGTATTATCACTGCCGATGCCCACATACAGGTCGCCATACTGCGCTGCCTGCCTGAAGAACTCCACATGGCCCGAGTGCAGCAGGTCATAGCACCCCGACACAAACACTTTCTTTTTCAGTTCAGCCACTTCGTGTTTTCAATTAGTTTCTAGTGCCACAAAGGTACAACATCCCGTCCACAGGAGCATCATGAAGGGCGGAAAAATGCTCTCCGCCCTTCACAATCCAATTCCATATTGTTTAACCAATCCTTTCGTTCCTATTCTGGCACACTCTTGAGTGTCCTGGCGATATCTACATCCGAGACTTGATAGTTCATCAAGTCGCCATTCAGGTATTGTTCATAGGCGCTCATGTCAATGAGGCCATGCCCTGAGAGGTTGAACAAGATGACCTTTTGCTCTCCAGTCTGTTTGCACTTTTCTGCCTCGCGGATGACAGCGGCAATGGCATGCCCGGACTCGGGGGCGGGAATGATGCCCTCGGTGCGGGCAAAAAGCATCGCTGCATCAAACGACTCCAACTGCGGGATATCCACACCACGCATCAGTCCGTCTTTCAGCAACTGGGAAATAATCATGCCGGCGCCATGATAGCGCAGGCCACCCGCATGGATGTTTGCAGGCTTGAATTTGTGGCCCAACGTGAACATCGGCAACAACGGGGTGTAACCAGCCTCGTCGGCAAAGTCATAACGGAACTCGCCCCTTGTCAATTTGGGACAACTCTCGGGCTCGGCAGCGATAAACTCGGTCTGCTTGCCGTCCTTCAGATTGTGACGCATGAACGGGAAGGCGATACCGCCAAAGTTGGAGCCACCACCAAAGCAAGCAATCACCACGTCAGGATACTCGCCAGCCATCGCCATCTGCTTCTCGGCCTCCAAGCCGATAATCGTCTGATGCAGGGCCACATGGTTGAGCACCGACCCCAGGGTGTACTTGCAGTTAGGGGTCGTGGTGGCCAGTTCCACAGCCTCGGATATGGCTGTTCCCAGCGATCCGGGGTGTTGCGGGTCACGCGTGATAATGTCCTTGCCGGCACGAGTCGACATCGAGGGCGACCCTGTCACAGCAGCGCCGAAGGTACGCATAATGGACGAGCGGTAAGGCTTCTGCTGCATCGAGATTTTCACTTGATAGACCGCTGATTCCAATCCGAAGACCGAGGCGGCATAGGCCAAGGCTGCGCCCCATTGCCCGGCACCGGTCTCGGTAGTGACGTTGGTCGTTCCTTCTTGCTTGGCATAGTAACACTGAGGCAACGCCGAGTTGACCTTGTGTGAGCCCAACGGGTTGACCGACTCATTTTTGAAATATATGTGAGCTGGCGTCTGCAACACCTCCTCGAGCGCATAAGCGCGAACGAGCGGCGTAGAACGATAGGCCTTATATTTATCCATGACCTCGTCGGGGATGGGGATGAAGTCATGCTCGTTGTCCAGTTCCTGAACACAACACTCACGCGGAAAGATGCGTGCCAAGTCGTCCACACCCAGGGGCTGCTTGGTGGCAGGATGGATGAGCGGCATGGGCTTGTTGGGCATGTCGGCTTGGATGTTATACCATGCAGTGGGTAACTCGTTCTCTTGCAGAATAAATCTCTTTTGTTTCATTTTGGTCATGTATTATTATTAATAATGTTTAAAAGGCCTGTCGCGAGAACGACAGACCTTTTATTCTATTTTGTTATCCTAATGATTCCAAATGGTCATGCGACTCACGACTTTTTCAATCTTGAGTTGCACCACCACCAATATGCTGAAAACATTGACATTAATATCTCATATTTATGTTGACGTTGCAAATATATAAACATAATTTGATTGCAACCAAGAAAAATCAGGAAAAAGTAATCGTTAGACATAAAGAACTACGAAAATCGGTCAAAACAGGTCATCTATTCCGGGTCCGTAACGCGGGAAAAACAATGTAATTGCAGATTTGATTTGGATTTATGCAGATAAAAGCTTAATTTTGTGACCAAGTAACGTGAAAGAAAACAAATAACCAATAATTATAGCAACACGACTATGTACACTCAAGAGAACGGATTCTATATTGCTCACGGACCCAACGGGCCCATCAGCATCCTGGGCAACATGGCCAACCGCCACGGCTTGATTGCCGGAGCTACGGGAACAGGTAAAACGGTGACGCTGCAGGTGATTGCCGAGAGTTTCTGCAAGGCGGGCGTGCCCTGCTTCATGGCCGACATGAAGGGCGACCTGTCGGGCATCAGCCAGCCAGGCAAGCTGTCGGGCTTCATCGAGAAGCGACTGCCCGAGTTCGGCATCGACAAGGAGAGCCTCACCTTTGAGGGCTGTCCCGTCAGGTTCTATGATGTCTTTGGCGAACAAGGTATCCCCATGCGCGCCACCATCGGCGAGATGGGCCCTGACCTGATGGGCCGCATCCTGGGGCTGAACGATACCCAGACGGGCGTGCTCAACATCCTGTACCGCATTCTCGACGAGAAAGGCATCCTGCTCGACGACCTCAAGGACCTGCGTTCGGCTCTGGACTGGCTGTCCAAGCATGCCAAGGAATACACCACCCAATATGGCAACGTGGCTCCTGCCAGCATCGGCGCCATCCAGCGTGCCCTGTTGCACCTTGAGAACCAAGGCGCTGACAAGTTCTTCGGCATCCCGTCGTTCAATATCCAGGACCTGATGGACACACGCGATGGCATGGGCGTGATGAGCGTGCTCGCTGCCGACAAACTGATGCTGCAGCCCAAACTCTACTCGACCTTCCTGCTGTGGCTCATCAGTGAGCTGTACAGCACCCTGCCCGAGGTGGGAGACCTGGAGAAGCCCAAGCTGGTATTCTTCTTTGACGAGGCTCACATGCTGTTTGAGGACACGAGCAAAGCGCTCACCGACAAGATTGAGCAGGTCATCCGCCTCATCCGCAGTAAGGGCGTGGGCATCTTCTTCATCTCACAGCTGCCCACCGACATCCCCGACATCATCCTGGGCCAATTGGGCAACCGCGTTCAACATGCCCTGCGAGCCTACACGCCGCGCGACCAGAAGGCCGTCAAGGTGGCTGCCGAAACTTTCCGTGCCAACCCCGACTTCAAGACCGAAGACGCCATACTCGAGTTGGAAACAGGCGAAGCGCTGGTATCATTTCTTGACGAGAAGGGCGCTCCTAGCGTAGTAGAACGCGCCAAAGTCCTCTTCCCGCTGAGCCAAATCGGCGCCATCACCGAGGGCCAACGCCTGGACATCATGAATGCCGCCAAGGACATCAACAACAAGTACAAGGAAGCACAGGACCGCGAGAGCGTCTTTGAGGTCTTCGCCCGTGAAGCCGAAGCCGAGGCTAAAGCCGCCGAAGAGGCCGCAGCAGCCAAGGAGGCCGAGAAAGAGGAGAAGTCCAAGAAGAAAGAGAAAACCATCTGGAGCAAGGTCTGGAAAGCCGTCGTCACAGCTGTGACAGGCACGGTGGCTACTATCCTGGGCAAAACCGTCTCGGATGCCATCACTGGCAAGAAGAGCAAGAATACCAGCGTCAAGGATGCCGCAGGGCGAGCCGTGAAGAACGCCACCAGCGCAGCAGGGCGCCAAATCCTGCGTGACATCCTGGGCAACGCGACCAAGTAAGCGTCAGTAAAGCCCGACTGCAACCAGACACTAATATTGTGCAACAAACTTATCGGCCCAATGGTGGGGGATTCCCGCCGTTGGGCCGATTGCTTGCTTAGTAATGGATGCTTGTTATTGCACTTGTAATGGTTGTTTTATCACTTGTTGTCTCGTCTTCTTAATTCACTGTCAAGGCTTGCCGGCCGCATCGATAGCAATGGTTCGTTTAATTATTAAGTATGGTTTGTTTTATCAATATTAATGTGCGGCAAAAGTCGTTGTTATTAAGTGTGTTTCGCGACCGGCTAAGCCTGACTAGTGAATTAACATTATTATTACTATCATTTATTTACTTGTTTGCTGGGCTGAATTCGTCAAAGCGGCCATCACTGTAGAAGACCACGATGTTGATCACGCGACGCGGGTCGGAGGCATCACCACCTCGTGACGGTACCCGGCCAGCAGTGTTGCGCATGAAGGTGCGCAAGGTCTCACTCATGGGTGCGCTGGACTGCACACGCTGGGCAGGCTTTGATGACGAACCATAACCGTTCGGCTGATCATCATCAAACGTGATGGAACGATGCTGACCCATATCATCAGGGAGGCTTTCAGCGCCCGATTGGGAAACTGACATTTTGTCATTGTTCGCCTGGGCATCCGAACCGTTGAGCAACATCTCTCCATCACCGAACATGAGCCACATCACGTTCAGGGAGGGATACGCACGATGGATCTTGCCGATGACTTCATCACTGACTTTCTTGTTGCGACCATTGAGCAACTGTGAGAGCGTGGGACGAGGAATGTCACACGTGTCTGCAAATTGGGAACTCGAAATTCCCGCATTGTTCATGAATAATTTCAGTCTCGATACAATATCCATTTAGAACACTTTTTTTAGTGCGCTTAAGCGCGCGAGAGTACCATAAATCAGAACAAAAAATTTTCTGACCCAAAATATCGATTTGGAAACGCTCCCAAAATCGCCCTCAAACTCAAAAAACGCTATTTACGTTTTTTAATTTTGGGATTGCAAATTTAAAACGAATAATTGAATTGACCAAATTTAAAAACGAAAATTTTATAGTTTGCAATTAATATTTCCAAAAAATGACAATTTTTGACCAATTTCAAAAGTAAATAGATTTAGTTATACTTGTACTTTAATATATATCTTGTACCTTGTTGTATTTTAGTTATTTATGTATTACATTTTCTAGCAAGACAAACAATACCAGGCGGGTTGTTGTTTTATTTTAAGCAATACTATAATTATTTAGCGTAATTCATTGGAAATGAGTTAATTGTAGCTTTTGTAAATAATTGTTAATGCGATTTTTTGGTGATTTTGTAAACTTTACGGGTGCAAATTCGTATTTTTTAAGCCATGAGCACAATTGCAAACTGCCCCTGGAGGTCAAAAACCGGGATCAGGCACCCCTAGCCCATCATTCAAAAACGCAAATGAGATGCTGTTTTCAAAGCCGAATATTGTGTTGGTAAAATACCAACTTTGATTTTTCTGGAGCTCAACTCGATTTCCTTGTGATATTTTCCAGCAAACCCTAAATCACTCCGAAATACTAAAATTTAATCCACTCATACCAATTCACATTATTGTCAAATATTGACAATAATATAGTATTTATCGGTGGTTTAGAAGAAAAACCATCCTAAAAATGCTCATTTCTACCCTATCCAAAAAACTAAAAAAACGGTCAAAATCGCGATTTTTGTTGCATTTTGCCTCAAAATAGAAAAATAAGCCAAAATGAGGAAATTTAGAACACTTTTTCCTATAGAAAACTCAACTCGAAATGTTGCTTCTTTCCCACTCTTCAAGCATTTAAGGCCACAAAAAGCAGCTTCCCAAAAATACGTTTTCTCCTATTCCCGGCATCAGATTTTGGCATTATCGGGTGACCTGTGACTGCTATAGAGCAAATTTTTCTGACCCAAAAATCATGCAAAAGTTGAAAAAGTTCATTTATACCCCACCCAACCAAGACAAAAAACCTGACACAAGACCTCCAATCGGCACCCACATCCAAGGCCAAAAACATGACACGAAATCTCCAATCGGCACCCACATCAGAGGACAAAAAAGCTGGCAAGAAACATCCAAGTGGCACCTCAGTGAATGCAAAAAATATGACACAAAAAATCCGGCACTCCTTTTTCGGGGGGTGACGGATGATACAAAAAAACTGATGTGATGAATTACAGTTCCGACTTGAGGAAACGTGCCGTGATGGAATCCGGACATGTGATGACTTCCTCGGGGGTACCCTGGGCGACCACCTGACCGCCGCCTCGCCCACCCTCGGGCCCCATGTCGATGATATAGTCAGCACACTTGACGACATCAAGATTGTGCTCGATGACAATCACAGTGTTGCCCTTATCGACAAGACGGTTGAGCACACCTAGCAAGACCTTGATGTCCTCGAAGTGCAAACCCGTCGTCGGTTCGTCCAGGATATAGACTGTCTTGCCTGTATCCTTCTTGGAGAGCTCACACGCTAATTTCACACGCTGGCACTCGCCGCCCGAAAGGGTGCTTGAAGGCTGTCCCAACTTGATATAGCCCAATCCCACATCCTGCAGCACCTTGATCTTGCGCAATATCGCAGGCACAGCATCAAAGAATTCAACCGCCTGGTTGATGGTCATGTCAAGCACATCGGCGATAGATTTCCCTTTGAACTTGACTTCGAGGGTCTCGCGGTTATAGCGTTTACCGGCACAAGCCTGGCAGGGCACGAGCACATCGGGCAAAAAGTTCATCTCCACGGCATTGTAGCCATTACCATTGCACACCTCACACCTGCCGCCACTGGTGTTAAACGAGAAACGCCCGGGCTTATACGCCCTGATTTTGGATTCGGGCAGGTTAACGAACAGGTTGCGGATATCGGTAAACACGCCAGTATAAGTCGCAGCATTTGAGCGCGGGGTGCGCCCCAATGGGGTCTGGTCGACAGTAACCACCTTGTCAACGTGCTCCAGCCCCTGCACGCTATCGTATGGCATGGGAGCCGTGAGCGAACGGTAGAGCCTCTGACTCAAGATGGGTTGCAGCGTGGCATTGATCAACGTGGACTTGCCACTACCGCTCACACCCGTGACACAGATGAATGTCCCCAAGGGCAAGGTCACATTGACCCCCTTGAGGTTATTGCCACGACAGCCATAGAGCGACAAGAACTTACCATTACCCGGGCGGCGTTCGCGCGGGACCTCGATAACGCGGGTTCCATTCAGGTAATCGGCGGTGAGCGTGTGCTGACGCAGCAGTTCCTGAGGTGTGCCGGCAAACACGACGTGTCCGCCCTTGCGTCCTGCAAGTGGACCGATATCGATGATGTAATCGGCCTGCAGCATCATTTCCTTGTCATGCTCAACCACCAGGATGGTATTGCCGTCATCGCGCAGGATTTTCAGAGAATCGATGAGGCGCTGATTATCTCGCTGATGCAAGCCGATTGACGGTTCATCGAGGATATACAGCACATTGACCAGTCGAGACCCTATCTGCGTTGCCAACCTAATGCGCTGACTCTCACCGCCCGAGAGCGATGCCGAGTTGCGGTTGAGTGACATGTAGTCCAGCCCCACCTCGAAGAGAAAGTCCAATCTTGAGCTGATTTCCTTGACGATTTCGCGAGCGATTTCCCATTGGACCGGCGTCACGTGATTCTGCAGGTCTTGAATCCAGTCGCGCAACTCGCTGATGTCCATCGCTGCCAATTCTGCGATATTCTTGCCATTGAGCCTGAAATGCAACGCCTCGCGGTTGAGGCGCGCGCCCTGACAATCGGGGCACACAGCACGCGAGAAGAACTGTCCCGCCCACTTCTGGGCCTGGCTTGTGGCTGTATCATCCTGCTGCATCTCGATATACTTGACCAGTCCATCGAACGACAGGAAATAGTTGCTCGTGCTCAGTGTCTCGGTGCGCAAGTTCAGACGCTCGGGAGTGCCGTTCATGATATCGTTAAGCGCCTCCTCGGGCAGTTCACACAAGGGTGTGTCGAGGGTGCAGCCATATTTCTCACAGATAGCGGCTATCTGCCAGAAAATCTGCACATTCTTATATTTTCCCAACGGCAAGATGCCGCCAGCACGGATGCTCAGCGACATGTCGGGGATGATTTTGTCACGGTCGATGAGGTTCACATAGCCCAAGCCCTTGCAGCGTGGACAAGCGCCCAGGGGAGAATTGAACGAGAAATTGTGGGGCGCTGGCTCCATATAGGACAACCCCGTGGCGGGATCCATGAGCGAACGGCTGTAGTAACCCACACTGCCGTCATCGTCATCAAGAACCATTAACTGGCCGTTTCCCTGCTTGAAAGCCAGGTCCACCGTGTCGGAAAGACGCTTGCTGTCCTTGTCCGACACCTTCAGGCGGTCCACCACCAGTTCCACACTGTGGTTGACATATCGGTCCAGCTTCATGCCGAAGGTAATCTCACGCAAAGCGCCGTCAACACGCACGTTGATGTATCCCTTCTTGCGCAGGTTTTCAAACAATTCCTTATAGTGTCCCTTGCGGTTCTTGACCAATGGAGCCAGAATGTAAACCTTGTGATTATTGTAGCGCTGGAGTATCAGTTCCAGGATTTTTTCGACTGTGTATTTGACCATACGCTCCCCCGACACATAGGAATAGGCATCGGCGGCGCGGGCATAGAGCAGGCGCAGGTAGTCATAGACTTCGGTCGTGGTTCCCACTGTGCTGCGGGGATTACGGTTGACGCCTTTCTGCCCTATCGAGATGACGGGACACAGGCCTGAAATCTTGTCCACGTTGGGACGTTCCAGCATACCAAGCATGTTGCGGGCATAGGAAGAAAATGTCTCGAGGTAACGACGCTGCCCCTCGGCAAACACGGTGTCGAATGCCAGCGACGACTTGCCGCTGCCACTCAATCCCGTCACTACCGTCAACTTGTAGTGGGGAATCTCCACGTCGATGTTCTTGAGGTTATGGACACGCGCGCCCAGCACCTCAACACTCTCGATATCCTGCCCGTTCAGTTTCATTTCCAGAATCTTAACTGATTAATGATGAAAGACCGCTTTTCAAGTATTTACAAGAAGCGTCACATTCACCTCTAAACTCTAAACCCTAAACTCTAAACTTCAAGTTGATAAAGTCTATACTTTACCAACTTGAATACTTAATCGATGACCCACTCCTTATTATAAACTGTATAGGTGCGCTTACTGCGGTACAGCTCGCTCTGCTTGGGCACGCGCACCTTGTAGGTCTTACCCGACGTATTGGTCAGCTTGGTCGAACGTATCCACGGGTTGGCCTCGCGCAACTGGGCATAGGTGATGCCCTTGCCCTTAGCCCAATCTATCCAGCTGGCAACACTGCCTGTAACGTCAACAGTGGTATAGGATACCGGCTGATACAGGTGTTTGCGGGAAAAACGGTAACCGTAGCGCTTGGGGTTTTCCATCAGCAGTTTATAAGCGATGATGCGAAACACATATCTTGATGTTTCCTGTACCAGAAACAGGTCAAACGAATTATCCACCTTTTGTTTTGACAGCTCACTTGTAATGCGCTGCATGCCAGCATTATAACTGGCGGCAACAGTGGGCCAGTGCCCATATTTCTTATAGGCGGCCCTGAGGTACTTGCATGCGGCAACGGTTGACTTCTCGGGGTCAAACCGCTCGTCCACCTCGTCATTCACCTCCAAGCCGTAGTCCCTGCCCGTGCCAGCCAACAACTGCCACATTCCAGCCGCTTTGGCGCTGGAATAGGCATTATAGTCCATTGAACTCTCGGTCACAGCAAGATACAAGAAATCCAGTGGCACACCCTGTTCTTTCAAAATCTTGGATAATGCGGGGAAATAGCGATTAGCGCGCTTGAAGCACAATTCCGACGTCGTTTGTCCATAAATGACTCCGGTCAGCTCGCGGTCAAGGCGCTCAGCCATGTCGAGTCGGTCAAAGCTGATGGTCTCACCAGCGAATGTAACACTAGTGGGTATGTCCGGACTTGCCGTCGTGCTAAACACCGGCGACGGAGTGCTCTTGTTGCTGTATTCTCGCTTGAGTTGGGCTTGCGCCATACTGGACCATACCATCACCAGCGCAGCCATCACAATAATTCTCTTCATAGCCATTAAAATCCGGTACCTCCTGCTGTGCTGTTCGAAGTACCAGCGGCACCCCTCTTGTAATTCAAGATGGTGATGTCGCCACGTTTCTTGTATTTCACGCCGTCGGTACCCGTTGCGGTCACCACATAATAGTAGACACCAGTATCCACAAGTTTGCCGTGGTAAGTGCCGTCCCAGCCACCGTCTGGGTCGGTGTACTCATACACCAGATTGCCCCAACGGTTAAAAATCCAGCAATGGAATTCAGCAAGTGACTTATAGGTAACTTTCCAGACGTCATTCACATCATCTTTATTACCAGGTGTGAACACATTGGGAAGGTCCCCTCTCGGCCCTTCACCCAGCGAGCTCTCGCTCACGGTAATCTGGAAGGTTTCGCCATAGGACTCGCAGGTGCCCGACTCATTGGCTACCATAAAGCGCACGAAATAGGTTTCCGCATCCATGAGCGTGTAATCCACCTCTTCCTGGTTAAATTGCAGGATGACGTTTTCAAAGTCGATATCCGTTGCAAATTCCCACTTGCAAAAGACCGCCGCATCAGAGGGGTAGCCGGCGAACACGAGGTGTAAAGGGGCAGAGCCACTCGGTAATCCTCCTTCTTCCAACTTCGACTTATTGCCATCATCGTCTACAAGAAAGACAGCAGAGCCACAGTCCACGGCCTGGGTTGTGAAATATGCGTGACGAGAAGGCACCGTGTCGCCCCACTGTTTAATGAAACGGTCGCCGCTGAGAATGAAGTCTGTACTGCACAACGGAGGTTCCACCTGGATAACCCCTTCTAGGCTCTCAAAAGTCTCTACTACAGGGACCTGTTCCCATTTACCGCTGACCGTGTCTTCCTCGAGGACCAAATCATTGTATTCCAGTTTGATATCACGGTCAAGCACCATCTGGTGGCCGTTGAGCGTCGTATAGGGGATTTTGCTGCCATGCCCGTCAACCGTAATTCTCACGAGCGTACAAGGCGCGTCGTTGTTGATGGAGATGCCATTGATTTTCAGATAGTAGTCGGCATAATTGACCACCCAGCAGTAGTATGGCTGGTTGTTGCCCTCCTGAATTTTGTAACCGACGTTAGGTATAATTTTATCCAGCGTGGTCGACACCCCGTTCCAGCGGATACCTGGAACAGGCTCCATAACCAGGTTGCCGTCAAGATAGTAAAAGCTTTCCCATTTTGCAGGTTCACCGGTTGTCGAATTGACGGACATACTCACCCCTTCGGTATCGTACACGACATATATCTTTTTCAAGCCAGTGTTCATATCGGGAGTCACCTCAATAACAGGGTGATTTCCAACACCGGTAAACTCCACTTGGCCGCTCGCCGACAACAAAGCCAGCGCGGCTGCCATGAGCGAAATCATTCTCTTGTTCATAGTGCGCACTTGATATTACGTTATTTATATAATATATAACGAGTAGCCACGCTGGTTATTGCCCGACCAGGAAACAATAGTGCAAGCCGAAAGGCGCCAGACTTGAGATATGCCACAGCCTAAAGGATATAGGCAATGACGGCGTTGATGTCGGCGATAGTTACCTCGCCATCGCCGTTCACATCGGCTCGGCCTTCATAGATGTCAGGATGTCCCAGAATGATGCTGATAACACAATTCACATCGGCGATGCTCACCTCGCCATCAGCGTTCACGTCACCCTTGAGTGAATCAACTTTTCCCGTGAGATAGCCAGGACTGCTTGGTCCGCGGTCAATACGGGCATAAGTGGCATCCACATGTTTCTCATCATAAACTGTGCCCTTGCCACCGACAAGACTAGTGCAGCCAGCAAACATTTCACTGGACTCTGTCACGTTACTTGTACTCCAGCCCTTGCCAGCGAATATTGTTTCCAGATGCTTGCAGCCAGCAAACATGCCTCCCATGTCGGCCACACTTGAGGTGTTGAAGCGACTCAAGTCAAGGGATGGCAGGGATTCGCAGCCCTGGAACATATATTCCATCTCGGTCACATTCCTAGTATTGAAACCGCTCAAATCAATATCATTCAAGGACTTGCAGCCACTGAACACATAACCCATGTATTTCACATTCGAGGTATTGAAGCCGCTCAAGTCAATAGAGGTCAAATATTTGCAGCCAGCGAACATGCCAGCCATGTCTTTCAGATTATCTGCCTTGAAGCCTCTCAGGTTAAGGGAGGTCAAAGTATCGCAATCCGAGAACATGCGCGCCATATTTGTTACTCTTGAAGTATTAAAACCGCTCAGGTCAAGCGAAGTCAAAGAATCACAGTCACTGAACATCGCCCACATGTTTGTCACATTCTCGGTATTGAAATTGCTCAAATCAATGGATTTCAACGATTTACAACCAGCAAACATTCTTCTCATATCGGTCACTGAACTGGTGTTTAAATAGTTGATTCCTGTAATGGAATCCAGCTCAGCCATTCCGCTAAACCAACCGTAGGTGGAAGTGGGGCGCGCAGCGACAAATGTGCTGTCTATCAGCACACGGGTGATACTCTCGGCATTCTCTGACCAACCAGGACTGGTTGTTCCGGTATTCAGCAAATAGCTGGTGCCTTGGCGGATGATGCGCTTGCTGTCGTTGTACAACGTCAGCGTCATGTTTTCGGGCATGTAGCAGGCATAAGCCTCCTTCCATTCAGTCAGGTAACCTGGATTGGCTAAGCCACCGTCGATATGGGCATAGGCAGCATCCACATGATTCTCATCATAGAATGTTCCTTTCTCACCCACAAGCCTGGTGCAGCCATAAAACATATTCTCTGACCCAGTTACAGAATCAGTAGACCAACCACTGCCAACATAAATTGTTTCCAAAAGATAGCAATTAGTGAACATCTCACTCATGAGGACCACACTCGAGGTGTTGAAACCATTCAAGTTAATAGATGTCAAGGATTCGCAGCCATTGAACATGCCTCCCATTAATGTCACATTAGAGGTATTAAAGCTGCTCAGGTCAATGGATGTCAGAGAATTACTGCCCTCGAACATGTATCTCATGTCTGTCACATTAGAGGTGTTGAAGGCGCTCAAGTCAAGAGAAGTCAACGCCCGGCATACAGCAAACATGCCATTCATGTCTGTCACATTGGAGGTATTGAATCCACTCATGTCAAGGGTAGTCAATGACTGGCATCTAACGAACATTGCCCTCATGTTTGTCACATTAGATGTGTTGAAATTGCTCAAGTCAAGGGTAGTCAATGAAGAGCAATTATAGAACAAGCCTTCCATAGTTGTTACATTGGAGGTGTTGAAATTGCTCAAGTCCAGGGTTTTCAAGGCTCGGCAACCATAGAACATGTAACTCATGTCGGTTGCCGCAGAGGTATTGAAACCACTCAAGTCAAGGGAATCCAATTCATCGCAATTCATGAACAAACATCTCATGTATGTCACATTCGAGGTATTGAAACTACTCAAGTCAAGAGATTTCAATCTGATACAGTCAGCAAACATGAATCCCATTTTAGTCACACTGGAGGTGTTGAATCCACTCAGGTTAAGGGAATCCAATGAAGAGCAGTGATAAAACATGCCTTCCATGTCTATCACCTTTGCAGTGTTGAATCCACTCAAGTCCAGGTATTTTAACTGTGAGCACTCCTGGAACATGCTCATGAAGTCTGTCACGTTAGATGTATTGAACCCGCTCACATCAATGGAAACCAATGATTTGCACCCCTGGAACATTTTGCTCATGTCAGTCACCGAGTCGGTATTCAGATAATTGATTCCTTCAATAGAGTAAAGCTTTAGCATCTCGCGGAACCAAGCCAACGTGGAAGTGGGACGGGCGTCGACAAATGTGGTGTCAAACACCACTTTGGAGACATTGCCCCTGTTCTCATACCAACCGGGAACGCTATCCGTTATCATCAACGAATAGGAAGTGCCCGGGCGGGAACTGCGCTGGTCATCATAGAAGAATGTCAGCGTGCTGTCGGCCTCGGTAAATATGGTGTAAGCCTCCTGTGCCCTCGCTGCAAATGATACAAACATCAACAACAGCAGCATCAAGCATCGGCCAATGGATTTCTTGAAATATAATGGTCGTCTCATCATCAAAATTATATGGCTGGTTAATTATTCTATTGAAACTGCAAAGGTAGTGCAAAATTCCGATTAAGCGAGAACAATGAAAGCTTGTTTTCATTGTCGAGCGTGAGGAATTTATCCAAGCCGAAGACAATGCCAAATTTATTTGAGCATTGTTAAGGCGCCGCCTACCTTCGGCAAACACCTGAAGCCAAATTTTCTTGTCATCTCTTGTGAAACGTCCCCCAATGAGGCGACAAACAACGGCACAAAAAAACTCCACACCCTCGAAAACGAGGGCGTGGAGAGTCCTTTTAGGTTGCAAAGCTATTATTTCAGCTTCAGCGATTCCATTACCTTCAGTACGACCTCGTTGTCGGCAGTCTTCACGTTGGTAGTGTTTACCTTGATGATGCCGTTCTCGCCGTCGCCAATCTTCAGGATGGCAGAGAAGGCGTCGCCCGCTTCCTGTTTCCAGAGGAATGTGGCATAAGTGTTGTTGCCGAGGGTCTTTTCTCCAAGGTCTTCCATGCCTTTGATGTCCATCTCGATCTGTTGCGACTGCTTGTAGTTGGCTTGCTCGTCATAGACGAAATTCAAACCCTCTTTATATTCCTGGCCGGCACTGATTTCGTTATCCTTGATGACACGAACCTCCCATCCCTCGGGGATGTTGATGCTGAACTTCTCACAGGAAACGGTGCAGGGGCCTTGGCTCCCCTCTTTCACCTCACCGGTTGCCTCGGCAGTTTGTTCTGTTGCCGCACCTTCGGCATTTTCGCCGTCCTGGGCCGTCTTGTTGCCACAAGCTGTGAAAGCAATGGCTGCTGCAATCATAATCGCGAATAGATAAACTTTTTTCATTATCTCAATGATTAACAGGTTACTTTCTTATTTGCTTATCATTAGGTCACTCTTACAACTCGGGTATGCCAAGCTCCTGCATGGTAGTCTGGATCCATTCGTCGGTGATAACCTTGCCACCTTCAGATTGCTTGGCAAGACTTGCCAATTCCTCCATCAACGCGGGGACATCGGCATATTTCTTGGTGACTTCTTCCAGCTCTGCGGGCTGGGCCTCGTTCATTGCCACGGCAAAAGACTTATAGCCCTCCAATGCCGTCTTAAACTGTGCCTTCCACTCGTCAGCGCTCCAATTGGCACCTTCGGCCTTGGCTTTTGCCACAATGTCGGCAAGTGATGCCGGCTGTTCGGCCTCTGCTGCGGGAGCCTCTTCTGCTACCTGCTCGGTCTGTTCAGCCTCTGTGGCGGTTTCTGCACTCTTGTTGCCACATGAGGTCACAAACACACCTGCAGCAACGATGATAAAACTGAATAATAACTTTTTCATAAATCTAAATGGTTTAAAAAATTAATAATGTAGTTCTTTGTTCGTCTGTCATTTTTTTCATCAACTTATGTTGATATTGATGCAAAGATAGTATAAAAAGTGCTAATTTTGGTTGATAAAACTACAAAAAAGGATGAATTATTTATTTTATCTTCCAAAATGCGGAAAAACAAGGTCCACTCAGACTAAATAGGCTCCGCACATGGCCGGAAACGGCGAAATAACTGAAGATGAATTTGGCATTGTGTTCGGGTTGGATAAATTCCTCACGCTCGACAATGAAAACAAGCTTTCATTGTTCTCACTTATCGGAATATTGCACTACCGTTCGCTCCGCGCAAGGTAGGCGGCGCCTTAACAATGCTCAAATAAATTTGGCATTGTCTTCGGGTTACACTACCTTTGCAGGAACAAAATTCACATTAATATATAAGAGACATGGAACAGAACGAGATGAACGGAATGCCGCGCCGTGAACGCGCGGTGATGTTTAAACGCGACCATAACTGCTGCCAGGCAGTGCTGCTGGCCTTCGCTCCCGAACTGCAGTTGCCTGAAGAAAAATTGCTGGCGATGGGGGCCTGTTTCGGTAGCGGAATGGGCTGCATGGAAGAGACGTGCGGTGCCTTGTGCGGCGCCCAAATAGCGCAGGGGTTGCTAAAATTTGACAACCGCCGCATGAACCCTCAGGCAAGCCAGTTGAGGGCTGAATTTGAGATGCGGTGCGGAGCCACCCGATGCAAGGACCTGAAGGGCGTGGGCAGCGACCGTGGCGTGCTGTGCTCCTGTGAGGATTGCGTGCGCCATGCAGTGGACTCGCTTGAAGAAATGCTGTAACACGACATCCCCCTCTACCCCGTCAAGCCAAAACATATCATACTCAAAAAAACTATACAAAAACATAGCAATCAATTGGCGAAATTTAAGTAATTTTGCAGTCCAATTAACGCGAGTATTTTACAAGATTTTTATAACTATCACACTTACATATAGATAACAATCATGGGATGGTTTTCATTCACTCAAGAAATCGCTGTCGATTTAGGAACAGCCAACACCATTATCATCCATAACGACCGCATCGTCATCGACGAGCCTTCGGTCGTAGCACTCGACTCCAAGACCAACAAGCCTATCGCTGTGGGTGAACGTGCCCGCGAGATGCACGGCAAGGTCCATGAGGGTATCCGCACCGTTCGCCCCTTGAGCGATGGTGTAATTGCCGACTTCAACGCCGCCGAGCACATGATTCGCGGCATGATTAAGAAAGTGAGCGCCAAGAACCACTGGTTCTCGCCCTCGCTGCGCATGGTAGTATGCGTCCCCTCGGGTTCGACCGAGGTCGAAATCCGTGCCGTCCGCGACTCGGCAGAACACGCCGGTGGCCGCGACGTCTATATGATTTATGAGCCCATGGCTGCAGCACTGGGTATCGGTCTTGACGTCCTCGCTCCCGAGGGCAACATGATTGTGGACATCGGTGGCGGTACGACCGAAATCGCTGTCATCTCGCTGGGCGGTATCGTGAGCAACAAGAGCATCCGCACTGCCGGTGACGACTTGACCGAGGACATCCAGGAGCACATGCGCCGCGCCCACAACGTGCGCGTGGGTGAGCGCACTGCCGAGGCCATCAAAATCAACGTCGGCTCGGCATTGACCGACCTGGGCGCTGAGGCCCCCGAGGACTTCATCATCCACGGTCCCAACCAGGTGAACTCCCTGCCTCTGGAGGTCCCCGTGACCTATCAGGAAGTGTGCCACTGCATCGAGAAGTCGATTTCCAAGATTGAGGCTGCCGTGCTGAGCGCCCTGGAACAGACTCCTCCCGAGCTGTATCAGGATATCGTCCACAACGGTATCTTCCTGACTGGTGGCGGCGCCCTGCTGCGTGGTCTGGACAAGCGCTTGACCGACAAAATCGGCATCGAGTTCCATGTCGCAGAGGATCCCTTGCACGCTGTCGCCAAGGGTACCGGTATCGCTTTGAAGAACATCAAGCACTTCAAGTTCCTCATGCGCTAATGTTGAGACTTTAGTTGGTTTCCGCGAGGGGCTAATGGCTAAAAGCTAAAAGCTCATCTGATGAATAATCTGCTCAACTTTTTCGTCAAACACAGTGCGTGGTTCATTTTCGCTATCTATGTGATATTGAGCCTCGTGCTGCTGTTTAAGGATAATCCCTACCAGCAGAGCGTCTATCTGACGTCGGCCAACTCGGTGAGCGCCGCCGTCTATAAGGCGTTCAACGGTGTCACGTCCTATTTCCACCTGCGTGACATCAACGAGAGCCTGCAAGAACGCAATGCCGCGCTGGAGATGGAACTGATTGAGCTGCGCAACCAGATGAGCGAGCTGGAGTTGCTCTCTCCCGACTCCCTTCACCAACCTGCCTTGCAGCAATACACTTTTGTGATGGCTCAGGTCATCAGCAACAGCATTGCCCAGCCCAACAACTACATCACTATCAATCGTGGACACATGGACGGTATCAGACCCGAGATGGGCGTTATCGACCAGAATGGCGTCGTGGGCATCGTCAATGTCGTGGGACCTCACGCATCGAGAGTCATTTCGCTGCTCAACCCGCACGTCAGATTATCATGCAAGCTGCGTAGTTCCAACTTCTATGGCAGTCTTGTGTGGGACGGTAAAAGCCCGCAATATGCTGTGCTCGAGGAGTTGCCCAAGCATGTGAAATACCATACCGGCGACACCATCGTCACCAGTGGCTATTCGGCAGTATTCCCGCCGGGCATCATCGTGGGCACCATTCAAGGCATAGCACGAGGCACTACCGACAGCTTCGTGTCGTTGCGCATCAAGCTGACAACCAATTTCAGCCAGCTGAGCAGCGTGCGCGTCATCACCAACAGCATGAAGGAGCAGATTGACGCCCTAAGACGTGCCGAACAAGGCATCGACACTGCTGCCAACATCGAGACGCGTCCTGAAATCAAGCCCGAAATCATCGACGTGGTCCCCGACCAGGAGAAGCCCAAGAAGGCGGGCTCCAGGCACGACCAGCATGCCCAACCCATCCAGGGCCAGTCGCCGCAACCCGTCCAAGCCGTCGAACCCGATAATAACCAAGGAGGAGAAGAACAGCCATGACCAAGACCGTACTGCAATTCATAGCCCTCTTTTTCGCCCTCGTGGTGGTGCAACTGGTGTGCAACAAGATTGTGTTGTTCAACGTGGCGATGCCTGTGGTGTTCATCTATCTCATCCTGCGCCTGCCGGTTAACCTGCATGGCGGTTGGGTGCTGACCATCGCGTTTTTCTCGGGATTGATTATCGACATCTTCAATAACACACCCGGCATGAATGCACTGGCATGCACCATCATCGCTGCTGTGCGCCGCCCCGTGTTCAACGCCTTTATCTCTCGTGAAAACGACATGAACATCCCCATCCCATCGGTAGACTCGATGGGCGTGGGCGACTATTTCAAGTACATGGCAACGCTGGTGACGCTCTATTGCACGCTGATTTTCCTCATCCAGGCATTTACGCTCCACGATATCGTGCTTACCCTGGCACGCATCGCCGCCAGCAGTGTGCTGTCAATCATTATCATCTTTGGGTTGGACACTCTAGTGAGCACACGCCGTGAGAAAAGATTATAACCTGGAGAAGCGCAAACTGGTCATCGGTGGCTTTATCGTGGCGATTGTCATCATCTACATCATTCGCCTGATACAGCTGCAGGTGCTTGACAGCACCTATAAGGCCCACGCCGACAACAACGCCTTCATGGAGAAGGTCATCTATCCGTCGCGAGGGCTTATCTATGACCGCAACGACTCGCTGGTCGTCTATAATGTGCCCGAATACGACCTGGTAATCATTCCCAAGGATGTGACGCCGTTTGACACGGTGGACTTCTGCAACACGGTGCGCATCACCCGCGAGGAGTTTGACCATCGCTGGCAGGAAATGAGAAAAGGACGCAGTTTCTCGGCATTCACCCAACAGGTGTTCATGAACCACCTCACACCCGAGGATTACGGGCGATTGCAGGAGAAACTGTACCGTTTCCCCGGCTTCTATGTCGTGCAGCGCATCCTCAGACAATACAACTACCCGGTCGCTGCCAACGTGCTGGGCGACATCCGCGAGGTCAACGCCCGAGACATCGAGAATGACGACTACTACCGTCCCGGTGATTACACGGGCGACCTGGGCATCGAGAAGAGCTACGAGACCTGGCTGCGCGGTGTCAAGGGTAAAGAAATCCTCATCCGCGATGCGACGGGTAAAATCAAGGGCCATTACAACGACGGTGCCGATGACGTCTCGCCGGTAGCGGGCAACAACCTGAAATTGAGCATTGACATCGGTCTGCAGGCCTATGGGGAATTGCTCATGCAGGGCAAAGTGGGCGCCATCGTCTGCATCGAGCCCAAGACTGGCGAAATCCTGGCACTGGTTTCCAGCCCCAGCTACGATCCGGCACTGCTCATGGGAAAGGAGCGCGGCAAGAACTACCGCGACCTGGTCAACAACAGACTCAAGCCGCTGTATGACCGCTCCATCATGGCGGCCTATCCTCCTGGCTCGACTTTCAAGCCCAGTCAGGGTCTGATTTTCCTGCAAGAAGGCATTATCACCACCAGCACCATGTTCCCTTGCCACCACGGCTATGTCAATGCCGGATTGCGTGTGGGCTGCCACGGCCACGGCTCGCCCATCAACCTGAAACCCGCCCTACAGACATCGTGCAACGCCTACTTCTGCTGGGGATTCAAGTACATGATGGACAAGCGCAGTAAGTATGGCTCAACGGGCAAGGCATTTGAGGTGTGGAAGAACCACATGGTGTCGATGGGCTACGGGTACAAACTGGGCATCGATATGCCCGGCGAGAGCCGCGGTTTTATCCCCAACACGGCGTTCTATGACAAAATCTATGGTGCCGGGCAATGGGTGGGACAGACCATCATCAGCGATGCCATCGGTCAGGGCGAAATCCTTGCAACACCGCTCCAAATCGCTAACCTGAGTGCTACCATCGCCAATCGCGGCTACTTTATCACCCCGCACGTTGTCAAGAGCATTGAGGGCGTCGGCGTACTCAAGAGGAACATCGAGCGCCATGATACAGACATCGACAAGCACTACTATGACGACATCGTCCAGGGTATGCGCATGGCGGTATTGGGCGGCACCTGTACCCGCGCCAACATCCCAGGCCTCGACGTGTGCGGCAAGACCGGTACGGCTCAGAACCCCCATGGTCGTGACCACTCGGTATTTATGGGCTTTGCGCCGATGAACGACCCGAAAATCGCCATCTGCGTCTATGTCGAGAATGCCGGCTTCGGCGCCGCGTTCGGTGTGCCCATCGGGGCGCTGATGATTCAGCGCTACCTGCGCGGCAACTCGCCAGGACTGCAGGCACAGGGACGTGCGATGGCAAGCCGCCACACCATCACCTATCCCAAGGTGAAGAAAGCTACCACCGGCACTAAGGCCGACAACAATAAGACCAATAACAAGTCATCAAAACCCGTTTCTAGCGATGGAAGTAAGGAATGAAGATGAAAATACCAACCTATTGAGGTCAGTGGACTGGTTTACCATTGTCCTGTACCTTATCATGGTCGTTGCGGGAGCGGTGAGCATCTATGCCGCTACCTATGACTATGACAAGGCGAGCATGTTTGACCTGAGCGAATTCTCGGGCAAGCAGTTCATGTGGGCTGGATTGTCGTTCCTTATCGGTTTCTCGTTGCTGCTCATCGACAGGCGCATCTATGAAGCCTACGCCTACCCCATCTACGGCTTCATGATATTGCTGCTGATTGCCACTATCTTTGCCGCTCCCGACATCAAGGGCTCCCGTTCTTGGCTCGTGTTTGGCCCCGTGAGCCTGCAACCGGCAGAGTTCGCCAAGGCGGCGACGGCTCTGGCACTTGCCAAGCTGTTCAGCACCTACGGCTTCACGCTGAGCGGCTGGCGCAACTATGCCATTGCCATCGGCATCATCATGCTGCCTATCTTATGTATTATCTTGGAGCGAGAAACAGGTACGGCGCTGGTCTATACTGCACTGGTATTTGTCCTTTATCGTGAAGGCATGTCGGGCTTCGTGTTGTTTGCAGCATTGATGGCAGTGGTCTATTTTGTTGTGGTTCTCAAGTTTGCCGCTATAACCTTCATGGGCATCCCGCTGGGCATGGTCATCGCCTTTATCATGGCGATGACACTCATCGTGGGTATGCTGCTGGTTTTTTGCCGTTCATGGATTTTGGGACGTAACGTCCTCATCGGCTATCTCGTGGCAGGAGCCATCGCCGTGGGTTTGTCGTTGGCTGGCGTGAACGTCAACGGTTATGCCTTCTTCCTGACCGTCATCATTCTGTCGCTGCTCTATCTGTTGTGGGGCATGTTGCATGACATCAACCTCAAGAAAGTGCTCATGACCGTCTGCTTTGCTGCTGCTTCAGTGATGTTTATGTTCATGGTGAACATCGCGTTTAACAAGGTGCTGGAACCGCATCAGCAAACGCGCATCAAGGTCACCCTGGGCATCGAGGAGGACCTGCGGGGAGCGGGTTACAACGTCAACCAGAGCAAAATTGCCATCGGCAGCGGCGGCATCACGGGCAAAGGCTTCCTACAGGGTACCCAAACCAAGCTCAAATATGTGCCCGAGCAGCACACCGACTTCATCTTCTGCACCATCGGCGAGGAACAGGGCTTTGTGGGCAGCGTGACTGTGCTGATATTGTTCTTGGCGCTCATCCTACGCGTCATCACCCTTGCCGAGCGCAACCACTCCACTTTCACTCGTGTGTATGCCTATTGCGTCGCGTCCTACCTCATCTTCCACCTAGCCGTCAACATCGGCATGGTCATCGGTCTATGTCCCGTCATCGGCATCCCGCTACCCTTCTTCAGCTACGGTGGCTCCTCACTCTGGGGCTTCACCTTCCTCCTGTTCATCCTGCTGCGCCTCGACGCCGACCGCGGCAACTACGGCTCCTGGTAAAAACGCCATCTCCGCAAAATGTTTAGTCTTTGCTCTTGGCCATGAGCAGGGCTACGCAGATGAAGAAATGAATGACCAGGTACAAGGTGGTGAACAGGACATTAGGACGTGCATCGGCACCAAGTCCCACATCGTGAAATTCCTCGATGATGGGCGGCAGGGACTCCACTTGATAGAGCGAGTCGTTCATGTACTGTGACGAGTTTTCTACAGCATTGACATACTTGTCATAGCTCGCGTGATTGTAGGCAAAGATGCGACGATAGGTATGGCACTGGTTGTCATTGCGGTGATCGGAAACCTTTTGTAGCAGTTTATCCTGTGCATCGTCATCGGCATCTTCAATCTCATTGCTATTTTTCCATCGGGTTTCATAGTAGACTCTGTCATCAAAGGCCAAATAAACGCCATGGCTATCCCTGATTGGGGCAACAACACGGGCTGTATATTTTCTCCGTCCCCTTCTCTCATGGGATAGACTCACATCATAGCCACGGCAATTATCCATCACATCGATTTCCTGCTCACTCATTATATACTCAGCATCGCCGATGCTCTCGCGGGTGATGCTCTTGCAGTGATGATAGGACGAGGTGGCTCGGTGGACATATTGATCAATGACCAAAAGCCCGCTGCCAATGCTCATGCCGAAAAAGAGATAGGCCACAAAACGATAGTTGTCCTTTTTAGGTATTGCACTGAACTGTTTCCTCAAGAGGAAAACCGTCATCACCACCCACGCTAGACCGACAAAGAAACCCATCGAGCGCCTCTGATACTTCAGGTCGGTACAATTCACGCCCCAACATAGCAGTGCAAACAAGGCCACCGACAACAGCGAGCCCACCGTAACAACCAGGACCCTTTGCCACCCCTGTGACCAATCATGTTTCTTTCTTCCCATCATGAAAAAATGAATGATATTACTACCGCTTGAGCCAGAGGGCAAAGAATCGGTCATAGACCTGATAAGCGCCTTGGGCGTCCAAAACCAGTTCCTTTTCTACTAACGTCTTGACAGCTGAGCTGATTGTGCTGGTAGCTCCCAGCTGATATTGACTGATAAAAGATTGACCTAAAACTTGCTGCACTGATCCCTCTTTAGCTATCGCTCTAAGCAGCTTAGCTTGAGCAGGTGTCACCAATCGCATGAATGTCTGGAATGTAGCTTCGTTTTCATCGACAATACTCGTCAAAACTTTATCGACGACTTCTCGTGTGACCAACGTATCTCCAGACTCATACACGCGATTCAGCAACATCTGGACATACCATGTGTGACCAGCAAGTTTTTTATATAGGAACCCAAACACATCAGCATTCAACTGCTGACCATGAGCCTCCAGTTTCTTTTTGGCAAATTCATAATAAGGCCCTTCCTGTATCTTATAAAGGTTCATGATTTGTGTGCTCTGGTAAAACGGACGGTTAGCCGAAGCAAACATGTTTTCCAGTACATGGCGTTGGCTGCCCGAGAAGACGAAATGTACAAATGTGAGCTGCTGGATGTGGGAACGCAGCAATGCTTCTACATTCTTGTCTCCATAATCAGCAATAGACTGAAATTCGTCCATTGCAACGACACATTGCTGGCCCGACTGCTCCATATAAGAAAAAATCTCGGCTAGGGAATGCTCAGCCAATTCCGGCTTGACATCAACCATGAATGTCGGTGCACCCGCCAAGGTGTCATAGCTAAATAACGGACGCAGGGATTTGAAAAATGTAGTAACTTGCTTTACTATCTTGCTTTTAGTCGTGTCCAATGATCCCAACACGACATTAGCTAACTGTTCAACAAGAGAGGCCAAGCTATCGGTTTTATACAAATCTACATAGTAACATCTTGTTTGTTTATCGGCTCCTAAACGATGAAAAACATGGTGAATTAGACCCGTTTTTCCCATTCGACGAGGGCTTATCAGGGTCACATTTCTTCCATTTCGTAATGCCGAAACCAGTTTATTGGATTCTTGCTCTCTGTCACAGAAATAAACTGGAGACATATAACCTGTTAAAAGAAAAGGATTTAAAGGAGTCTTCTTCTTATTCATATTTTCATTAATTCAAAATTTATTGCGAAAATATCGTTGCGAATTTTGCATTGCGAATTTTTCGCAATGCAAAATTAAATGATTATTCTCAAGCAACCAAATATCAGTTCAAAAAAGTATCTTTTCTCGATATAAAATACTATTGGGGGTCTCGTTAATTTATTGCAAGTTGGCATCATTCTTTCCAAATCCGAAATTTTTACCACTTTAGGTGGGTTTTTGACCGAAAACAGTGGTTTTTCCCTCTTGTGGGATCCTTTCAAATTGTAAAGGAGATTGATTTCATGAAGGTTCAGCGAGGGTTCTCAATCGCCACTATTCATCTTCATCACCGGGAAGACCCCTCTGCATCCACTGGACATGGACCGCACCAGCAAGGCCTCCACTCATGAAGCCGGCAAGATGGGCCAATTGGCTCACGCCGGGCTTCCACCCCGACATCATCGAGAAACCTATAAAGATAATGGCCACCGTGAACGACACTCTAACGGTCCTAAAGGTCATGCGCCACGCACGGGTCTTATCAAAGAAGATGGCACTGATACAGTAGCCGTACATGCCCATTATGGCCCCCGAAGCGCCAGTGACAATGCCGTCGCTGTGGATGGCACCGCACAAGACTCCCACGATGCCCGTCCCGAAAAACACCAGCAGGGCACGCCACCCTTGCAGCAACTTGCCGAAAAAGGCCAGCGCAGCGCCCAGGGCAACCAGGTTCAGGCCCAGGTGGATGAAGTCGGCGTGCATGAGCATTGATGTGAGCAACCGCCACCACTCACCCAGCGTTATCAAGTGATAGCCTGTGATGGCCCCATAGTCGAGAAGCATCGATGAATGAGTATAGCCCATAGCCATTGCTGTCACATAATAGGCCACAAGCAGGATGACAATCAGCACGCCAGACCAGTTGGCGGGTGTCTTGACAAACCTGATGACCTCGTCAATCAGGTCGGCATCCCATTCTGCTACATCTTTCCCCTTTCTTGACAGAGCATGGGATAAAAACAAGGCCAACCACACTAGCAACTGGCTGATGATAAACCCAATCACATACCCGACATCTATACGAGCCTGCGAGCCAAGTTGCACATCATAAATGGGCTCGATGATGACGGGGTTGCTCTGGACAGAGAGGGCTGTGTCGTTGCTCATCATGGACGCATCCTCGACGGCCCGCATGTAATGTTCGTAGTCATCATCATCGCTGTTCTGGGGAGTGATGAGGCGGTATGTCCTGCACTGGGCATCATAATGGTGGTTGTGCAACGTGTCACACAAGGCGTCACAGAAGTCATGATGAAACTCCTCCACCTTGTCCTGATCGAATTTGAAGTATTTTTGTTCCTGACCCTCGAATTGATAGACCGTATAGACGCCCTTGCTGCCCTTGACTGGCGCAGCGATACAGGCCTTGAAAGTAATATGATTCGAGTCTCTACGTGTATAAGAACGGATATCATAATAATAGAAATAGCCCACCTTGTCAGTGTCTACCTCTACTGGCTGCCGCGTCTGGATATACTCGTGACCGGCAATGGCGTCCCTGGTGAGGCTATCGCACAGGTAGAAGGACGACATGCTACGATGAGCCCAATCACCGACGCTTGTAAGTCCAGCGAACAAACCAAGAGCCCACACGAAGTAGATGACATAGCGGAAGCCTATCGCTCTTCTCGAACGAACCTTATGGCGCACCTCCCGGACCGATTTCCTCAACAGGATGACGGTGGCAACCGCCCAAGCAATTGACACCACCATCCTTATCGAGTAACGGATGTTGCCAAGGCCGACCGCCCAATACAGCAACCCGTATAGAGCCACCGACAGCAGTGAGCCCACCGTGATCGAGAAGGCATCCTTCCCCACCCTTGCCCAGTCTCGTCTATTGCCTGTCGTCATGAAATAAAAATATCCTCTAAATATTCATTGCAAAATTACACATTTAATCTAGAGCGGCAAAAAAATGGGAGAGGACATAGGCGTAAATATACTATCGCGCACGGGTTTCACGTTATTGAATTGTCAATTGGCATTATTCTTGCCAATATATTAATGTATAGATGCAACGGCTGCTGAAAAAATATGGCTTGACAATGGTGTTGTGTGCCCTGTGTGCTACGGGCACACTTGAAGCTGCGCCCGAACTTCCTCTGCCAAAATCGGCCCCGGCTCAAGAGGAACAACAGGAGGATTCGGTGCGCGTGAGCCTTGTCACATTCTATCCTGGCAGTGAGCCGCACAACATCTGGGGACACAGCGAGATACGTGTCCATCAAGGTCCTGTGGACCTGTACTTTAACTACGGAGTGTTTGACTTCCAGGCGCCTGCATTCATGTGGCGTTTTATGATGGGAGAGACCGATTATATGTGCCAGCCCGTGCCCCGTTTCTATGCCACAGTGGGCATGGAGGAGCGGCGCATGGTAGAACAGGAGCTCAACCTGTCACAGGACAGGGCCATCGCCGTCAGAGACTTCCTGTGGAACAATGCCCAACCCGAGAACTGCACTTACCGCTATAAATTCCTGAGCGACAACTGCTCCACCCGCCCCCGCGACATCCTCGAGATGGCGGCTGGCGAAGGACTAAGATATCCCGCGATGGGCGACACGACTGTCACCTATCGTGACATTTTGGCACACTACTGCCGCAACTATGCATGGGAACGCTTCGGCATCGACCTGGTGCTGGGATGGGATGTGGACACAGTGCTTGACCAGCGCGCCACGATGTTTATCCCCATGCTGCTCATGGATGCCGTGGCGGGAGCCACCATCCAGACCGACAGCGTGGCCATTCCCTTTGTCAAGGCAACTACAGTGCCCATCGACAAGAGCACCGAGGGCAACGTGAGGCCGCCCACGCCGTGGTACCTCTCGCCCATGGCCTTTGCCCTGCTCGTGCTGGTGCTGACGCTGCTTGTGACGTGCCACGACTGGCGAGTTAAGGACGTGTCCCGCTGGCTCGACACCGTGCTGTTCACCGCAGGCGGCTTGGCAGGTTGCCTCTTGTTTTTCCTCATATTCTTCTCCACACACGAAGCTACTTCACCCAACATCAATATCGTGTGGCTCAACCCGCTGTTGCTGTTGCTGGCTGTGCTGCCCTGGTTCAAGAAAACCCGTAGTGCAGCCCGCTGGCTCCATGCCCTCAATGCCGTTATCGTGGCGTTGCTCATGCTGGCATGGCCGTGGCAACCACAGGTGGGCAACATCGCCTTCTTCCCGCTGATGGCTGCGCTGGTGATGCGTTCCATCACCAACGTGTGGCTCTTGGGCAAGCCCACACGCGGCCCCACCCTTTCCTAGTTAGGAGTTAGGAGTTAGAAGTTAGGAGTTAGGAGTTGGCATCCGCATCATTTAATCCACATCCTCTAATCTGCATGCCAAAAACCATAAGTCTGACAACTAACGACAAACAACTAAAATTGCCATTTTTGCATACAAGTGGTGATTTATGCCTGTATCATAGGCTATAATCGGCTAAAAAAGTGTATCTTTGCCGTTTGAATTGAAAATAACAACAAAAACATAAATACATCCAACAACAAACCAACAAATGGGACTTAGTGACTTTTTGAAATCAATGTTTGGCAATAAGTCAACGCGTGACCTCAAGAGAATCACGCCTATTGTCAACCAAATCAAAGCAATTTATCCCGAGATCGACGCGCTGGACATTGACAGCCTGCGCCAACGCACTGCCGACATCCGTCAGCAACTCAACGACTCGGTACAAGACAAACGCGACGAAATCGAACGCATCAAGGCTGAAATCGAAACCCTCGACTACGAGGAGCGTGAACCGCTGTGGAAGAAAGTCGATGATATCCAGAAGGAGATTCTCGACGTCCTCGAGGACAAACTCAACGAGGTGCTTCCCACCGTGTTTGCCATCGTGAAATCAACGGCTAGGCGTTTCGCTGAGAACGAAACCCTCACCGTAACCGCCACCCAGCTCGACCGCGACCTGGCAGCCCAAGGTAAAGACTTTGTTTCCATCGACGGCGACAAGGCCATCTACACCAACCACTGGATTGCCGGCGGCAACGACATGAAATGGGACATGGTACACTATGATGTACAGCTCATCGGTGGTATCGTCCTGCACGAGGGTAAAATCGCCGAGATGGCGACTGGTGAAGGTAAGACCCTGGTGGCTACCCTACCCGTCTTCCTCAACGGCTTGACCGGCAACGGTGTCCATGTCGTGACCGTCAACGACTACCTCGCCAAGCGCGATAGCGAGTGGATGGGTCCCTTGTACATGTTCCACGGCATGACCGTCGCCTGTATCGACAAGACCGAGCCCAACTCTCCCGAACGCCGTGCCGCCTACAACTGCGACATCACCTTCGGTACCAACAGTGAGTTCGGTTTCGACTACCTGCGTGACAACATGGCGATGCGTCCCGAGGACATGGTGCAGCGCCCCCACAACTTCGCCATCGTCGATGAGGTCGATAGCGTGTTGATTGACGATGCCCGTACTCCTCTTATCATCTCAGGTCCCGTGCCCAAGGGCGAGGACCAGATGTTCAACGACTTCAAGCCTAACGTGGAGCGCGTCTATAACGCCCAGCGCCAACTGGTAACCGGCCTGCTCGCCGATGCCAAGAAGATGATGGCCAGCGACGACGAGGCTACCGTCAAGGAAGGTACCCTGAGGCTCTACCGCGCCTTCAAGGGTCTGCCCAAGTACAAACCACTGATTAAGTACCTGAGCGAAGAGGGCGTCAAAGCCGCCATGCTCAAGACCGAGGCGTTCTACATGCAGGACAACAACCGCGAGATGCCCACGGTGACCGATCCCCTGTTCTTCATCATCGATGAGAAGAACAACACGGTGGAGATGACCGATAAGGGTATCGACGTGCTCACCAGGGGTACCGACGACCCCGAATTCTTCATCCTGCCCGATATCGCCTCTCAGCTGTCGGCAGTGACCAACGAGCCGCTCACCGACGAGGAGAAGACCAACAAGAAGGACGAGTTGCTCGCCAACTACTCTGTCAAGGCCGAGCGCGTACACACCGTCACCCAGCTCTTGAAGGCATACACCCTGTTCAACCGTGATGACGAGTATATCGTTGACGCCGAAGGCAAGGTAAAGATTGTCGATGAGCAGACAGGTCGTGTGATGGAAGGCCGCCGTTACAGTGACGGTCTGCACCAGGCTATCGAGGCCAAGGAGGGTGTGAATGTCGAGGCTGCTACCCAGACATTCGCTACTATCACACTGCAGAACTACTTCCGTATGTACCACAAGTTGGCAGGTATGACCGGTACCGCCGAGACCGAGGCTGGTGAGTTCTGGGACATCTACAAACTCGATGTCGTTACTATCCCCACCAACAAGCCCGTTATCCGCAACGATATGTCGGACCGTGTGTACAAGACACAGAAGGAGAAATTCAATGCCGTCATTGCCGAAATCGAGGAGATGCGCAACTCGGGACGTCCCACCCTGGTGGGTACCACGAGCGTGGAAATCAGTGAGATGCTGAGCCGCATGCTCAACCTGCGCCACATTCCCCACAACGTGCTGAACGCCAAGCTGCACCAGAAAGAGGCCGACATCGTTGCCCAGGCTGGTCAGTCGATTGACGGCAAGGGTGTCGTGACCATCGCCACCAACATGGCAGGTCGTGGTACCGATATCAAGCTGTCGCCCGCTGTGAAGGAGGCTGGCGGTCTTGCTATCATCGGTACCGAGCGCCACGAGTCACGTCGTGTGGACCGCCAGCTGCGCGGTCGTGCCGGTCGTCAGGGAGACCCGGGTTCGTCAGTATTCTTCGTGTCGTTTGAGGACAAGCTGATGCGTCTGTTCGCCCCCGAACGCACCGTCAAGATGCTCGACCGCATGGGACTTAAGGACGGCGAAGCCATCGAGAGCGGCATGGTGACCAAGAGCATCGAGAACGCCCAGAAGCGCGTTGAGGAGAACAACTTCGGTATCCGTAAGCACCTGCTCGAATATGATGACGTGATGAACGCCCAGCGTAAGGTGATTTACACCCGCCGCCACCACGCACTCATCGGTGAACGCATCGGTCTGGACCTGATTAACACGCTCTATGACAGTGTGGAAGACATGGTCGAGAAATACGGTCCCGACGACTACGAGGACTTCCAGATGCAAGTGCTCAAGACCTATGCCATCGAGCCCCCGTTCAACGAGGAGGAATATCGCCGCATGGACGACGGCAAGAAGCAGGAAATCCTGTATGATGCCGTTCTCAAGGCGTTTAACCGCAAGATGGAACGTCTGAGCGAAGTTGCCGACCCCATCATCCAACAGATTGTCCAGAACCAGATTGCCGAGGGCTTGGAGCCCCAAGGCCTCATCCGCGTGCCCATTACCGACGGCAAACGCACCTTCGGTATCGTTATCGACATCAAGGAGGCTGCCGAAACCCATTGCAAGTCGCTCACCAAGTCCTGGCAGAAGGCTGTCATGCTGCTCACCATCGACGAGAACTGGAAAGAGCACCTGCGCGAAATGGACCAGTTGAGGCAGAGCGTGCAGAACGCCAGCTATGAGCAGAAAGACCCGCTCGTTATCTACAAGACCGAGGCCTTTAACATGTTCAAGCAGATGGTCGCCATCATGAACGGCAAGTCTATCGCTGTGCTCATGCGCGGTCAGATTCCTGAGGCACCGCCCCAACAGAACGTGTCACAGAACGAGCCCCAGCAGCGTCGTCCCCGCTACAGCGAGAGCCGTGGCGGTGAACCCGATGCCACCAAGCCGGGCGCACCTCCCGTTGGTCCCAGGCCCCAAGGTCCTGTAGGCCCCATCCGCAACGAGGGTCCCAAGATTGGCCGCAACGACCCCTGCCCCTGTGGTAGCGGCAAGAAGTACAAGAACTGCCACGGTCGCGGACTGGCATAAGGTCCAGCCGACGACAACCAAATAAAAGACGTGCCATCCGCAAAAGGATGACACGTCTTTTTCTATGCAAAACCCTGCTAATCAGTCATATCATTCAGGGCAATTCATCGTCAACAATCAGTTTGAGCCATTGGGCAGTGGTCAGCGGGATGGGACCGGCAGGATGGGTGGACATCAGTCGCTCGTTGAGTTCCTGCAGCAACGGGCGGGCATCGCCCTCACCCGTACGGGCAATAATGGCATGTGCCTCGGGCATGGCGCGCTCCATCACGGCCTGAGACGACGGCCGCAACAGGAAACTGCGCCAGTAAAGCCAGTAGGCGTAGTCATAGATGCGCTGGGCATCCTGGGGATTGTCCAAATCAACCTCACTAGCTATGCAGAATTGACGCGGCACGGGTGCCTTTTCATATTCCTCGTCAAGCAGCAAAAAGAAAGCCGTAGCCAATGCCTCGAGTTCAGCATCGTGCGGGTCAAGGACATCAGCGCCTTGCTCTCCGGCTATCGTCCACCACATCACATATCGCACATCCTCAAGGTTGAGTTCATATTCTATATAACTCTCGCTGCAGCGATAATGAGGCACTGGGGAGCCGTGCCTGCCGCTGTGCAGACGCGTGAACGAGCGCCACACGCCGGCATCGGCCACCACATCCTGAAAATAGCCTGTCACAGCAAGCACCACATCGCGGCGCGCATCATCTTCCAGCCCCCGCAGCCATGGTGACTCATCCCACAACTTGGCCAACCGCAAAGCAATCCACAGGTAGAACTGGTCGGTTTCGGCGACCTTGGGATTACCCGGCTGCCGCTCCATGTAATCTTTTACGCTGATATTCATGTCATCTCTCCTTAAAAATCAAAAAAACGGGAAAACCTGATTGTCTTCCCGTTCTGTCGGAGCCGCGAGCGGGACTCGAACCCGCGACCTTTTCGTTACGAATGAAATGCTCTACCGACTGAGCTATTGCGGCTTGGTGCACTGCGATGATTTGCAAATCGACAATTTGTTTGCTGTACGTTATCCTTATCTTCGCCTTATCCAATAGCAAACGGACTACAGCTGGCCGCGATACCATCGGCGATATCTTGGTCACAATCGAGGTGGGATTACTGTAATAGTAGCTATAGGACTGCGGATAGGTATAATTGGTCACATCAACGGGCGTAATGGTGAAGTTGAAGTCCTCCTCGGTGGCTATACCGCCTTGATTCTTAAGAATATTGAGGACAAACGCACGCATTCCCGAGAAGATATATTTCTTGCTGCTAGCATCATAAGTGGCATAGAATGAGTCCTTGTTGTTGACAAGGCTGTCGCCATTGATAAAGGCGTCCTTCTTGGATGTCTTCACCATGAGCAGATAAGTGGGTGGCTGGATGTTGTACTGGGTGGGAGGAACGCTCACCGGCAATTCCAGCGACAAACTGTTGATGACCGCCTGGCTGGTACCCACATTGGACTTGTACTTGTCGAGAATTTCCTGGATGGGGAAACGCAGCTGGACATCATAGCCTGCAGGCGCAGCAATGATAGCCTGGCCGCTGTTGACCATAGCCGACAATTCATCATCGACATCAAAGTGGATAATATTGTTGGAAACAACCTCGGGCGTTGATGCCAGGTAGGTCTGGCAACGCGCCGAATCTATCTTGATGGTATCGGCATCCACCGTCTGTCTCCTGTAGTACACATCCAGGTCGGTAGCCTTGATGTTCATCACATGACCACTGCCGTAGCTGTTAGTAATATAGATACCCGGAAAGATATCGGTAAATGACTTGGGGCTGGCGAACTTGGAAGGGTCTTTCACATAGGCATTGAAAAGCTCGCGGCCTACCTCTACCGGCATGGGCACCGAAATCACCTTGACGGTATCACGGACGAGGCTACCGGTGACATAAGAATCAGAAATCTCACGCCAACCTGATGACGGTGAATAGGACTCCGATGCCAACAAGTCATCGGGATCATAATAACCAGTGGGGTCAAAGTCGCTATAGATGGGGCTGGGCAACGCCTTGTTCAGGCGATAGACCTTCAGGCGCATCGGTGCAAGCGAGTCACCCGTGAAACCGCTGCGATAAGGCAGACGCAGTTTCAAGCGGCAAGAGTCAATCCATTCCGGCTTGACGCCTACGGTGTCGATACTCATCGACGGCATCCACATCGTCACGGCTTCGGCAGAGATGTGTCCAAAACCGTCGGCGGTTATCGAACCCAGCATCTTGGTGGTCGTTCTCATCTGCACCCGGTCGTTACGAACCGATTTGCCCACGAGGACAAATGACGAGTCCTCGACAATCGACGAGACGCTATCGGTTATGGAAACGCCGATGGACTCATCGGTGCATGCCGACAGGCCAAGCAGCGCCGCCACTGCCAGTATCACATAAAAGAAATGCTTCATATTCCCGAAATGATAATAAAACGATTTAAGAATATCGAAAAAGCAGTTTATTTGTCAATCAAACGAAGGGGTTACAGCGAGGCATAGAATTCCGTTACCTTATTGACATCATCGCCATCGATAAACGACAGCATGGGCTTATCCTTAACAGCCTCCAGTACCTGGTCGCTCACCCCGTCCTCACACTGGATGACGGCATCGCTGTATTTCAAGGTATAGGCCAACAGGTCGTCACAGGTGAGTTCCTTGCCAGCGATAGGCTTGAGGGCGTTCTTGGGGATGCCGTCCATGTGCATCTTCTCGCTCAAGCGGGCATCCAGCGGTGCTGCAATCTGCTCGTTGAACAACGCACTGACAATCTTGGCATCACGGAATGACGGGTCGTCGCCATAGAGCGTGCGGATGTAAACCGGAGCCAGCGCCGAAATCCAACCCGTACATTGGATAATGTCGGGCACCCAACGCATCTTGCGTATCGACTCAATGACGGCACGCACATAGAACATGCTGCGCTCGTCATTATCAGCGGGAGAGCAGTTCATCTCCAGTTCATCTATACGATTGCTTGCAAAATAGTCCTCGTTGTAGATGAAATACACTTGAAAATGAGCCTGTTGCAGGGTTGCCACCTTGATAATAAGGGGGTGGTCGGTATCATCGATAATCACATTCATGCCCGACAGCCTGATCATCTCGTGCAACTGGTTGCTGCGCTCGGCTATCATACCGTACTTGGGCATAAAGGTGCGCTCCTCAAGACCCTGCTCCTTAATACCTTGCGGAAAAATCCTGCCAATCTGCGACAATCGACGCTCAGGCACATAGGGCGCTATCTCCTGCGATATAAATAAGACTTTCTTTACATCCATGATAGTTTCTTCTTAATTTAAATGCAAAGATAGCAATTTTTTTTCATTTTCGCCCCATTTTTTAGTCCCTGGTAGGACTTTTTTAAGTAAAATCACTACCTTTTTAACATCTTCTAATCTTTTTTGGAGTCCGTGTCACCCATCAGCCAAACGCATCCCACATGATGCCACAGCCCACTATGAATTATGTTGCATGAGCGGTTTTGCATAGCCTTTTAAGCTCGCCAATTGGCTGAAAAGAAAATGGAGGGTACTTCCTTCTATCAGGAAACGCCCTCCCACTTTCAAAACACACACACGATTAAATCAATTATCCAAGTTCGGCAGACGCAATAGTCCGCGAACTAGACACAAAGTAACACATAAAATTTGGATTAGAAAAGAGGCGCATCGCCTCTTAGGGACTAACTGCCCAATCTTAGGGACAAATCTCCCGATAATCAAGACGAAACACTAGAGGCATTCATGTATCTGGCCAAGGAAATCTCAAAATTCTTGTCAATAAATCAAAAAAAATGTAATAAAAATATCAAACGTGAAAAAAACTGATTATATTTGCACTCTTGTAAGAACAAAAGAATTGGGAATGTTGACTCAGATTTATAACGGTCAAGTGCTAACCCCCGAAGGCTGGATCAAAGGAGGCTCGGTCATCATCGAGGACAGCCGCATCAAGGAGGTGAGCAAGAGCAGCCGCCTGCTGGATGGCATGGACAAGGCCATTGACGCCCACAACATGTATGTGGTGCCCGGTGGCATAGACCTGCATTGCCATGGCGGCGGAGGCAGCGATTTCCAGGAATGCACCCGAGAAGCATTTGAAACCGCGGCCATAACCCACCTTAAACACGGTACCACGGCCATCTTTGCCACACTATCCTCATCTCCCCTCGATATGATGGAGCGGGCTTGCCAAACATGTGATGAACTCATGCGTGAGCCCCGTTCCACTATCATGGGTATGCACATGGAAGGGCCCTATTTCAACCCTAGTAGGGCTGGAGCCCAGATGCCCGAGGTCATCCGCATTCCCGACCCCAACGAGTATCGGCACATCGTCGAAGATTTTGACTGCATGAGGCGCTGGTCGAGCGCCCCCGAGTTGCCCGGTGCCGTCGAAATGGGTAAATACATCACCGACAAGGGCATCATTGCCGCCATCGGCCACACCGCAGCCGAGTATCCTGAAGTCAAGAAGGCATGGGATGTGGGCTACACACTGGCAACACACTTCTATAACGGAATGCCGGGTTTCCACAACGTGCGCGAGTTCAAGCATGCCGGCACCGTCGAGAGTGTCTATCTGCTCGAGGAGATGTCTGTCGAGGTGATTGCCGACGGCATCCACGTCCCCTCTACCCTGCTCAACCTGGTGTATCACATCAAGGGCGTGGAGCACACTGCCCTCTGCACCGATGCGCTAGCTGTTACCGATAGCGACAGCGAACACGCGTTCGACCCGCGCGTCATCATCGAGGATGGCGTGTGCAAACTGTCGGACCGCAGTGCCCTCGCCGGCAGCATCGCCACGATGGACCGCCTTATCAAGACAATGGCACGCGTGGTGAATGTGCCCCTGAACGATGCCGTGCGCATGGCGAGCGAAACACCAGCCAGAATCATGGGTATCTATGACCGTAAGGGCTCGCTGCAGCGTGGCAAGGACGCCGACGTGCTGTTGCTCGATGATGACATCAACCTGCGCGGAGTGTTCTCAATGGGCGAGTTTGTCAAGGGAAGCGACCGCATCGCCCCCGCCATCATCGAAAAACGCTGACCAATGGGGCTGACAGATGCCCCACACAAAGCATTTAACCCATTATTCAAAAGAAAAATCAAGATTTTTTCGCTTAATTCTTGCACAAGAACAAAATTGGCATTATCTTTGCACCCGCATTTGAGAGAAAATGCGTTACATGGTGGACGTAGCTCAGCTGGTTAGAGCGTCGGATTGTGGTTCCGAAGGTCGTGGGTTCGAGCCCCATCTTCCACCCCATAAGTGAATAAAAACCTGCATTGCAGATTGCGATGCAGGTTTTCTTTTTTCCCTAACTGGTTTATTTATTTCAGCCCCAACAGGAGTTTGACCATCGGCATGAGGTCAACGGTAGCAGGACCGGTATAGGCAACAGGGGTGACAGCGGTGTCAAGCACCAGGTCAAAGGCGCCCTGCTCTCCTGCAGTGCGAATGGCGGCCTGCACCTTGTCGGCAATGGGACGGGTGAGGGCTTCGCGCTGAGCAGCCAGGTCATCGGCGGCACGACGCTCAAACTCCCTGATTTTCTTGTCCCCTTCCTGGAGTTCCTGCACCCGGCGCTCCTTGATGGTCTCGGGGATGGATGGGTCGGCTGCCACGGTCTGGTAGTCGGCATACTTCTTGTCAAACTCACTCTGCAGCAGTTCATACTCGGCATGGTACTTGTCACTCAGACTCTTGAGCTGGGCCTCGGCTGCTATCTTCTCGGGCATGAGGTCAAACAACTGCTTGGAATTGACAATACCAATCCTGGCCTGTGCCATGAGCAACAGCGGCATCAGTGCCGCTACAATGATTATCACTCGTTTCATTACGCTTCTGATTGATTTAATACATTAGATATAACACGGCAAAGGTAGTCACTTTTTTTCATTTCCGCAACAAGGGCTGAGGAAAGTGAAAACCCCTTGCGGCAATCACGCCGCCAAGGGGTTTTCAGCATCTTAACATTATCGTATTGTGTGCATTGGTTTTACTTAATGCCTAACTTTGCTTTCACCTTGGCACTCACGTCCTCGGCATTGGTACCCGTGTAGATAATGGCACCGGCAGCCTGGTCAAAGATGAAGGTGTAACCGCCCTCGGCACCAACAGCCTGAATGGCGTTCTGGAGCTTCTGGGTGATGGGGGCGAGCAATGTCTCCTGCTGGCGCTGCAAGTCCTGGGCAGCAGTCTGCTGGAAGTTCTGAATCTTCATGTAATCATCCTGCAGTTCCTGGTTATGACGGTCCTTGATGGCCTGAGGGGTAGTGGCATCCTTGTCGGCGGCCTCATAGTCGGCCATCTTCTTCTGGAATGCATCCTGCAGATTCTTGAATTCGGTCTCATACTTGTCGCTAACTCCCTTGAGGGTGTTCTCGGCGGTGGCCTTCTCGGGCATCACGTTGAAAATCTCACTGGTGTTCACGTAACCGAACTTCTGAGCTTGTGCAGCGAAGCACATCATAGTAGCCGTAACGGCTAAGAGCATAAATCTTTTAAACATGTCTAAAAAATGATTTTCTTGTTATTATAAAATGTTCTTTTTCTTAATAAAAACACTGGAGTAAATCCTGGTTTACTTGTAACCCATCTTCTCGAGCACCTCGTTGCTCACATCGATGCGCGGCGATGCAAAAATGATGCTCTGGCTGCTGGCACGGTCCATAATCAACTGGAAACCACGCTCGTCACACACCTTCTTGCATGCATTGTAAATATCGTCCTGGATGGGCTTGATGAGCGACTGACGCTTCTTGAACAGTTCACCCTGGGGACCAAAATACTTGTACTGCAACTGCTGGGCCTCTTTCTCCTTCTCGGTAATCTCGGCCTCTTTCTTCTTCTTCTGGTCATCGGTCAGGAAGACCATATCACTCTGGTAGTTCTTGTACATGGTGTCGGCCTCCTTCTTGAGCTCGTCCACCTCACGCTGCCAGCGTTGAGACACCTGGTTCAATTGCTCATTGGCCATCTCGTAGGCGGGAATGTTCTTCAGTATGTATTCCATATCCACGAGAGCAAACTTCTGCGCGTTGGCGGCCATAAAGCCGACAACAAGCGCGACTGCGATTAAAGCGATTCTCTTCATATTTCTTATCATTTATGGTTAAATTCGACTTTTAGACTCCGTTTCGGGCAAATCGTTTATTCGATTAACTTAACTTTGTTAAAATTCTTGACCCAGCACGAAGTGGAAGTTGCTGCCACCCTTCTGACCATAGACGGTATCGAAACCGTAGCCCCAGTCAATACCCATCATACCAATCATCGGCAGGAAGATGCGGGCACCCACACCGGCCGAGCGTTTGATGTCAAACGGGTTGAAGTCCTTGATATCGGTCCAGGCGTTACCGCCCTCGATGAAGACAAGGGGATAGATGGTGGCACTCTGCGACAGCATCAACGGGAAGTGCAGTTCCACAACAAAGCGGTCATAGGCGTAACCGTCGCTACGGGGAGTAAAGGCACCGTTCTCATAACCACGCAGGGCGATAGTCTCGGTAGCATAGGTGTAAGAACCCGACATACCGTCACCACCGACATAGAAAGTCTCGAACGGTGACTTCAGCCACTTGTTCCAGCTGCCCAGCAGACCGAAGTCGGCACGCGTCATCAGCACGAGGGTCCAACGGCCATCGGGGTCGGTGAGCGGCGTGTAGGTGCGGGCCTGGAACTTCAGCTTCCAGTATTCAATCCAGCGGTAGAGCTCTTTCTTAGCCTGATCGGTATTGCTCTCGGTCAGCGCCTTCCAGTTCTTCTTGCCGAACAGGCTGGCAGGCGGTGTGGCGTTGAAGCTCAAGGTAAAGCTACTGCCCCTACGGGTATAGAGCGGGTTATCGATACTGTTGCGCGACAGGGTCAATCCGAGCACAAGCGAGTTGGATACACCGTTCTGCATATAATAGAGGTATTCCCATTTCTTGAGGCTGTACCACTGGTAACTCAGGCTTGCCATGAAGGTGAAGTAGTCATCGGGCCACTTCAGGCGCTTACCAAAGCCAACGGTAAGACCTGCCATCTGCAGGTACTTGTTGGGGTCGTAAGCGTTCTCATAGTAATTATAGCCACTGTAACCACCTAACATACTATTGGGGTACATACTATTATAATACATCGAGTTGGCGTAGTTGTACATGTAATTCTGGTACTGCTGCTGATAGTAGGACGAGTTGATACCCGTCTGGCGGCTATAGAATGCCGATACCGACAGCGAGTTGGGACGCTTGCCGCCAAACCACGGGTCGAGGAACGACACGCTGTAGGCCTGGTAGTACTTGGCGTTGGTCTGGGCGCTGATGGTGAAGGTCTGGCCCTCGCCCTGCGGGATGATGCCCTTATAGGACGACGGGTGCAGCAGGTTCTGCATCGAGAAGTTGGTGAACTTCAACGATGCCTTGAGGATGACACCAGTCTGTCCCCAACCGGCGCTCAGCTCGACTTGGTCGTTGGCCTTGCTCTCGAGGTTAAGGATGATGTCCACAGTACCGTTGTCGGGGTTGGGTTCGGGGCGGATGTCCATCTTCTCGGGGTCGAAATGACCGGTCTGGGCAATCTCACGCACCGAGCGCATGAGGTCTTCCTTGGAGAACAGGTCACCGGGGCGCACGCGCAACTCGCGGCGTACGACCTTCTCATACAGGCGGTCGTTACCGTTGATGACGACCTTGTTGATGCGGGCTTGCTTGCCCTCAAACATGCGCATCTCCAACGAGATGCTGTCGCCCTCGATTTTCCTTTCAACGGGGATAAGGTTATAGAAGAGGTAACCGTTGTTGAGGTAGAGGTTGGCAACGGCGTCATCGTCATCCTGGGTGCGCTTGTTGAGGAGTTTCTGGTTATACACGTCACCCTTCTTGATACCGAGCACTTCACTCAGCACCGGCGACGGATATACAGTGTTACCCACCCAAGAGATGTCAGAGATGTAATAACGCTTGCCCTCGCTGACCTTGAGATAGACGTCCACCGTCTTCTCGTCATACGGCACTACGCTGTCGCTCACGATGATGGCATCACGGTAACCCTTCTCGTTATACTTGTCGATAATGAGCTGTTTATCGTCCTCGTAATCGCTCTTGACGAACTTCTTCTGCGAGAAGATTTTCCAAATGTTGTTCTTCTCGTTGGTCTTCTTCATGGTGCGCTTGATCTTGTTGTCACTCAGCACCTCGTTGCCGTCGATATAAATCTTGTGGACCTTGATTTTCTCGTGCTTGTCCACGTTGATGTTGACGATGACCTCGTTCTGCTTGCTCAAGTCAGGAATCGTGACGACTTCACAAGTCGCCTGACCAAATCCCTTTGAAGCATAGTACTTCTCCACGATGAGTTTGATGCGGTCAGCGATATTTGGCGACATCTGGCTACCGGGCTGAAAACTCAGTCGCTCGATAATGTCCTTCTTCTCGCCACCCTTCATGCCGTTATAGTTCACTTGGGACACTCGGGGCTGCTGACGCAAGTTGAACACCAGCCATGCCTGGTCATGATAGATTTTCTCTACCAGAATCTGCACCTTGGAGAACAGGCCCTGACGCCAGAAACGCTTGGCAGCCGACTTGATGTCGTCGCCAGGGATATCCACCCGCTGACCTATCGACAGGCCCGAATAACCGATAATCATGTTCTCATCGTAGTTCTCGATGCCTTCGACACGGATGCCTGCAATCACATACTGGTTAGGCGATGCCGTGAAAACGACCTTGGGGTTGTATATGGTATCGTTGACCATTCTCGTCTCCTGTGCCCTGCCCGCCAAAGGCGAGAACATGGCCATCGACAATACAGCCAACAACAAATGCTTGACATTCATATTTGGTGATTTCTTTCTCTTCATTGTTCGTCATTAACCTGTTCGCTCGTTTTACCATAACGGCGCTCTCGTGCCTGGTAATCGGCTATCGCGTCAACAAAATCTTCCTTGGTAAAATCGGGCCAATATTTGGAGGTGAAGTAAAGTTCACTATAGGCTATCTGCCACAGCAGATAGTTGCTCACGCGCAAATCGCCGCCCGTGCGGATGAGCAGGTCGGGATCGGGCATCTCACGCGTCGCCATGTGCGCCGAGAGCATCTCGTCGTCAATATCATCGGGGCTCACGGCACCACTTGCCGCCTCTTGTGCCAACTGGCGACATGCCTCGACAATCTCCCAGCGTGATGAGTAACTCAACGCCAGGCACAGCACCAGACCGCTGCAGTGGCTCGTATCCTCCATACACTTGTTGAGGCGGCTCGCAGCAAACTCAGGCATACGGCTCATGTCACCGATGGTCGTCAGGCGCACGTTGTTCTTAATCAAGTCGGGCGTCTGTTTCTCGATGCTCACCACGATGAGGTTCATCAGGGCGTCGACCTCTTCCTGAGGACGGTTCCAATTCTCGGTCGAGAAGGTGTACAACGTCAAGTACCCTACACCCACCTCGCTGGCGATTTCGGTCACCTGACGCACGGTAGAAACACCGTTCTCATGGCCGAAACTGCGTTCATGACCATGCTGCTTGGCCCAGCGGCCGTTGCCGTCCATGATGATGGCGACATGCCGCGGGATGCGCGTCGGGTCGAGCTGTTGGATTTTATCGCTTAGTGATGCCATAGCGTTATTCTTCTTTATTCAATGTAATTGCACTTGATACAGCGCTTACCGAACTCATAGGACACGGTGAAAGCCGCAAACGAGTACCAGTCTGTGTTCTTGCCAAACTTGTGCTTGATGCCGAACAGGTCACTCTTGCCGTCAATGCGGTCGCTGAACTCCTTGCGCATCGTGAACTCAAAGTTCAGGTTCAACCGGTCTTTAAATTTGTATTTCACGCCGATACCCAGAGGGATGGTGAATGAGGCCTGATTGTGTCCGTTACAGATGGCGAACACAAAGCCCACACCGGCAACCATATAAGGCGTGATGGGTTTATATTTCTTGTAGGCAGGGCCACGACCGAAATTCAAGAAATTGAATTCGGCAGTCAAGCCCAAGTCAATCAGACTTGAGGAGAACTTGTACATAGCGCCGTCGGGATAGACGTTATCATCGTTCTTGCTGTCGCCCCTGATATTTGCATAGTTGAGATTAGCCTTGAATGCCCAACGACTGTTATGGGCATAGCGGAAAATGCCGCCAACCGTGAAACTAGGATGCTTCAACAGGTTGCTGCTGTTGCACTCGCCCAAATAACCAGTCATACCGACCACCGGACCCACCTCATACTTGTATTGCTGAGCCGATGCGGTCATGGTAACAACCAGCACGAGTAAGACTATGAACAGGGATTTCTTCATTGGGCTCATTTAATAAACGGGGGTATGGGTCAAGCGATTATACACACCGCGCCACACCCAAGGCAGTAACTGGCCCTGTTCATCGTAGCCACCAAACAGGTAAATATAGGGACAGTTCCAAGTGATGATAGGCGATGCCACGCGACGCGGTGCGGCACCGATATTGGCCGTCATGGTCTCATTGCTCACAAAGGCCTGGGCGCCGTAGAAATCGGGCGTTCCATCGGGCTGGTTCAGAATCGCGCCACCCGACGTCCATGTGATACCCTGGGTATTAGACACATAGATGGTGCTATTGAGCGTACCGTCAGCAAGTCGGCCACCCATCAAATACCACGTCTGCTGCTTGGCGTAATGGCGCACACCAGGCAGAGACTTAAAGGTGTAGTAAGAAAAGAGTGTTGCATCGGCAATAGCAGGCATTGTCTTGCTGTGGATGTTGTTGATTCTGCCCCAGGTATTGCCGTCATAGCCCCACACGTCACTCAACATATTGCCGTCACTGTCAATGCCACCGACAATCATCGCTTGTTGAGAGATAGTCCACTTATTGTCGGTTTCAATCATGTCCGAGGCATGAGCCACGGGGAAGCCGTCCTCAACCTCGGAAACAACGAAGCTCTCGCTACGGGGATACTCATCGTGATAATATCCCTGTTCATCGTCGCCCATGATTCCTAACAGTTTGTCACCGAAAGCGCCCAACACACTATGCCATATCACGCCACAGGGCACCCACTCCTCGCCATTGCTCGAGAAATAGAGCGTGCCGTCATCACCCAGGATGTAAAGAAGGTCTTCGACAGCAGTGAGCGACTGCACCTGGGGGGTGAAGGGCAGACTGATTGTCTTCTTATCCCATGTGCCTTGATTGGGGCTGTCGGCCGCCAATACATTACATTCCACACCATTATAGGTCATGATGAAATAACTGCCTCCCACCCTCACGGCTTTGTGGCGGATGGTGCCATTTTGGTAGCCCGGCAGGTCACGACGCCATGATTCTGGCCAGACAAGCGTATCGGGATTCTCTTTGTGAACCAGCACCTTGACCTGATATTCCTTGGTTTGGGTTTGGTCAGCCGATGTCACCTTGAGGACTGTCTTGCCAGTGAAATCCAGCTTCGTATTCATGGCGGCGGTATATTCGATGGTGGTATCAGCTCGCTCGGTAGCGCCCGTGATGGTAAACACCGACGATGATACCGTATTCAAAAATCTTATCGACACCTTGAGTCCCGTAATTTTGGTTCCCTTAGGCAACGAGTCGGCATTATAAATCAATCCATTGTCATAGTCAATCGTGAAATGAACTGAATCCAGATTAGCCAACACTTCGGCATCAGATTGGAGGGAAAATCTCGTTATCAAGGTCGTTTGCCGACTTGTGCTATAGGTATATACTTCGTCGTCTTTATCATCGCTTTTATTGCATGATACCAACGCAGGAATTGACGACAACAAGACTGCCATCGTCAACACAAAATATAGCGGTGTTTTATTTATCATTATCGTTTTTGGTTTCCTTTGCTTTTTTACAAACGGCAAAATTACAAAAAAATTGGGTCTCAGAGCCGATTTTCTCTATAAATAATGAGAGAGACCGCATTTTTGGGGGTAAAGATACTACTTCAAGGCCATTTGGGACCTACCCGTTAAATATAATAAACGATAATATGCGGTTTTTTACACCTTTTTAACGAACATGGACAACGAAAAACCAGTAAGTGGCTATACTGGTGCTAACGGCGGCTGAACCACACGATGGTGTTGCCGTCGATAAGGTATTGGGCGGTTGGTGCCAGGTCAATGACGGGCGCTTTTACGCCCTGCCCTACCCTGCGCGGACTGATTTCGACACGGGCTTCATCCCAGGCGCCGGCGTCAATAAGTCCTTGCAAAACCTGTGTTCCGCCCTCGACCATGACACTGGTCACACCCCGGCGGTATAAATCTTCAAGCCAAGCATCGGGTTTGTAGGTATCCAACTTGACATATTCCACGACACCGTTCACCTCGTTTTTCACGCCGTTATAGATAATTGTGGGCAGCCCATCATGAAGCAGATTCAGGTTTCCGCCAATTGACAACTTGCCCGATAGCACCACGCGCAACGGCGATTGTCCTGGCCATTGGCGGGTGGTCAGCGACGGGTTATCGATGCGCGCCGTGGCAGCACCCACAACGATGGCATCGCACAATGCCCGCTGGCGGTGCATCAGCCGCATGGTCACAGGGGTGGACATGCGCAGGGGATTCTCACCCGCATCAGGCGGCATTGCGATAAAGCCGTCGACGGTCTGTGCCCACTTGAGCTGCACCCAAGGGCGGCCTGTCGTATGAGCGGTGATGAAACGGCGGTTCAACTGACGGCATTCGCGCTCCAGCACGCCCACCACGACCTCGACACCGGCGTCACGCAGCAGTTTCACGCCACGACCAGCAACCTTGACAAACGGGTCCAAGCATCCCACCACCACACGGGGGATGCCACACTCGATAATCAGTCGGGCACATGGGGGTGTCTTGCCATAGTGTGAACATGGTTCAAGAGTGACATATAGTGTGCTGTCTTTCAACAGATTGGCATCTTCAACTGCAGCAACGGCATTGACCTCGGCATGGGCTTCGCCGCACTTGCGGTGCCAGCCCTCGCCGATGATGGCACCGTCAGCACCGACAATCACAGCACCCACCATGGGATTAGGCGACGTGTGCCCTGCCCCAAGACGAGCCAGCTGCAAGGCACGACGCATATATTTCTCGTCAATTACCATTCAAAAAAGGAAGACAAGCTGCTGCTTGATTATTTGACGGCAGCGGCAAAGCGCGTCTTGCCGTAACTGTCCTCGATGATACGCACCTCGTCAAAGCCATTGCCCTCAAGCAAGCGCTTAACCTCGTTACCGAAGCGCTGATTGATTTCAAGATACAGACGTCCGCCACGCTCCAGCGATTGGGCGGCATAGGCAGCGATCGCCTTGTAGAACAACAGTGGGTCGTTATCGGGAACAAACAGTGCTTGTCCAGGCTCGTAATCCAACACATTTCGCTCCATCGATTCACGCTCGCTCCAGCACACATAGGGCGGATTGCTCACGATAATGTCATAACGGGCAGGAGGCTGCGGGGACAACATGTCGCTCTCGAAAAAACGCACCTTTACCTTCAGCAAAGCGGCATTCTCCCGCGCCACAGCGAGGGCGTCGCGCGAGACGTCAAGGGCATCGAACTGAGCAAACTTCAGCGCCCGGGCCAGTGATATGGCGATGCAGCCGCTCCCCGTGCCCATGTCGAGCACCCGCAGGTCGCTGGCGGGGTTCTCGTCTACAATCATGTCTATAAGTTGCTCTGTTTCAGGGCGCGGGATGAGCACGGCAGGAGTCACCTTGAAACGGTGTCCATGAAAACGTGCACTGCCCACGATATACTGCAACGGCTCGTGACGACGCAGCCTAGAAATAATGTCAGTAATACGCTCCTGAGCAAAATCCGGCAATTCGCTCTCCTGACGCAGGGCGACATCCACCTGATCATAATTAAAAATATCCTCACAGATGATGCGTATCATCGCCTGCACTTCCTGGGGCTCGGCAACACCGGCAAGCCCGTTCCTGAGTTGTTCTATTGCTTCCTTGAGTTTCATGCTACAAAATTACTAAAAAAACACCACTTGCAAGCCATCTTCCCACACAAAAGAAATCGCTTTTAAACCTGCCATGAAGCAATAGAGCATAATATCAATTCCACATTAATTTATGGCAAATCCGCAACATTCAAATGAGTAAAAAATGTGATATGAGAAGATTTTTTTAAAATTTTATTATAATTTGTCACTTATTTAAGAAATTAATATTATATTTGTGGCGTCAATTACAAGCGATAATCGTCTAACGACCGTTTTTATCGTGTAAACGAATGATTTAAGAAGAATATTTATTAAAGATATATCCATTAAAAACTATAAATATTATGGCTTCAAAACTTGATTCACTGGACTATAAAATCTTAAAAATGTTGTCTCTGAATGCCCGCAAACCCTATCTTGAGATTGCACGAGCATGTAACGTATCGGGTGCCGCTATCCATCAGCGCATCCAGAAGTTGTATAATATGGGTGTCATCAAAGGCTCCATTTCGCTTATCAATCCGGCTTCGGTGGGTTATCAGACCTGTGCCTACATTGGCTTCTTCCTGAACGACCCCTCCAAGTTTGACGAGGTAGTGGCAAGGCTCAAAACTGTTCCCGAAGTTGTAGAATGCTACTTCACCACTGGCAAGTATGACCTGTTCATTAAACTGTATGCACAGAACAACGACCACCTGCTGCAAGTAATCCATGACCGCTTCATGAAGATGGGCCTGGGACGTAGCGAGACGCTGATTACATTCAAGGAAGTGTTTAAGCGCCAAATCCCCATAGCACCTGACGGTGAAGAGGCAACAGTTGAGTAACGTAAAGTAAGGGGGCGAGACAATCGCTCCCTTTTTAATAAGTTTCAATTTAGGTAAAAAAGATTTCAGGTATATGGAAAACATGACAACAACAGCATTCAGCCAGCAAGAGACACAATGGCTGGCGAGCGCAAGACAGATGGGCCGAGAGGCGGGCGAAGTGCTGAAAAAACACTTCCGCTGCCGCAATCTGGACATCGAGGACAAGGGCAACGCATTTGACATCGTCACCGAGGCCGACAAGGGCAGCGAGCGCATCATTCTGGACTTTATCCACAGCCATTTCCCCGGTCATGCCATCCTGAGCGAGGAGAGCGGGGATGACCATCGGCAAGCCCGCTTCCAGTGGGTCATCGACCCGCTGGACGGCACAGTGAATTACAGCGCGGGCATTGCCACCCACTGTATATCCATCGGATTGAAAGTGGATGGAGAGACACGATTCGGTTATGTGTATGCTCCAAAACTAGACGAGGAGTTCTTTGCCATCAAGGGCAAGGGCGCCTATGGCCCTTATGGGCGCTTGCAGACCAAGACAACTACTGAGTTGCAGCGCGCCGTCATCTCCACAGGTTTCCCCTACGATAAGGCGACCAACTCCGACAACAACTTTGATACCTTGGGCCGTGTGATGCCTCGGGTGAGGGGAGTCAGGCGCCTGGGCTCAGCAGCCATGGATATGTGCTATGTCGCCGCCGGCTGGCTCGACGGCTACTGGGAACTGAACCTTAAGGAGTGGGATGCCTGTGCCGGCGAACTCATCGCAATTGAAGCTGGAGCCTTCGTCAAGCGTTACCGTGAGGACCACGGCATCTGCATCCTCGCGGCATGCCCCGGCATTGCCCAGCAATTGCTGGAGATGGTCGAGTAAACGGCACTACGCCATCGCACGCACGGGCTTTAACGATGTTTAACAAATTCGCTCGTTGTTGAACATTGGGCGCTGCGTATCTTTGTAACATCAATCATCATGATTTAAAAATGTCCATAATACTATGATGAAAAGACTCCTTTGCTCTGTTGTGATGATCCTTGTGGCATTCACAGCCTTTGGCCACACCACTCAACAAATCACCCATGACGAGAACCAAAATACTGAATACCAATCCATTTCGCCCGAAGCAACCAGGGCCGCCGACTCGCTGAGTATTATTCTTGGCAACGTTAATGGTATCGTATTAGGCCAGCAATTGCGCAGTATTCTAGATGCTGACTTCGATATCGCGCAAGTCACCAAAACCATCAACCAGATGTTCAATTGCCAAGAAGGCAAAGATTTCATCACCGGAATGCAGTTCGGACTAATGGTAGCCCAAATAAATCAGGAGTTCAGGAATAACCATGGCTGCAATCTCAACAAACAACTGCTTTTAGAGCATCTGAAGGCTGAATTATTGACCGAGAACCCCATTGACGACCACACAGCATACGCCATGGAAGTAAAAATGAATGATTTCTGGGAGCAAATCAATTCCAACGGCGAGGACTCAAGCGACACTTTAATCGACTCGTTAAGCAGCACAATGGGCGCTGTGAATGGCTCCAAGATGCGCAACTACCTTAGGATGATAGACTCAGACTTTGAACAGATCTTCAAAGGCATTGAATACGGCTTTGAACAGGAAGTCGATAATATCTCCTTGGTCTGTGAACAAGCAGGAATCCAAATCGTTCAATCATTTGATTCTTTCCAGGGGCAAGCACGCATGCCGCTTAACAAAGGCCTCTTTATGGAGCACTTGACCCGTGGACTGTGTGTTGAAACCTTTGACGAAGAAGAGTATCTAACACTGTATGAAAAAATTGACCCGTTGATCGAAAGGGTCGCTGGACTTTCTCCCGATGGTATCGCCAATAAAAAAGCCGGCGAGGCCTATATGGAACAATTACGCAAGGACAAGAGTTTCAAGTTCACCAAGAGCGGTCTGGCCTATAAAATGCTGAAGGAGGGCAAGGGCAAGATTTCTACCGAAGATGATGTGGTAAACTATGTGGGCAAGCACCTTGACGGCACCGTGTTCGACTCGAGCGATGGCGAACACATGCCCCTAACAATCGGAATTGGGATTGAAGGCGTTTCCGAAATGCTGCAACTCATGAAGCCCGGCGGCAAGGCAATCGTTGTCATCCCCAGCAATATGGCCTATGGTGCCATTCCTATCAACGACGCAATCGGCCCCAACGAAACCCTCATCTTCGAAATTGAAATCATCGACAGCCTGAAATAATTTGCTTCGGACTGCCTATAATTTAGGATAGCGTCAATTGAAAATCTCATGCACTTATACATTGTATTGACAATATTTGCATTACCTTTGCAGTCTATTTATTGAAAATACAAAAAATCAGAATATGGATAACAAGAAGATTGTTTTAAGCGGAATCCGCCCCACGGGACAGTTGCACTTGGGCAACTACCTGGGCGCCTTGAGTAACTTTGTGAAAATGCAGAACGAGGGTAAGTATGACAGTTATTACTTCATTGCCGACCTGCATGCCCTCACGACCAACCCCGACCCCAAGGAACTGCACACCAACGTGCGTCATATCCTGGCCGAATATTTGGCCGCTGGTTTGGACCCCGAGAAGTCCACCATCTTTGTGCAGAGTGATGTGCCCGAGGTGAGCGAGATGTACCTGCTGCTCAACATGCACGTGGGTATCGGCGAACTGATGCGCACCGCTGCCTTCAAGGATAAGGCCCGCAAGGCCCTGGGCATCACGGCTCCCACTCAGGGCGATGATGACGAGGACGTGGCTAAGGAAATCATCGGTGCCAGCACCAACAAGCGCGTCAATGCCGGTCTGTTGACCTATCCCACGCTGATGGCAGTGGATATCCTTATCCAGCGCGCCGACTTTGTGCCGGTGGGCAAGGACCAGGAGCAGCACCTCGAGTTGACCCGTAGGTTTGCCCGCCGCTTCAACTCGTTCTATAAGACAGAATATTTCAAGGAGCCGCAGAACTTCAACTTCGGCAGCGCACCCGTCAAGGTGCCCGGCCTGGACGGCAGCGGCAAGATGGGCAAGAGCGAGGGCAACTGCATCTACCTCGTTGACGAGGAGAAGGCCATCCGCAAGAAGGTGATGCGCGCCGTGACCGATGGCGGTCCCACCGAGCCCGATATGCCTATGGCCGAGCCGGTGCAGAACCTGTTTACCATCCTCAAGCTCGTCGGCACACCCGACAAGGTCGAGTTCTTCACCGAGGCCTATAACAACTGCTCCATCCGCTACGGCGACCTCAAGAAGGAGATTGCCGAGGACATCGTGGCGCTGACCACGCCCATCCGCGAGCGCATCCTGGACATCGAGAACGATGACGCCTATCTGCACCGCGTCCTGGAGATGGGTGCCGAGCGTGCCCGCGCCCGTGCCAGCAAGACGCTTGCCGACGTGCGCGAAATCATGGGCATCACCAAGTTCTGATCTATTTTAAAAACTACAAATTACACGAATTAACGAATTATTATTAGTTTAATTAGCGTAATTCGTAGTTTAAAAAGCCATGAAGGGCTATATCGAGGATAAAGAATTCGGAAAGATACATGTGGAACTGCGCCGGGGGATGACCTCGGTGCGGTTCACTTATCATACCGATGGTCTGCTGTTAATGCGGGCGCCCTTGGGCGTGTCGGTTGCCGACCTGCAACGCATGGTGGACATGAACCGTGAGCAGTTGCGCAAATTTCCACGACCAGACTCGGTAGCTTTCCACTTGGGACAAGTCATCGAGTGCTACAAGTGCCGAGTCATCATTGAGTCACAGAGCCGCATGCCAGGCTATATACTCAACCACTGGGAAGGCGACACGTTGCATCTGCAAGTTCATGAGAGTGCCAATCTTGACGACGACAACGTCAAGCACACCCTTTCCAGTGTGATTGGGCGTGCCATGGACGTTCAAGCCCATGCCGTCCTATTGCCGTTCGCCCAACGCGTGGCTGACGAGTTGGGACTTAAGCCTGCAGGCTTGGAGGTGGGGCGCGGGATGCGCAAGTTGGGGCATTGCACCACCAAGAAGGTCATTCAACTATCCCGCAACCTCATGTTCCTGCCCGAATCGCTCATCCGTTACGTCATCTGCCACGAGCTTGCACATCTCACCCACATGAACCACTCCCCGCAGTTCCACGCCCTGTGCAACCAATACTGCGACGGCAAAGAAAAAGAACTGGAACGCCAACTGCGCCAGTTCCGTTTCCCCATCCTCAAGTAGCAAGCAGACATAAGGAAAACAACAAGTACAATAAACACAATTATCTGATTACCAATAATTTGTATTTATTGTGCTTATTGTTTTTCCTTTTATTATTGTTGTACGAGTTGTTGTAGTTGTCTTTAAAAATCAGTGGATGGTAATCTGGGTGGCGCCGAAGCCGTACTCGCGGAAGCTGGCGTCCTGGGCGGTGCAGCGCGGGTAGCGGCGCTTGAGTTCGCTCAGCAGGTGCTGGCGCAGCTTGCCCTCACCCTTGCCGTGGATAAAGACGATGCGCTGGCCGTGCTTATTGATGTTGGCATCCATCACCTCGCGGAACTTGTCCATCTGGTACTCGAGGATAGCGCCGGGCGTCATGCCGTTGAGGTTGTCAAGAAGTGAGGAGATGTGCAGGTCCTGCACAATGATGCCGTTGTTATCAACCTTCTGCACGGGCTTGCGCTGCGGACGGTCCATGCGCTTTTTCTCTTTCATGGCACGTTCCAACTCGCCGCTGTCGATGTGCATCTGTCGCGCGGGACGGTCATTGGTAACGATTTCCACAGCAATGACGGGCACGTCAAAATAGGGATTCTCGTGGAAACAGTGTACCTTGTAGAACTTGGTCACATCGAGACGTTGCTCGACGAGAGCGGGATTCTTCAGTTTAAAACCTTTGCCCTGCTTGAAAGCGACATACTGCACAGCGATGTGCGTCATATCGTTCAGGTCATCGTGACCGAACTCCTCGAGTTGCACCTGGATGTTGGGCTCGACGATGCCGTGGTAGCGTGTCTGCCACTCCCCCTCGCCATCGCCGCGCGTCATGTAGGTGAAATAGAGGAAGTAGTTGGAGTCATTGACCAGCGAGGCATAGAATGTGGTCGTGTTCAAGTGCTTGATTTCGCGGGCCTCATAGCCCAGCACGACATTGAGCACCTCGCCCTCGGGTGTCTCCTCGATGGGCAAGGTCACCTCTGGCTCCACTTTGGGCCTAGGTGCCGGCTTGTCGGGCTCGACCTGACGGGTGCGCACGTCCAACGGACGTTCGTAGGCCGATGCCTTGGTACCCGCTTGCCCCACGACAACCAGGTCGCGTTCCAACGCCGGGCGCTCGAAGCCGTCCTCATCTTCCACATAGACGGTCTTGCCGTCAATCCTGGACACTCTGCCGCCTCCCACATCATTCAGGAAGCGCACGATATCGTTAATCTTTACATTCATGATTTCAGTGTCATTGTTTTAGGCTGCAAAGGTACATATTATTGGCAAATTAGACAACACACCAAACGAAACTCACCCCAGGGGTGAGTCTCTAATTCTAATACTATCTTTCAGTCTATTTACTTAATGCTGTCTATTGTGGTGTTATAAACGCCCCAACCATCTTCCCAGCCTTGTAGATATTTCTCAAGAGCTTTCTCATAGACTGCCTTTGCCTCATCATTATTAGGGGTGCCATAATAATAATTCCACTGTTCCTTGAAATTGGATTCGGCGCCTTCTAATAACTTTTCCTTTGAGTACTTACTTGGCGATTTATCATACAATGACTTTTTGGCTTTACCCGTTGAGACGCCTTCTTTGTACATTCTTTTCATCACCATTTTGACGTCATAAGTGCCCTTGGACGTTGTTACGGCAGTAGGCAAAACAGTGGCTTTGGGCTCTGCCTGCTCGGTTTTAACTTCTTCGGCATTCTCATTCGTTGCTGTTTCTCCGCAGCTGCTGATTACAGCAACGAAACCGACTGCCAATACTAATGAAATAAATATCTTTCTCATTATTGTTTAAACTTAGAAATTAATCAATAATCATCTATAAACTCATGATTGTTCCTGTTTGAGGGGATTCTTTCAATACTTGTGGTCGGTGTTGTTGAGTTCGTCGCTGGTGAGTTTCTTGTGGTCCATCTTGTACCAGCAGTAAGCGATGTAAGCCAGCACGAAGGGCACGAGGATGCTCACAACGCTCATCACCGTGAGGGTAAACTCGCTGGACGAACTGTTGCGCAGCGTGAGTGAACTCTGCACGTCGAGCAGCGAGGGCAAGTAGGCAGTGTTGTTGTAGCCCATAACCCAGAACAGTGTCATCACCACCAGCACCGTGCCGATGCCTGCGGGCCAGATGCCGCTGCGGTAATCAGCCTTCCACAACGTCTTGCCAATGCCGAACAGCACCATCACAACACCCAGCAGCAGGATAACCAGTGCCCACCACATTGCCAGGTAATTCTTAAGATACTTCATGGGCACCCACTGCACATTGCCGCTATCATCATAACCCACGCCCGATGCGGTGAGAATGACTGCCACTGTAGCCAGAAACAGCACGACGAACACGGCGGCATTGACCAGCAACAGCTTGTGCTGACTCTTGTTGACCTCATCATCATCGATGTTGTTGATGAAATATAGGGATGCCAGCGTGCGAGCCAGGAAGAACACCATGAAACCGAACAACAGGCACTTCCAGCAAGCGATAGCCTCCAGGCCATGGCTCGGTCCCCACTGTGAAATGGTCGCTGCCTGCACATTGAGGATGTTGCTCTTGGTCACAGTGAACTCGGCACCGAAGAACATCGTTGCCACTGCCACACCTAGCAGGACGGGACCCACGATACCGTTAATCAGCAACAGCGTGTCATAGAAACGTGCCCCGTAGATGTTGCCAGGCTTGGAACGATACTCGTAGCTAATAGCCTGAATCACAAAGCTGAACAGGATAAGCATCCACAGCCAATAGGCACCGCCGAAACTCGTGCTGTAAAACAGCGGGAACGAGGCAAAGAAGGCTCCGCCAAAGGTCACTAGCGTCGTGTAGGTCAGTTCCCACTTGCGGCCCATCGAGTTGATGAGCAACGCGCGTTTGTCGGGTTTGCCGTAATGAATGAGCATCGATTGACCGCCCTGCACCATGAGCAGGAACACCAGCAGTGCTCCCAGCACCGACATGATGAGCCACCAGTAATTCTGCAATAAATTATAAGTTGTCATCTCTTGGGTCCTCCTTCCTTAATCTTTAATGGTGTCTAAATCGGTCTGTGACTTCTTGGAAATCTGCTTGCAGATGATGCCGATGTCGGCAATCAGCAAAGCGGTAAACACCACTGCAAAAATCCAGAACGTAATCTGCACATAGCCTGCACTCAAGTCACTGATGGCCACCTTATTGGGCATCAGGTCCTGAATCGTCCACGGTTGGCGTCCCACCTCGGCAACAATCCAACCACTGGCACTGCACAGATAGGTGAGAGGGATAGTGATGATAGCAAGGATGTACCACCACTTGGCCCACTTCGCCTTGTTGAGGATGTCAGGCTTGTAAACAAAGAACAGCGCCAACAACAGGAACAGCAGCAGGTAGCCACCCACGGTCACCATGAAGTGGAAGGTGTAGAACGTCAGGGGCACATTGGGAATCGCCTCTTCGGGCTTTTCAAGATAGGCATAGCCGAAACTCTTGAAATTAGTATTGATGGCGTTCTTGAGACTGTCCACCATCACGCGGTTCTCGCTACGCATAGCGGCATCATACTGTGACAGCATGTCCTGAACCTGACGTCCACGCTCCATGCGCTCAGCGTATGAAACCGTGTTGATTTCATTCCCCTCGCTGTCATAGCTGACGCCATTGATAATATCCTCGATACCAGGAACAAAGGCTTTGAAATCATGGGTAGCGAGGAATGACAGGCCATAAGGGATGCTGATGTCGAACAGGTAAGGATCCTGGTCGTCAAAGGCTTGCTTGGACGGGTTCAAAATACCGAATGCTACGATGGCTTGCTCGTGGTTGCCCTTGTACAGGCCTTCCATCGCTGCCAGTTTCATGGGCTGGTACTTGGCAACGGTAACCGCACTGGTATCACCGGTTACCATTGTGAGTACGATGCCGATGACGCCTACCCAGGCACCCACCTTGAGGCTGCGCTGGCAGTGCTCATAATTGCGCTTCTTGAGCATCATCCAACCGCACACGCCGCAAACAAACACGCCACCCAATGCCCAAGCGCTCAGCACTGTGTGGAAAAACTTGCTCATCGCCATGGGCGAGAGTGCCACGGCAGCAAAACTCGTCATCTCGTTGCGCATGGTAGCGGGATTGAACTCACAGCCCGTGGGATACTGCATCCATGCATTGGCCACAAGAATCCACAATGCCGACAGGCTGGCGCCGATAGCAGTCAGCCAGGTGGCTGCAAGGTGGAACTTGGGACTCACCTTCTTCCACCCGAAGAACATCACGGCGATAAAGGTCGACTCCATGAAGAAAGCCAGAATGCCCTCCACCGCCAGTGGTGCGCCGAAGATGTCACCAACAAACCAGCTGTAATTGGACCAGTTGGTGCCAAACTCAAACTCCAGGATGATGCCCGTGGCAACACCAATGGCGAAATTCACGCCGAAGATGGTCATCCAGAACTTGGTTGTCGCTAGCCATTTCTCGCTTTTGGTCTTCAGGTATATCGTCTCCATGACAGCGACAATGATGCCTAGACCCAGCGTCAACGGCACGAACAGCCAATGGTAGATTGCCGTTAGCGCAAATTGCGCTCTCGACCAGTCAACTACATTGATTAATTCTTCCATACCAGATCTTTAGTTTATAGGTTATTGTTATCATTTTTACGGTATTAACTCGCCTTGGCGAGGCATGATTCCAGATTGCCAGTCTACAGCAATCACCGGTTCACCAGCTGCTGGCGAACGTACTCAGTCTTCTCCTGTTCTGTGTCACACTTTGTGCTCAAGAAGTTGGGAAAGAACAGCAACTTGATGATGCCAAAGAAAATAAACAGCTTAATGGCAATAATGAGCCATAATGTCTTGCCCACAGTCATGCTGCGGAATCCATCGTAATACAGATGGAATACCCGCGACCAGAAGCCCTGACTATTTTCGGGAACATTACTACTCATAGGGTGAAGGTCACATCATTTTTTAATCAAATGGCAAAGTTAATGACAAAAAAAGCATTTTACAAATAAATGACCGTAATTTTTGCTCAATTTTTACTATTCATTAAGGAAAAAGTGGGGAAATGCATGATTCTATCAAAAAAAATCATTATATTTGCCATATCTTTCATCTTTGAATTTATATTATCAACACTTAAATGATATCGCAATGAATAGGCAATTGATTTTCAGAACATTAGCCATAATTTTGGCGTGTTTCGCACTAGCGACCTCGGCCAGTGCCTATAATGATGCACAGATTGGGGGAAAACTCCAAAACAACGCCGTGACAGATATCCGCGGCGATGTGAATGGTGACGGTGCGGTCTCGATTGGTGACGTGACAACCCTCATCGACTACCTGCTGGGCAGTGGAGGCAACATCTCTACTAGTGCCGCCGATGTGAACCTCGATGATGGTGTGAGCATCGCCGATGTGACCACGCTAATTGACTACCTCCTGAACGGAACATGGCCCGAACCAGCCCCTATCGACATCTGGTATCTGATTGGCGACCGTGTGGGCAGCAATCCTTGGGAGAACGACGGCACGAGCAGCATTGGCCGTGGATTGATTCCGTTATACCCCACTGGGGAATTTAACGGCAATGGCAAAGGGCAATTGATGTACGTGGGATATTTTGGAGCCAACGACGCTGTCATGCTCATCCACCATCCTGGCAGCAGAGATGATTGCTGGGGCATGAAGCCCAACGGCATGTTTGCTCATGGCGGAGAAGAAATCATCGCCATCGCTCCTGGGCGTGATGGCTACTACAACATCATTCTAAACACCAAAACCGACAGATTCTACTTCTATTCTGATTATAGCACCACCACCCATGACACCTTCAACACCATCAACATCGTTGGCGGCCATTGCGGCTGGGATGCCACCGATCCGCTCTACGAAATGACCAAGTTGAATCCCGAGAAGGAGAATCACAATTGGATTTTCAGGAACTTCACAGTTACTGCCGACGTTGAACTTAAGTTTACTGCCGACAACGCATGGGATTACAATTGGGGTGCAAGTTCATTCCCCTATGGACGTGGCCAGCGCGAGGGCAACAATATTCCTGTCAAGAAGGGCACCTATGACGTCTATTTCAATGACATCACGGGTGATTTCAACTTCATTGAGAAATAAGGAGAATTTCGATTTCAACACATTTAATTTGAGGGCATTAGCATACTAATGCCCTCGTTTTCCCCCAACTTGGGCAAACACCTTTTTTAAATAATGTCATCAAATTAGAGTCATTATGCCAAAAAAAACTTATCTTTGCCAGTTAAAACAACCATTATAAGTTTTACAATGGAGTTCAGGACGACAGTGAAGACGGGCGAGAACCGCAGTTGGCTGCACCATAGCGACAACGTGGTGCTGCTGGGATCGTGCTTCAGCGACAACATCGGTGCCAAGATGCAAGGTGCGCTCATCAACGCCACTATCAACCCCATGGGGACGCTTTACAACCCCATGAGCATTGCTGGTAGCGTGCAGCGACTCATCAAGGGGGAGCCTATTGCCGGGCAGACACTTTTCATGCAGGGCGGTGTATGGAACAGCTTTGACTTCCATTCCCGTTATTCCTTACCCGACAAGCAGGCAACCATCGATCGCATGAACCAGCGCATCGAGATGGGACATAACGCCTTGCTGCAAGCCCAATTGCTCACCGTCACACTGGGAACTGCCATGATTTACCGCCTGCGCTCGACAGGCGAGGTTGTCGCCAACTGCCACAAGGTGCCACAACACGAGTTTGCACGCAAGATGGCCTCTGTGCCCGAGATGGTGCAGGAGCTTGACACAATGCTGACCGCGTTGCACACCTTTAACCCTAAACTGCACATCATATTCACGGTAAGCCCCATCCGTCACATTGCCGACGGCCTGGATACCAACTCGTTGAGCAAAGCCTCGTTGCGAGTGGCAATCCATGAGGCAATATCGCGCCATCGTGAATATTGCGACTATTTTCCTGCCTACGAGATTATGCTCGACGACCTGCGCGACTACCGCTTCTACGCCAGCGACATGGTTCATCCCAGCGACGTGGCGGTGGAATACATCTGGCAGGCATTCCAGGCCACCTATCTTGACGACCGCAGCGCGCTTGCTGTGGCTCGCTGCGAACGCATCCACAAGCGCCTGCAGCACCGCCCCATGAGTGCCAACCACGAGACTGTTGAGCGTTTCAACAATGATACAGCCAGCGTGGTGCGCAACCTCGTTAAGGAATACCCCTATCTGGCAAACAACCCTGAACTTCAAAAAGCCCTTGACAGATCATGAATTACTCGATTACCGAAATATACAACGTGCTAGAGGTGACCGGCGGTCACATCATCAACGAGGATGCCATCGTGAGCCAACTGCTCACCGACTCGCGCTCGCTCACCCAGCCCGAAGAGACCATCTTCTTTGCACTACGCACCGATGCCGGCGACGGACACAATTTCATTCCCGACCTCTATGACAAGGGAGTGCGCAACTTCGTCGTTTCCAGCGACTATTATGCTTTGCCCGAGTGTGCAGGCGCCAACTACATCGCCGTGGACTCACCACTCGACGCTTTGCAGGCACTGGCTACCTTCCACCGCAGGCGTTTCCGTGAACTGCCTGTCATCGGCATCACGGGCAGCCGTGGAAAGACGTCTGTTAAAGAATGGCTCTACCAGTTGCTCAAAGACGACTACCGTATCGTGAGGTCGCCGCGCAGCTACAATTCCCAAATCGGCGTGCCCCTGTCATTATGGGACATCGATAACAACACCGACCTCGCCATCATCGAGGCAGGCATCTCTACCACTGGCGAGATGGATAACCTGCAGGCGATGATTCGCCCCACCATCGGCATCATCACCAATCTGGGCAGCGAGCATAACGACGGATTCGCCTCCATGGAACAGAAAGCCCAGGAAAAGGCTAAAATCCTGTTCAACTGCGAGTGCATCGTCTATTGTGCCGATGACCCGTTGGTTACACACACCATCGCACCACTTGTCGAGAGTGATGTTGCTCTGGCAATGTCATGGTCGCGCAACCACTGTGACGCGCCATTGCAGGTGGACAACGCCGAGCGCACCGAGAACGCTACGATTCTGCATTACACTTATAATGACGAGTCCAGCATGGTTACCATTCCATTCACAGCCGATCGTGATCTGGACAATGCCATCATCTGTCTGGCGGTACTGCTGCACCTGGACTTGGACCGAGAGGTCATCGCCGAGCGCATGGCGACACTCACGCCCGTCGGCACCCGACTCAACGTCATCGAGGGTGTGAACAACTGCACCGTGATTGTCGATAGCTACACCAGCGACTATAACTCCTTGACGCCGGCACTCAATTTCATGACACGTCGTGCGGGTAACCGGCCGTGTACTGTCATCCTGAGCGACTTGAGCAACGAGAGCTATAGTGGTGACGAACTGTATATCCGCGTCAGCGAGCTGCTCAACACCAAGCGCGTGAACAGGCTCATCGGCATCGGCAAGGACATGTGCCAGTATAGCAGATATTTCAGCGAATTGCCACAGTCCCATTTCTTCGATGACACTCAGGACTTCATCAATGCCGTAGCCAAGGGTGATTTTGATAACGAGACCATTCTCATCAAGGGTGACCCCCGCTTCGGTTTCAGCCAGATTATCGACCTGCTTGAAGCCAAGCAGCACATTACGGTCATGGAGGTGGACCTCAACGCCCTGGCCCATAACTTCAAGTTCTTCAAGTCGCTCATCAAACCCGAGACCAAGACCATCGGTATGGTCAAGGCCAGTGGATACGGTGCCGGCAGCTACGAGATTGCCAAGACCTTGCAGGACTGCGGCTGCGATTACCTCGCCGTGGCCGTGCAGGACGAGGGCGTGGAACTGCGCAAGGCCAGCATTACCATGCCGGTCATTGTGCTCAACCCCAACGGCGTGAACTACAAGGCGATGTTCCAGTATCGCCTGGAGCCTGAACTGTACAACATTAACATGGCACATGACCTGATCAAAGAGGGAAAACGCTATGGAGTGCAGGGCTTCCCGGTACACATCAAGATTGACAGTGGCATGCACCGCCTGGGATTCACCAGTGAGCAGATTCCAGAACTTATCGAACTGCTCAAGAGCCAGGACATCATCACTCCAGCATCGGTATTCACCCACCTGAGTGTTGCCGATGAACCCGATCAGGACGCCTATACCCAAGCCCAGTTCGACTATTTTGACACTTGCAGCGACATGTTGCAGCAGTCATTTGACCACCACATCATGCGCCATGCGCTCAATACCAGCGGTATCGTTCGTTTCCCCGAACATCAGTACGACATGGTGCGCATCGGTATCGGCCTGTACGGTATCCGCACCCTGTTCGACGGCAGCGAGGACACGCTCATGCCCGTATCGGCACTGCGCTCAATCATCATCAGCATCAAGGAGTGGCCTGCAGGTACTACAGTGGGTTACGGCCGTCACGGCTTGCTGGAACGTGACAGCCGCATCGCAACAATCAACATCGGCTATGCTGACGGCTTTGACCGCCACTTCGGCAACGGACGCATGAGTATGTGGGTCAACGGCAAGCTGTGTCCTACCGTGGGCAACGTGTGCATGGACGCCGTGATGATTGATGTCACCGACACCACCTGCAAGGTGGGCGATACCGTCGAAATCTTTGGCGAACACGTTCCTGTGGAGATGCTGAGCGAGGCACGGGGCACTATCCCCTATGAAATCCTCACGAGCGTCTCACCGCGTGTCAAGCGAGTTTATTACCGAGAATAATGACATGAGAAAAATACTATCCGACATATTGCTATTGACAGTCTTGATAACTGGCTGCGCCTTGAACGGTAACGGTCAGGACATCGAGGCGAATGGCATTTTTTACAATATCATCAGCGACACACAAGTGGCTGTAGCACCGGCTTACTACGATGGCGCAAACCACTATGAGGGATGCATCATCCTGCCCGAGCGTGTCTATTGCGACGGTGTGAACTATGAGGTGGCTGCCATAGCGCCGAGGGCGTTTTGGCAATCGCGGGTAACTCAAGTGCAGATTCCCAATAGCATTACCATGATTGGTGATGCTGCGTTTGCCGATGCCGAGGAACTGACCGACATCACCCTGCCGCTCGGACTCACCGCTGTTAGCCGTTATATGCTGGCTGGCACCGCCATCAGCAACCTCGTGTTACCTGAGGGTGTGACCGTTATCAGCCACAGCGCATTTGAAGATTGCTCCAACCTGCACACGATATTCCTGCCCGCATCCTTGAGAGCTATCGGTGACAGGGCGTTCGCCTACTGTTCAGGACTGAAAGAAATCTACAGCGATGCAGCCATTCCTCCCCGATTGACGGGTTTCCCCTTTGAGGGCTGTGAAGACATCAGCGTGATGCTTGCCGATGAGATGACGACCAACCGTTACATAGATGACGGCAACTGGGGCGATGAGAACTTATTCTCGTTGTGGATTGATGAGGGACTCGCCGTGATTCCAGATATGGAACAGGAGCCTGCTGGAGACAACTGGACCGCATTGGCTTTGGAGAACGGTTTTGCCTATAGAATATATGGTCCTGACGGCTATCTGGCGGCCATCACTGCTGCCAACCGCTATTTCCTGCCTATCGGCGCCCAGAGCTCCGACTATTTTGTCGTGCCCACCACGCTGTTGTATGACGATGAGGACCTGCAACTGGTGGCAACTACTGAGCCCGCCGCCATTGAAGACATCCAGGAAGACGAGCCTAAAAATGAATTACTCATCACGGGCATTGACGGCACTATCCACATCGGGGGCGACACTCACGGAATGTGGACGTTCATCTACGACGTGTACGGCAACCTGTGGTATGAACGGCCTGCCGTGAACAACTCGATAAGTCTGCCCGGTCAGCGCATTTACATCGTGAAAGTGGGCGACACTGTCCGCAAATTATTCCTGAACTGATGAACAACGAGGATATCGACATCAAATACATGCGCATGGCTCTAGACGAGGCCCACAAGGCACTCGAGCGTGACGAGGTGCCCATCGGCGCCGTCATCGTGAGCAAGGGACGCGTCATCGGGCGCGGTCACAACCTGACCGAAGCCTTGACCGACGTCACTGCCCATGCCGAGATGCAGGCCATCACTGCCGCCGCCTCGACGCTTGGCGGTAAGTATCTGACCGACTGCACATTGTATGTCACCGTGGAGCCGTGTCTGATGTGTGCCGGAGCTCTGGCATGGAGTCAGATATCCCGCATCGTCTATGGAGCAGCCGATGACAAGCGCGGCTATCACACCATGTGTGCAGCTCCCTTCCATCCCAAGACGATGGTCACCGCAGGCGTCCTTCAAGATGAGTGCGCCAAGCTGATGACCGACTTCTTCAAGAAAAAAAGACCGCTTAAAACCAAGGAGAAATGAGAACTACTTTCATGAAACCATTAGCACTGTTCGCGACCATGATGCTCATGGCCATGTCAGCATGCGCCCACACTGCTACCTCCGAAAAAAAGGCAGCCGAAACCGAGGTCACCAATGACTACAAAGCGTTCCCTGCCGATACCATCGAGGTGATGAGCAAGGCGATGGACCGCACCATCAAGAATGTCGTTGTCAAGCCATTGACATATTTCAGCAATGACAATGACAGCATGCGCTATCCCGTGCTCTACCTGCTGCACGGTGCATACGGCTGCTACAGCGACTGGTCCAAGAAGACCGACTTGCACAGACTTGCCGACCAGTATGACATTATCATCGTGTGCCCCGACGGGCAGGATAGTTGGTACTTTGACTCTCCTGTGGACCCGAAGATGCAGTTCGAAACCTACGTCAGCAAGGAACTGGTGGAATATATCGACAACAATTACCGCACCTATGCCAACCGCTATATGCGCGCCATTACAGGTCTGAGCATGGGTGGTCACGGTGCGTTGTTCCTGGCTTTCCGTCACCCCGATGTATTCTGGTCGTGCGGCAGCATGAGCGGCAACATGGACATCACCCAGTTCCCCGACAGCTGGCACATCAAGGACCGCCTGGGCAACTATGCGGGCAACGAGCAACGCTGGCGCGACCATGCCGTTTGCAACCTAGTTGACCAGGTGAAGGCCTGTCCCCTGCAGCCCGCCCAGAATATCATCATCGACGATGGTTTGAACGATATCTTCATCAAGAACAACATCGCCATGCACGAGAAACTTGTCGAGAAAGGCATCGACCACGACTTCACCGTGCGTCCCGGCCGCCACAGTTGGGACTACTGGGTGAACTCGCTCGACTTCCACCTGATGTTCTTTGACAAGGCCTTTAAACGCGGCGCCGAACTCATGAAACAATAACCAGTCAGATACCATTAATATGAAAAAAAGACCTAAAATATACATCATCTACACCGGTGGCACCATCGGCATGATTGAGAATCCCGATACCCATGCCTTGCAGCCGTTTGACTTCTCCCACCTGATGGACAATGTGCCCAAGGTCAAGAAACTGGACTACGAAATCGATAATTTCCAGTTCGACCCGCCCATCGACAGCAGCAACATGGACCCGTCACACTGGCGCGACATCGCACTGGTCATCGAGGAGAAGTATGACCTGTACGACGGCTTTGTCGTGCTACACGGGACCGACACGATGGCTTTCACCGCTTCGGCGTTGAGTTTCATGCTCGAGAACCTGAGCAAACCCGTCATCATCACCGGGTCGCAGCTGCCCATCGGCGAAGTGCGTACCGACGGCGAGGAGAACCTCATCACCGCGCTGCAGGTTGCTGCCGCCATCGATGAGAGAGGCAGACCCCGCATTCAGGAAGTCGCTATTCTGTTCGAGAACTACCTGTGGCGCGGCAACCGTGCCACCAAGATGAGTGCCGACAACTTCAACGCCTTCAAGAGTTTCAACTATCCCGAACTGGCCGAAATCGGTCTCGATATCGAGTATAACACGCCCTACCTCAGACAGATGCCGCCACGTCCTCTCAAGGTGTGTACCGACATGGACACCAACGTCATGTTCCTCGAACTCAATCCCGGCATGACCGAGCAGACGCTCGACTACCTGCTGCACACGCCCGACATCAAGGGCATCGTCCTGAAGACCTACGGCGCAGGCAACACGCCGAGCCATCCCTGGTTTATCAAGCGCATCCGTGAGGCCGTGGATCGCGGCATTGTCATCGTCAACGTGACGCAATGTGTCAGCGGTGGCGTGAACTGTTCCCTCTACGAGACCGGCAAGAGTCTGCTCGATGCTGGAGTCATCAGCGGCGCCGATATCACTAGCGAGGCCGCTCTCACCAAACTGATGTTCCTCTTCGGTATGCGTTACTCCCCCAGCATGGTCAAGAAATACATGGCAAGCGACCTCTGCGGCGAAGTTTCCATCCTTTGAATGAGGCAACCGTAGCAAAAACAAAAAAACTTTTGCTTTTGTGTCCGACTTGCACTATTTTTATGTAATTTTGTCGGCTGAGAAATTAACGACTTCAAATATCATTATCAAACTAATCAAGCAATTTAATTATGCCTAAACTTTCAGAACGCAGCGTGAAGATGCCGGCATCGCCCATCCGAAAGCTTGCTCCATTTGCCGCCGAAGCCAAGAAACGCGGTATCAAAGTGTATCACCTCAACATCGGTCAGCCCGACATCCACACCCCTGAGGAAGGTCTGGAAGCAATCAAGCACGTAGACCGTAAGGTGTTGGAATACAGCCCCTCGCAGGGCATCCCCAGCTATGTGGAGAAACTGGTGGGTTACTACAAGCGCTACAACATCGACCTGAGTGTTGATGACATCATCGTGACCTGTGGTGGCAGTGAGGCTGTGCAGATGGCATTCATGGTGTGCCTCAATCCTGGTGACGAAGTCATCATTCCGGAACCCGCCTATGCCAACTACATGGGCTTTGCCTGCGAGACCGGCGCTGTGGTACGCACCATCACTACCCACATCGAGGACGGCTTCGCTCTGCCTCCCGTCGAGGAGTTTGAGAAGGTCATCAACGAGCGCACCCGCGCCATCATGATCTGCAACCCCAACAACCCCACCGGTACCCTGTACAGCCGCGAGGAACTGATGCGTCTGCGTGACCTGGTGAAGAAATATGACCTCTTCCTGTTTGCCGACGAGGTTTACCGTGAATTTATCTACAGCGACGCTCCCTATACCAGCGCCATGCACCTCGAGGGTATCGAGAATAATGTCATCATGATTGATAGTGTATCGAAGCGCTACAGCGAGTGCGGTATCCGCATCGGTGCTTTCATCACCCGCAACAAGGAAGTGCGCGCTGCCGCTATGAGGCTGGCTCAGGCCCGTCTGAGTCCTCCCCTGCTCGGCCAGCTCGTTGCCGAAGCATCGCTCGATGCTCCGCAGTCCTACCACAAGGGCGTATATGACGAGTACATCGCCCGCCGCAACTGCCTGGTAGAGGGTCTGAACAAGATTCCCGGTGTCTTCTGCCCGATGCCCATGGGAGCATTCTACACCGTTTCCCGTCTGCCGGTTGAAGACATTGACGACTTCTGCCGCTGGTGTCTTGAGGAGTTCAACTATGAGGGCGAGACCGTGATGATGGCACCTGCCAGCGGTTTCTATGCAACTCCCGGTCTGGGCAAGAATGAGGTCCGCATGGCCTATGTGCTCAAGATTGAAGACCTGAAGCGCGCCCTGGTAGTGCTCGAGAAAGCACTCGAGGCCTACAACGCCCGCTAACAGGAACATACAATAACAAGACAGCCGCCAGTGCGATTGCTGGCGGCTGTTTCTTGTCAAAAAGAGGTCTGACAGAAGTCGGACATGGTCAGACATGGTCGGACATGGTCGGACAAAGTCGGATAGTGTCTGGCAAGGTCCAACCAACTCTCTTGCAGGAATGACAAGAATTTAGTATTTTTGTGGTCTTGAAAAACGCTGACTAGAAGATGAGACAACAACAGACTGCCAAACGGGGACAAATGATAATTTATGTGGCACTGCTCACAGTAGTGGTTGCCTTCATGATTGCTTTGAGCATGTGTGATAAACCTGTCGTGAATCCGGAATCCCGTCCCAGTGGAGGTGATACACTAGACATCGCCATCGAGTACTCGCCAGTGACCTATTACACCTACGAGGACACCTTGGGCGGCTACAACTACGACCTGTTGCGCATGATTTCTGACAGTGTGGGCTGTCCCATGAAATTTCACCCGATAGTCACCCTCGAAAAAGCGATTGCCGGACTCGAGGACGGCCTCTATGACGTGGTGGTGGCACAGTTCCCCATGACAGCAGGCGACACCTCACGATTTGCATTCACCGAGCCCATCTACATTGACCAGCAAGTGCTGGTGCAGCGCCGTGGCAGTACTGCCATCCATTCACAGCTTGACCTCGCTGGCGACACAGTGTGGGTGGTCAAGGGCTCTCCCATGATTGGGCGCATAGCAAGCCTGAGCCGTGAAATCGGCGATACCATCTATGTCCATGTGGATGAACTGTACGGTCCCGAACAACTCATGATGATGGTCTCGACTGGTGAGATTCGCTATACGGTCGTCAACCGTTCCATTGCGCGCGCCATGTCGTCACGTCTGCCAAATCTGGACCGCTCGGTTGCCATCAGCCTGTCACAGTTCCAGTCATGGATGGTTGCCAAGAGTCGCAAGAGCCTGTGTGACAGCCTCAACCGTTGGCACAACCAAATTAAACTCGACACCGCCGCCTACCAAGGTCTGCAACAACGCTACTTCGGTGGCACATTCCCTACATTGGCACGATAATTGCAGTAATTTAATAAGTTTCACCCCATTTTATAGCAACAAATTAACAGATTAACACATCACAGCACTATGTTCATCAAGAAGAAAAAAACCTCGGCAAAAGCAGATTTTGAGAAGTTTCTCAAGAGCTATAACTGTGCCTATTCCATTGGAAATGAAGAGAACACCACAGTTTTCAACTTTGAGTTTCAGGCTGGACGTTTTGTCGCTGCTATCCGCAAGCAGGACGACTGCATCGAAGTCACCTACCCGACCATTGACCAGCAGTCCATCAGTCTGCTGCCGCTCATCAGGTCGAAATGCAATGAGCACAACTACAACAACATCCTGTTCAAATATTCCTACTCCATCAACCATGAGGAGGACAAAGTGGACGTTCACTTGTCATTCTTCAACAATACGGTCAACAGCGACACCATGGTGGAACAGCTCAAAGCTGCTTTTTATTTCCAGCATGAGTGGCAGCGTGACCTCAACGAGGCAATCTCCATCGCCAAGGACAGCGAGAACAGTGATTTGGAGAGTTCTCTCTACAAGCACAAGCGTGAAATGTACCTCTTGAGGCAACTGGAATTGAAGCACCAGTTCAACGGTACAGCTGCCGACCTTGCCAGTGGCACGGGAGCGCTCACGCTGTGGCAGATGCTAGAAACCGTTGCGCCATTGCCCAAATCGCAATTGCTCTTCCTGACGGTGAACACCGTAGCTGGACAGCAGCGCCTCGAGGATGCTGACGACATCCGCAATTTTGACCTGCGTCATGCGTTGGTCAAGGGTGACGGCAAGGAGGCAAGGCTCACGCGCGACTATGCCGTGCTCGACCTGCATTACAGACAAGGTCTTGACGAAGCACCACGCATGGCTACCATCGCTCTCACGGCTGAGGGCCAGGACGAACACGCCATCTATACCCGCGTGACTGTCACCATGCCCCCACGCAACGCCAGCCGCATCAACTCGTTGAGCAATGAGTCACGCCAGCCCCATTCTGTGTCAATGCTCATCGCACTGGACTGCACCGACGCCAAACAGCGCCAACAGGAGTTTGACTATATGTGGACCGATGCCCTGCTCAAAGCCAAGAACGATGAACGTGACAAAATGAGCGAGGAACAGCAGATGTTGAGCCAGGTTCATAGTGCCGATGTCGCTTACAACCTCTACTGGGGAGAGCAGATGTTCTACAGTAACCGCTACTACGAGGCCATCTTGCATTTTGAAAACGTGTTTAGCAGCTACCGGGAGACGTTCTTCGACATGAAGGCCGAACACAAGCACGTCTTTATGGAAACGGCTTACAAGCTGGGCTTCTGCTACAACGAACTGGGACTTTACAAGCAGGCTTTCTACTACCTCGACCTCATGGCAAACGATGGCAACATCCGTCACACCATGGAACTGGTGAACGCCATGGCTAACAGCAAGGACCTGCGCCTGTTCAATTACACCGAGAGTGTGATGGATGAAGTGAAACGCAACTTTGACCAGGAAGAAGAGTTGCCCGAGAACATCCGGGATTTCATCAATTTCCTGCGCCGTCGCCGCGGTTATGCCTACATCGACTTCAATCAGCTCGACCAAGCCGAGAAAATCTTCACCAAGATGCTGGACGAGGAAGAGAACGCCGACTATGCGATTAATGAGCTGGCATACATCAAGAAGCTGCGCCAGCAGCGTGGTGAGGACATCACTCCGTCGCCTCAGACGCCCCCCAAGGGAGACTTGCCCTTCTGATGTGAAACAGCACTATCATACAAGCCGCCAAACCCTGGATATCCGATGGATTTGGCGGCTTAATAATTTTTCAGCAATGAGCGTGAATCAATAGGTCATGCGAGGCTCCAATTCCTTGGCTTGGTCAATCATGCGCTGAATCTCGCTCTCGACGGGAACACGGCCACACAGGTGCTTCTCCTCGTTTACCTCTGCTACCTTGGCAGCAAGGTTTGCGGCAACACGGTGGCGCAATTCCTTAACGGTATCCACACCTGCTGCTTCCAGCAACTCGGCAAATTGCGGACCGATGCCGTTGATGCGGAACAGGTCTGCATGGTTGGTCCACTTGAGAATCAGTTTCTCGGCAATGCCGGTCTTCTCGGCAAGTTCTTTACGACCTGCAGGAGCAGCACAGCGGTCGAGCAGTTGCTCTACAGTCTCAATACCCTCGGCTTGCAACTTGGGAGCGTAAACCTCACCAATACCCTCAATGTCAATAATCTTGTAATTCATTGTGCTCAAAAATATTAGGATTAATAATTTAATTATTGAAAAGTCATAATAATTCGCGCTATAAAATTACAAATCACACTTCAATCTCACAAATAATTCACATTTTTTAATCATTCAGGGCTATTCTCTTACCGTTGACCCGTTAAAATGCCGCATAGCCTGGGTGTGAATTTCCTCAGCAGCCAATAGAGCAGAACGCAGATGACAACAGGGAGAATCGCAGCCAAGAAATACCTGAGTATCAGCATCAGGACACTGCCGTTGCCCAACAAGGATTTAAAGATATTGTAGCTGACTTCAAGCAGCAACGCATGGGCCACAAAGATGAAAAAAGTGCTATTGCTGAGCAATGCGGGAATGCGATGACCTTTTTTCACCGCTACTGCAGCCAGTGCCATCATCGCCATGATGCCTGCCAGCACAAAGAAAGGACTTATCAAACTAAACTTGGGATTGCCATAAGCATCATAGCCGACAGCCATAACGGTTACTATCCACAAGACAATGGCAACGGTCCAAACCAGATAGCGGTATCGCCATGCCAATTGCGGCAGATTGACCTGATTCATGTTCATGTAGGCTCCAGCACCGAAAAAGAACAGCGATGTCGTTGAAAGGCTCGACCCAATGGGCACAGCCGAAACATAACAGAAGAGCAGTATCAAGAGCCCCCACACCCTCAAGTACCTGAACAGGCACCACAGCAGCGGGGACAGAACCATCACCACCATCAGGTCCCTAAGGAACCACAACGGCTGCAAACATGGGCCTGTCATCAACGATGGCACACCAAACCAACTGGGTGGTCCAGGCCATTTATGAGAGCACCAATACAATGACCAGAAATCATTATTGAAAATCAAGCCCGTTGCCTCATGAAATCCCGCGTGGCGCACGAATGCCAGAAATAGTGCCACAATAGCAATGGTATTCCACAGCACAAACGGCACCAGCAATGTCTTGCAACGCTTACGCAGCTTACCGAGATAGACGCTCCAATTCCAGTCATGCAGGCGGTTAAAGAACAAGTATCCGGAAATAAAAAAGAACATGGGCACAGCAGTCTGTGCCAACGTCAGGCTGATTGCCCGCCTCAACATGTCATACAGGCCAATGCCCGCAAGATTTGAATTGGACATGATGCCAGGCGCATTGACGTGGACAAACACGACCAAAACCATCAACGGGAACCTCAACCAATTGAATACCTCATATTGCGATTCCAGTGGATTCTTCTGTACTCTATCGTTTCCCAATGCCATGCTCATTAACTTCCATCACGTGAATGAGGTTAACGCCTCAATCAGCAGGATGCAAGTGCAAAGTTACAACATTTCTTGTGACTTTCATCAAATAGTCACATGACCAATAAAAAAGAACTCTGGAAACGATGGGCGTTTCCAGAGTTCATCTTTTACTCTACAAAGTACTCATTACTCGGCTTTCTTGTCACAGTTGCAGTCGATGATCTTCCAAATGAAGGCAGCCAAAGCGCCACCTACCAGCGGGCCAACGATGAAAATCCACAAGTTAGCGAGCGCAGTGCCACCCTGGAATATGGCAGGAGCAATGGAGCGAGCGGGATTCACCGAGGTGCCGGTGTAGCGGATGCATACCAGGTGAACGAGAACCAGCGACAAACCGATGGCGAGACCAGCAAAGTTGTTGGTTGCACCATTGGTCTTGGCTGTAGCACCCAGCACAACAAGTACAAACACGCAGGTGAAGATAATCTCGGCCAACAAGCCGCCAATCATCGACACACCCTCCTGCAAGTCATTGGCACCAGTGCCTTCCATGCCCATCACGTTGGAAGTGAGCAAGTAAAGCAGTGCCGAGCCAATGAACGCACCGATGATTTGGAAAATGATGTACATGCCACAATCCTTAGCGCTCATGCGACCACTCAGGAACACACCCAGCGTGATGGCGGGGTTGATGTGGCAACCGCTGATACCACCGATGGTGTAAGCCATGGCAACAACAGCAAGACCAAAAGCGAATGCGGTGCCGACAACGGCAGGAATGTTAGTAATCGGATTACAACCCAGACTGACAGCAACGCCACAGCCCATGAGAACAAGCACCATAGTGCCCACCATTTCTGCTAAATACTTCTTCATAGGTTAAAAAGAGAATTATTATTTGTTAAACATGTTGATTTACAATCATTAGGATGAAAAACCTTTTTTAGCGATTGGCAAACTTAGCATTTTTTAATGAAAAGCACAAGAAAAAACAATAAAAACTTACTATATTTGCAAATTAAATAGATTGACAACTAGATTCAGCCATATGAATGTATTAATAGTAGGAACAGGATATGTGGGTCTGGTGAGCGGAACTTGCTTCGCCGACCTGGGTGTGAACGTGACCTGTGTGGACCGTGACAGCCAAAAGATCAACCGCCTGGTCTATGGTGCCATTCCCATTTACGAGCCAGGATTGGACAATATGATCAACCGCAACGTCACAGACAAACGCCTCACATTCTCGAGTGACTATAAACAAGGTTTCATAGACCAGGACTATGTCTTCTGTGCCATCGATACGACCGCCAGCGAAGACGGTTCCACCGATTTGACACCCATTCTGGACATCGCCAAGGACTTCGGCGAGAGTATCACTCGTTACAGCGTGTTTGTCATCAAGTCCACAGTACCTGTAGGCACAGCACAGCATGTGACAAAAATCATTACCGAGGCGCTTGAGGCACGCGGTGCTCAGGATATCAAATTTGATGTGGCAAGCAACCCCGACTTCCTTACCGAGGGCAACGGCATCAAGGACTTCATGAAGCCTGACCGCATCGTCATCGGCACAGAGACAGCCACAGCACGGCAAGCCATGGAACGCCTGTACCGCACCATCCTGATGCACAACAACCGCACGGTCATCTACACCGACACACGCACTGCCGAGATGATTAAATATGCCGCCACCTCGATGCTCGCCACCCGTGTGAGCTTCATGAACGAGATTGCAAACCTGTGCGAGATTGTGGGCGCCGACATCAATGTGGTGCGCCACGGTGTGGGCTCCGACAGCCGCATCGGTCCAAAATATATCTTCCCGGGCTGCGGCTACGGCGGCACACTGTTCCCTCAGGACATCAACGACTTGATAAAAATCGGCAGCGAACACAACTTCGACATGGAGATTCTCAAGGCCGTGGAGAATGTCAACGCCCGCCAGAAACGCATCCTCTTCAAGAAACTCAACAACCACTTCAAGGGCAACCTTGAGGGCAAGACCGTTGCCCTGTGGGGCCTGAGTTTCAAGCCCGAGACCGACGACATGACTGCTGCCCCCGCCATCGACACCATCAACCTGCTTATGGAAGCAGGCTGTCATGTCCGCGTGTATGACCCCGTGGCCATGAATGCCACCAAGCGCCGCTGGAGCAACGTCTATTGCGGACTCGACATGTATGATGCCGTCAAGGGTGCCGATGCTGTGCTGTTGCTCACCGAATGGCGCCAATTCCGCATTCCGGCATGGCAAACCGTCAAGAAACTGATGAAAACGCCGCTTGTCATCGACGGACGCAATGTGTATGATGGTAACGAGCTTGAGCAACTGGGCTTTACCTATTACTGCATCGGACGATAACCAGACATTCTGGATTGTCTAGACACTCTAGAATTTCTAGATAATCTAGCTTTTTTGAACATTAACAGAAGAACCGCCTCGTGGGGCGGTTCTTTGTTGTTCTAATACTCGTAGGTGGTGTCGATGACCTGGAACTCGGTTCGTCGGTTAATTTGGTCGGCGGCCTCCCTGTCCTCCTTGCTTAGCTTCTTGATGAATTCCTCGGTCAGTGTCACGCCTTCCTCAAACTGCGGGTACTGGCTGTGAATGCGCTTGGTGACGGTCTTGGGGCGCGTCTTGCCATAGCCGGCGGGTTTCAGACGCTCCCGTGGGATACCGTTCTCAACAAGATAGTCCACAACGCTTTGGGCTCGTCGCTGCGACAAGCCGTTATTGTATTTGTCACTACCGATGCGGTCGGTGTGGGCTGCCATTTCAATGACGATGTTGGGATGGTCCTTCAAGAGCATGACCATGCTGTCAAGTGCCAGTTTGGACTCGTCACGCAATACCGCCTTGTCAAAGTCATAGAAGATGTTCTCGACAACCTGTGCCTTGAATGTGGCGGCAAGGATGAAGTCCACGTTGTACTCGGCATCCTCCTCAGCAGCATCGCTCTCAAACTCCTGACGCGCGTTCAAGTAGCCATCGGCTCCTGCCAGCATGACATACTTGACGCCTCGCTGCAAGTCGAAGCGGAATGAGCCGTCGGGCTTGGCGGCAGTCTTCTGGTTGCTGCCGTCGTCACCCACAATGCGGATTACGGCATTGGGGACAGGTTCATCGTCCTTATCTACCACATAGCCCGAAATCCATATCTGCAGGTCGGGTTTGACGAACCTGAAGATGTGGTCATAACCACGGGCATCGCCACGGTTGCTGGAGAAGTAACCGCTCTCACCCTTACCGAAGGTAATGCCGAAGTCATCGGCACACGAGTTCATCGGCACACCCATGTTCTCAACGACCCAGCGGTCCATCGAAACCTTGTCGTCCTCGTCACGAGGTTGCAACGTAGCCATGAACAGGTCAAGACCGCCCATGCCGGGATGACCGTCGCTGGCAAAGTACAACACGCTATCGGTGCGCACATTAGGGAAGCGGTCATTACCCTTGGTATTGATATGCGGGCCCAGATTCTCAAGGGTACCATGCTTGTCCTTAAGATTGATGCGCCAGATGTCGATGCCACCCTGGCCTCCTGGCATATCACTGGCGAAGTAGAGCCAGTTGCCGTCGGGGCTGACAAAGGGGTCGGTGTAGTTGCTCAGGGTGTCGGCAGTGATTTCAAACTTCTGCGGAGCACTCCACTTGGCTTCGCTGCGGGTGCTGGTATAAATTTCGACCGTCGTGGGCCAGTCCTGGCGGACAGCGCGTGCCAGGTACATTGTCGAGCCGTCGGGTGAGAAGGCTGCAGCGCCTTCGTCGTGTTCAGTATTCAAGCCACCGTCAACGACCTCAGGGCGCGACATGTTGCCTTTATCATCAATCTTAGAGAAAAAGATGTCGCCTTTCTTAGTGCCGCTAATCTCACTGCGCAGCTCGCCTGTGGATTTCTCGTTGGTTGAAGTCAGATAGACATACTCCATATTCTTATCCAGGAACATGGGGCAGTAATCGGCACGGCGAGAATTTAACACCTTGTCCAATTTGACAATATACCGGGAGCCTTCCTCTTTCCACTTGGGAGCCAACTGGCAACCACGTATTCCCACCTTTGCTTCCCAGCTATTGGGGGCAATCTCCAGATACTGCTGATAGCTGCTGATGGCAGCAGCATACTGACCCTCACGTTGCTGGGCCTGTGCCAGACGCAACATGAGCGTTGTGTCCTCATATTCATAGCGGATGGCATTCTGGAACGCTGCTGTAGCACGGCTGCCCTGATTGAGTTTCAGGTGGCACATGCCCAACTGGAAAGCCAGTTCGCCACGAATCCAGGCATCCTCCTTGCGGTTATAACGGTTGTAGAGTTTGCGGTAGATGGTAGCGGCATCAAAGTACTCGCCGCGGTCGTATGCCTCATCTGCCTCCTTGAGTTTTGGACCCTTGCAGGATGACAGTGACAGCGCCACCGATGCGAGCATCACGCCCACCATAATATAGAGTATCCGTTTCATGAAAATGAGTTGCTATAGCTTTATCTTAAAAAACGATAAAGCACCCCTTTTTATTGTATCACTCCCAGCTAAAGGCTACTTGTAGTCCCGGCTCTCAACAGTACAAGGTTATTCACTATAACTCCTCGTCACAGTCATCTGGTGCTTGCCGTCGAAAGAGACGCTCACGCGGGTGTAGCGACCGTGAGTGTCGATGTCGTAGTCAAACTTGCGCTCATGCACCACATCATTCCCTTTCAATTCTTCGATGGAGATGAGAAATTTCTTGCCGGTAGCCGTGTCAAAGTCGTAGTGGTAGCGGAATGCCTTGCCACCAGCTTCTTCACGCACCACATAGCCGCCCTGATAGAGCAAAATGCGTTTGTCGCCCTTGGTAGAGGTGATGACGCGCTTGGTGAGTTGGCCTTTTTCATTGAAGGTGTAATCCTGGCGGGTGCCGTTGCTGCCCTTGATGCTCTCGCGTCGTCCGTGCTCGCCATAAATGGGTGCATAGGTGATTGTGCGGCTCTTGCTCTTGCTCTGCTTGAGAGTGAAGCCCAGCACCTCATCGTAGGAATAAGTATAATCCACTACCGTCTTAGCGCCCTTTCCGCCCTGGATAGAGGACTGGGTGAGCAGGCCTAGCTTATTGAACAGGAACACGTTGTCGCGACGCGTGCCATCGGCCATGACAACCTGCTCGTCAACACGCCCAGTGCAGCCGTTGAAACCCAAGTCCAGGTGCTCAATGCGGTAACTGTGGGTGGGATTGTTCACCAGGTTGGTATAGAAGAGCTTGACGGCGGTGTCGGGGGTGCGCATGGTGTCGATGTAGGCTGCGAGTTCCTCAAGAGAGACCTGCTGACTCGTCAGCGAACGGTCCTGAGCGCTTATCGCCCCTATTGTCATCAAGGCCAACGTGGCCAGCAGTATAAATCTAGTTCTCATCTTTTCGTCATGTTTAATGTTAGGGCTACAAAGATAACTAAAATCTTCAATCTCACAAAAAAACGCACATTTCCAGAGCTGAATGGTGCATGATTGTGGTTTTTTGCCTATCTTCGCAGTTTGAATTAATTAGCCTTCGCTTTAGCAAAACTCAAGTATATTTGGTTTTGTTTTCGGCTTGAACTAATTATGTTAACCGTCTAAAACAACCTAATTATATCAACATCATCATTTTATTTATGAAAGACGAAGAAATTATTGTTCAAGAACAGCAAGACGACATGTCGTTGCCCGAGAACGCCGCGCGCGAGCTCAAGCCGGGGGAGAAATATGTCCCCATCTTGAAGCCCGACAAGACGTATCCCGAGATTACGCCCTACAGCGTCTCGCTGGGTCTGATTATGGCGGTCATCTTCAGTGCCGCAGCAGCCTATCTGGGCCTCAAGGTGGGCCAGGTGTTTGAGGCTGCCATCCCCATCGCCATTATTGCCGCCGGCATTGGTGCAGCGACCAAACGCAAGAACTCGCTGGGCGAGAATGTCATCATCCAGTCGATTGGTGCCGCATCGGGCATTATCGTGGCTGGTGCCATCTTCACCCTGCCTGCCCTCTACATCCTGCAGGCCGAGTACCCCGAAATCACCGTGAACTTCTTGGAAGTCTTCCTCAGTTCATTGCTGGGTGGCTGCTTGGGAATTTTGTTCTTCATCCCCTTCCGCAAGTACTTCGTGAGCGACATGCACGGCAAGTTCCCGTTCCCCGAGGCCACCGCGACCACCCAGGTGCTCGTCAGCAACAACGTGAAGATGATCTTCAAGATTAACACCGGTGCCGCTGTGCTGGGTCTGGGCTACATCATCGGCCTGCCCTATGCCTTCATCATTTTTGCCGGTAGTGCCTTTATCTGGTGGATTATCGTTCCTCTCATGGGCATGAATCCCGAGTTTGCCCAAATGGCTCCCGAAGATATCTTTGCTGGCGGTGCACGCTACATCGGTATCGGCGGTATCGCAATGAGCGGTATCATCGGCATCGTCAAGTCGTGGGGTGTTATTAAGAACGCCGCCGGTCTTGCTGGACAGGCATTGAAGGGCCAGGACCAGAATGTGAAAGTGGAACGCCACCAGCGTGACATCTCCATGAAGGTCCTCGTGTTTGCCCTCTTGGCTGCCCTGCTGGTCACCTTCGTGTTCTTCTACATCGGTGTCATCCACAACCTGGTGCAGACCATCGTGGCATTCCTCGTTGTGCTGGTGATTGCCTTCCTGTTCACCACTGTGGCAGCTAACGCTATCGCCATCGTGGGTAGTAACCCCGTGTCGGGTATGACCCTGATGACCCTCATCGTGGCCAGCGTCATCTTTGTCGCTATCGGTCTCGAAGGCTCTAAGGGTATCGTTGCCGCCATGGTCATCGGTGGTGTGGTTTGCACCGCATTGTCGATGGCTGGTGGTATGGTCACCGATATGAAGATCGGTTACTGGATTGGCACCACGCCCGCCAAGCAGCAGACGTGGAAGTTCGTCGGCACACTCGTGTCGGCAGCCACCGTCGGCGGTGTGATGATGATTCTGAACGAGGCATACGGCTTCACCGGCCCCGACGCCATGGTAGCCCCCCAGGCTAACGCCATGGCCGCCGTTATCAAGCCCCTGATGATGGGTGGTGAGACGCCATGGTTACTCTACGGCGTGGGTGCTATCCTCGCCCTGTTGCTCAACTGGCTCAAGGTGCCTGCCCTGCCCTTCTCGCTTGGTATGTTCATCCCCTTGCAGTTGAATGCCCCGCTGCTTGTCGGCGCCATCATCAGCTGGTTCGTCGGCAGCCGCAGCAAGGATGAGAAGGTCAACGCCGCCCGCAAGGAGCGTGGCACGCTGTTGGCCAGTGGTTTCATCGCCGGTGGTGCCCTCATGGGTGTTGTCAGCGCAGCGATGATTTTCTTCGGCTTCAAGTACGAGAATCCGCTGGGCGACACTGCCAGCAACATCCTGGGCATTGTCATGTACATCGCCCTGATTCTCTTCCTTGCCGTTTCCTGCCTGCGCGCCAAGAAAGAGGACTAATCACGGTATCACAAGAAAACAATAAAGACAACTGGAACAACTCAAACAACTGTCAATCAAAAAGATAGTTGTCCAAGTCGTTCCAGTTGTTTTTTTTATTATAAAAATGGCTGGCCCTTTATTTTTTGCACTTTCCTTGGGAAAACCTTACCTTTGCCATTGGGTTGTAAGCAATCCGCAACCTCGTGTAACAAGACCTGGAAAATAACAACTAAACAATACCTCATCATGAAACATCTCATCAAGACCACCATGCTGCTGTTGGCCCTGCTATTGCTGGCCATGGTATCATGCTCTGGCAATCAGAGTGTGTCAAATTCAGGCTCCAAGTTCAAGGTTAACGGCATCTACTACAATATAATCGATAGCAATGAAGTCGAAGTCACCTACAAAGGAACATCATATTCCCAGTATTCCAATGATTACTCTGGCTCGGTGACCATCCCCGCTACCGTCACCTACCACGGCACGACCTACTCCGTCACTTCCATCGGCTACGCTGCGTTCGATTACTGCTCCAGCCTAACCAGCATCAACATACCCAACTCCGTCACATACATCAGCTCCGTTGCGTTCCGAGGCTGCTCCTGCCTGACCACCATCAACATCCCCAACTCCGTCACAAACATCAGCGACGGTGCATTCCTGGGCTGCTCCAGCCTAACCAGCATCAACATACCCAACTCCGTCACATACATCGAGAACTCGGCATTCTCTGGCTGCTCCAGCCTAGAAAACATCTCAGTTGCTAGTAATAACACAAACTACGATTCTCGCAACAACTGCAATGCCATTATCGAAACGGCAACCAATACATTAATTGCTGGTTGCAAAAACACGACTATCCCAAACTCCGTCACTTCCATCGGCATCGGGGCGTTTGGCTGCTCCAGCCTAACCGCCATCAACATCCCCAACTCCGTCACTTCCATCGGCGGCTGGGCGTTCCAGGACTGCTCCAGCCTAGCCACCATCTCAGTAGCTAGTGATAATCCAAAGTACGATTCTCGCAACAACTGCAATGCCATTATCGAAACGGCAACCAATACATTAATTGCTGGTTGCATGAACACGGCCATCCCTAACTCCGTCACTTCCATCGGCGCCAATGCGTTCTCTGGCTGCACCAACCTAACCGCCATCAACATCCCCAACTCCGTCACTTCCATCGGCGACGATGCGTTCTCTGGCTGCTCTGGCCTGACTAACATCAACATCCCCAACTCCGTCACTTCCATCGGCGACAGGGCGTTCTATGGCTGCTCCAACCTAGCCGACATCTCGGTAGCTAGCGATAATCCAAAGTACGATTCTCGCAATAACTGCAATGCCATTATCGAAACAGCAACCAATACATTAATTGCTGGTTGCATGAACACGACCATCCCCAACTCCGTCACTTCCATCGGCAACTGGGCGTTCTTTGGCTGCACCAGCCTGACCGCCATCAACATCCCTAACTCCGTCACAACCATCGGCGACGGTGCGTTCTCAGATTGTCCTTCTTTAAACGACATCTATTGCTACGTAACCACTCCCCCTAGATGCGAGATCGACTGTTATATCAATTATTCCGCGACACTCCATGTGCCAGCGGCGTCATTAGCAGCATATCGTGCTGCACCCGTTTGGAAAGATTTTAAAAAAATCGTGGGGGATGCCGACGCTACCAACAGGTATCACCATCAGTCGCGATAGAGTCGAAACCCAGCCGGGTGAATAAATCGAATTGCCGACCACCGTTACCTCCGCTAACTAAAAAATAAACTCAACTCAAACAACTGTCCATCAACTAGATAATTGTTTGAGTTGTGTGAGTTGTTTTTAAAAACAACAACCAAGATGAGGATTGTATATCTTGTGTTTCTTGTTTTTGTATTAAAAAGGGATGAGGCTTGTTTTTAACCTGATATGAAAAAAGGACGACGGTTGTCGTCCTTTTTGGCGGAGTGACCGAGATTCGAACTCGGGATACGCTTTTGACGTATACACGCTTTCCAGGCGTGCCTCTTCAGCCACTCGAGCATCACTCCATTCGCTAAATGCGGGGCAAAGGTAATACATTTTGGCGGATAATCGCAATAAAAACGGAATTTTTTCTTAATTTTGACCCCATGAACACCGATAATCGACTGCAAAGCTATAACAACACCGGCAACGCCGACCGCCAAGACCCGCGCGTGAAGCAACTTGCCGTGGATGTGTTGCGAGAGTTGCCTTATGACCCGAATGATGACCAGATGCTGGTCATCGTGGCACTCGCCCACTTCCTGCTGTATGCGCCCGAGCGTTCGGTGTTTATCCTCGGTGGCTATGCCGGCACTGGCAAGACATCACTCACGGGTGCTATTGTCAAAGCACTTAACCATCAAGGCGTGAAGTCGGTACTGATGGCACCCACAGGCCGTGCCGCACACATTTTTAGCGACTACTCGGGACATCCCGCCTACACTATCCACCGTAAGATTTACCGCCAGCAAGGGTACGGCATCGACGCCTTTGGTCTCGGCGATAACAAGCACACCAATACAGTTTTCATCGTCGACGAAGCATCCATGATCAGCAATGCCAACGATGGTTCCATCTTTGGCAGCGGACGGTTGCTGGAAGACCTCGTCGGCTACGTCTATAATGGTTTGGGGTGTAAACTGGTGCTCATGGGTGACAATGCCCAGCTGCCGCCTGTAGGGCAACTTGTGAGTCCCGCCCTCGACAACGAGATACTGCGGTCACTGGGACTGACCACCTACGGCGTGTTTCTGCAGCAGATTGCCCGCCAAGCCGAGGAGAGCGGTATCCTGCACAATGCCACACTGCTGCGCCAGGCAATGGAGGACGGTGTGCTAGGAAGACCGCACTTCGACCTCGACGGCATGGAGGACATCCAGACCGTTTCGAGCGAGTTCCTGCTGGAAACCATCAGCGACTGCTATGACCGCGACGGCATGGGTGAGACCATCATCGTCACCCGCAGCAACAAGCGCGCCACATTATTTAATATGGGTGTGCGCAATACCATCCTCTATCGCGAGGACCTGCTGGTGAATGATGACATGCTGCTCGTTGCTAAGAACAACTACTACTGGGCACGCGACTACGAACAGCTGGATTTCATCGCCAACGGCGACGTGTGCCGCGTCCGCCGCGTGTGGGGAGAGATTGAACACAAGTATGGTCTGCGCTTTGCCAACGTCACCGTTGAGTTTCCCGACCACGACGGTGTGGAAATGGACTGCAAAATCGTGGTAGACTGCCTGTTGAGCGATACGCCAGCACTAAACAAGGAGCAGAGCGACCGCCTGTTCAACGAGGTGTGGGAAGAACTCACGGGCGACAAGCGCGAGCGCTATAAGCAACTCAAAGAGCATCCCTACTTCAATGCCCTGCAAGTGAAGTATGCCTACGCCGTGACCTGCCACAAGGCGCAAGGCGGACAGTGGCGCAACGTGTTTATCGACATGGGCGGCATCATGCCCGATGCGATGCAGTCAATGGACTTCTACCGCTGGCTCTACACTGCCATGACGCGCGCCCGTGACCGCGTCTATCTCATCAACTGGATCAACGACCCTGAGTAAACAATTAGAGCATCTTAATGCTCGAAAGTTCCCCACATCGTTTCGCGCCGCACTCAAACCAAACCATTTCTGTTATCACAATACATTGTTATTGAAATAAATTGAGTATATTTGCAGACTCTGCGAAACCATATAATACTTCACCATAATCATGAAAAAAGAGATTATGATTACCAAGAGATTATACCGCATGGCAATAACGGCAGTGGCCATCACTGCATGGCTTGGTGCCAGTGCAGCCATACCTGCCGGTTACTACAAATCGCTCGAAGGCAAGAGCGGACAGGCGCTGAAAGACGCCATCCACCACTTGACACTCCAGCACACCATGCTGAGTTACAACAGTCTGTGGGGATATTTTACTGAAACAGACTGCCGTCCCGAGGATCCCAGCATAGTGTGGGACATGTACAGCGATGAAACTTTCTACTTCAGAGGTTCACGTGCAGCCTACGGAATGAACCGCGAACACTCGTTCCCCAAGAGCTGGTGGTATGGCTACACCGAGAATGACGGTTATGCCAGTTATACCGACCTGAACCACCTGTATCCCGCCGATGAAGAGGCTAACCTGGAAAAGAATTACTGGCCACTGGGGGAGGTGTCAACGGTCTATTTTGACAATGGCGTGACCCGCGTCGGATCGCCGAAGAGCGGTCAGGGCGGTGGTGCCAGCACGGTGTTTGAGCCCGATGACCGTTACAAGGGCGACTTTGCACGCACCTACTTCTATATGGCTTGCACCTACCAGCACTACAAGTGGAAACACACTTTCATGGTGAACAACAGCACCTGGAAGACGCTCAACGACTGGTCTATCAACCTGCTGTGCCGCTGGGCACGCAACGATGCCGTCAGCGACAAGGAACTGAACCGTAACGATGTTGTGCAGAAGTACCAGAACAACCGCAATCCGTTCATCGACATACCGCAGCTGTTTGAATACATCTGGGGCAACAAGCAAGGCGAAGTGTTCTATCTGAATGATGCTGGAACCAGCGTTGATACCACGACCTATACCGGCGACCCTGAACTCATATCGCCAACCCAAGGTACGGTACTGGACTTTGGTGAGGTAGCATTGGGCAAGTCGCTGGAATATACCGTCTATATTAAAGGCCGAGGTCTGAATAATGCCTTGTCGCTCCAACTCTACCGTGACGACTACGAGATGTTCAGCATCCCTGTTTCGGTCGTGAGCCGCACCCTCGCCAACAGCGCTGATGGATATCCATTGAAAATCACTTACACACCCACTAGCATCGGGTCACACAGTGCCCGTCTGGTTATCTTTGACGGCGGTTTGACAGGAAGTATCGGCATTGAGCTGCGTGCCAACTGTTTGCCCGTTCCCACATTGTCACAACTCACCGCCTTGAGCGCCAGCGACATCAGCAGCACTGGCTATACCGCCAACTGGCAGTCCGCCAGCGAGGAAGTGGACTACTACGTCATCACTCGCACGGTTTACAGTCAAAACAACGAAGCCCGAACCGAGGTATTCACGACCGACAACGGCAGTACAACCTCCTATGTCTTCGATGACCGTCAGCCAGGCGAGACACATACTTATTATGTGCAATCTTTCCGCCTGGGTTATTTGAGTGAGCCTTCCAACGTCATCACCATCGACACCAGCGGACTGACCGGCATCAACGCCGACAAGCCCTTGCAGGTGATTGCCCGAGAAGGCGGCATCCTCATCAAGTGCAGCGAGAACGTGGGCCGCGCCGTTATCTATAACATTGCAGGCCAAGCGATTTGCCACATCGACAACCTCACCGATGACATGACCATCGACCTGCCTCGCGGCATCTATCTGCTCAAGACCGCCAGCAGCCACAGCGCCTGGAAAATCGCCGTGAGATAAAACGGATTTAACGGATATATCGGATATAACGGAACAAGCGGTTGACCATATGGTCAACCGCTTGTCAATATTGGATTCTGTTGGATTTACTCCTTGATGAGGTTGCCGCCTTCCTTCAGAGCCTCCTCGTTGAGGGGGATGAGGTGCCAGTGGCGCTCGGGAAGGGTCTTCTTGAGGGCCTTGAGCACGCTCTCGATGGTTACCATGGGGCGTACCTTGAGCATCGAACCCAGGACAATCATGTTGAAGGTCTTGGAGTTCTTCATCTCGATTGACTTCTCGGTAGCATCGATAGGATAAATCTTGATATCGGTGCGGGTGGGTTTCTTGTGGATGCCATAGGTGTCATACATCAGGATACCACCGGGCTTTACCTTGCTCTCGAACTTGTCCAGTGACTGCTGGTTGAGTACAACCACTACGTCATAGGTGTTGAGCACGGGCGAGCTGATGCGCTCATCGCTCACGATAACGGTCACGTTGGCGGTACCGCCACGCTGTTCGGGACCATAAGAGGGCAGCCAGCAGACTTCCTTGTCTTCCATCAGACCAGAGTAGGCAAGAATCTTACCCATCGACAATACACCCTGTCCGCCGAAACCGGCAATAACTATTTCATTAATCATAGTGTCTTCTTAATTTTAGCGTTGAATACCATCTTCTAAGTCCTTCAAGTCTCCCAGGGGATACTTGGCGAACATATTCTCTTCCATCCACTTGTTGGCCTTCTCAGGAGTGAGTTTCCAACCGGTGTTGCAAGCGCTGACAATCTCGACAACCGAGGTGCCCTTGCAGTTGATGCTGTTCTCAAAGGCTTTCTTCAAAGCGGCTTTGGTCTTGCGAACGTTAGCGGGCGTGTGCACGCTCTGACGGGTAACGTAGCAGGTACCGTCGAGTTGAGCCAGCAGCGGAGTGATGGCCAGGGGGTAGCCATTGAGGTCCGGACGGCGGCCGTAGGGGCAGGTAGCGGTCTTCTGACCCAGCAGGGTCGTGGGCGCCATCTGACCACCGGTCATACCGTAGATAGCATTGTTGATGAAGATGATAACGATGTTCTCGCCACGGTTGCAAGCGTGAATCGACTCGCAAGTACCGATAGCCGAGAAGTCACCGTCGCCCTGATAGGTGAATACCAGGTTCTCGGGCCAGAGGCGCTTTACAGCGGTAGCCAGTGCGGTAGCACGGCCGTGGGGAGCCTCTTCCCAGTCAACGTCGATATAGTTATAGGCAAATACTGCGCAACCAACGGGCGAAACGCCTACGGTCTTCTCAGCAACACCCATTTCCTCGATGACTTGAGCAACGAGTTTGTGTACAACGCCATGGCTGCAACCAGGGCAGTAGTGCATATGAACCCTATTCAATAATTTAGGCTCAGCATAGACCTTGTTCTCAGGTTTAATGATATCGTTAAGTTCCATTGCGTTCTTTACTTGTTAATGAGTTTCTCTTTAAGTACGTTCAGCAGCTCGTCGGGGGTGGGCACATTGCCACCGAAACGGCCATAGTGTTCAACCGGCATCTTGCACTCAACGGCAAGCTTCACATCCTCAACCATCTGGCCGGCGTTGAGCTCAACGCACAGGATGCCCTTGACGTTCTTAGCGGCCTCGCGCAGTTGCTTCTCGGGGAAGGGCCACAGGGTGATGGGACGGAACATACCCACCTTGATACCCTCGGCGCGGGCGAGTTCCATCGTCTTCATGGCTACGCGTGCGGTAGTACCGAAGGCGGTAATCAGGTAGTCGCAGTCATCGGTGTCAATGAGCTCGCAGCGAGTCTCATTCTTCTCGATTTCGCGATAGCAAGCCTGGAAGCGCCAGTTGTTCTCCTCCATCTTGTCGTCATCAAGCTCAAGGCTGGTTACGACATTGCTGGGACGCATGCCCTTACGACCATTAACGGCCCAGGGGCACTGCTCGCGGATTTCATCGTCGGTGCGACGCGGACGCTGCTCGGGCAGCACGACCTTCTCCATGAGCTGACCGATGGTACCATCGGCGAGAATCATCGAAACGCAGCGATACTTGAAAGCCAGGTCAAATCCCAGGGCGACCATGTCGGCCATCTCCTGTACACTGCTGGGAGCGAGCACGATCATGTGATAGTCACCGTGACCGCCACCCTTACAAGCCTGGAAGTAGTCGGCCTGTGAAGCGTGAATGGTACCCAGACCGGGGCCGCCACGCTGCACGTTGATCAACAGAGCGGGAACCTCGCTGGCTGCGAGATAGGAAACACCCTCCTGCATCAGACTGAAGCCAGGGCTGGAAGTAGAGGTGCAGACGGCCTTGCCGGTCATAGCGCCACCATAAACCATGTTGATAGCAGCGACCTCACTCTCGGCCTGCAGCACAACCATACCTGTAGTTTCCCAAGGCATTTCTTCCTCGAGTTTCTCAAGCACCTCACTCTGCGGAGTGATCGGGTATCCGAAATATCCGTCGGCGCCGTAGCGGATCATCGCCATGGCGAGGGCTTCGTTACCCTTCATCAATGTTACTTTATCGTTCATATTGTTCGACAGTAATTTAAATGGTTAGTCACAATTATTTTTCCATCACGCGGTAAACCTCGATGCAGGCATCGGGGCAAACAAGTGCACAACTCTGGCAACCGATACAAGCCTCAGGTTGCTCCATGTAAGCGAAATGATATCCGCGATCATTCACCTCTTTCTCTTTGAGGTTCAGCACATTGCAGGGACAAGCCACAACACACAGGCGGCATCCCTTGCATCGTTCCGTATTCACTACTACGGCTCCATGAATTTTTGCCATAAAAAGAAATAGTTTAAAGTTTAAAGGTTATTAATCTTAAGTTCGTCTAATTACCCACAAAAATACTCCTTTTTGGGGACATGGCAAGCAAAAATGTATGATTATTTACCAACAAATGATGATTTTTTTATCCACACTACCTTATAGGGATAGTCGAGCGCCCTATGCCTCTTCACTCCCAGCATTGAAAAACAACTATTACAACAAACGACAGCTTTTTTTGCTGTCAAAGGTAAAAGCCCGCAAATTATTGAGGGAGGGGCGAAAGTGTTAATGGCGATTAACCGCTCTGAGATACAGAAACTTGCTGCTTGTGCAAACGCGGGAAAAAGGCATAGCGTAGTCATGGTTTAAAAAACCCACCGCTGTGGGCTGTCCTGAAACAACTGGAGAGGACATCTGTTTTTTCGTGTACAATACAAAGGCTTGCAACACCAGGACACACAACTTGGCTTCGCCAAATTGGAGTCAAGGGGGATTCTGATTGACATTTGTTATGAAGTAGGAACAAAGTATAAAAAATCACAAAAATAGCAGATACTTATATAAATTCTTATATCTTTGTAGAAAAGTATTATAAAAAAGTATTGTATTATGAAAACATTTGTCTTACTTCTCGTCTCATTTATGCCATTTGCTTTGTTTTCGCAAAGCAAACCCAGCAACGTGGATATTAAAAAGCCCATGCCCTCAAATATAGTTATTGCTCCTGAATCTTCTGAGAATGTACTTTCACAAAACACTCTTAATATAGAAGTACATTTAATAGATGAGAACAAGAGTAATGATCAACTGTATTCTATCAGATTGTCCGGGTTTCGCGCCAGATCTGATAAAAGTAGAAGGTTGTTTTTGGTGGAAGCACAGCCCATTTTCCTGACATTAAGTAATGGTAAAGTGTTGGAATTTAAAACTGTTGGCGCAGGCTTTAAAGAAGTCAACAATTCAGAATCCCACGGCATTGATGACGACCTCGTCTTTCAGGTTTCTCGTGAACAAATCAACGAAATCATACAAGGTAGAATTGTAAATGTACGTTTCGCGCTCAACGGTACAAGAATGATAGACTATATGGTCGAGAATAATCGTTTCTCCGAAGCCTTGAGCCAACAACTTGAAGTTCTTGATGGCAATGAAAATCCAATTTCTGGTGACATTGACCGATACCTTGTGCCACTACAAGTCGTCACCCCTTGAAAGGTAACCGACCAAACCAGCTCTTGTTGACATCAATTATTTGTCAAATATATTGCATTTTATCCTGTTTGTTGTAATTATGTGGATTAGTATCATTATTAACTTTTAAATTGTTGTGAATATGGATTTCTTTGCTGTCTTATTATCAATTATCTTATGGGGCATTTATCTTGCCGTTGCCTTTTTCGTAATTGTCTTGCTATACAAGTTATGGTTCATGTGCAATGACGTCAGCAGTATCAAGAAACAACTCGTCAAGAACTATGATATCGAAACCACTATTGAGTTCTTGCTGCGCATTGGGGAAAAAGAAAAAGCCAAGGAGTTGCTTCTCAACCGGATTCTTACCAATGAATCGATATTCAACCGTGAAGCCGAGATGACCCAGGATGAAAAAATCGAACACGTCTTCAGAGTCTATGAAGAGGAGCTAAAGAAACTCGGGTATGATGTTCCAGCGGCAACGCAAGGCAGAACGCCAACTGCAAACTAAGGAACAAGAAACCTTTTCATTTCCATTAGCTTGTCCGGTAAACACATCGAAGATGTCGTCGAGAGTGTGCCAAAACCAAAGTCCGTGGTATTGATACACTTTCCCAAGATCTGTTGCTTTCTACTCACCACGTCACAAGTACCTTCGGCACTTGCGCCATGGTGTTAATTCAAGTCAAGGCCGCTGGCCTTGTGCTGGCCTTCGACCTGCTCAAACGCACTTGAAACTCACGGCGTGTCCCAATGCAGAAACATGAAAACTGAATCATCTGAATAAGAGCAAGGCGGCTGGATCCTTATGGCATCCAGCCGCCTTGCGTATTGACGGGGACTCGCAATTAAGCCCTTGATGGGTTCTCTTTTGGGAGACGCAAGATTTTGCGTCTCTACAATTGATTACTTCTTCTTGTTGTAGGCGTTGATGATGTTGTCGATGGTGTCATCGATGCGCATGCGGTAGAACGAGCGCCAAACGAAGAAGATGGCAACCAGAACGAAGATGATACCTACCCAAGGAGCAAACTCACGGAAGTTCTCGCTGATAGCCATTTCCATGGCGAGCAGACCGAACAGGGTGGTGAACTTGATGATGGGGTTCAGGGAAACTGAAGAAGTGTCCTTGAAGGGGTCACCCACGGTGTCACCGACAACCGACGCGTCGTGCAGGTCGGTACCCTTGAGGTCGAGGTCAACCTCAACCACCTTCTTACTGTTGTCCCAGCTACCACCGGCGTTTGCCATGAATACGGCCTGGAACAGACCGAACAGGGCAATCGAGATGAGGTAGGACACGAACAGCGAAACGGCATTGTTGCCACCAACGCTACCCGGCGATGCCAAGCAAGCAAAACCGAGGGCGAAGAAGAAGATGGCCAGGAAGATGTTGAACATACCCTTCTGGGCATACTGGGTGCAAATCTTCACCACCTCGACTGACGACTTGGTGTCGGCCTTCTTGGGGGCATTGGGATCGAGCTTGATGTGGTCCTTGATGAAGGCTACGGCACGGTTGGCGCCCACGGTAACGGCCTGGGTCGAAGCACCGGTGAACCAGTAGATAACACAGCCACCCAGCAGGAAGCCGATGATGGTGTAAGGATTGAGCAGGTTCAGCAGAGCAGCGGGATCGACACCGAGGGTCTTTTGGATCACGAGGATGATTGAGAAAATCATCGTGGTAGCACCAACGACAGCGGTACCGATGAGCACGGGCTTAGCAGTTGCCTTAAAGGTGTTGCCGGCACCGTCGTTCTCCTCGAGGTAGTGCTTTGACTTCTCCCAGTCGGGCTTGAAGCCGAAATCGCGCTCGATTTCCTCGTCCTTGTTGGGCACTTCCTCGATGAGGGAGAGCTCATAGACGCTCTGGGCGTTGTCGGTCACGGGGCCGTAGCTGTCCACAGCGATGGTAACAGGACCCATACCCAGCATACCGAATGCCACCAGACCAAAGGCGAAGATGGCGGGATAGGACATGAGCGCCTCAGGAATATCGATAGAGAAGGCATAGCCGACAAACATCAGCAGCACGAATGCCAAACCGGTCCAGAAGCCCGAGAAGTTACCTGCCACAAAACCACTGAGGATGTTCAGTGAGGCACCACCATGGTGAGAAGCCTTCACTACCTCCATAACATGGCCGCTCTTGGGCGAGGTGAAAATCTTGGTAATCTCGGGGATAAGGGCTGCGCCCAGGGTACCCATCGAGATGATGCTTGCCAATTGCCACCACAGGTTGGGCTGTCCATCAATATTGCCCAGCTGCATGTAGGAAACAATATAGGTCACAGCGATACTGAGCACGCTGGCAAACCAAACGAGTGAGGTAAGGGGTTTCTCGAAGTCGAGGCTGTCCTTGCCGGCATATTTAGCCTTGCAGTAGGCCTTGTTCACCCAGTAAGCCACCACGCTGGTGATGACCATGAGAATACGCATCGAGAAAATCCACACGAGCAGGTTCTTCTGCATCTCGGGATCCTTGACGGCGAGCAGGATGAACGATACCAGAGCGACACCGGTCACACCATAGGTCTCAAAACCGCAATCACACCAGGGTTGCGGGGGTCGTCCTCACCAATCTTGAAGACCACCTTCATCAGGTCACTGCCGATGTCGGCAATCTTGGTGAAGATACCACCGGCGATACGCAGGGCACTGGCACCGAGGCTTTCACCAATGGCGAAGCCAATGAGGCAGACACCAGCCAAATGCACGGGGACAAAGAGCAGGATAATCAGCATGATAATCAGCTCAACGCACACCAGCATCACACCGATGCTCATACCCGCATTCAAGGGGATGTTGAGCAGGCGCAGCGGGTCACGGCGCAACGAAGCGAAGGCCATGCGTGCGTTAGCATAGGTGTTCATGCGGATACCATAGGCAGCCACGGCGTAAGAGCCGAGCATACCGATTACCGTCGATAACAGGATGATGAGCACCTCACCCACCGACATGTGGCTAAGCCCACCAAAGTAGAAGGCAACCACCACACCGATGAAGACAAACAGGATGGCCAGGAAACGGCCCTGCTGCTTGAGGTAGGTCGAGCAAGTTTTGTAGATGACCTCACCAATCTCGCGCATGGCGGGATGAACGGGCAGACTCTTGGTCTTCATGAAATGATAGACACCGAACAGCATTCCCAGCACGCACACCAGGAAACCCCAGTGCAGGAAACTGATTTCATGCAACGACTGTGGCATCACCAAGTCGGCTTCACTGGCATGCAGCCCCAGGCTAGAGGCCAAAGCCAGCAGGAAAATAAGGGATTTCTTCATAGATTTTTTAAAAACTGTTTTTATGATAATTATTAATAATTTCGGGTTTTCATGACACTTTTGGGAGCTCGTCCCCCAAAAATCGCCCGCAAAGATACTACCATTTTTTTTAATAGGTGTTATAATATTGAGAAATTAACACTATCACAACGAAAAAAATCTTTTTCACGTCGCAAAAAAGGCCAAAAAGATGGCAAAAAAATCGGATTTTATCATTTTTTGGTGACAAAATGCCGATTCTTTTGCCAAAATGGTGGCAAATTCCCAAATTACGATTTGTTACTTTAGCAACCTTTATTCAAACACATAATTAAGGAAATCATGCAATGGCTTGAGAGGTTGTAAGTCGCTGGCAACACGCTCGACCCAGTCCTCGCAATCAAAGTAATCATCCTGAATGTTCATGACCAGCAGATATTCCTTCATCTTAAGGTATTTTTCCATGGGGTGGTCCTTAGGATAGCCCTTGGGCATCGTCTTGAGAGACCTTGACATCCACTGGTAACGCGACGTGACAGCAGGATTATTGATGATGGCAAGAAACTCGTCGGGCTCGGCGTCGATGAGGCTGCGCAACTGGTCCAGAATCGGTTTCTCGGGCCACCAGATGCCGCCGCACAGCATTATTTCCTCGACACCGAAGTGAACATAGTAGCAAGACTGCACCGTGTGGCGCCCGCCCTTGCCGATAACCCCTGAGAAATAGTTCTTATAGGGTCGCTTGTCATGTGAGAAGCGGATGTCGCGATAGATGCGGTAAACACTGTCCTTGACGTTGAGTCCTCGCGCCTGGGGGTCAAAATCGGCTACTAAGCCGATGAGGCGTTGCATATCCTGTTCCCAAGGTGCGCGCAGGGCATCATACTGGTCCTTGTGGGCTTTGAACCATGTGCGGTCGTTATTGATAGCGAGTTGGCGCAGGAACGCCAATACCTCGTGCATATTGCTGGCTGATTTCATATCTTTAATGTAGTTATCGTTACTTTTGATATGCAAAAGTAAGCAAAAAGGGCAATAAAACCAAGAAAACTTTTGGAGTTTTAAAAGTTTTCTGTAATTTTGCACCCACAAAAAATAATAGAATTACTAAGCATCAATCATGGACACAAGAGAACGTATCGTGGCAGAATGCAGCCGGATGCTCATGAGTGTTGGTCCCACATCGATGACAATGGACGATGTGGCGCGCGCTTGCGGCATCTCTAAACGAACTCTATATGAGACCTTTCCCGACAAACGTACGCTTATCGGGGAGTGCATTCACCGCGAGCATGAGTTGAAGAACGCTGCGATGAAAGAGATTTTCAGCACCTCGGACAACTGCTTTGAAGCAATGTACCGGGTGTACCAGCGTGCCCGCAAGATGTATGAGTCAACCTCTGTGGCTTTTATCAATGATATCAAGCGGTTGTATCCCGACATCTTTGAGAAACATGTCGAGAACGAGAAGACAGTGATAGCCGGCATCGCGTCGGTGCTGCGTCAAGCGCAAGACGAGGGGCTGGTGATTAAGCGCATCAACCCTGAGATTGCAGCCTACCTGTTCTCACAGTCGATGCGTGCACTGCACGAGAATTCCAACGGTGCCAAATACGGCTTCAAGGAGGAGGACATGTTTGACCACGTGTTCATCAGTTTCCTGCGCGGCGTGGCGACCATCAAGGGCATCGAGATGATTGAATACCTTGAGAACCAACAACAGCAAAATCAATAAAACTACATAATACAATGTTCAACAAAAAGTTATTCTACATTATTCTTTTCTTGTTAACAGGCGGTGTCCTGGGAGCCCAGGCACAACTGGTGCTGTCGCTCGACGAGTGCATCCGCATCGCCCTTAACGAGAATCCCACCATTAAGGTGCAGGAAATGGAGATTACGCGCGTGGACTACAGCCACAAGGAGGCCCTTGGGCAACTGCTCCCCACCGTTAATCTGGCAGGACAGTATCAACGCAACCTGTCGTTGCAGACGATGTACATGGACACCGAGGCTGGAACAATGGCCATCAAGATGGGTAGCGACAACACCCATGCCGCTGGTTTCCAGGCGTCAATTCCCCTTGTAGTGCCCCAGCTATGGAAGTCTATCAAGCTGAGCGAAAACCAGATTCTGCAGAACGTGGAGAAGGCCCGCGCCAACAAGTTGTCGCTGGTCAACCAAGTGGAAAAAGCCTACTACGCATTATTGCTTGCTCAAGACAGCAAGCGCGTCATCGAGGAAAATCACGCCACTGCCAAGTTGAATGCAGAAATCTTCCAGAAGAAGTATGAGCTGGGCGCAGCATCAGAATATGACGTGCTGCGTGCCAACGTCGCCGTGACCAATCTGGAGCCCTCAATTCTCGAGGCCGAGAACTCCATCACCGCCCTGTTGCTCCAGTTGAAGGTGCTCATGGGAATGGACGTGCGTACCGAGATTGCACCGAGCCAGCAGTTGGACGACTTCAGGGGCGAGATGTATGCCCGCGCAATGAACAACACCCTGGGTGCTGACACCACGCTTGCCAACAACACCAGCCTCAAGTCGATGGACCTGCAGACCGACTACCTGAAGAAAGCGCTCGCCGTGCAGAAGATGGCTTGGTACCCCACCCTGACGGGAAGCGCCAGCGTGATGTGGCACTCGATGAATAACGGCAGCCCCTTCAGCGGTCTGCGCTGGAGCCGCGCCTCTAATGTGGGCTTGACGCTTGCCTTCCCCATCTTCCAGGGCGGACAGCGCTACTACAAGCAGAAACAGGCCCAAATCGCCGTTGATGAAATGAAATGGCAGCGCGAGAACCTGGAGCGCAGCCTGCACATGCAAGTAGAGACCCAGAACAATGTTATCGCCAAGAACCTCAAGCAGATAGAGAGCAACGAGGCTGGCGTGACTATGGCCGAAAAAGCCAACGACATCATGCAGAAGAGCTTCAAAATCGGTGCCGCCTCATTTATTCAGCTGCGCGATACCGAGGATGCTCTGATGGCAGCCCGCCTGGCCTACTTCCAGGCTATCTATAACTATCTGGTAGCCGAGAGCGACCTGGAGTTTGTACTGGGCAATACGCACTATGTCAGGAATTAAGAGTTAGAAATTAACATCAACAACATATCAAAAAAGCAATGAAAACAAAGAAATTTTTACCGATTGTGATGCTCATGCTGGTGCTGGCATCATGTTCCAGCAAAGACGACAAAAAGGCAACCCAAGTGAAAGAAGAGCTGCCTGTTGTCGAGGTAGTGACCATCGGTGAGGAAGCAGTCAAACAGACGAGCGAGTACACCGGCACCGTCGAAGCGTTCAAGACCAACAACATCTCGTCGAACAGCGGTGCGCGCATCAAACGCATCCTGGTGGACGTGGGTTCACGCGTGGCCCGTGGCCAGCGCCTTGTCATCCTTGACGATGTGAACATCGCCCAGCAGCAGATTGCCCTTGCCAACACGAAGCGTGAATTGGACCGCGCCCGTGAGCTGGTAAAAATCGGTGGCGGCACACAACAGACAGTGGACCAGCTGCAAGCTCAGTACGATGCCACGGCACGCGCCATCCGCACCATGCAGGAGAACACGGTGCTCACCTCTCCCGTGAGCGGCGTGGTGACCGCCAAGAATTATGACGCCGGTGACCTGCCCGCAGGACTTCCCGTGCTCACCATCGAGCAGCAGCAGCCGCTCAAGGTCATCGTCAACGTGAACGAGAGCGAGTATCCCCACGTGAAACGCGGCATGCCTGTGGTTGTGAAATTCGATACCTATGGCGACGAGACATTCCAGGGTCAGGTTTACCTGATTCACCCCACTGTTGACGCCACAAGCCGCACGTTCCAGGTCGAGGTCGCCATCACCAACCGCAACGACAAGGTGCGTACCGGTATGTTTGCCCGCGTGAACTTCAACTACGGCACGACTCACAGCGTTGTCGTTCCTGACCGCGCCGTGCAGAAGCAGGTGGGTTCGGGCGTGCGCTACGTCTGGGTTTACCAGGGTGGTGAAGTCGAACTGCGCGAGGTGGAACTGGGTCAGCGTCTGGAGGACCGTTACGAAATCAAGGGCGGTCTGGTGCCTGGCACACAGGTTGTTATCGCAGGAGCCTCACGTCTGCAGGACGGAGCCAAAGTTCAACTCAAGAAGTAAAATTCAAGGTTCGCAACTGATTGCGAACCTTGAGGTTTAGAGTTTAGTGTTTAGAGTTTAGAGAGACTAAACATATAGATTTAATTATGAGTTTATATTCCAGTTCAGTAAAACGACCAGTGACCACGATCCTAATCTTCGTGGCGCTGATTGTGCTGGGTCTGTTCTCGCTCAGGAGTCTGCCTATTGACCTGTTCCCCGATGTGGAAACCAACACCATCATGGTGATGACCAGCTATGCGGGAACCAGTGCGTCGGACATCGAGCAGAACGTGACCCGTCCGCTTGAGAATGCCCTCAACTCGGTGGAGCACCTCAAGCACATCACGTCGAACAGCCGTGAGAACATCTCAATCGTTACCTTGGAGTTTGAATACGGCTATGACATCGAATCATTGACCAATGACGTGCGAGACAAACTCGACATGGTGTCGAGCATGCTGCCCGACGATGCCAACACCCCCATCATCTTCAAGTTCAGCAGCGACATGATTCCCATCGTGCTGCTGTCGGTACAGGCTGGCCAGAGTATGCCGGGCTTGTATAAAATCCTTGACGAGAACGTCGCCAACCCGTTGGCACGTGTCGATGGTGTGGGTTCGGTATCCATCGCGGGTGCTCCCAAGCGTGAAGTTCACGTCTATCTGGACCCCCTGCGCATGGAAGCCTATAACTTGAGCGTCGAGACCATTGCTGCCCTTATCGGTGCCGAGAACCGCAACATCCCTGGCGGTACCTTTGACATCGGTAACGAGACCTACCCCCTGCGTGTGCAGGGTGAGTTCAGCGACCCGATGCAGATGGGCGCTATGGTCGTGGGCTTGTCACCAACAGGTGGTGTTGTCCACCTGCGTGACGTTGCCCGCATCGACGACTCGCTTGAGGAGCGTGCCCAGGAGAGCTTTAACAACGGCCAAAAGGGCGCCATGATTATCGTGCAGAAACAGTCGGGTGCCAACTCGGTGGAGATTTCAGAGAAAATTTCCAAGGAACTGCCCAAGATTCAGAAGAACCTGCCCAGCGACATCAAGTTGGGTTACATCGTCGATACGAGTGACAACATCCGCAGCACCATCGCCTCGCTGGTCGAGACGGTGCTGTTCGCACTGTTGTTTGTAGGTATTGTGGTGTTTGTATTCTTGGGCCGCTGGCGTGCAACAGTCATCGTGTTGGTAACCATCCCTATCTCACTGATTGCCTCGTTCATCTACCTGTATGCAACAGGTAACTCGTTGAACATCGTGTCGCTGTCGGCATTGTCCATCGCCATCGGTATGGTGGTCGATGACGCCATTGTGGTGCTCGAGAATGTCACGACGCACATCGAGCGCGGCTCGGCACCCTTACAGGCCGCCGTCAACGGTACCAACGAGGTAGCCCTGTCGGTAATGGCGTCAACCTTGACACTGATTGCCGTATTCTTCCCGCTGACCCTGGTTAAGGGTATGACCGGTGTGCTGTTCAAACAGCTGGGTTGGATGGTGACCATCATGATGGTGCTGTCACTGATTTGCGCCTTGATGCTGACGCCCATGTTGTGTAGCCGCCTGTTGCGTCTCAATGTGGGTGACACCAAAATTTTCCAGAAGGTATATGGCCCCATTCTTAAGGTGCTGAACAAGATTGACGACTTTTATGCCAAGGTGCTTGATAAGTGCGTAGCCCACCGCTGGATTACCACTGCCACGGCACTGGGCGTGTTTGTCGCCTCGATGTTCCTGATGAAGTTTGTGGGCACCGAGTTCTTCCCGACCAACGATAATGGCCGTTTGGGTGTCTCGCTGGAGTTGCCCATCGGTTCCCGCGTCGATTTGGCTAAAGACGTGAGCCAACGCATATATAAGGAGTGGACCGAGAAGTATCCCGAAATCAAATCCTTCAACTACACTGTGGGTCAGGCAAGCAGTGACAACACCTTCGCCTCGATGCAGAGCAACGGTAGCCACATCATCTCGATGAACATCATGCTCAGCAAGTCTAACGAACGTAAGCGTGGCATCACCGAGATTGCCGGTATGATGCGTGAAGACCTCAAGAACTACCCCGAGCTGAAAAAGGCCCTCGTTAATGTGGGTGGTGGCCGTGGCGGTGGCATGAGTGGCCAGAACACGGTTGACTATGAAATCTATGGTTACGACTTCACAAAGACCGACAGTGTTGCCCAGCGCTTGAAACGCCTGCTCGAGAAGATTCCTGGTGCTGCCGACATCAACATCAGCCGTAGCGACTATCAGCCCGAGTACCACGTGGACTTTGACCGCGAGAAACTGGCGTTGTATGGCCTGAACCTGAGTACCGCTGCTACCGCACTGCGCAACCGCATCAACGGTACGACAGCAAGCTACTTCCGTGAGGACGGTATGGAGTACGACATCAAGGTGATGTATGACCCCGAACACCGCCGCAGCATCAGCGACATTGAGAACATCATGCTCTATAACGCAATGGGCACGGGTGTTCGCCTCAAGGAGGTGGGCACCGTAACCGAGCAGTTCTATCCCCCCACGATTGAGCGCAAGGACCGTGAGCGTATCATCACCGTATCGACCGTTATCCAAGACCGCCCGATGAGTGAAGTCATTGCCGAGGCCCAGCCGCTTATCGACAAGATGGACAAGCCCGGTGATGTGATGATTCAGTTGAGCGGTAGCTACGAGGACCAGCAAGACTCGTTCGGTGACCTGGCTATCTTGGGTCTGCTCATCATCCTGCTGGTTTATATCGTCATGGCCAGCCAGTTTGAGTCATTCACCTATCCTGGCATCATCATGACCTCAATCATGTTCGCCTTCTCGGGTATCGTGCTTATCCTGTTGATTACACGCACCAACCTGAACGTGATGTCGATGATTGGTGGTATCATGCTGATTGGTATTGTGGTGAAAAACGGTATCGTGCTTATCGACTACATCAACCTGAACCGTGAGCGCGGCATGAGCATACGCCGTGCTGTAATCAACGGTGGGCACTCGCGTCTGCGTCCTGTGCTGATGACCTCAATGACCACTATCCTGGGTATGGTGCCCATGGCAGTTGGTACGGGTGTAGGTAGTGAGATGTGGCGCCCGATGGGTATCGCCGTGATTGGCGGTCTTGCCATGTCCACGTTGATGACGCTGCTGTTTGTGCCCACGATGTACACCATCTTTGCACTGACCGGCATCCGCCGCACGCGCAAGAAGATGAGCAAGGAGCACGCTAAGTAGTTAATAGTTAATAGATAATAGTTAATAGTTTTTAGTCGTCACACTGACAACTGAAAACTGAAAACTGAGAAAAAATGAAAGCGATATTTATAGCCTTTGATGAGGCCTACTATGACCGCATTGTCGAGAAATTGCATCTGCTCAACTGCCGTGGTTTCACCGGTTGGCGTGAAGTGCAGGGCCGTGGCAGCAAGACCGGTGAGCCGCATTACGCGACCCACGCCTGGCCATCCATCGCATCTGCCATCCTGACCGTGGTTGATGACCGCCGCGTGGATGTCGTTCTCGACGAGTTGCACCAGATGGACCTGGCGACGCCCAAATTGGGTTTGCGAGCCTTCGTCCTCCCTGTGGAGCGCACCATCTGATGACATCATTTCCAATTTTCAACACCAGGGCTAGGCACAACAGTTGTGGCAAGCCCTGGTGTTCATTTAGAGCAGAATTATTTGGCACATCAGCGGGATTCCGTTAATTTTGCGGTGCTAAAGAGATGACAGACCTTACAAACGACAAACTGACAATGAACGGCACCCAGCGCATCGGCTACATCGACGCGTTGCGTGGATTCACCATGTTTCTTGTGGTGCTGAATCATGTTGCAGCCCTCTGTTGGCAGTTGTCCAGCGACACGCCCTCCTTTCATCATATTTTAACACAGGTGAGGATGCCCATGTTCTTCTTCATCAGCGGCTTCGTCCTTTACAAGGAGAATGTGGTATGGAACGGCAAACAGGTCGTGAGTTTCTTCAAGAAGAAGATACCCGTGCAACTCCTCAGTCCGTTGTTGTTTTTCCTCGTCTATCTGCACTTTACGGGCACCTCGGTTTATGACGGTTTCATCGACAAGCAGAAATGCGGCTACTGGTTCACCTTCGTCCTGCTAGAATACTATGTGTTCTATGCTGCCGTTAGATTCTTCGTGCGCTCCCGTTGGGCTGCGTGGATTCTAGCCGCGATAGGCATTGCCCTGTACAGCTTCTGTTGGCCTACAATGACCGTCCACAACCAGACAGCTGACAATGCGCTGGCACTAATCAGCGCACACCAGTGGCGCTTCTTCCTTTTCTTCGTGCTGGGCACCTTTGTGAAGCAGCATTATGACAAGGTACAGCAGTGGCTAGACAACAAGTGGCTGCTTGCGGTGTGCATCGTATTCTTCATTCTGGTTAACGCATTCAGGGACGTATTGCCTGTCAAGACCGTCATCATGAAAGGTATGCTGGCGCTGACAGGACTTGTCATCATGTTCACGTTCTTCCGCAACAAGCAGGCTGTGTTCTCACAAGAAACCAAGTTGGGACGCACGATGCAGTATGTCGGGCGACGGACACTTGACATCTATCTGATACACTTCTTCCTGCTGCCCCGCAGTTTGAGTGAATTCACCTTCTTCAGCGACCACCCCATGCCTGTTATCGAGTTTTTTGTCTCGTCGTTGATTGCCATCATGGTGATTGCCGTTTGTCTGGTCATCAGCAACATTTTCAGGCTAAGCCCGTGGCTAGCCCATTGGCTCTTCGGTGCAAAAACCGATGTGAGACCTTCGCACTAAGACGCTAAGGCGCAAAGGTGTTTAATCAGGCGAAAAATCAACTTAGCGATTCTGCAGCCTTGTGTGAAAGAAAAAAACAGTATCTTTGTAGGCTAAAATGAAAAAGGTTCTGGTCATATTCGCCATGATTGTGTTGGCTGCAGCGATGATACCCGCTGTGGCACAGCCGTCATCACAGAGTAGCAGCACCAAATCAACCACCAAGTCAAAGAAACAGCGAGTGGAGCCGTCGGTGGCATGGAGCGTAAGCGAGCCACTAGGCCTGCATTATCCATCGACCATCGACACCATCCATCTGGATTATCACCGCAGGATGGTCCCCTCGATGGTGAGCGACGCGTGGTTGACAACGGGCAACTATGGAGCCCCAGGACAGAATCAGATTTTCATGGAGCGTCCTCTCACGAGCGAATTCTTCTTTGAAGATGCAATTGAGGCGTGGATGCACAACACGAGGACCATGCGCTACTATAACACACGCATTCCCATGACCCTGCTCAGCCACTCGACAGGTGGTGACAAATACAGTAATCTGGACCGCACGCAGCTGGAATTCTCGGGCAACGTGGACCGCAAGACACAAGTGGGCGGCGGATTCGACTACATCTACAGCAAGGGCTCGTATGACGTGCAAGCCGACAAGGACTTCACATGGCGGTTGTTCGGCTCACACATGGGTGACCGTTACGAGTTGCAGACGTTCTTCGACCACTACAACTACACCACCAAGGAGAGCGGCGGCATCACCGATGACCGTTATATCACCGACCCCGCCGAGGTGCAGGGCGGTGTGACCCGTGTGGACAACAAGAGTATCCCCACCCGGCTAGGCTCTGCCCACAGCCATCTGGAGGGCAGCCAATTATGGCTGAACCAACGCTACAAAGTGGGCTTCTACCGCTACCGCCGCGACAGCATCACCGACACGGTTATCGACCGCACCTATGTGCCCGTGACAAGTTTCATCTGGACCCTTGACTTCAAACACGCCAAGCATCAGTTCCTGAACGCCTCCGGCACTGAGGACAACGAGTTCTTTGACCACACCTATCTGTCATCAGAAGGGACCAATGAGACAACGAGTTATTGGCGGTTGCGCAATACATTGGGCATTTCACTGCTTGAAGGCTTTAACAAGTATGCCAAATTCGGGTTTTCGGTATATGGCACCCACGAAGTGAGGCGCTATACCCAGGTGACCGATACTGTTACCGGAACCACAATGCACGAAGGCCTTGAAACCGTGCCAGCCGTCGTGCCTCATCGCACGACCCAAAGCCTGCTGTGGTTGGGAGGCCAACTCACCAAGCAACGCGGCTCGCTGTTGCGCTACAATGCAACAGCACAATTCGGCGTGCTGGGTGATGTAGCAGGCGAAATCGACCTGAGCGGCGACGTGACGACACGGTTCAAGATGCTGGGCGACTCAGTAAGCATCAAGGGCTATGGCTACTTCAAAAACCTGTCCGTGCCCTATCTGCTCAAGAACTTCGTTTCCAACCACTTTGTGTGGGAGAACGACTTCAGCAAGACCAAGCGAGTTCGCGTGGGCGGAGAACTTGACATTCCCTTCTCATGGACCAATGTCAACGTGGGCTATGAGACGCTGACAGACTATATCTATTGGGACAGCGACGGTCTGCCTGCCCAGCATAGCGGCGCCATCCATGTGTTGAGCGCAAGGTTGAAGCAAGGCCTGCATTTCAAGGCCTTCAACTGGGATAACAGCGTGACGTTGCAGACCAGCAGCAATGAAGAGGTGCTGCCGCTACCCAAGTTCGCTATCTACAGCAATCTGTATGCCACGTTTACTATCGCCCGCGTGCTGCATGTGCAGATGGGCGTTGACGGCAACTACTACACCAAGTATTACGCACCGGTCTATAACCCTGCGACCATGACATTCCACAGCCAGCATGAGATGGAATGCGGCAACTTCGCCATTATGAACCTGTATGCCAACTTCAAGATGAAACAGGCACGGTTCTTTGTCGCCTGGACCCACTTCAACCAGAAAATCAAGAGCGGCAGTGCCTACTTCGCCACACCGCATTACCCGCTCAATCCGGCACGTTTCCAAATTGGTGTCTCGGTCAACTTCGTGAACTGATTAACTCCCGAAATTGGGCACTAAATTCAAATTCTTGAAAAAATCCGCCCAAAAAGTTTGTCAGTTTTAAAAATGGTATTACCTTTGCATCCGCAAATCGGGGCATTAGCTCATCTGGTAGAGCGCAACACTGGCAGTGTTGAGGTAAGCGGTTCGAGTCCGCTATGCTCCACAAAAGAAAATAAGCGACTGAAATTCAGCCGCTTATTTTTTTATTTCAAATGGTTTTTGGGAGTTTCTTGTGAACTAGAGTTAGGGTTTGTCTATGTGGGGCTATGGCAAAAGGATGTCGCCCTCATAGACGATTGTGGCAGGACCCGTGAGATAGACATGACCATCCTGTTGGCGCCACTCAATGTCGAGGGTGCCACCGTCCATAATGACTCGTGAACGACGACTACTGCGTCCCGTCAATGCTGCGGCAACAGCAGTGGCACAGGCGCCAGTACCGCAAGCCATCGTGATGCCGCTGCCTCGTTCCCACACACGCATGCGGATTGCCCCATCCTGGAACACCTGGGCAAACTCAATGTTACAGCGCTCAGGGAAGCGCGGGTGGTGCTCAAGAAGTGCCCCTCTGGCGGCGACATCCACCTCGCTGATGTCGTCAACAAAGATAACATAGTGCGGATTGCCCATCGAGACAAAGACACCATCGGGCAAGGGCTCCCCGTCGGCAAGGTATTGCTTCTTGTTATCGGTCTCTGGAGCCAACATATCGACCGCCACCATCTCGACCTGACCGCAGTCATTGACCTGCAGGTTCAGTATCTTGACACCCGAAGCCGTCATCAAGCGGATTTGTGTTTTGTCGGTCATGCCACTCTCATAGACATACTTGCCGATGCAACGGCTGGCATTGCCGCACATCATACCTTCGGAGCCGTCGGCATTAAAGATGCGCATGGTGAAATCCGCCTCGTCGGTAGCAGAGCGTCCAATAAGCACCAGTCCGTCACTGCCGATGCCCATGTGCGGGCGGCTCCAAGCGACAGACACTTCCTGCGGATTGTCAATAGGGTAAAGGGAGGTATCCACAAAGATGTAATCATTGCCCACCCCGTGCATTTTCATGAAATGGATTTTTCTGGTCTTGTTCATATCATTTCTCACGATTAATGTATCATGCAAAGATATAACATTTTATCTTATCCAAGCACGCCAACGAACAAAACCTGAACAAAAGCATGATTTCATGGCGAAGAAAAAAAGGAGCAAGCAGTATTGCATATCATAAAAATGTACTAATTTTGCCGCCGAATTAAACGAATACAGACATTAATCACCTTAGATCTTATACAGCAATGGCTATATATGACTTTGACCGCTGCATTGACCGCCATGGCACGCAATGCAAGAAGATAGAAGTACTCAAACAGGATTACGGACGCGACGACTTACTACCGTTGTGGATTGCTGACATGGACTTTGCCGTGTGCCCCGAGATTACCGAGGCACTGGTTAGACGCTTGGCCGACCATCCAGTGTATGGCTATACCTGCCTCTATGACGGCTACTGGCAGTCCATCATAGACTGGCAGCGCGAGCGCAATGGCTTTGAGTTCACCCGCGAGGAGGTCACCTTTGTGGCTGGTATCGTGACGGGATTTGGACTTGCCGTGAACTTCTTCACCAAGCCTGGCGACAAGATTGTCATCCAACAACCTGTTTATTACCCCTTCAAGGATGTCATCGATGGTAACGGGCGCATCACCATCAACAATGCACTGATTCAGACCGAAGGCAATTTCTACCGCATGGACTTAGAAGGCCTGGAACGCATCATGGAGCAGGAGAAACCGCGCATGATGGTCGTGTGCAACCCCCACAACCCCGCTGGCATCGCCTGGCAGCCTGAAGTGCTGCGCGAGGTCGCCCGCATGGCCTACAAGCATGGAGTCATCGTGTTCTCGGACGAAATCTTCGGCGACCTGATGCTGTTTGGCCACAAACATACCGCCATGGCAACGGTGAGCGACGAGGCGGCTGCCGTAACAGTGACCTGCGGTGCTCCCAGCAAGACGTTCAACATCGCGGGACTGAAGAGTTCGTGGTGCGTTGTCAAGAATCCCGAATTGAGAGAACCGTTCTTCAAGTGGATTGAAATCAACGAACTGTGCAACGCCAACCTGGTATCCATCATTGCTACCGAGGCAGCCTACCGCAACGGTAAACAGTGGCTTGAAGAGTGCTTGCACTACATCGAGGGTAACGTCGACTATGTGGAGCAATACTGCCACGAACACATTCCTGGAGTAGTCGCTATCAAGCCCGAGGCTGGATTTCTCGTGTGGCTCGACTGCACGGGACTGGGCCTGAGCCACGATGAAGTGGTATCCCTGTTCCGCGACAAAGCCGGTCTGGCGATGAACGAGGGTTCGATGTTCGGTGAAGCCGGCAAATGCCACATGCGCTTCAACATGGGCAGTCCACGCTGCGTTCTCGAGCAGGCCATGCACCAACTCGAGGCAGCAGTAAAAAGCCTTGGGAAATAACTCATCTGGCAGCGTACAATATCCAAATTGAGGGTGCGGACTATTTAGGTCTCGCCACACTCTGCGATAGTTATAAAACAAGCAAGCAACTGAAAATCAGTTGCTTGCTTGTTTTATAACTATGTTTATTTCTAGTTCTAGGGGTTCTGTACCGTGTGGAGTGCGGTGCCGAAGTAACGCGGGATGGGCGTCTCAAACACCAGAGGCTCACCTGTCACCGGATGGTGGAATGCCAAACGGAAGGCATGTAAACACATGCGGGTACCCGGGTCGTCCTGATGGCCATATTTTCCGTCACCCACAACGGGATGTCCAATGTCAGCCATGTGGACACGTATCTGGTTCTTTCGCCCTGTGAGCAGATGCAGGAAAAGGAGCGAACGCTCCGGTGCCTGTTCGATGAGTTCCCACTCGGTAGCCGCCCACTTGCCGCCATCATCGACGGGACTGCTCACGACCACCATGCGGTCGGTATCGTGCAGCCAGCTCTCTACCTTACCCTGCGGCTCCTCCATGACACCCTCAACGACAGCCACATAGCGGCGGTCGATAATCGTACTATGCCAGTCGGCGGTCATCTGCTGCTGGATATCAACACTCTTGGCATAAACCATGAGTCCAGAGGTGCGAGCGTCAAGACGATGTACGACATGGGCAGTGCAACGCTGTCGCGTCTCGGTGAAGTGACGGTCGAGCAAGGTCTTCATGTTCAGACTGCCAGCACCGACAGGCATCGACAACACGCCCTGCTGCTTATCGACAACAACCACCCATCTGTCTTCATAGACAATTCGATAGTGGGGATTGTTGGCTGACGACGGACGGGCATGACGACGGATTTTCACGATACATCCCTCATCAAGCGGATAATCCACATGGGTTTGCACTTGGTCATCAACAGTGACACCACCATGAGCGAGAATGGATTTCGCCTTGTTGCGGCTGATGCCGTCCAGGCAGTGCATGACAAATTCAAGCAGCTTAGCAGGTTGTTTCACCTCGCGTACAACGGTTTTATCGTCGTTGCGAGGCACTCGGTGATCGTGACGTCGAGGCATTCTTTAGTTAGGAGTTAGGGGTTGATAATCTCTTTTAATCGAAGATGTGACGCAGACGCGAGAAAATGCGGCTCTTGTCGCTGTCGCTGGGCTTGATATGCTCACCGGCATTCTGCAACATAGTAATCGCCTCTTTCTCCTTGTCGTTGAGTTTCTCGGGCATGTAGACCATAACATTGATGAGCAGGTCACCCATGCCATATCGCTCGGGCGACGGCAGACCCTTACCCCTCAAGCGCAAAATGCTGCCTGGTTGGGTTCCGGGTTTGATGGTCACACGGGCCTTTCCGTCAACGGTGGGCACATCCACCTTGCCGCCAAGGATAGCAGTGGGAATATCGAGCATGAGATTGTAAATCAGGTCGTTGCCGTCACGAGTGAGATGCGCGTCACGCACTTCCTCAATGACCACAAGCAGGTCACCAGGGACGCCGCCACCAGGGGCGTCATTGCCTTGACGTCCCATGCGCAGGGTCATGCCGTCGGCTACACCAGCGGGGATGCTGATGGCCACAACCTCTTCCTTGCGCACAAGTCCCTTGCCACTACAGTGCGGGCAAGTTTCCTTGATGCGTTTGCCGCTGCCGCCACAGGTGTGACACACACTCTGGGACTGCATCGTACCGAACATGGTGCGCTGCATACGCACCTCGACACCCGAACCGTTACAGGTGGGGCAAGTCTCCAGTGCTGTACCATCCTTGGCCCCAGTGCCGTGGCAATGGTCACATGACTTCATGCGGGGTATGCGCAGTTTCTTCTCGGCACCCTTGGCTATCTCGCTGAGTGTCATCTTGACGCGCACACGCAGGTCGGTGCCACGCTTCACGCGCTGGGTCTGGCCTCCGCCTCCGCCAAAGAAGTCACCAAAGCCTCCGAAACCGCCAAAGCCTCCAAACAGGTCGCCAAACTGGCGCAGAATGTCATCCATAGACATTCCACCGCCATAGCCTCCGCCACCCATCTGCTCACCGGCAAATCCGAACTGGTCATAGCGAGCTCGCTTGTCGGGATCGCTGAGGACATTGTACGCCTCGGCAGCCTCCTTGAATTTCTCCTCGGCAGCCTTTTTCTCGGCGTCACTCTTACCCTGCTGTTTATCAGGGTGATACTGTATCGCCAGTTTGCGATAGGCCTTTTTCAGGTCATCGGCAGTGGCATTCTTTTCCACGCCAAGTACCTCGTAGTAATCTCTTTTCTGAGCCATTATTCTTGTTATCTCTTATCTATTCTTAATCTCTCATCAACGCTGATAAGCGTTCATCAACTGCCCACGACCACCTTAGCGAATCGCAGCACCTTGTCGTTGATCATATACCCCTTCACAGCAGTGTCGATGACCTTGCCCTTCATCGAGGGGTCAGTAGCGGGGAACATGGTCACCGCTTCGTGTACATCGGTATCAAAATCCTTACCTGTCGAGTCGATGGCTGTAACATGCTGGCTCTCGAGGTATTTCACAAACTTGTTGTAAATCAGGCCCACGCCTTCCTTGAGACTGTCAAGGTCTCCACCCTTGTTAATAGCCTCGAGCGCACGCTCCAAGTCATCAACCACGGGCAGCAAATCACGCATGGCACTCTCAGCGCCATTCTTAATCAAATCGGCTTTCTCCTTGAGGGTGCGCTTACGGTAATTATCAAACTCAGCCAGTTTGAATGCGTATTCCTTTTTCTGGTATTCCAGCTGCTCTTTCAGTTCAGCTATCACCTTTTCGGGATCATCGTTTTCGGTTCCCTGTTTTTCGTTGGCCTGTTGCTCGGTATTCAGCGCTTCCTGCATCTGGATATCCTCTTGAGCAGCCTTAGCCTCTTCATTTTGATTCTTCTTATTCTTTTTTGACATATCGTAGTTGTGTTAAAATCAATATACTATACTGGTTCATGCAAAAACCAGTCCAAGGCGCCCTTGTCAAAGGTGGAGGACAAAGGTGGCGCAATCGGTAAAAGTGTCAGCCGCTGTTTCTGCCAGATTGTCACTATCGAAAATGCCGAAAACCGTCGAACCGGAACCCGACATGGCGGCATATTGTGCCCCTGAGTCGAGCAACCGTGCCTTGATGAGCCATAATTGAGGCAATGCAGCAAATACACTAGGCTCAAAATCATTGTTCAGGCAACCGTCCCACGTCTCGACGGGAAGAGCTATCGTTTGAACCAGATTCATGGCAGCCGGAGCAGGGATAACACGGCTATAGGCCGTGCGGGTATCGACGCCAACCGGCGGTTTTACCAGCAAGAGCGTTTTGCCCTTGAGGTTTACATCAACAGGCGACAACACGTCACCGATATCGGTTGCCATCATCGGGCTGTTATAGATGAAGAAAGCGCAATCGGCGCCCAATGTAGCAGCCATCGATGCCAAATCCACTTGTGACGCCCCCAGGTCAAACATATTGTTGAGTATCAGCAGGGTGTGGGCAGCATCACTGGAGCCCCCACCAAGTCCCGCCCCGTCGGGGATGTGCTTATAGAGATGAATCGCCACTGGGGGCAAGTCAAATCTTTCCTGCAGCAAGCGGTAAGCCTTCATCACCAGGTTTTTCTCGGGCGGACAGTCCACCTTGTTGCCATAACAAGTGAGCGACGTTTCACCTTCGGCAGGCACTATCTCCAGCACGTCGGTCAGCGGGATGGGATAAAAAACAGTCTCGATGTTGTGGTAACCATCGGGACGACGTTCTACAATGTTCAACCCGAGGTTGATTTTAGCGTTGGGAAATGTAATCATGTTATCGTGTTTACAGAATTGGGCTGAGAAGGCGGACCACCGACTCAAGCGCTTTTTGAATCAAGGGGCGCTGTTTCCATTTGCCCATGCTCACTCGTGAGCATCGCTGCAAATCGGCCTCAAAGATATCCTTCATCTTGCGGTTAAATTCCTTGCTGTAAACCAGCGCATTAAACTCAAAATTATGTTCGAAGCTACGGAAATCGAAGTTGGTCGACCCTGTCGTCACAAACTCGTCATCGACAATGACGACCTTGGCATGCATCATGCCGTTTTCATAGTAATAAATTTTCATGCCCGACTGCAGGCACTGCTTGATATAAGAGCCCGTTGCCAAGCGCAACATCGTCGAGTCTGTCTTTCGGGGTATCATCAGCCGCACGTCAACTCCCGAGAGCGCGGCGCTCTGCAATGCCTTGAGAAGGGGATCGCTTGGGAGAAAATACGGTGTCTGAACATACACGCAGTTCTTGGCAAGTGCGATTGCCTTGAAGAATACAAGCGAGATGTTGTTCCAGCGGTCAGTGGGTCCACTGCCCACCATTTGAACCAGGTAATCGGTGTTGACAGGTGGGGCACTGTAGTGCATTGTTGGCGACGTGAGCAACTTACGGGTTGTGAAAATCCAGTCGATGGCAAAAGAGTACTGCATCGCCGCAACTGCCTCGCCATGAATACGCAAATGAGTGTCACGCCAGGGCTCCCACTTCTTATCACCAATAACGTACCGGTCGGCAATATTCATGCCGCCCACATAACCCACCCTGCCGTCAATAACGACGACCTTGCGGTGGTTGCGCCAGTTGATACGGAAGGCGACATTGGTCAACGTAACCTCAAGGAACGGGTGTACCTCAATACCTGCATCACGCATCCGCTTCAACACACTCGACCGCACATAAAACGAGCCGACATAATCATAGAGCACCCTGACCTGAACGCCCTCGCGGGCTTTGCGCATGAGCAACTCAATCAGTTGCTTGCCCACTTCATCATTCTCGATGATAAAATACTGCAAATGAATGTAGTCACGCGCTGCTTCGATATCACGTTTCAGGCTCTCGAACTTGTCAATTCCCGTGGTAAAGACTTCAATGTCATTGCCAGCGAACATGTGAGGCGCCGTCAACTTGTTGACAAGAGAAATGAGTTGATGGGAGGACTCACTCAGGGTATCATCCAACTCGATGCCCTCAGAGTAGTCATTCATACGATGCAATTCACGCAAGTCGGAGCGCGAAATCAACTTCATACCCTTAAGGCTGCGACCGAAGGTGAGATAGATTACCAAGCCCAATACCGGCAGCAACACCAGCACCAGCATCCATGCCATTGACTTCACCGGATTGCGGTTCTCGCTGAGCACCACCACAATCACGGCGAGCACAGTGAGGAAATACAATACCAAAAGAATATTGTAAATCAAATTAGCATATGGGAACAACTCGGCAAGAATCATAGCCCTAAGGTTACAGTATCTATTAAACAATAACGGACGCGACACAGTCACGTCCATTCATCTTTAAAACAAGAGGCAGCGTTGTGATGAAGCCACCATTAACGCACAACCACCTTGCGCGACCACTGGTTACCGCATCTCACGATATAGAAGCCCTTGGGGAAGTCCACCGATGCCCTCTGGTCCGCACTGACACGAACCACCTTGATCTGCTGTCCGGTAATCGAATAGACGTTAAACGTGGCGTCACTGTTGCCAGCAATGAAGACGATACGCCCCTCGGCACCCTGCGCAACAGGTCCCTGCACAGCCGATTCAACGCGCTGTGGCAGGAAATTGTCGGGAACCGGGACGGCATTCACCGCGCCGATTGCCAACATGCAGGTCAATATGTAGAGCATTCGCTTCATTCGCTTCTTGTTTCAGTTTCGGACGGCAAAATTACAACTTTTCACACAATCGTCAAGCATTTTGCCCGATTTTTTTTATCATTTAGACTCTACTTTAACCTAAAAGTTGCATCTGCCGTCCTTGCATTTAACAAGAATTAAAGAAAAAGCCACATCCGCCCTACGGACTATTTCCTGATGATGCGGCCTATCTTACTGGTGAGTTTCTCGCCCAACACGCTGCGAGCCATCTGCTTCATCGACCCGGTGCTATCCATCAGAGCATTGCGAAGCAAGCGCAGCGCTTCGCTCTCGTCATCGCTATCGGTGAACACTTCAAACACGACCGGACGCTCCTTGGGCTGGGGACTGAAGAATGTGTCTACCACAGCAAGGTATTCTTCCTTGTTGCTTGCGCTCAAGTATTCAAAGCCCAAGTCTTGGGCATAGTGCTTCACTAACTCGGTGGACTTATTGCCAAAGTGGCCAGCTGCAGCCATATAGAGGTCGCCATCGGGACCAAACTTAGACGCTGGATGGTCAAAATTGTGGAACTCTGTACCGCGACCGTTGTTAATGAGCATGATGCGCACATTGCGTCCCACATGCCTGTTACCCAGCACATTTAAATCATAGAAGAAGGCCAAGTCACCGACAACAGCAAAGCAGAGTTTCTCGGGGTTGACCAGAGATGCACCTATCAACGTGGACACGTCACCGTCAATACCAAAGCCACCCACATTGCAAGCGGTCCTTACACTCTTGGGCAACTCAAAGAAATTCCAACTACGCAACGAGTTGAGGATGCCCACATGAAGCGTCACACCCTCAGGCACCTTATCCACACTGTGCTGTGCAATCCACACATTGGAGAAAGGCAGTTCGGGCAGCGCCTTCAACGCCTGCTGATGATAATTCCTGCAAGCGTCCAAATAGGCTGTTCGAGGTTCAGTATCGGTGGTGTAGTGCTTGAAGAAGGTAATCTCCTCCATTTCAAACACACACGTTAGACGCTGATAACGGTCACGCAACTCGCCATCAGGATTGATGCGCCACAATTTGCTACCCACCATCGATTCCACTGAATAGTCACCACTCACCTCGCCGATGTGAATCATCAAAGAGGGACGAACCGGATCCTGGCTCCAATTATACTGCGAGGCAATTAAAGCCGGATGGAACTCATATTTTCCGTGATACCCACTGGTGACGTCACAGAAGACCACAGCATCATGACAGGCACAAAAAGCATCAACAGCATCGGTCAGTTCAGGGGTAAACGGCTGATGAGCGCCTACAAACACTGCAATCTTGCCGCCTGTCGGCAATTCTGGAAAGTCATCGTGAGGCATAATCCGCCTGATCATTTTAGCAGGGGGCAATTCCTGCAGCGAGTAATCCTGGTTATAACCCGTCTCGAGATTGATGTGAACCGGGCCACCGCCATGACGCCGCAATGCAAGCAATGCCTTGTTGGCCTTGATAACGCAATCCCAAGCATCGTTATTTGACCGCACCATATTCAGCAAGATGCTGTCAACCACCGTATCGGCCTGCTGTTCTGAACGGTCAATGACCTGAGGCACAAGGTGGCCCACCCTCATCGGATTCTGTGTCGATGTCACGGCAAGAACCGGGAGTTTGCGATAGAAAGCCTCGGTCAAGCCTGACACATAGTTTCTCGAAGCCGTGGCACCAGTGCAACTCAGCACCACTGGCTCACCGCTCTCGCTGGCAATACCGCAAGCAAGATAGGCGGCCGACCGCTCATCGACCGACGAGAACACCTTGAAAAACGGGTCACACTGCACACTGGCCACAAAATTGAGGTTAGTTGTGCCTGGTGAAGCGATGACATATCTAATACCATGCGACTTGAGCAGTGCCACTAAAATCTGCACATTACGCTCTGCTGAATAGAATTTATCCATATTTATCGATTATTCTTTCCATCTTGCATTAACGGTCTTAGCGTTATTGCAAGTGATGATTTGACCTGAAATAGAATTGGATGCATCCGAAAGCAAATATGTTGCGACTTCGGCTATTTCCTCGGGCAGATAAGCCCGGCCATTGGGATTATAGGAGTACTGAAGATTATCTGGCTTAATACCTGTCATAGCAGTTGCAGTGACTCCAGGGGAAATCGCATTGACAGCGATGTTATATTGAGAATACAAGTGAGCCAACCCCTGAACCAGGCTATTTATTGCAGCCTTAGTTAATCCATAGGGCCGAAAGTCAACCGTATCACCCGTTTCCGACGAAATGAACAATACTTTTCCCTTATATGGATTCTTAATAATATGAGGCAGTGCCATCTGAGTCAGGAAATAAGGGCCACGAAGGTTGGTTTCGAGCTGCTGATTGAAACCGTCCAACGTAACCAGTTCCAAGGCCTTCTCGTGTAATGAAACCCCCGCATTGTTTACCAGACAATCTATGCCGCCGAGTTTTTTTACTGCTGATGAAATGAAACTGCCAAAAGTCTCGACTTTACCCAGATCCAGTTCCAATGCTTCACAACCAATCTCAGACGCGACTTTATTCAGCTTTTCAACATTGCGTCCCGTAATTAAGACATGGGCGCCCTCATCCACAAAACGCTTTGCCATGGTTTGACCTATTCCTCCGGTACCACCAGTGACAATGATTCGTTTCCCTTTTAATCGAGCATCAGGAGAAAGGTATGAAATCTTTACCACCTTGACAGGAGGCGGCATAATCAATTCCATTATCTTATTAAAAAGCGATTTCTTCATCAGAAAAAGACACTATTTGTTGTTATTCAAAAAAACCGAACTCACCTTGAGCTGGTAAACATACCCGAGCCGCCAGTAATCATTACCGTGTCGCCCACTATACTTGCACCTAAATCACTGACCAGAAAAACGGCTAGATTGGCAATTTCCTCAGGGGTTTCTGCCCTGCGCAATGGGTTATAATAGGCCAGATTTTCCGAGTCCATGAAACTCGAGGTCATAGGGGTCACAGTGACACCTGGCGCCAACGCATTAACCGTGATGCCCTTGGGGGCAAGTTTGTCAGCAAAGCCCAGTGTCAATCCATTCAGCGCGCGTTTAGACAATTGATATGGACCCCAACCAGGTCTCATCGAAGACGATGAACTCACATTCAGGATATGGCCCTGAATCTCATTCTTGATCATGTGTTTAGCAATCGTTTGGCACATGAAGTAAACCGATTTCAGGTTTGTGCCCATCACTAAATCAAAATTCTCGGGTGTCTTCTCCAACCACGGCTCTTTATCGGTAATGCCAGCACTGTTAACCAATATATCAATGTGCTTATCCTTGATATAATTGGACACTTTCTCCAGCAACTCATGAGTATCGGCCAAATCCAAGATAATGTGATTACAATTCAACTCTTGAGCCACTTTTTGGGTCTTTTCAGGATTTCGGCCTACAATTGTCACCATTGCACCACACTCAATCAATTTTTTAGCAATCGCTAATCCGATTCCACTGCTGCCGCCCGTAACGATAGCATGCTTATTCTCCAGAATACGACCAAACCCAACGTCTTTAATTACGACGGCAGTCTTTTTGTTACGCCATGAATACAACGTAGCCCTATTGCTTGTGGCAAAATTAGACGCTAACTGCTTTATAAGTTTTATAAACCTCATTATGGTGTGATTTGTATTACTCGATTAAAAACTCAGATTTCAACCAGCCAAGTCACCAAACTGCGATTGTGCCATTCATGCAACAACAAGAATGACCATCTCACATGAGTGACTGGATTTTAAACCATAACCTCCTGCGAATATAATCCAGGACCAAAGCTGCTGCAAATAATGCCACTATCAGCAAAACTGCCGCAACCGAGAAGAATAAGACGTTGTGACTGTAAAACAAATTCCGGCTAAAATCGGTGATACACCAATGGTGCAGCAAGTCATCGGTGTGAATTAAAAACACTGCAAAACTTGATGCCCCTACCGTATTCACAAATTTAGATTGGAAATTCAACTTTGTGAAGAAAAGACTGAAATAGACTGATGAAACGATGATTAAAGGATTGTTGTACCAGAACAATTTACCCGCTACCTTCCAGAGAGACGGAGCCTGATAAAAAGACACCACAACAATCAACGGAACCAAGGTAGAAATGATACAATAGACAAGCATGTCCCATTTCTTGTTCAACGAGAACAGTTTGCCACCGTGCATCTTTATATATCTGGCAATCAAATAGATTACCATAAAATGCAATAGTGAATACCCACCATTAAAGCCTAAGTAATCATGCACCCATCCCAGGAATACATCAAGTAAAACAAAAGCAACGACCGTGATTAGACTCTGCCGTTTACTTGCGTTCTCCATAAACAGGTTTAAAATCGGTGACAACAGGTATAATCCTATATAAGACGGGATGAACCAATGAGTAAACACATTCAGATGATAAATGAAAGGCTTTATTGACAACGGCACATTCCCCGTGAAAGCACAAATCAGATAGATTAAAATATTATAGAAGAATATCTGGAACAACAAGCTAGCAAAGCCCTTAAACTTGGGCTTAATAGAAAACCAGCCAGAAATAAAAATATAGCAATTAACACATACGAGTGCAAAAAACTCAACAAAATACTGATATGCCGCATGCTGCATATCTGTTGTGCACATTTTGCGTGTGGGATAACCCAATGCCCAAAAATCCAAGTGAACCAATACGACAAGAGCCATCGCAATGATGCGAAGAAGTTCCATGCCGGAATGTCGAGTTTTAACTCCCATCATTAATAATCACTTATCGTAAATCAGGAAACTAGGTCAAAACGCATTTTCGCCGAGGAGTCATCGTCATTGCTTCTCACGGTGCAGATACTTTTTAACAACACCCATGATAACGACTTTCTCTTGGGCTTGCAGTCCAAGCCAATAAATCGACATGCAAGAGGCTATCAGGCTTACAACGCACAACAAGATAAACCGCACAATTGACGAAGGCATTAACAGATAAATCATCAATGGCGGAATAAATGCGGGAATAAATACATACAAAGCCCTAAGTAGCACTTCCTTTACATACATTGTCCAAGGCATTTTGATCATATCCTTCACCAAATAAATCCTCACAAAAATCAAGCCGAAATAGACAATAATAAAGATGATATATGACCAAGTGGGGCTACCACCCAACTTAAAAGCAATCCAAGTGAGCGGGAACACCCAGAATCCACAGATAGTCATGACAATCTGATACTTCCTGATTTTTCCCGTGGCAAACTGGGCGGTCACTAAAGTATTGCCCAATACTGTACTGATTGCTGACAGGAACGTCAACCTCACAAAGACAACAGCATAATCAGGCACGATGCCTAGCCATAATGTCAACAGTCTCTCGGCTTCAAACCCAAAAGGTATGGCGAACAGTATTGTCAAAAAGAATGAGAATTTCGCACCACGGCATACCAACTGATGCATTTGAGCCAAGTTGCCTGCAGCATAGGTCTTGGTAATCTGAGGCCCCAGGGCAGTCATGAAATTGGTGACGAACTTGGTTGACAAAGCATTTACCTGGCCGGCAATACCTCTAGCCGCATTCAGTGTTACGCCAAAATAGATATTGATCAGCAGGTCGATACCCTGGGTATTGAAAATCCATGCACCCTCGCCAAAAAAGTTCCAACCTGCGAAACTGGTCAACTCCTTTAGCATCGGTACATTGAAGACGAATCGGTATTTACATTCCTCAAAATGCCTTCGACAATAAGCCATATAGATGCCCCGTATCAGGAGTGAGCAACAAATGCCCAAGACTGCATTGGTTTTCAGTTTATCAAATGGAGAGAAGTACAACAACGAAACGACCAACAGACCCAGAATGGCCTCAAGAATGGTCATATAGGCATATACCGACATCCTCTCATGAGACACAATCGCCGCGCTGTAAGGAACATTGATCAAAGCTATCATGAATCCGATGATACTGCTCCACATCACCCAGTTGGCAGCATCCAATCGTTCGGGAGGTATGTTCATCTTATGGTTCAAGAACCATATACCCAGGGTGGCGCCAATAAGCAATACAATCAGTGCAATGCCCATCTGCACATTTACCGATGTAGAAAAGACATCTCTCAGCTTTTGCATATCGCCTCGGCCCAACTCAAATGTCAAGTGTCGGCTAATAGATTTCGAGAGCGACTTTGTCAACAATCCCATCATCGAAATCACTCCACCCACAGCACTCATGACGCCATAGTCGGTAACACCCAGCACCTGAAGGACAACCCTGCTCGTGAACAGACCCAGCAAGGTCATGAAAATCATTCGTGCATAGAGCACCAATGTGTTCTTGGCAATGCGACGGTTGCTGAAAATCTCATTTTCAGGAGCCTTTTGCTTCTTGGACACCGGCGATGATTGCTGATCAGACGGTTTTTTCTCTATGTTGGAGTCAATAGACATATAGTAGCAGAACCTAACTTTGAATTAGACCTGTAGAGGCGTAAAGTTGAGAGAAATCCTTTAAAATTGAGACGATGAGCGCACGTTTACGGTCATTGGCAGCAATAGTCCACTGGGAAATAATGGCTTGTGCCTGCTTGCGAAAGAAAGCATCACCTGTCGAGGCATACATAAACACGAGTTGCCAAGCACGCTGAGTGTCGCTTTTAACCTTTGGAAGTAAAGCGCGACAGCATTGCAACCAATGCCCAGCTTTTTCCTTGTCCTGTAACGCAGTATAGCTCATGAGCATGAGTGTAGCATGCTGGCTCGCAATATTCACAGTGGCTGGCTTCAACGCCGCGAAGCGCCCGACAAACACAACCATTGCGGCAACATCCTCGGTTGTCAGTCCAGAGCCATCACGGCCAAGCTGGTGTTTCATGGCAAGAATGGCACGCGAGAGGTGCGCCTCGAAGTTGCGGTAAGGATGACGATTGCCCTTGCCAAACTGCAAAATGCGGATATACTGTGGACGGATGTCGGGGGTAGAAACCAGGAACAGGTTCCCTACCGACATCAACACCTTGCCCCCATTGTGACCTTGACGGCACTGCAGCGTGCCACATACGCCGTCAAATTTACCGCCAACAATCTCGACCTTGTCGCCTTCTTCCAAATCAACCATATCAATCGGATAACAGGGCAGTTCGTTGGCATAGGCAACAGCAATCGCCTTGAACACATCCATATCATGGTCGCTGATGGTCATGTAACGCTTTTCATCCTGATTATTATCGGGATGAGGCAACAGCCAAAGTGATTCCATCGACTGCTTCATGTCAAGAATGTTGGTGTAGCTGTCATGGACAAAGATGTAATTGCCAGCCAGCTTCTTGCGCGTCATCCTGGACTCGCCAAACAATGAAGACGCCACAACACAAGTGGGCATAAAATAGTCGATAGGTTCTTCACCCTTGCGCAATCTTGATGCAGTCAATGTGTCAAACTGCTGCTCGAGTCGTTTCACACTCCCTCGGGCACTCAAGACATACCATTGCTTCAGGTCAGCATCCACTATTTAAAGAATATCTAATAAAAAGTCATGACGAGGCTATCTTAATACCTTGTCATACAACAAATTAAAACCATATTCATGGTCAACTTGGGAAAATCTATCAACATTTTCCGATATTTAATCATCCCGTATTGATTACATTTTAAATACAGGACTCACGCAACAAAGGTAACCACACTCGGTGACATGACAAAATATTTTGGTGAAAAATTTCCCAAGTTGGAATTTACACTTCTTTGAAAGCCGCATTTACCTATTGATTACCAAATACTTATAAAGATAACCACCAAAAACAATGGCATTCAAGGAAGTATTGGCAAACATTGATGCCCGGCATAATGCAACACGAAGAAACAAAAAAGGATGCGCCCGACTGGCAGGCGCATCCTTTTATCTTGATTCCGATGTCAATACTCTGATAATCTGTCGTGAATGAATCTCAGATATTACAGTTCATTTACATCAGATCTCATGAATCAACTCATAAGAGCATCAACAAGCAGGGTAGCATCCTCGATGTCGATCAAACCGTCACCATTCAAATCGGCAGCCACAGGGTCAAGCGCTTCAGTATCGCCTGACATCAGACTATCGAGAAGAGCTGTCACGTCGTTGATGTCAACGATACCATCCTTATTCACATCACCGGGAATGCTCTCACCCTGCAGGAGGATGACTTCACGAGTGTTACTCCAAACGCTCCTGGTACCGTTTACATAGTGTGCCATCACGCGATAGAGGTAAGAAGTACCGGGAGTCAAACCAGTTACAGTATAGAACTTGTCGGGGGTAATGCCCTCAATCAAGTTGTAGTAACCGCCGTCGGCATTGAAGCTTCCTCTCTGGATGAAGGGCTCAAGGTCAATAATCTCACCGCCGTAGATCTGGATGCTCTGAATCTCGGGATAGTAACCACAAGTGAATTTAACTGCGCTGGCATTTCCTGCGTCAAGCACAACCAGATAAGTATCTACCTCCTTGGCAAGAATAATTTTCTTGGAGTCGATATCGGTAGAAACAGTCAGTTCGGTATTGGTACCCTTGGTGTAGGATTTAGCCTTGATGATAACGCTCACCTTATTGTATCCTATCAAATCACAGTTGGCAGTAATGACCGAATTGCGGGAAGCAGAGATAAATCCACCGTCAAGATAGAACTTTGTACCTGAGAAGGTCCAACCGTCAGGCAGATAGTTAGTAGCGTCCGAAGCGTGGTTGGTGTCCTCTTGAGGAACATTGCTCCAGTCGGCCTCGACAATGAGATGCACGTCGGGTTTTTCCTTCACTTCAAGCGAGTAGCTGACAACATTCTCGGCAGGGGTAGCGTCAGTCCAGTCGGCACGGAACGAAGTTGCGGTAACCGATGACTGGTCAACAACCTCCATCACAGGACGATACAGCTCATAGACCGAAACACCGCTCAACGAGATTTCGAAATCTTCGTAGCCAGGCGTGCTGACAATAATTTTGCCCGTATAATTGCCTTCCTTAGTAGGAGAGTAGGTTACATGAACGGTTTCGCTAATCTTGGCATCGGCATCGGGAGTGATTGTTTCCTTATCAATGCCGAACACACCGTTCTCATCGACGAGCGTCAAGGTCACATCACCCTCAAGATTGCGACCAGTGAGGGTGAATCTCGAGCTGACGGTATTATTCTTGAAGCATTCCATCGACAGTTCATGGACGTCAGACCTGAGCCTCGGAGAATTGATGGGAGGCTGGATACCGATAACCATCTGCTGGTACTGGTTGAATACAGAGCCACCGCCGTTGAAAGCGTTAAGGGCATAATAGTTATTAGATTCGCCACTCCAACCAAAGTTGATGTGATACTTGTTGGAGGTAGCATCATAGCCATCGACGTTAAAGGCATGACCACCGCCAAAGAGACCGCCAGCGATAGCACAGAACACGATGGGACGGCTCTCGGCAAGTTCTTCTTGAATCAAAGCAGCCCACTCGGCATCAGAGTACAGAGTGGTACCGCCAGAGTAGGCACTGGTCTTCTTGACAACACGCACTGTCTCCTCGTCATAACCAAAGAACTTGAAAGCATCAGCAATCAGACTCACACTGTCGGCATCAACGCCGCTACCACCTGCTGCAGAGGTACCATAAGCCATGTGTTCGGCCTGACCGATATAACGCATCAGTGTTGCAACCGCATTAGCCTCGGCTGTAGTGTAGTTACCACTATAGGAATCCTTCATATTGTCCCAGTCAAAATAGACAGGAGGAAGTGCCGGCACATTGACATAAGTGGCACCACCCCAATATGAAGTGCTCAACTCACAACGATAAGCAGGTACCTCAGGAGTCTCGAAATCGGGATATTTCCAATAGTAGAATACCATAGCAGCCGATGTTGCGGGGCAACCCGTCAGGCACTGCTGGTTATTAATCTTACACATATTCCAATAGGGGGCTTCCTGATCCCAGAGTGCCGTCAACAGGGGGGGTACACTGGCAATCCTGAGTGAGGGAGCCATCATTGAAGGCGTCTCGACCTGCATACCCTCATGAGCCTGCAGGTACTCGATTTGCACCTTATAGGTTGCCAGCCAAGCCTTCATGTTGCAAGGAATCGTATTGATGTCTAACGGGCGGTCACCATAACCAAGGATTTCCTCGGCACGGTCATCACCGGATACAATCACATAACCGTTTTCGGAATTGAAAATGTAATAAACGGCACGGTCAAGCATCTTGGAATTCATTTCGGCATGCGATAACTTCATCTCTCCTGAAATGGGAGACCTCATGCGACCATCATACTTCTGTTCTTGAATAAATTTTTGAGCTTTGGCTTTTGCTGTTCTCACATCAACAGGAGAAGCCGACAATTGAATCGCCGCAATCAATAGTGCAGCCAACAGTAAGAATCTTCTCATAAAAATGGCTTTTTTAATTATTGGTTATTAATATTTTAAGATCTTGCTTAAGTAATCAATTGATGATAGTTCATGACATTGCAACACGCAACAGCACTTTAAACTTTCGCAAAAGTATATTAAAAACAACAAAACAGCAACAATTTTAACCTATTTTATTAGAAATAAAAACCAAAATTCATATCCCTATGGTTATTGGTAATAAAAATACAGAAAAATGGCAGGGCTGATGAGAAATAAATCTTCATCAACTCTACCATAAATGATAGTGGTATTTATCTCGAGTGGGAACGGATTGACCTAATTGGCCGCTTTTATGCTGCCAATCCTGTCATCAACACCTCATTCTCCCTTCAGCATCAAGTCAATAAGGAGCGTAACATCGGCAATCGTCACTTCATTGTCACCGTCGATATCGGCACAATCGGTGCAGATGCCGTTATTGCCACCCAACAGATAATCGATGAGCATCGTCACGTCGCCGATAGACAAGCCACCGTCATGGTCCACATCACCCGGGATATGGGAAACGGCGTTGTCAAACAATGTAACACTCCGGCTCTTGCTCCAAGCGCTGCTGGTGCCATCGATATAATGAGCTTTCACCCTATAGTAGAACATGCCGCCTAGCGTGAGGTCAGTAACGGTGTAATGCTTGTCGGTGAGTCCAGTGATGTATCGAGAATTGGCATCACCCTCCTCTTGCACACCACGCAAAGCGGGTTCATCGAGTTCACCAGCATAAACCTTGATGCTTTGGAACATGGGGAAACCACTCTTGCCCGAAATGACTACCTGTTCCAATTCATTGCAATTAAGTACAGCCACATACTGGGTCATCGGGGCACCGCCAGAGGCAGAGAACAGGATACTGTCGATACTGGTCTTAACTACAAACTTGGAACTGCTGTAGCTCATTGTCGACTTGGCGTTCACCACGACAGTCATCTTCTCATAGCCAGCGATATCATAGGTGGGCGTGATAAAAGAGCTCTTGTTATTAATCGAAACGCCGCCATCCTCACGCCACAGGCCACTGCCAACAAAAGTCCACCCTTCGGGCAGGAGTTCGTAAGCATAACCGGCATAATTACTTGAATCCTCGGTAAGTCCACTCCAGTCGGTCTCGCCAACAAGGGCTACGCCGGGTGTAGTGTTCACCTCAAGGTCATAGCTAGTAACATACCGTTCAAGAGTCTCATCGGTCCAGTCGGCACGGAACTGTACCAAGCCGATATAGTCCTCAGCTGGGGGCAGCACGACGGGCCTGAAGGTTTCAAGAGATGCTTCACCCTTGACTGAGATAATCACATCCTCGGCATCGGTACTGCTCAGAGTAATCGTGGCACTGTGACTGCCAGATGCCAGTGGGGCATAGTTTACCGTGACGAGTTTGCCTGAATCAGCGTCCTCAACACTAACGTGGCTCTCATCGACCGAGAAGACACCGTTCTCATCCTCGACACTAATCGTAATGTCGTCCACCAATTCCTTGCCCGTAACCAGGATTGTCGCAGTTGACGCCTGGTCTACATAGGATTTCATGCTCAGGTTGTAGGCGTTGACCCTGATAGTGGGTTGGAAGATGGGTGGCTGGATACCGATAATCATCTGCTGCTCAATGTTAAAGGAGTAATCCTTGTAAGAGAAAGCATTTAACGCATAGTCACCGTTGCCGACGCCACTCCAACCCCAATTAACGTGATAGGTGTTGTCCTCGGCATTATAACCGTCAACATTAAAGGCATGCCCGCTCCAGCCACGTTCGTTATTGTAATCAAAGGCACAGTAGACCACGGGGCGCCCTTCATAAAGCTCCTGCTGGAGTTTTGATGCCCAAAACTCGTCGCTGAAATAGGTTTCAATCTCGTTGCCATAGTTATCGGCCATTGACTTGGTCAACAGTTTGGCCTCCTCATCGTAGCCAAAGAACTTGACAGCCCTCAGGATATCAGAGCCTTGGGCGCCACTGCCGTCAATGCCGTAAGACATGTGTTCCACTTGCCCCACATACCGCATCAGCCATGCCACAGCATCGGCTTGAGCCTCGGTATACTCAACGCCCTCATACACGTCAAGCATGTTGTCCCAATCAAAGGTAATAGACGGCAGCGACGGCAACCGGTCACCGTTACTCAGGTTTACATAGCTCTCTACTCCAGGTGTGGGGTCCTTGGGATACTTCCAGTAGTAGAACACCATCGACAACGAAGTGGCAGGACAACCCGAGTAGCAACGCTCGCCACCGTAAACGGGGCAGTAGTTCCAATAGGGTTCCGCCTGGTCCCACTCGGCAGTGAGCAGCGGCTGAACGGTCTGCATTGCCTCCCCTGCCCGCAATATGGGTTTCTCAACCTCCAGCGAGGGATGGGCATGGAGAAACTCAATCTGGCGTTTATAGGTACTCAGCCAGTAACGCATATTGTCCGGCATGCGGTTCATGTCCAGGGGACGGTTACCATGGGCAAGAATCTCTTGGGCACGGTCATCACCAGCAACAATCACAAAGCCCTGGTCGGAATTGAAGATGTAATAGTCAGCCAGACCAGAACGGTATGCGCTCACCTCGGTGTAAAGCAATCTGACGTTCCCAACTGAAGCGCCATTGATGCGTGGCACGGAGTTCACACTTTGGAGATAACGCTGAGCGTTAGCTTGAGCTGCCATAAGGTCAACAGAAGCAGCCCAGCCTTGAGCCATAATCAACATCAAGGCTACTAAAAAGAAGATTCTTTTCATTATTGTTAAGTTAATGGTTGATTCTAACTAGTTTTGCAAAATTAGTACTATTTATTGAATAGACAAGCATACCACATTCGAAAGCTGACGTCTTCTATGAGATTTAAACTCTAAACAGCGGACTTAGTGAGCAAAAAAACAAGGCTCAAGTGCCATGGTGCACTTGAGCCTTGTAGGGGGACATTAGCGGTTGTTCATCAATTAAGGCCCAAAAGCATATCTACGAGTGCCGTCACATCGGCAATAGTGATATCATTATCACCATTGAGATCGGCATTCGCATGATTGATTTCAAGACCAGTCAGCATATAGTCAATCAGATCGGTAACGTCGCCAATGGTCACATTGCCGTCGTCATTCACGTCACCAGGCATGACAGCACCGCCAACGAGGGTTACCTCTTCGGTGTTGCTCCAAGCGCTCTCGGTGTCGTCGGTGTACAGGGCCTTCACCTTGAAGGTGTAGGTGCTGTTCTCGTTCAGACCAGTCACGGTGTAGAACTTGTCGGTGATACCAGTGATCACTTTATGTGCAGCATCGCCCGTCTCAACAACTTCACGCATCTCGGGAGCGCTCACCTCGCCAGCGTAAACGGTCAGGTCAAGCAGACCAACATAACCGCTATAGGCCGAGAAGGTCACATAATCGGTCTGTTCACAATCAAGAACAATCACATACTGGGCAAAGTCTCTAGACAAGTTGATGGAGCGATAAGCAGTACCAGTTCCCTTGCTGGTAGCTACAGATGCCGGTGCGACACCATATAATCCCTTGGCGGTAAGCACTACGGTCACCTTGTCACAACCAGTAAATTCAGGAGTGGTAATGCTGGCGTTCTGGAGAGAGATGAAGTGATCCTCGGCCCACAAATTGCTACCAGTGAACGACCAACCTTCGGGAATCAGTCCTGAAGTTTCCCAAGTTGAAGCCTGATTCTGGAACACCTCAATCGTATTGCTCCAGTCACCACTGGCCAGATAATTGTAAACGGGCTTCTCATTCACCTCCAGGGTGTAGCTTACCACATTCTGGGCAACGGTCTGGTCGGTCCAGTCGGCACGGAACGAGGTAGCGGTAATCTTGCTCTCATCGGCGGGCAACATCACGGGGTCATAAACCACGAGAGGCGCAGCCGTGGCAGTACCATTCAGGGTAACAGTTACATCGGGAGCGTCCTGACTGCTCAGGGTGATGGTGGCAGTGTGGGTGCCAACAGCCTCGGGAGCATAGGTCACGGTAACGGTCTCGTTCATGACATTGGCATGAGCGATTGTGTTCACGTCAATGCTGAAAGCGCCATCGGCATCACTCAAGGCCAAGGTAATGTCACCTGTCAAGTGTGAACCGGTAACATTGAATGTTGCTGTAGTTGTCTCACCAGCGTAGCACTCAACATTAAGCACATCGGTTGAAGTGTAGATACGGGGATCGGTTGTGAGGGAAGGATCCTGCACGTCGGCAAACAGGATGGGATAGAAGTCATAGACAGTCATGCCATTGTCAAGGGTGAAGCCGTTGAGCGCATAGTAAGTGTTCTTCTCGGCGCTCATACCGAAATTCACGTGATACATATCGTTGTCGGCATCATAGCCATCCACATTGAAGGCATGGCCACCGATGCCTGTAGAGTCGCTCGACATGTCAAAGGCACAATAGATCAGGGGACGGCCAGCAATCAGCTCAGACTGGATCAGTTCACCCCACTCTTCGTCGGTATAATTTACCTCATCGGTCTGGAAATCAATCTTCTCGATGACGTGGGCATCACGATAACCAAAGATGCGGAGGGCCTGCATAATCTCTTCACGCTCTGCACCACTGCGATCCAGACCATAGTCCATCGTCTCGGCCTGACCCACATAGCGCATGAACCAGGAGATGGCATCAATATCCGTTTGCGGAATCTGGTCGATACCACTTGAGCTACTGGGGTAAGAATCACGCATGTGCTCCCAGTCGAAAGTGTATTCGGGCAGGGGTTCAATTACATAACCTGAAGTCGGGCAGGTGTAACCGTCCAGGGCAGGCGATGTTGTGGGATATTCCCAGTATCTCATCACCTGAGCCAGTGCTACAGCCGAGCAGCCCACCTTGCAATAGGGATCCTGACCAGTACCCTTCTTGGGGGTCTTCATGTTGTAAGGCTTGCCCTGGTTCCAAGCGGTAGTCAACAGCGGACCCACCGATATGCCACCACGGTAAATACCCTTCTGCACCTTCAATCCAGGATGTGCCAGGAGGTACTCCATCTGCTTCTTGTACATATTCAAGAAAAGCTGCATAGCCTCGGGCAGGTCGTTGAGGTTGTCGAGCTGGCCTTCACCGTAAGCGAGGATTTCACGGGCACGGTCGTCACCAGCCACGATGACGTAGCCACAGTCGGTGTTGACGATGTAGTAAGCAGCTTGAGTGGCAGTCGAGGTCTTCACTTCGTGGGTCCACTTAACAGTGGGCGCCGAGGTCATGAAGCGTCCCTTGGCAGTCTGGCTCATCAGGAAGCGCTGGGCACTCTGCTGAGCAGTTGCCAAATCAACATTGGCTGCTGTGAGTTGCAACGATGCAACCACCAGTGCAGCAAGTAACAAAATCTTCTTCATGTAAAAAAATATTAAAGGTTAATATAAACGATTTGCTCAATCACATTTCTCAATTAGCGTACAGCAGGATATCAATCAGTGCCGTCACATCAGCGATGCTAATGTTGGTGTCACCATTGATATCAGCATTATCCTGATTGATTTCAGCGCCTGTCAACATGAAGTCAATCAGGGCAGTCACGTCGGCGATACGCACCGCACCATCACCATCCACGTCGCCGATTACGACAGCGCTGCCAGCGAGCGTTACAGTCTCGACGTTACTCCAAGCGCTCTGGGTACCGTTCACATAGTGGGCCCTAACACGATAGGTATAAGTGCCGCCCTCGGTCAGACCCGTCACGTTGTAGAACTTGTTGGTGATGTCCGTGAAAACGAGTTCGTCAACATCATCAGTCTTAGCGGGCAGGGTGAGCATCATCTTGGATGCATCGCTCGTAGCGCTGTAGATGTCCACCTGGGTAACAACCACACGCTTGGTATTGGAGCCATCGCCACCAGTGATGGTCACCTGCTGGCTGTCATCGGCCTCACATTTCAGGACAAAGGTATATATCTGCTCGGCACTGACGACCACACTTTGCATGCTGTTACCACACGAGACAGTAACAGGTATATCGGAGTCGGCATCCAAGTAGGGTCTCATGGTGAGCTTGACAGTCATTTTGCCGCCACTCTGCGTCATGTCAAGTGCAGGCGTGGTGATAGTACCGACATTGCCGCCGCCACCCAGACGGACGCCACCGCGAGCCTCGTAGGCATTGCTGCACGTCCAGCCCGCATTTGAGGCGACGCTACTCATCTTATTGATTGGTGTTGACGAATTAGAGCTAGCATAAGGGAAGCTCTCGCTGAATACCAGCTCATAGACGCCAGGCTCACTGCCGTCGTCGGTGTTCACCTCAAGGGTGTAGCTGGCGACGTTCTCGGCAGGTGTCTCGTCGGTCCAGTCGGCACGGAACGAAGTCAAGGTGATGTAGTTCTCGTTGGCAGGTTGCATCACGGGGTCGTAAGCTTCGATGGGAGCAGGCGGCTCAATGCCCAAGACCATCAGCTCACCCAGGCTGTAGCTATAACCCTGATTGTTGAATGCACGCAGGGCGAAATAGCCGTTACCTGTTCCACTCCAACCCCAGTTGATAGAGTACAAGCCACTGGTTGCATCATAGCCATCGACATTGAAGGCGTGGCCATAAAATGAGTTATAGGCACTGCTATAGCTGTAAGCGCAATAAACCACGGGGCGGCCGGCAGCCAGCTCTTCCTGGAGCATCACACTCCAGTCAGCGTCATTGATGAGCATGTTCTCACCATTGGTATCAAAATTAAGCGTAGCCTTATACTCTACACGGGCATCCACATAGCCAAACAGGTGGCAAGCTCTGAGGATATCGTCCTCCCAGGCTTCGCTGCCCTCGTTGGTGTAATCCATTTCCTCGGCCTGGCCAATGTAGCGCATGAGCCATGCCACAGCATTTCTCTGGACATCGTTAGCGCTGAAATTGTACACAGGCAACATGTTGGCCCAGTCAAAGGTGATTGAAGGCAGAGGGGGAAGCACAAAGTGACGGGTGCGCGTCGTGTAACCAGGAACCTCGGGCGTGGGCTGGGTGGGATACTGCCACTTGTAAAAGATTTGGGCCAGCGAAGTGGTGGCGCAACCGGTCAAACCGCGACGGTCACCGTCCATGGGGCACTGGTTATAGTAGGGATAACCCTGGTCCCATTTGGCTTCAAGCATCGGCTCGACGCTTTCGCCACGGTTGCCGTTCAGTGAGGGTTTCTCGACCACCATTCCAGGGCGAGCCTGAAGATACTCCATCTGTTCCCTGTAACAACCCAGCCAGAACTTCATGTTCTCGGGCAGGTTGTTCATGTCGTTCAATGTTTCGCCATAGGCCAAAATATCCTTGGCACGGTCATCACCGGCAACAACGACAAAGCCCTTGTCGGTATTGACCACATAATAAGCCGTCATGGCGGCATTATCAGAGTTCTTCTCCTCATGAACCCACTTGACAACAGGTGTTGAGGACATCAGCCGACCATTCACGGCCTTGCGGGACAGGAAATCACTGGCTTTGGACTGGGCAGTCTTAATATCGACATTGCCTGCCAATGCCTGCACTGCCGCTAACAAAAGAGCGGCAAGAAATAAAGTTTTCTTCATAATTGCACACAAGTTATAGTGTTAAGGAAATATCAGTTACTCGTATTTATATTAATGATATGGTGTGACAAAAGTAATACAATTATTCGTAAAACCAAAAAAAACGCTACCATTTCACACAACAGGCTTACAAACAGCTACAAATAACGGTCATGTTTCAAATTTTTGCACACCGATGATTGAAATAACCCGTTGAGGGAAGCAAAGCCTTGCGCCTATACAATCAAGTGAAGTAACGGCTGGGGCATAAACAAAAAAATTCCATCATATTCATGATGAAATCTTTTGTACTGATCGGGTTGCTGTGCCCATGCTGGCAAGGACTTTACAGCCTGAAAGCGATGGGGAGTACAACGCGGACGGGAACGGCATGGTCGGCCACCTTGCCGACACTCCACTTGGGCATCTTGGAAATGACGCGAATGGCTTCCCTGTTCAGGCTCTCGTCACCAGCGCTGCGGATGACACGCACATCGCTCACACGCCCGTCGGTGCCAACGATGAAACTGCACAGCACGCGACCCTGGATGCGGTTTTTGTAAGCATGATAGGGATATTCGCGGGTCTTGTTGATGAAATTGATAAGCCCCCGCTCGCCACCGGGGAACTGTGGCTGGATGTCCACATAGTCAAACTCATAAACCTCGATATGGGACTGCTTGGTCATGGGGTTGACGGTAGTGACATGACGCACCTGCGCTACCATGGGCAACGCTGCGGTCAACGTCAACAATACCAATAATCCTAAGCGTAATAGTTTGAGCATAGGCCTTAAATCATTAACAAATGAGTTTTAAAAGTGGGAGTAACCCGCGTTTGTTGCCGCAAATATAGAGTTGAGAATGCAAACTTCAAAATGTTTTAATTTATTTTTGTAAACTGGCGGTCTTGTTTCAGTCTTTTTGACTAAAACGAGCAAAATTCAAAAAAAATGTAAATATTTTCATTTTTGGAACCCTACAGGTCAGAATTGAGGTAGGCAGTCGAGTGTGAGCACACGGCCGGTGGCAGGATGAATCAGTGTCAACCTGCTGGCATGCAGCATCAAGCGGGATGCTGCCCTGCCATAGAGGCGGTCGCCCACGATAGGGCAATTCAAGCCTTGCGGATGGGAGGCATGGACGCGCAGCTGATGGGTGCGACCGGTGAGCGGCTCCATTTCCACGCGTGTGCGGCCTTCGCTACGTTCCAGCACGCGGTAACGCGTCACCGCCAGCTTGCCTAGTTCACGGTCCACCCGCTGGCGGGGACGGTCGTCAATATCAGGAATCAACGGCAGGGCAATCTCTCCTTCATCATGCGGCACGATGCCGTCGAGCAGGGCAATGTAGCGTTTCCTTATCGCGTGGTTTTCGAACTGCTGCTGCAGCGCCTTGTGCGTCGCCTTATCCTTAGCGAACAGCACCAGGCCGGAGGTTTCCTGATCGAGCCGATGCACCACTACAGGACCGAAGGCTTCGGGGTGAGCTTCCAAAAAACGGCTCAACAGGCTATCCTCTAACAGTTTACCAGGAACGGTAAGCATTCCCGTGGGTTTATTGAGTACAGTGAGCCACTGGTCGTCATAGACGACATCGAGCGTTTCATCAGCCATCGGCTGCCCTAACGGATTTGCCTCGACGTCAAGCCCTTGCAGCATGAAGTCCAGAATGGGTTTGCACTTGCTGCGGCAGGCAGGATAGAAATGGCCGTGATGACGCACCTCACCCACAGGCGAACGCCCCCACCAGAATTCTGCCATGCACACGGGGGACAAGCCGTTGTTGTAAGCGTAATTGAGCAGACGCGGCGCACAGCACTCCCCTGCCCCAGCAGGCGGCAACGTGCCCAACGGTTTGAACACCTCGACCAAATCCTGGCGCTCACCTCGGGCATTGCTCACCACAAAGAGGCGGAAAATGCGCTCCTGCAATGCCTCGCTCATCTGCTTGCGACGTGATTTCAAGACGTTGATATGGTGACGGAAAACTGCGATTTCACCGATAATCCGCTTTAGTTCTTCCTCATGGCGCTGACGAATGCGCTTCAATTCGGCTTTCTCAAATCGGCTTTGGTTCAAGAGCGCTTCCTGCTCATCGGCGGTCAAGTTTCCGTCACGGCGACGGGCATCACGTTCTTGTTTGTGCTGTGCCATCACTTCCTTGAAAAGGCCGATTTCATCATGCTTTGCCTGATTTTGCTTTGCCAGGCTCTGCACGAGTGTCTGCAGTTCTTGGGACTGTTCCAAGCGTTCCACCTCATGGTTGATGGCAGTGATTTGTGCCTCACCCCGCTTGAACTCGCCATGAGGGTCCAGCAGGTCATAAACTGGAGGCACAAAGTAACTATGTCTGACACTACCAGCCAGATTGCCCGAAAAAGCCGCTAGATAGCCCAGACGCCCGGCATCATCCTTAGCGACAAGCACACCCAGCATCTTGCCGGCGTCCAGTTCGTCAGCCCAGTCGGTGCGGGAAGCGACATATCGCTGCACTTGCTCCACTGCCATCAGCGCCAAGGGATGCGGCTCATAGCAGTAGGGGCAAGTGAATTGCCGCGGCAACTCGACCGAAGCCGCCTCTACATCAAGAAGATGGAATTTTTCATTCATCGTGTGCAAAATTACTGTTTTTTATCATCCAATGTAGTGATTGAGCCAAGATTTGCACTATATTTGCAACTTGATTAACATATTAAAGACACAATCATTATGAATCAGCCACAAGATCCTTACATGAAGTCACAATATGTGAACATGATGCTCAAGGCCAATAACATGGACCTGAAAACCTTGTGCATCAGTGCAAACATCGACATGATTGCACTATTGAACGAGTTGGGCAGAGCCGGCATCTCGTATGATTCATCAAAACGACAATTCAGAACATAAATTTATCTTCATACTGCAATGAGATTCATTTCGTGGAACGTGAACGGCTTGAGAGCCGTGGTGGGTAAAGGCTTCGGAGACATCTTCAAGGAACTGGACGCCGATTTCTTCTGCCTGCAGGAAACCAAGATGCAAGCGGGCCAACTGGACCTGGAATTTGAGGGGTACCGCTCCTACTGGAACTATGCCGAGAAGAAAGGCTACTCAGGTACAGCGATTTACAGCCGCCATGAGCCAATGAGCGTGAGTTACGGCATTGGTATAGAGGAGCACGACCAAGAGGGCCGCGTCATCACCCTGGAGATGCCTGATTTCTACCTTGTGACCTGCTACACGCCCAACAGCCAGGACGGCCTGCGTCGCTTGGACTACCGCATGACGTGGGAGGATGCCTTCCGCGCCTACCTGCTGGAGCTGGACAAGAAGAAACCCGTCATCGTGTGCGGTGACCTTAACGTGGCACACCAGGAGATAGACCTCAAGAATCCCAAGACTAACCGCAAGAACGCCGGTTTTACCGACGAAGAGCGAGAGAAAATGACCGTGTTGCTCGACTCGGGTTTCACCGACACTTGGCGCTTCTTCAACCCCGACGTGACCGATGTCTACTCGTGGTGGAGCTACCGTTTCAAGGCACGCGAGAAGAACGCGGGCTGGCGCATCGACTATTTCCTGGTGAGCAACCGCCTGCAGGAGAAGCTGGAAACAGCTAAAATCCACACCGAGATTTACGGGAGCGACCACTGCCCCGTCGAAGTAGACATCAACCTCCCTTGAACTCCTAAAAAAGTTTAAAGCCTATACAGACCTTAATCGGCTAAGAACAGAAAATGACAGAACAGAAAAAATATGATTTTGACCGCGTGGTGAGGATGGTACTCACACTCATCAGCGTGGGTATCGGCGTGTGGCTCATCAACTACCTGAGTCCCGTGCTGATGCCGTTTGTCGTGGGGTTCATCCTCGCCTATATCATCGAGCCTCTGGTCGAGTGGCTGCAACGCAAGATGCACATCAAGGCACGTGGCATTGCCGTTGTGCTGGCGCTGGTTATCGTGGTCGCCGTGATTACTGGGCTGTGCTGGTTGGTCATTCCCTATCTGGTTGACGAGTTCGGGGCGATGTCCAAGCAACTGGCGGCGTATGCCAAGTCGTCGCTGAGGGTTCCCTACATTCCTGCCGAAGTCAACGACTTCATCCAGCGCTATATCGACATCGAGAAAATCAACGAGATTTTCTCCAAACAGCAGTGGATGGACCTCATCAATAAGGCTGTTTCGGGGGCATGGTCGGTGGTTGGTGGTACCATGAGCGTGATTTTCAATATCGTGTCATGGTTCATCGTGCTACTCTACATGTTCTTTATCCTGCTAGACTTCAACAAGCTCTCACATGCCTTCAAGGGAGCCATACCTGCCAAATACCGCCGCATGTCATTACGCATCTTTGGTGACGTTGCCGAGACGATGAGCCGTTACTTCCGCGGACAGGCTGCCGTATCGTTTTTTGTCGGCGTGATTTTCGCCATCGAGTTCTACATCATCGGCTTGCCCATGGCGATTGCCTTCGGCCTGTTCGTGGGAATATTGAACATGGTACCATATCTGCAGCTGATTTCCATCCCCATTGCCGCTTTCCTGTGCCTGGTGGCAACTGCGGCAACAGGCGGCAGTTTCTGGGTGATGTTCGGCTGGGTCATCCTTGCCTACATCATCTGCCAAGTCATCCAGGACATGGTGCTCATCCCCACCATCATGAAGAATCAGATGGGTCTGAATCCCGCCATCATCTTCCTGTCGCTGTCACTATGGGTCTATGTGATGGGCTTCATCGGACTGATTATCGGTTTGCCACTGACCACACTCATCATCAGCTACTACTGTGAATTTGTGCTCCACCAGCCCAACCCTCTGCACAAAACTAAGAAGAAAGAGATCACTGACCAAAAGAAGCCCATGGCCATGACCTCATCATTTATCGCCAACTACCGCAACGAGAAAAAGAAAGACTAACGACTAAAAGATGTCCAAGACATTGATTGTCATCACGGGTCCCACGGGAGTGGGCAAGACTGCTGCAGCCATCAAATTGGCGCAGCATCTGCAATGTGACATTATCAACGCCGATTCTCGACAGATTTACCGTGGCATCCCTATCTGTACCGCCGCTCCCACGCCCGAGGAACTGGCAGCAGTGCGGCACCATTTCTTAGCGTTCAAGGAATTGGAAGAGAGCTACAGTGCGGCTCAGTTTGAGACCGACGTAATGGCCTTGTTGCCGTCGTTGTGGCAACAGGGCGATTATGCCGTGATGTGTGGAGGCTCGATGCTGTATGTGGATGCCGTGTGCCGTGGCATCGACTCGTTGCCCGACATCAGCCCCGAGATACGCGCTGCCGTCAAGGAGAAACTGCACAAAGAGGGGCTGGAAAGTCTTGTTGCAGAATTGGAACTGCTGGACCCGCAATATGCCGCGACAATCGACCGCAAGAACACCAGCCGCGTGTGCCACGGCGTGGAAATCTGCCGTCAGGCGGGCGTGCCCTACTCCACCCTGCGCACCGGTACCACCAAGCAGCGCGACTTCAACATCATCAAACTGGCGCTCAACATCGAGCGCGACCAGTTGTTTGGCCGCATCAACCGGCGCGTGGACCGCATGATTGAAGCAGGCTTGGAACAAGAGGCGCGCTCAGTGTATCACCTGCGTCACCTCAACTCGCTGAATACCGTGGGCATGAAGGAAATGTTCGCCATCTTTGACGGCACGATGGACCGCAACACCGCCATCGAGAGGATGAAGAAAAACACGCGCGTGTATGCCAAAAAACAACTCACCTGGTACCGCCGAGACCCGTCCATCACCTGGGTAACCCCCGACGATGCCATCCCTACCGCCCTCAACCTGTTATCAGTCAAGTAACTGGGCAATCGTGGCGGCAACGCGCCGGGCAGTGGTATAGTCAAGGGCGGCCTCGTTGGCGCCCGGACGTCCCATATAGAGGTTGGGGTTAACGTATTGCATAGCGCTAGCAAAGGACTCACGGCCCGAGAAATGGAACTCGTGCAAGCCCGTCTGCTCATGAATTTCACGGATGTTTTGCTCGGTCACGCCACTGCCAGCCATGAGAATGATGCGACCTGCCGCCTGGCGGTTAAGTCGAGCCAACAATTCCACGCCCTGGATGGCCTTAGGCTGCTGGCCCGATGTCAAGATGCGGTTAAAACCCAGCGAAATGGCATCTTCTAAGGCCTGGACAGGGTCGGCGGCACGGTCAAAGGCGCGATGCAGCGTCACACTCATACCATGGCTGCACTCCATCAGGTAGCGGTTCTTTTCCATATCGAGGGTGCCATCAGCATTCAAGCAACCGAACACCACACCGTCCACACCCAGGTCACGGCACACGGCAATGTCTGCCGCCATGCGTTCCACTTCCAGGTCGGAATATAGGAAATCACCGCCACGTGGACGGATAATCACATGCAGGCGTGTCGTGGTCAACACACGGCGAGCCACCTTCATTTCGCCATAACTGGGCGTCGTGCCGCCCTCGGGGATACCGGCGCAGAGTTCTACGCGGTCGGCTCCCCCTTCTTGTGCCGCCAAGCAGGATTCCACCCCGTTGGCACACACTTCTACCATAAATTCCTCACGTTTCATCTGTTTATAGTCTATTTGCTGTGTTAATGGTATTTATTTAACTTGTATCAGAATCATGGGCACATTCACATCATCAGGAAAACAGCCCACAGATTCCACCTCAAGCAAGGATGATGCGGATGACGGTATTGATGTCGGCAACGGTGATTTCATTGTCATGATTCACGTCGGCGGCAGGTAAAAAAACGTCCGTCAAAATAGCCTGAATAATGACATTGACATCGGCGATGGAGATTTCGCCGTCACCGTTCACATCACCCACGAGCACTTCATCTGCCGGCATACTGTCATAGACCAGTTCCATACCGGGAACCCCGAGGCTGTATTGCCCGCCTGTCGTTACTGCGTTATAGGTGATATAGTAATACACCAGATGCAACGGGAAATTGCCCAAATCGGCAGCATCGCACACATCGCTCACTGGCGCATCGATGGTGATTTCACCCTCTGAGGTTTCGACGGGATACTCCACGGTAACACGTTCACCGTAAGCCGTCTCGACAAGCATCTTCACCAGTTTAATCTGCAGGTCACCAGGCACGAGTCGCAAACGCAACGTGTCGGGGATGCCCCACATCTGTACCGCCTTGGAAATCTTGATATACGGGTTGCGGGAGCTTGCTCCAGTGAAATCAATCTTCATGCCATGGTCAAGGGCTGTAATGACCCTATCCTTGCCACCGCTCTGTGCCACCTGCCACGTTTCAGGGTCAATGGGGGCATTCTCGACAGTGGTCACGCGACCCTTGGGGTTTTCAACGCGCACCAGCAGCGAGTCGGCAAGCAAAGGATGGCTAGAGCCGACAAAGGTCTGGCCATCGGCAACAGCAGTGACGATGCCTCGAGAATCTACAGCGCAGACCTCCTCATCGGATGAAGTCCACGCCACTACCGAAGGGTCCACCTTATCCAATCCGTAGCCACTGATGCCGTTGATGTTGATAGCATAAGGATGAAAACTGTCGATGACCACACTGTCGCTCACCAGTTGCCACTGCGCTTCCATGATGGTGACAGGCTGCGAAGCGGTAATGCCATTGTAAGTCACATACAGGTTACCCGATGCGGGCTCAGAAACGGCATGGAATGAGCCTGCCTCGTCGAAGGAGCCCACTTGGGGGTCGCACGAGAAGGTGCAACCCTGCAAATCGCGCGTCTTGAGCACGCCGTACTGATTGTACCCCCACACATCAAATGCCGTGGTTGCCGAAATCGACAGATTATAGCACCGCGGTTCAAAACTGATGATGCCGATTTCATCATCCTCAGGAGCCAACGACACAAGCAAGCATCCGTTACCCACCGCGCGAACGGGACCGTCGCTGGGGTGGTTCAGCACCTCGTCGTTGACCACCATGCACGACGAGCCGCCACCGTCGAGGTTCACGGCAGTGACAGCGCCCAGAGCGTCAAAAATGCCTTTCATCTCAAGCAGGGTGACACCCACCGACGTCAAGTGTCGTCCATCGACGACAACGAAGTAGAGGCGTGTGCTGTCGGCATTAAATCCGATGGCGGTGCGGGGATGGCGCTCTGCCCAGTCCTCCATGAACTGGCCATTCTGCATGATGATGTGGTTGCTGCCACCGATGAGCTGACGGATGTTCACATCCTGAGGGCCATTGTTGAGCTTGAAGCTGAAACTGATTTCCAGCACATCGCCCACGTTCATCCAATCGACCTGATTGGCGTAGGTACCCTTGAGCCACAGGATAGCCTTGCCGTCAGGGATGGTTCTTGAACCCTGGGCATCAAAGATGTCCTCAATGACACAATGCTCCACGCCATTGGCAAGCCAGCGGAAATCACCCTCGGCAGGACGCAGCAGTACCATTTTACCCGAGGTAGATGCATCGTAGGTCACCGGGCCGTAGCTGCGGGTGAACAGGAACGACTGGTTGGCGGCGATGTTCTCGTAGGCATAGCGCATGCGGTTCACCAGATTCAACGCAAACGAGTGACTGCCAGACGTTACCCGTCCCGAGAATGTCAAACGGTCAATATAGGGATGGTTGTTCTCGTCGAGTGCAAGGCATGCACGATTATGGCCACTGAGCACCAACTCATCGTTGCGCACCTGACCACTCAAGGGCAGGCCCACCTCGTTGGTGGGCGAGGTCATGAAAAAGTCACCATTGACGGCAGCCACCACTTCGTGACCAGGCCTTGTGTTGCGTATCGCCATATTGACGGGCGTCTCACACGCAACCGATTTCTCGCCGCCCAGGCAGGTCTCCATCACGATGTATGGATTGGTCAAGTCCATCTCGGTGACACTCACCTTGAGCGGCAGAGCGGGGATGTCAAACTTAGCGGCGGTCACGCCCGGTCCCACCAGATGGGGGAACACAAGCGTGTCCACGTCGTAAGCCTTATCTCCAATCACCCACTGGTCACGCGCGCTGGTCGCAACAGTGCCCAGCAATGCGAAGACTAGCGGGAGCAGAATAGCAGTCCGTTTCATCCCCTTAATATAATCTCGATGACCGCATTCACGTCGGCGATACTTACCTCACCGTCACCATTCACGTCACCAGCCAGGTTGTTGTTGCCCGTGACAATCAGGTTAATAACGTAATTGACATCGGCAATGCTCACCTCGCCGTCGCCGTTCACATCACCCTTCAGCCCAGGCTGAGGCTCAGCGCCGGCATCGACATTCCTACCAATCTTATATACAGCCATACCGTTAAAAGCCTTGAAAGTGAGCAAGGTAACCTCTTCGAAGCCATCCTTGTCAACGCCATACTCAACGGCGAAGCAGTGTACACGCAGACCGCTGTCATTGAACTTGCCAAGACTGTCGGCGGGGATTTTCCAGTACTTGGTCATACCGCCAAGCGACTGTCCCTCGCCCAACTCGCAGATGTTGGCTTGGCATCCGTGGCCATTGCCGTTCATGTCGGCATTTACATAGACCAGGAAGTGGCGGCCTTCCAATTCAAACTCCATACATCCGTTGGGGGTTGCCTGGGGCCACAAGGCAGGGTCAGTCTCCTCAAATGTGTCAATCACCGAGCCCGAATAGTCGTAAATCACAGGTGCCGTGTCAAAGCAGTCGATGTAGAACATCTCGCCGCTATAGCGCGAATCCTCGTCAGGGCCATCAATCATCTTGATGACGGGAGCCAGCGAGAAACCAGTCTTGGTTTCGGGATAGAAATTGATGACGTCCATATAGGGGTCACCGTCAAAGCCGCCTTCCCAATCACCACCCTGGTCAGCATGCATGCGATACAACGTGGGGAAACCGGGGTCGGCGGTAGAGCCCGACACGGTCATGATATTGCACTCGGCTTGCTCACGGGTGAGGTCACCGATGACATCGAGGTAGTCGGTGCGCTGGGGAGCATCGCCCTTGTCCAACTCGACAACCAAGGTGAGTTCGCCAGTCTCGGTATCTACCATATAGACAGGCACATACTGCTGCATGTTGCTCGTCATGGGAGCCACCCAGATGTGATGGAAACTATCCTTGCCGATGCTTGCCACACCCAGGAAACGGCCATAAGGAGCGCCGTCGAGGTACAGGGGCAGGTCCTCGAGCGGACTGCCGTCAACTGCCGAGAAACGGTGAATCACCGATTGGGATATGGTATCGTTGCCCACGATGGCAGCAAGCTCCTCACTGCGTGACACATAGATGATGCCCTGGTCCATTGTTGCTGTGCGGGCACGCTGGTTGCAGATGGCATTGCTGGTATAAGCAGTACCACTGTGTACACGGTCAAAAATCCACTTATTCACGATTTTGATGCCGTTCACCTCGGGATAAGTTTGCCCGTCGGTCACTGCCATAGCAGACAATGCTGCGCACAAGGTAACGGCAAAAAGAAGTAATATTTTTTTCATTGCTTGAAGGTTTTATTGATTGTTAAATAATTGGCTGTTGAATCTTGAGTAATCATCGGGATGGGATATCCCGCATGGGAAAGAAAACCGCGGATTGTCGCGGACGTGGTTGACACTCCGTACAATCCGCGGAATTTAACTCTGCTGGTGAGGATTCACCTAGCGGTGGCTTATTGATTCAAAATCATCGTGATGATGGCATTCACATCGGCGATACCAATCTCACCATCACCGTTCACGTCACCAGCCAGGTTGGTGTCGCCCTTGATAATCATGTTGATCACATAGTTGACATCGGCAATACCGACCTCACCGTCACCGTTCACGTCACCAGGCACAACAGGCTGCGGTCCGGGTTCGTCACTATAGACGTTAGGACCAATCTTGTAAACAGCCATACCGTTGTAGTTCTTGAAGAAGAACAGGGTTACCTCCTCATTGCCCTCATCATCGGTACCATAAACCACGTTCATGCTCTGAACGCGCGTACCACCGTCACTCATGGCACCCAGTGCATCGGGAACCATCCAGTAACGCTGCATGCCGGCAAGCGTCATACCCTCGCCCAACTCGCAGATGTAAACCTGGCAAGCCTTGTTAATCATGGTAGCCTCGTCAACGCCAGTGTATTGAGCAGCTACATAGACGATAAAGTTGCGGCCGTCGAGCGTGAATTCGCAAACACCGTTGGCACCGACATCCATGGGCCAGAATGCAGGGTCAACCTCCTCGAAGTTGTCCACCATCGTTCCCGTCAGGTCATAGAGAATAGGCGAGGTAGTAAAGCCGTCGATATAGAAGAGTTCACCACTGAAGTCATCTTCGGCATTCAGCACCATCTTGGCAACGGGAGCGTAGCCCCACTGGGTCACCGTTTCGGGGAAGAACTCAAGAATAGCGAGATAGGGATCGCCATCAAAGCCTCCCTCAAAATCGCCACCCTGGTCGGCATGCCAGCGGTAGATGTATTCCGAGCTGGCACCAACACTCATGATGTTACACTCGGCCTCCTCACGGGTGATATCACCCATAACATCCACATAGTCGAGACGCTGCACGGCGTCAGCCTTATCGAGGTCGGCAATCCATGTAAGTTCGCCGGTATCACCATCCAGCATATAGATTGTGTGCTGTGTTGACACGATACTGCTGAAGGGGGAGATGTACAGATGGCCAAAATTGTCCACGCCCACAGTATTGGCACTCAGCGTAGCACCACCGTAAATTGCACCGTCGAGTGTGAGGGGTAATTCCTTCACCAACTCACCGTTTGCCGCATTCACTTTATAAACAACGCTCTGGGTGAGGGTGTCGGTACCTTGAATGATGGTATTGGCATTGGAACGGGCAATGTAGATATAGCCGTCGCTCAACACCGCGGTGCGTGCATTGGTGTTGCAGTAAGGCTGGTTGCCCCACTCATTGGGCGTGTGAACACGGTCTTGAATCCACACGTTCTTGATGCCGATTCCATTCACTCGGTCATACTTCACGCCATCGGTCACAGCCCATAAACTGGCAACTGTCGATACCGCTAACAAAGCTGAAAGTAGAAATTTTTTCATAAATAATTGGTTTTTAAGTTGTTATGTTTATTGAATTGGATATGCACATATTAAGTTAGCAAAGTAACAAAAAAATTAATTACACACAAAACACATTGAAATATTTATTTTCTAAAAAATCATAAATTTATGTTTACAATTCATAAAATCGAGATAACAGTTCAGATACATTGATTATCTTTGTCACGATTTAGAAACAACATGGAACGAGACCAAAATATCATGCCTAAATTCAATTATCTTCGGCCCGCCGTTGATGCGGCTAAGCAGATGCGCACGCCGTTCTATTTTTATGACATGGAATTGCTGCGCAAGACGCTCGAAACCATCAAACAGTTGACAGCCGACCGTCGTTTCAAGGTCCACTACGCCATTAAGGCAAACGGCAATCCACAGATTATCAGCGAAATCGCCAAGTATGGCATTGGTGCCGACCTGGTGAGTGGAGGCGAAATCAATGCTGCTGCCAAGGCGGGTTTTGCTCCCGCTAACATGAATTTCTCGGGAGTGGGAAAAACCGATTGGGAAATCAGGACGGGACTCGAGTACGGCATCGGTTGCTTTAATGTAGAATCTGTACCTGAGTTGGAAGTCATCAACGAAATTGCCGGTGAGATGGAGAAGACAGCCCGCATAGCCATCAGAGTCAACCCTGATATCGACGCCCACACCCACCATTATGTCACTACTGGCACTGCCGATAACAAATTCGGTATCAACATTGACATACTGGACCAGGTGATTGAACAGACGCTAAATCTGCCTCATCTCCACTTGAGTGGGCTGCATTTCCACATCGGTTCCCAAATCACCGACATGCAGCCTTATTCCATGTTATGTGAAACTGTAAACCGTCTGATTGACGAGTACGAGCAACGAGGGATACACTTTGAAATCATCAACGTGGGCGGAGGTCTGGGCATCGATTACCATCATCCTGACGAGCATCCTCTCCCCGAATTAGAAACATATTTTAACATTTTCAAGGAAAATTTGCACCTCAGACCGTACCAGGAACTGCATTTTGAACTGGGCCGTGCCATTGTCGCCAGCTGTGGCTCGTTGATTTCAAGGGTAGTATACGTCAAGGAAAACCGCAACAAGCAGTTTGTCATCCTTGATGCCGGCATGAACGACCTCATCAGACCAGCCCTGTACAATGCCTACCATGAAGTCCAGAATATCACTTCACGGGAGCAGAAAACGGAAAAATATGATGTTGTGGGACCCGTGTGCGAGTCCAGCGATGTGTTCGTCCATGACCATGTCATGCCCTTGACACGACGCGGCGACCTCGTTGCCATCCGTTCGGCAGGAGCCTATTGCGAGTCAATGGCATCGACCTACAACATGCGCCCCATTCCGCCCAGTTTCTACCATTTTGGCATCTAGCCATATATGGCAACAACGCTGGTTCAACCGCCTAGAATAATCTTGATTACCGCATTGATGTCACCCACGGTGATTTCGCCATCACCATTGACATCGGCACGTTCAAGGAGACCGTCATCTGCACCAGCACCCAATATTACCCGGATAATGGCATTGATGTCACCCACTGTCACCTCGCCGTCGTCATTCACGTCGCCGGGAATAACGGCTGGAGCCGACGGGTCAAACTCCAACTGTTCGTCCATCCACTCCAATCGATTGTGGAGCCATTGCTTAATGAAATCAATCTCTTCCTCGAAACTATTGGCAACGAAATAATTGGGCCAGACGTAGGTACCCCAGCGGGGCCATGCCCTGGTATTGCGTGCCACGGCGCCTTCGGCGGTCAGTACACCAGCCAATGAGTCCACCACTGCCATCAGAGCGTCCTCCTGCAGATTTTTGCGACGATATTGTGCCCAGCGATGCTTGAGCAGCTTGGTATAGGTCGAATCGCTGTTGAGTTTGTACCACCAAAAAGGAATCAGGAAACTTTCGTTCCTGGGATACATGATGTCATTGGCCTCATAGGTCCATAAATCAGTTCTCCAGCCATTATAGTAATTGGCGTTGCCGTATGCCAGATTCATGTCCCACACCACCATCTTGAACAACGAGTCCCTGCTGTCACGTTGCTTGTAAAACTTACCGCTCAAGCGGTAAGCATCAACATTGTGGGCAAACTCCTGGGCAATCTGATAGTCAACGAATGACATCACGTCGAGATACCTGCGATAACCCACGTCGGGATCGGCAAAGTCATTGGAAGCCAGTGCATCCTCCATCAAGTCGATGCGATGCTGGATATACTGCATCTGGGCAGGGGTTATTTCATCATAGTCTGGCGACTTATACTGGAAATAGATGGAACGGTTGGTTATTTCCTTGCCATAGCTCATCACCGGGCGATACTTCGACCGATAGTATGGCTCGTTATTGCGCTCGACCGATAGCAGATAGCCGCCTGTGAGTTCGTCACCTTCTTCCCCAGGGTCGTCCAGATTAAGGCGGTATTTGCCTTTAGAAACGACTTCACACAAGACATACACACCATAGTAGGTGCCATCAAGGTATAGTTCGCAGAAACGTCCCTGTGGCGTGTAATCCATCCACGGACGGGAAATCTCATACGCCAACAGGTCACGCAGCATGCTTTTGTCGGCATAGGGGGCAATCAATGCCCAGTTGTTGTCCTTGCCCATGCCCAGCAGACTCACTTTCTTCTTCTCACCACCCTGCTCGAGCGGCTTGTCGATGGGACGGAACGAATAAGGTTTCTTGGGGCTGTTGTCAAAAGACGATTCGCCACGGTAACGCAGGGCAACATATCCCTCATAGTCGATATGCTGACCTGGATGGGCGACTGTATCGGCATAGTTGAGTCGGCCTTCCCCGTTGTAAATGACCTTCATCGTCGCCGTGATGCGGTCAGTACGGCTAATAGTAGCGCCCCCGACATTAATCCACACAATGGGCAGATTAGTCGAGTCGATTTTCACATAAACGTAATCTGGCGGATAATTGGGCAGACGTGAGAAGGCGGTACTCATCGTCAGCAATGCCGCCAAAAACAAAAACAACCGTTTCATACGTCTGCAAAATTAATCAAAAAATTGTGCAAGACGCATACAAAAGCAGATATTATTTGATTTTGATATAGCGCAGGCAGATAAACCTATTCTTTTCAACAAAAAACCACATTAGAATCCATGGCAACCGCAGCCGATGCGCTGGGCATCCAACCATATCAGTTGGAGCCCAGTATCATCCTGATTACCATGTTGATATCGCCAATCGTCACTTCTCCGTCACCGTTCACGTCAGCGCAGCGGGAAACGGCGGCAGGGACCTGATAACCAAGAATCACGCTGATAATGCTGTTCACGTCGCCAATGCCTACCTCGCCATCACCGTTCACATCGCCCGGGACAGCCTCATGATAGATAAACGAGCGGATGTCGCAATAGTCGGTATACTGCAATGTAGTGCCCCCATCAAGGGTACGGTAAGCATAGCGGGCACGCACATAATAGGTCTTGCCATCGGTCAGTTTGCCAGCGCCCTTGATGGTTCCCAACTGAGGTGTCTCAAATGTGCCATTGTCGAGCGTGCCGTTATAGGTTGAGCGCGTGGGGAAGGTCGTAGAGTTGCTGATTTGCACCCTTAACGACGCTGCGCCTTCCTCCTTCTCAAAGCGCACTGCATCAAAGGAATAAAGCACTGTATCGCTCTCGGTCGGGAAGACATAAGCGGGAACAGGAGGTATGACCTCGACAGTAGTGAACGACGAGACAGGGGTCACCACGGTGGCTTCACCATAGGTCGCTGTTACGCGGGCATAATAGGTCGTTGCGCCCCCCAAGCGGTACTTGGGAACGGTCCATTGCGGGTTATTGACACGGATGGTGTCGGGGGTGGTCATCCGCTCATTGGACGACAATTCCAACAGATAAGACGTTCCTGGAGCGCCAGCCGTCCAAGTGATGGTAGGCGACAAGGAAACGTCTGTCGCAGCCGCGGCAGGCGAGGTGATGCGCATCTCACCCAGCGTGAAACTGCGCGGTTCACTCGCATGGTCCCATTGATTGAGGCCACGAGCCACTACACGCCACCAATAGGTGCCGCTGGTCAGGCAAGGAATCTTGGGCAAGGGGCAACTCATCGAGTCCACCTCGACCTGCGCCACGAGCGACTGCATCTGCTCGTCGGAATAAACCTGCACCAGATAGGTCGAAGTCTCGCCAGCCCATTGCAGGAACGAGAGTTCAGGCACCTCGGCACCGTCCTCGGGATAAAGCAATACGGGCTGCGCAGCCTGAGTGGGTACTATACCGGGCATCACAGGAGCATACTCATTCTCCCAGCGGTCGAGAATCGATACGGCATAACGGTAGCCCTCACGCTTTTTGACAGGCAAAGTATAGGATGCCCAATAGCTCACACCATCGATATACTTGGCTTGGGCATTGAAATCATTGTCCTCCACTCCATCGGGGATGGCATAAACGACATAACGCACATTGGGGATGCTGTCCCACGACAAGGTGCCGTCACTATAGGTCAGATTGGTTACCGTAGTATAGGTTCTATCGGGGTTTAGCCACGCCGGGGCGGGATTCAGCGCTATCGTCGAATAAAGACTGTCCTTGAGCCAGGTGCGCAACTGACGCACTTTGCCGTCAATCACCTCCTTCTTGTTGCGCCACGTGCCGTAGCGGAAGTAAACCATACCTGGATTGCCACCGGCAGCCATCGCTTCGCGCATGACGTGTCCCTGCTTGACAAACTCTGCCAGCGTCCAGCCTTCTTCATCGGGAATCCACTGGCTGATGAAGATATGACGGTTAAAACGGGCGGCTATCTTGCCCCACCATTGGGTGACGCCAGTAAAGGTACCTGTCGTCTTCCAATATACCTGCGGTGCCAGGAAATCGATTGTGCCGCGCGTAACCCATGCCATGGGGTCGCTGTAAATCTGGTTGTATTGCCAGTCACTACCAGGACTCGGCTCCACACCATACTGGTCGGCCACCGCCTGGGAACTGCACGCTACACCGGCGGGCCCGATGCCAAAGCGCACCCACGGCTTGGTCGATTTGACCATGTCGTTCACGTCTTTGACCATCTGGTTGACGTTCTCACGGCGCCAGTCGCCCTGCGACATCGTACCACCCGAGGCCTTGTAGGCACTATACAGGTCGGCATCAAGCGAAAATGACGGATTGTCCTGATTATAGAAATAATCGTCAAACACCAGTCCATCCACGTCATACTTCACAAGGATATCCTTGCAAACGTCCACCACGCGCTGGCGCACTTCGGGGATGCCGGGATTGAGCACCGTTTCATAGCTGGTGGTCAACAACCACTCGGGATGAGTGTAGATGTAATCCAGCTCGCTTTGTCCCCACAAGTTCGAGCCGTGGCCATAACGGTAAGGATTGACCCAGGCATAGACCTCAATGCCACGCTTGTGGGCCTCCTCGACAAGAAATCCAAACGGGTCGAAGGCAGGAGCCACACCACGCGTACCCGACACATAGCTGGACCAGGGTTCGTATGCCGAGTTATACATTGCATCACACATCGCCCTGACGTGATAATACACCACATTGATGTGGTTAACGCGCATGGTGTCAAGCATCTTGCGGCAGGCATTCTGAACGATGGGCGTGTTGCTAGACGTGATAGCGCCGCTGGGCCAATCGCTCAGGTAGGCTGTCATCCAGATGCCTCGCTGCTCCCGTTTGGGCGGCATATCGGCTGCCATGACAAAACTGGCGACAAATGTCACCAGTAATGCCATTATGAATATATTTCTTTTCATAGCTCAGAGTTTTGTAGAGACGCAAGATTTTGCGTCTCCACTTTTATGTCCTTAGAACAAGTTGGTCAGGCGCGGGTTGATGCACACACCCAGAATCCTGTCCTTGTTACCGTTGAAGTTATAAACCTTGCCGTCCTCGGGATTGAAGTAGTAGAGGCCGGTGGTATAGGTCTTCTCGGTCGTAGCGGCACGGAAGCCGAAATAGACGTAATGCGTCTGGGCATCTACGGCAAACTGCGTGGTGTAAACACCCTCGGCATCGGTCGTGTTGATGGGATCGGCCTCCATGGTGATGAAGTGAACGTACTTGTCATAGGTCACCGTGGCATTCTCAGCAGGAATCTGATACTGGGTGAAGCCCACACCAGGCGTGGTGCCCTTGGTCATCCACACATACAGGTAGCCCAGGTCCTCGTCAAGCGTGAAAGCACGCGGCTGGGTGGTCTCGAGCACGATGGGATGAGGAATGGGCACGCCAGTACCGGTCTTGCCGATATCGCTCGGACGGAAGCGGTAGATACCGTTACCCGAATAGTTCTTGCCCCACCAGAACATACCCGTGCGGTCGAGGTAGAGTCCCGTGTGGATAGCACCATAGGCGATACCCTGTCCGTAGTAACTCAACTGGTTGTTGACCACATAATAGCCAGCGGTGCTGTTGAAGTTGGTCTGCTCGGTCTCGCCACGTGCCGACAGCGGCATGGTGCGGATACCTGTGTTGCGGTCGGTGTAATAGAGCGTAGTGCCGTCGGTACAGCCTTGGAAGGGGTCGTTGAAGGCGGGACCGCCCACGTTGGTCACCATGACATTGGTTGTCGAGCCGTCGGCGCTCATGACGGTAATTTTGCCGTCGCCCAGGTTACCGGCCTCATCGTTGATGTAGTAATACTGCTTGCCGCAGTCCAGGATATAGACGTTGTCCTGCTCAATGACATCACTCTCGGTCACCGTCTTCTCGGTGGCAAATACCAGCGTGGTGGGCATATTGCCTGAGCTGACGCCCATATCAAACGGCAGATTCTTGGTGCCAGGGGGCAGCTGTGAGAGGTCTACCAGTTTCACCGCCATGATATTACCGCCCTGAGTAGCATAATAGAGCGTGGGAGCGGGAATCGATGAGCCCACCTGCACGTTCACATAGCTATCCTCCAAGCGGCGGTTCTCGCCGTTGATGTCAAACCACGTCTGCAACGTAATCTTCTGCGAACCGATGTTGCTGAAGGTCAGCTTGCCGGGGTTGTCGGTCGTGCCGTCCTCGTGGCTGTAGCCCTCAAAGGTCGTAATCAGGTTACCCTCGGCATCGCGCGTGCCCTCGGGGAAAGTCCACACATACTTGCAGGTCAAGTTCTCGGGGTTGGGCAACTCGATGTCGAGACTCACGTTCACATCGTTGATGACAACAGGTGTAGCACTCTGCTCAACAACGCTCAACATGGGAGCAATGTCATAGATGAGCAGCGGATAGGTGCGGCATCCCACACCGTCAACCGTCAGCGTCACCTGATAGATGCCAGCTTTGTTATACTTGTGCGAGGGATTCATGTCGGTGGAACTTGTACCGTCGCCGAAATCCCATCTCACTTGGCCCGACTTGGAAGAAGTGTTGGTAAACTCCACTGTCGAGACCACATAGAAGTCCAGACCATAGCGGTCGTCGTCCACCCTATAGGTGAAATCCACATCCTTGGTGGCAAAATTGTCATAGTCGGGTGTCTTGTCGATACACGACACGGCAAACATCGCCATCATGATAATGAATGCTATTTTATTGAATGTCTTCATATTCAGTAGTCAGCTAGATGCTAATAGCTCATGGCTAAAAGCTAGTTCAACGTCACTTCTTTGTTATCGGTAGTCACACCCACCTTGCCGTCGGTGTCATACACGCGGAATTGGGGTTCCAGATAGTAGGTGCGGGTGAAATTCACCGTGTAGACCTTGTCGGCCGTGTTGTAAATCCACGACGTGAAGGGAATCGTCTCGAGCATGCTCTTGAAATAGGGCATGTACTGGCGGCGCACCGTGGTAATCTTGCCACCAGTGTCGTCGCTGTAGCGCGAGAAGAGCCAGAATGCCGACTTGTAAACCGGCTGCACATTCACACCCGACGGGGCTTCACTCTGGTTAGCGATTTCATGGAAAATGGCTTTTCCGTCATCGCCCACCGTGATATAGTAGTAATGGTCCACTTCATCGGTGGTGAACCAGGCATTGGACTTATCATCGGTCGTCGTGTCGGTCGGGAAATCAATGTTGTACTGGGCATTCAGCTGCTCAAACAGCTCGATAGGGAAGTTGTACTTGATATAGACGTTGCGCAGGTCGTTGTAGTAGGTGCTGTCCTTGGTCAATGCGTTGACCATGTAGGCCATGAACTCATCCCGGAACGTCGAGGGATAATAACTGTCAAACTTCTCCTGATCCCACTCCTCAGGATTCACCCAGGTCACAGGGGCGAGGGTGCGGGAAGTGGGGAAACTGTCGGTCAGCACATACTCGTAACCATCCCACACGGCTTTGCTATGGGGATAAGTGGCTACCATCTGGCTGGAGCGCACCGTGTCGGTCAAGGAGTAGTTCTTGGTGTAAGCCAGCGACGTGGTCAACTTGCTAGTCGCCGTGGCGGTCTGCTCACGCTTGATGAGGCACCACACCTCGCTGTGGTCAATCGCTTTTTCGCTAGTGGTATAGTACTTGCCCTTGAAGGTGGCATAGCGGCCCGCCTTGACCACCGTGGAGCCTTGCTCCCAGTCCACTGTGGGCAGCACCTGACCGAGTTGTCCGTTGTCAGCAAACGGGTCATGTATCGCACACGAGGCCATGAGCAGTGCCATCAGAGCCATCAAACCATATAATTTATATCGTTTCATAATTGTTGTCAACTATTAACTGTTATCTATTAACTGTTCACTACTCTTGAGTCAACGAGGTGACATCACCATAGTTGTGGGCCCATATCATGGGTTCCTGCAACCACTTGTAGTTCTTGTAGGCACCCAGACGCTCGAGTTCCTGGCGGTTGTACTTCTCCTCGGTCTCGGGGTCGTAGTTGATGCGCTGAATCCAGGTGTTCTCCTTCTGCTCCTCGGTCAGACCGTCAATCCAGTAGGCTGAATAGAGGTTGTAGGGACGGCGCAGGGTGGGATAAACGATTTCCTGGTTGTCACCGATGCCGTAGTGGTTGCGGTTGTTACTGTAGTGGTAACGTCGCATGTCGGTCCACTGCTCGGGTTGCAAATACATGGCGATGTACTTCTGCTGCATCAGGTCGCTCAACGTGAATTCACTGGGGTTGAAGAACCAGTGCTTGTTGCCACGGTCGGTCACCTTGTGCACGGCCACGTTCTTGCCCTTGTAGTAGTCCTCGTTGTCGAGGAAGGCGGCAATCTGTCCATCCCAGTACTCAGCAGGCTGGTAACCGGGCTTACCGCCAGCAACCGAGTTGCCGGGGTATTTGTTGTCGGTCGAAGCGTTGTAGTTCTCGTTGGGATAGAGTCGCAAGAAGGCGGCAAGATGGCGTTGGATATTCCATTGAGTGGCTTCCTTGGCCAGGGCGCACGCCTCAGTCTTGTTACCCATCCAGTACATGGCCTCCGCCTTGATGAAGAAGAGCTCTTCCATCGTGAAGATGGGGTTATAGGCATCGGCGGCACCAGCATAGGCGCCCATGTACAGGTTGGGATAGTTGGCAATTTTGTAAGATGTACCCATACCGATGTTGTTCTCCAGATAACGCATCTTGATGCGTTCACTGGCTACCGACGGGCTCGCGGGTCCCGTACGGGCAATCATCAGCAGGCCGCAGCGCGGGTCGTTGGCAAAGCCGTCGTGAGCGCCCTCGGCATTAAACATACCGCAGGTCATCTCGTTGTCGGGCTTGCTGATACCCATCAGGTCCACCATGAAGAACTTACTCGGGATGGCACTGCCCAACAGGTTGCCACGCGACTCCCAGGAGTTGATGACGGGCTGGGCAACGCTCCAAACGGCGTTCTGCGTACCCGTGCCACCGTCCCAGTAATAACGCGGCTCGTTGCCGAACCATGCGTCACGGCCGCCCTGGTAGTCAAACACGTCGCCCTTGCGCCACTGGTTGATGGCGGCATCAGCAGCGTCGATAATCTTCTGGCACATCGCGGGGCTGCGGTCCACATTGGGGATGTTGCGCAACAGCAGGCGGGCCTTTACGGCCAGCACCAGGCCTTTCCACTTCTCCAAGTCACCGCCATAGACGCGGTCTTCCTTAGGTGTGAGCGGCTGGTTGTCAGGACTGTTGACAATGGCGGGGTCCTCATACATCTTGATGAGGTCTTCGCACTCTTGCATCATCCAGGCATATACCGAAGCTTGGGTGTCATAGGTGGGAGCGATGCTCTGATAAGCCTCGCTGCGGGGGATGTCGCCAAAGGCATCGGTTGTCAACTGGGTGGACATCAGCATGATGGTGCGGCCTATCAACTCGTAGTTGGGCGAATTGATGGCTTTGGAGTTGTTCACCAGATTGACGGTGTTCTTGCCAATGTCATAGAAATGACGGCGCCACATCGGGTGGCGGTTCATCGTCAGCATCTCCCACTCGCACTTGTAGCTGTAGGCACCCACCGAACTCTTGCCGCCGGTGGTGAGCATCTGGGAGAAGTAGGCGTAATATTCACTGTGGTCATAAACAATCTGCTGGGCGTAATAGATAATGACGGGCAGACCGTCCTTTGCCTCTATCTTATGGGCCCTGTCGGGGTTGACATTGTCATCGAGCACATCATTGCAGCTCACCGACATCAGGCCAACCAGCATCAATAATGCTAAAAATTTAATCTTTTTCATAGTCGTTGGCCTCCTGTTTAGAATGTTGCTTTAAGCGTGAAATTGAAACTACGCGTGCTGGGCACATTGTAATTGTCGATACCAGCGCTACCCGTACCGCCACCGGTACCTGCAAGCACGGCGGGGTCATTGCCGCGGTACTTGGTCAGCAGGAACAGGTTGCGTGCTGTAGCGATGAGCGACAAGCCCTTGACGGGCCAAGTGCGCTTGAAATGATTGCCGATGTCATAGCTCAGCGTCACATAACTCAAGCGGATATAGGAACCGTCCTCGATGAAGTTGGACGATACAGTCGAGTAATAGGTATTGATGAAATAAGAGTCAAGCACGATGGGCGTGGTGTTCTTGACATAGGTCGTTGTTCCGTCAGGACCGGGCACAGCCTGAACACCGTTGATGATGTACTCGCGGTTGCGGTACTTGTCATAGAGGCTGCTCATGCCGTTGGTAATCTGGCTGCGGCCAGTGACGTTGACCACGTCACCACCCTTGCGACCGTCGAACAGGAACGACAGGCTTGCGTTCTTGTAACGCAAGGTGCTGCCGATACCCAACAGCCAGTCAGGCTCGCGGTTACCGATGTAAAGGCCCTTGGCGGCGTTGATGATGGGATAACCGTTCTCGTCACACACGACATTGCCGTCCGGGTCACGCACGTAGTCCTTACCAGATATACCCGTTGAGGATTCACCCAAACGGGCCACAGGGAAGATGTCGCCATACTGAGTGCCCTGGATTTCGGTGATGTCGTTGGGCAGGTAAAGCACCTTGCTGCGGTTGAACGAGAAGTTGGCAAGAGCGGTCCATGAGAAGTCGCTGGCCTTGATGATGTCCTGGTTCAACGAGATTTCCATACCATGATTCTTCAGGCTACCCTCGTTGCGGGTCTGCAGAATGGTACCCGAAGCGGGAGACACACGCACACTCACAATCTGGTTGTCGACCGTGGTCGAGTAGTAAGCGATGTCAAGGCGCGTCCAGTTGTGGAAGAAGCGCAAGTCAGCACCAATCTCCCACGACTTGGTCATCTCGGGCTCCAAGTCGATGGCTCGTGATGTGGTAGGATCCACGCCATAACCTCCATCGGGGAACAGCGTCCACTGTTTGTAGGTGTCGGTAAACAGGTAGCGAGGGCTGTCTTTGCCCACCTTTGCCCAATTGCCGCGCAACTTACCGTAACTGAACCAGTCGTTGCTCAGGTGGAACAGTTCGCTGAAGATGACACCTGCTGTTACTGAGGGATAGAAATAATTGGTCTTGGAGGCCTGTTTGAAGGCCGATGAACCGTCCATACGTCCCGTTACCGACAGCTGTGCCATACCCTTGTAATCAAACCTCAACTCGCCGAAGTGGCCATACTTGTTGTAGGTCGAGTGGTAAAGTGTGGGATGGTTGCTGATGAGCAGGTCTCCATTGGTGAAGTCGGTGTTGTTGAAACTGTAGAACTCACCTCCCAGCTGGAAATGCTCATTATAAATCGAGGACTCCAATCCATGCGTCTCCTTGTACTCCAAACCGTAGAGAGCACTCACGGTATAATCCTCGGCAAAAGTGCGCTGATAGGTAGCCAGGAACTGCATATTAAGCAATGAGCCACGCGAGGGTTGGAAACTGTATGAACCGAATTTGGACTGCATGTCCGAGAGCTTTGTCTGCACATCCTCGGCAGTAGGATCCACCAGGTCGCCGTCATAGATGCGGGGCACCGTATAGGAATCATACATCGAGTAGCTCTTGTCATAGCCCATCTTGCCGGTGAACACCAGGTTCTTAATCGGCTCGTAGCTGACCTGGCCATTGATGATGAAACGGTTGCCTTCGGTCTCACTCCAGTCCATGTAGCGGCCGAAATAGGGCGACACGGCGCCGTTGATGCGCTCGGTATCGAGCAGGTTCTCCCAGTGGTCATAGTAGGCCCACCAGTTCACATGGCCCTCAAGGGTGCGGTAGTCGCTCATGTCCTTATTGATACCCCAGTTGTAGATGGTGGACATCGAGTTGCCGAAACCACGCGACTTGCGGTTCATGAAATTGGCACTCAACTGCACCGTCACTTTGTCGCTGGGCTTATAAAGTCCCTTGAGCAGCACATTCACCTGCTTGCGGTAGTCCTTGGGCACGATACCTTGATTGTCGGTATAGGAAGCCGATGCGTAGGAGGAGAATTTCTCGGTTCCGCCGCTCACGCTCACATCATACTTCTGCAGGATACCCGTCTTGAGGAAATCCTTCAAGTTGTTGTAATAGGTGTCGTTCTCGCTCATGTAGGGACCCCAGCCGCCGCTGCCCATATTCTCCTTATACATACCCTTGGCACCAGGGATAAAGGTGCTCTGAATCTTAGGCAAACGGGCAGGCGTGTTCAATTCCAAGGTTGCCGATGCGGTGACAGTCACTTCTCCAGCTTTGCCGCCGCCCTTGGTGGTAATCATGATGACACCATTGGCACCTTCCTGACCATAGAGCGCCGATGCGGCAGCGCCCTTCAGCACGGTGATATTCTCGATGTCGTTGGGGTTCATGTCAGCCAGCGTGGAAGCACCCCCGCGGATGGCCATACCGTCAACGATGAGCAACGGCTCGTTGCTCTGGGAGTTGTTCATCGACGAGATGGCGCGAATGATGACCTGGGTCGAGGAGTTGGGCGAACTGCCGCCGGTGCTTACCTGCAGACCGGCAATCTTGCCCTGAAGCGTGTTGGCGAAGTTGGTGGAACCGCCAGCGGTCACCTGTTCCTCGTCAAGGGACTGAACGGCAAAGTTCAGTTTCTTTTTCTCCTGGGTCTGGCCCATGGCGGTTACCACGACCTCGCCCAGCACATTAGCATTGTCTTCAAGAGCGATGTTGACCTCGGTCTGTCCCGGGGCGATCTTCACGCTCTTGGGATTCATGCCCACGTAGCTCACGTCGAGCACGTCGCCGTCATTTGCCTCAATCGAGAAACGGCCGTCAAAATCGGTCGCCGTGCCGCGCGTTGTGCCGTGCACCTTGACCGACGCGCCGATAATCGGCTCGCCGTCGCTCGACTGCGTCACCACGCCTGTCACCACACGGGCCAGTCCCGGCAGCGACAAGAGGCTCAACAGCAGTAGCAATAGTAACTGTTTTCTCATTTGTTAAAGGTTTTTATTGATTAGGTAAATTTGATTCCAGTGTTGGATATATAATGAACTACAAATTTACACATTATTTTTCAATCTTTAAAAGCATTCCCCATTTTTAACACACAAAATTCAAAATATTTTATATTCAACAACATTTTTTTAATAATTTTCACAGATTAAACAAGCATACGAATACACCAAAAAGAAGACAATAAGTGCAATAAACACAATGCTATCCAACTCGCGTCTACCGCCGAGCCACAATTGTGCTTATTGTACTTATTGTCTTACTTTTATCGTTGTGAGGCCGCTACTTATTGGGATTAGAAAATCACTCAGTTTCCTTAATAAAATTATATGTCCCTAAAATGTCATTGAAAACGACCGTATAAGTTCCAGCACTAACAGGAATGTTGGGACCATATTGTATACCGACGCCAACTGGGAATGCCTCGCTTCCCCAGTTATAATACCATTCGCCATTAGCAGCAAACTTGAGTTCTTCATCGGAGTCAAAGGTCATATTTTTCTTGATCCAGTCATGGTTCTCATAGACCGTACCCATAGGAGTCATCAGCGAGATAGCAGGATCCCATGCCTGATCATCCTGATAGGTGCCAGGCATACCCATTGATGTGAAAACGTTTACAACATCTGTGTATTTGGTAATTGAGACAACGTCCATCTCCAAGTCGTAAGTAATCTGGTAGTAACCGTCCTCAGCGACCTTAATGACATCACTAGTGCCATCGTTCTTCACAAGGCGGCCATCACTCATGCCCCATTGCTCTTCCCAATCACCAGGCGAATGAATCAATTTAAAGCCCTCACCAGCGGGGAAATAACCAACGTATTTCAACATATTTTTGTTGTCAGGTTGAGGGTACATAGGAACAAGCGAAGTACCCAAGGCATAAGAGTTATTATCCCATGAGCCGTTACCGATGCAGCTTCCCACAAGATACCACAGGTCAGGCGTTTCCTTGATAGCCTCAAATTCGTAGGAGCGGTTTATCATGTCGAAAGTCAGACGATACTTATCCGCTGGAATTTCGGCGGGTATAACGAAGTCAAAAACTCGGGCGTAAGCGTCCTCCACGAAGTATCCACTCATCTCATGATCGACAATATTCGTGGCCTTACCAATGAAGTTGCCGTTCCAGAAACCGTCTGCACCCAGGTCCATGGTCTCTTGAGAACAAATCTTAAAAAAATTGGCAACGCGTCCACCAGTGTACTCGCCATACGCAGCAGGAATGACCACACTGAACACGGGGTTAGAATAAACATCACCACCGCCGTTATCCAGCTTATAGGTGGCATCACAAGGAGTCCAATTATTGCTGGTGCCCACATAGTAGTAAGCTGAAGATATTTCTTGCTGATAGCCATAAAGGATATAATCAATGACTTCATTCACATCAGCAATGGTCACTTCGCCATCCATATTCACATCCCAGCGAAGAATTCGACCGTTTAGCGAAACCTGATCTTTGCTCGTCTGTCCTGTTAATACCGCATTCTTGTCAATGGTATTCACACGCTCTAAATCTGAATGACCATCTGACTGTTGCCCGACAGAAGCCCATCCTGGCAATGGCAGAAGACTCAACAGCACTACAGGAATCCAAAGGTTTTTCATTGTTTTAAGTTTTAAACTATTTATAATTTAGGCAATAAATTCTCTTGCTGCTATTTACTTGAACAGATAGGTGGTGACGCTCTCGTGGCCCAGGTAGAACGCCTTGGCCTTGATGACCTGGGGCTGCGTTTTGATGGTCACAGGTGCCGTCCAGCGGGGCGAGTCGATAGTGGGCTCACTGCCGTCGAGGGTATAGGTCACCAGCTCATCAGGATACTGGGTATTAATCAGCAATTTACCGTCAACCAGCTTGATGCCCGGAGGTCCCATGCGGAAGTTATAGCCCATACCCTTGAGCAGAGGCAGTTCACGGGTACCAATCTTGAGGTTATACTGGTGTCGAGCCTCGTTATAGGATTTGGTGTCGGTCAAGTCCTTGCTCCACTCGGGAATGGCTGTCCAGGCGCGCTCGCTCACGCCCATCATCTTAGGCAGCAACAAATATTGCACCTCGTCAAAGGAGCGTATTGTCTCGCTCCACAACTGTGCCTGTACACCAATGATGTTCTCCGGCTTCTCCAACTTGACTTTACCATCGGCAGCAGTAGTGATATTGATAGGAGTACCGTCAACGGCAGTGCGGGCGCTGGCATAGATGTTGGCTGGCAGAGCGCTCCACGCGTCGAACTCGTCCACCTTGCCGCCCCAGTGCAGTCCCTGTTCATTCTGGTGCCAACTGTAGGCCATATCCATGTAGAAGTTGGTCACATTGGACAGAATAACAGGATAGCCGTCGTTAGCGAGACGATAAGGCACATCGGCACGCGAGCCCACTGTACTCCAGGCATTCACGCCAGCCACACGGGGAGCCACCACGGCGTTGAATTCAGGCTTATGGTCGAGCGCCACTTCCTGCCATCCCTCGATGCGGATTTTGCGGGCAGCAAGCAATTCACTGATACGCTTGATGTAGTATTCACTTACCTCGTGCTGCGTCTTTAAGCCTTCACGCTGCATGAGCGCCTGGACATCAGGGCTCTTGGACCAGGCATTGCTGGGCACCTCGTCGCCACCCAGATGGACGACTTCGAGTTTCAAGCCAGCCTCCTTGTACATGAGCTGCAACTCGCCCACAACGCGGTCGATGAGGCGGTAAACATCATCGCTGGCGACATTGAGCACGTTATCATGGAAGCCCTGTGCCGACGTATAGACAGAAGTGTTTTTATCGTCCCACAGGCGAAACTGCTCGGCAGTGGGATTATTGATTGAGCGGCTCTTCATCGCCACGATGAGAGCACGTGCATGGCCAGGGGTCTCAATCTCGGGGATGACACGCATACCATGGGCCCAAGCATATTTCAGGAAATCAATGAACTCGGCACGCGTGAGATAACCGTTAGCACACTGGGACTGGTCATCGGGGTTGCCGTTGCCCGAGATGGACTGAGCCATGAAATCCTTCTCATCAAGGGTACAACCGCGGCGAGAAGCCACCTGTGTCAACTCGGGGAAGCCAGGAATCTCAAGTCTCCAACCTTCATCATCGGCGAAATGGAACTGCAGGGTATTGAACTTATAATAAGACATCAGGTCGATGAATCGGTACAAGTCCTGCCCCTTAGCCACATAATTGCGCGAGATGTCAAGCATGATACCTCGGTACCCGAAGTCGGGCCAGTCGATAACGAAGCAGTTCTGCAGGCGGTGTCCCTTGCTGTGGTCAAGGGCGGCAATAAGCGTTTTCACACCATTGATAAGGGCAGCCTGAGTCCTGCCCAGGATGGTGATTTCGCCGTTGTGGACGCGCAGGGAGTAATACTCGAGGTTGTCGCTCATCTTCTTGTCCAGCAGCAGACGAATAACGGTACCCTGACCACTGGTGGCATAGATGCCGCGCTTTTGCAACTCATTGACGAGCAATCCCTTGGCACGACGATAGCCACCCCACTGGAACCACTTGCCCGTCTTGATGGTCACGATGCTGCCCACCTGGGTAAAGCCGTCCTCGATGTCCACCTGCTTGGGCATGGGGAAGATGTCATAGTCGTTGCCCGTGTAGCCGTCGCCGAAACCATTAATCGCCTCATTGAAACCGTACATGTAGTTGCCGTCGGGATAAATCTTGTGGTCACGCCACTGGCCCGGCTTGTCGAGCGCAGCGCGGTTGATATCCACGACGATGGGATGAGCCATATCGCCGTTCAATACCAGGTGGCCGCCTTCGGGCATGTAATTCCTGTTGAGCAAGTCACCGCCCGTTAACATCTCAACCACGAGCGAGTCACCGGCAGCGATGGGCTTGTAGTTGGCATTGGGCTGGATGCGGTAATAACCGTTTTTAACTTCCTCAATGTTCACCGGAGAACCTGAGGGCAGAATCACCGAGCGCGAAAACTGGTTGAAAAAGAACTGCCAGTCGGCAGCCAATGGCTGCTTGGAAATGTTCTTGATGACAAAGCGCGAACTGTAGTTGCCATCAGCCGTGTTGTTCTGGCCCATTTGCCAGTCCACTGCAACAGGCGCTTGAGCACCCATCGTCAACACAGTCACCGTCAGGGCAACAGTAGTCATAATTAACTTAATCGTTTTCATTTTGTTATATTGTTTTGTTTGATTATCTGGTTCAACAGGTTGTCACAGGCGTCTTCCAGCAGGTCGAGCACCAGTTCAAAGCCCTCGCTGCCCTCGTAGTAGGGGTCGGGCACATAATCGTAGTTGGGATACTGGCGAATATAGTCGCCCATCATCACCACCTTGTCTTGTTGCTCAATGGTCGCTGCCAGCGAACGCAGGTCATCCACATTAGAGGCATCCATCCCCACAATAAGGTCAAAATCCTCAAAATCAGCATACTGCACCTTACGGGCACGATGCGTCAACTCATAGCCTCGCGGGCGGGCATGTACACGCATGCGCTTGTCGGGCAGGTCACCGATGTGCCAGCCGCCAATACCTGCCGAGTCAATGAAAAAACATTCTGTCAGACCACGCTCATCGACCATGCGCTGCAGTACAGCCTGGGCAGCCGGCGAGCGGCAAATATTGCCCAGACAAATGAAGAGTACGTTGTATTTTCCGGTTTCTGTCATTTTGAAGGTGCAATATTACAAAAAATGTAGCAATTTTGACGCTTATAAAAGAGTTTTTTCGTTATTTATGTGTAACTTTGCTAGCTGAAACGTGAAACTATCCCACCCTTAGGTGGATGCTATATATTAACCTAGATGAACCGAAACATCTTGCTCATGCTGCCACTGCTGTTGCTGATGTGCCTTACCCTGGCAAGCATCACTTCGTGCGGACACGGCAACAAGGAGCAACAAGATACCACAGCATGGGATTACAAGGCTCCGCCACCCATGCCCCTTAACCGCAACATCAGCGGCGACAGCATTGAGCTGGCTGACGAGGCCGATGTCCACCGCCTGCCCACCTATATTGAGCAACGCCCGCTCAAGGAAATCTTCAACGACACCAATTCCCTGCAACTCGTAGCCGCCGAAAAGAACGGCTTCAAGCCCGTCTCAAGCCTGAGCGACGCTTACCGCATCGACAAGCCTTTAATCAGGATTTACTCCTGTGATGCCTATATGCTCGACGACTTGAAGGCGTCGGTGCCCTATCTTGTGCCCAAGGCGGCACAACTGCTCAAGGAAATCGGCTACGCTTTCCAAGACAGCATCCGCAAGCGTGGCGGCAAGGCCTACCGCATCAAGGTGACCAGCGTGACGCGCACCGACTACAGCGTGTCTAAACTCATGCGCCGCAATCGTGCCGCAACCGAGAACTCCTGCCACCGCTACGGCACCACAGTGGACATCAGCTGGGTGAAGTTTGACTGCATGGATCCAAACATGATTGTATCACTCGAGGATCTGAAGAACATCCTCGCCGAAGTGGTTCAGGATTTCAGGCGCCAAGGCCGTTGCTATGCCATCTTTGAGCGCAAATCGGGATGCCTGCATATCACTGTGAGATAAAACAAAAACAATGTACATTATATAATATTATCAAAAAACAATGACCTTACAACAGACAATAGCCGAGTACCTGAAATACACAGGTCACAAAGGCTTAGACATCAGCGCTGCTCTTATCGATTGTGACGGCGTGCTCTATGATTCAATGAAGTACCACACCCAAGCCTGGGTGAAACTCATGAAGAAAAATGGTATCAAATGTACCCGTGACGAATTCTATGAGCTGGAAGGAATGACGGGCAGCGAGATTATCAAGATGAAGTTCAAGAAGGGAGCTGGCAAGAACATTACCGACGACGAGGCTCATGCCTTGTATGGCGTGAAAACACGCTACTTCAATGAACTCGGCGAGGCTCCCGTGATGCCTGGTGCCGTACGCGTGCTTGAGGCCCTCAAGGAGGCTGGCGTGGAACGTGTTCTGGTGACCGGCTCACAGCAGGACAGCCTGCTGGAGCGCATCGAGAAAGACTTTCCCGGACTCTTTGGCGAAGTCAAGGTCACGGGGCATGACGTGCGCAAGGGCAAACCCAACCCCGAACCCTTCTTGAAAGGCATGGCCAAGGCTGAGAAGAAGTCCAACCAGTGCATCGTTATCGAGAATGCGCCTCTGGGCGTACAGGCCGCTCATGCCGCCGGCTGTTTCACCATCGGCGTGACCACGGGTCCCATCCCCGAGAAGGACTTGTACAAGGCTGGTGCCGACCTGGTCTATAAGAACATGGACGAATTGGCTGCCGCCCTGCCCTCGTTGCTCGTGGCACTGACCATCGTCAAGGCCTAATTCATTCATCACGACAAGAAAGACAAGAAGGACTAAGCGCTATTGCTCTAACGATAGATTGTCCTTCTTGTCTTTTACAATTCCAATGGCAGATGCAAAACCTTATTTTCACAAACGACGTCGAGGGAGCCATCGAGCGACTGATTGCAAGCGGTGACCACAATATAACCGTGTGGATTGCCGACTCCAATACGGCTCGCCTGATGTCTGCTCCACCCCACCTCATCACCATCCCCGACGGTGACGCCAACAAGACGCTGGAAACCGTCTGCCGAGTGTGGGACGAGATGGAACGCTTTGGGGTGACGCGCCATTCACTCATCGTCAACCTGGGTGGTGGCATGGTTTGTGATTTGGGTGGCTTTGCTGCAGCTACGTTCAAGCGCGGTGTGAGGTTCATCAATATGCCCACCACCCTGCTGGGCGCCGTCGATGCTGCAGTGGGCGGCAAGACTGGATTCAACTATAATGGGCTGAAAAACGAAATCGGCGCCTTTGCACCAGCCAGCGACGTTATCATCTCGACACGTTTTTTTGACACACTGCCCTTGCCTGAGATGAAATCAGGCCTCGCCGAGGTACTCAAACACGCCATGTTAAGTGACCGCACCGAATTCTTGCGTCTGCTGGACCACGATTTCTCCGCACCCATCAATCATGACGACCTGTTGGAGAGACTACAGCACTCTGTACAGGTCAAAGTCAATATCGTCGCCCGTGACCCCAACGAGCGAGGCGAGCGCAAGGCCCTCAATCTGGGGCACACCATCGGGCACGCCTTCGAGAGCCTGGCGATGAAACGCGACAAGCCCGTGCCTCATGGCTATGCAGTAGCCTGGGGACTAGTCACCGAAGCCGTCCTCTCTCACCTGCTGCTGAAATTCCCCAGTGAGGACGTACACCGTTTGGGCAACTTCGTGCGTGACAATTACCGCTACTTCCCGTTTACCTGTGACGATTATGACGAGTTGCTGGACCTGATGCGCCATGACAAGAAAAGCCGCGACGGCGAAATCACCTGCACCCTGCTGACCGCCATCGGCGATTACCGCATCAACCAGACCGTCACCTCCGACGACGTCACCGCAGCCCTCGACATCCTGCGCGACCACCTCGGAACATAACCGGGACAAAGGGACGGTTCTTTTGTCCCAGTTTTAGCCAGAATGGGACAAAAGAACCGTCCCTTTGTCCCATTAGCGCCAGTGCCAGAGGCGGGAAACGGCGTGGGTGATTGTGCGCAGATGAAGGTCTTTGCCTAAGACGACCAGCATCACGGCAAAGAGGATGAACAGGATGCCGACAATCAAGCGGGGCGTCAATAGCTCTTCAAAAACCACCACACCGATGGCTACTGCAGTCAGTGGCTCCAAAGCGCCCAAGATAGCAGTCGGCGTAGCACCCACATGATGAACCGCAACGGTCATGAAAACCAATGATAGAATAGTTGGCACGATGCTCAGCCACACTGCAAACGACCAAGCCCGCGGCGAGGGCAAAACATGCAGATATAATTCGGGCGAAGTGAAGGAATAGAGTATCAGCGTGATTTCACACACCAACATGGCATAGAAGGTGACCTTGAATGACGACATCTTGATGCTCGACTGGTTGACCACGATGATATAGACCGCATAGGCCAAAGACGAAAGTACGCACAAGACGATACCCATAGCACTGAGTGATGCCCCGGTCTCGCCCTTGTACAGCAGACCGATGCCCACAAGCGACATCACAATGGCAATAACGGTCATTACTGTCACGCGTTCCTTGAAGAACAAAGCCATAATCACCGCCACCATCACAGGATAAACAAACAGGATGGTTGACGCAATGCCGGCATCCATGAAGTGGAAACTCTGATAATAGGTGATGCTCGAGGCGGCAAACAAAATGCCCAGCGAGAACAACACCTTGAATTCCTGTCGGTTTACCTTGAAATTCTCTCGCTTGATAAGCATGACAACAGCAAGTATAATCACTGCCAAACCAAAACGGTGAGCCAGTACTGTTGCAGTATTGACACCTTCTTCATAGAGCGGTAGCGCTCCGAAGGGGTTAGTGCCGTAGCACACCGCCGACAGGATAGCGCAAAGGATTCCAATGGTTTTAGATTTTTTCATCGCATGTTGATTTAAAGCTTCACAATCACGAGCCTAGCGCTTGAAGCGGCTCATCTCGTATAGGGCGGGCAAAGCCTGACCGTTGGCGCTGTTGAACAGGCCTCGGTTCAAGCCCCAGCTGCTGTTCTCAAAACGGGTGCCGTAGCGGTTCTCCTCGGGGTACCACCAGAAGAGACCTGTCACATTATCATGGCGGTTGAGTTCCTGAACCAATTGGGCGGTAAATTCACGTTGTCCTTCAATCGTGCCGGGCAGACAATGAGAGAAATCCTCTTCACCACGATTGACACCATCGTGCAAATAATAATAGGCAGCCTCGACAATCATCACGGGCTTGTCAGGGAAACGCTGGGCAAGCTGGTCAAGTGTCCTACCCAAGTTGGGAATCGTGCCGTGCCACATGGGATAATAGCTCAAGCCGATAATGTCATAGTCCACGCTGGCCTCTTTCAGGCGGTCGTAGTAGTTGCGCGTCATTTCCCACTGCCCGGCCTTCTCGGTGTGGATAATGATGGCAGAAGACGGGCACACCTCACGGCTCGCTTTGCAGCCCGCTTTGAGCAAGCTGGTGAACACGTCCCAATTATCTGCAGACATCGGGTCAACGCGTCCCACGGGCCAATCCATACCGAAGGTGATTTCATTACCCACCTGAATCGTCTTAGGCTCCACACCAGCGGCCTTCAGAGCCTGCAGGCAGTGGCGAGTGTAACGATAAATGCTGTCGGCAAGCGCCTTGCCCTCCAAGCCTTCCCATCGCTTGGGGGTAAACTGCTTGGCGGGGTCAGCCCAAGTATCGCTGTAGTGGAAGTCGAGCATCACCTCAAATCCGCGGGCCTTAATCGTCTTGCACAGGTCAACCACATAGTCCAAATCCTGGCACACGCCCTCGTCATGATGACGCCCAGGGGCAAACTGCGGGTCCACAAACAACCGCACGCGCATCATGTTCCATCCCTGCTGCTTGAACAGGTCGTAGGGATCCACAGTCACGCCACAGGAATCCTTGTAAATCACACCATTGCGGGCATTAGACGTCATCATCGAGATGTCACCACCCAACCACGACTGGGCCTGAGACGCCATCACTGCCAGCATCACCAGAATCATCATTGTCACTACTCGCTTCATCATATCGGTACTTAAATATCGCTTGACTTGGAAATAACCCATATCTAGCTTTTGTATTGAAAATTAAAAAAGTGCCGATAATCAATGACTATCAGCACTCTTTGCGTTGTCGGGGTGACTAGATTCGAACTAGCGACCCCACGCCCCCCAGACGCGTACTCTAACCGGACTGAGCTACACCCCGAACGCACTTGCCGAAACGCAATTGTTTCGTAAAGCGGTGCAAAGGTAATACCGTTTTAGATACTGACCAAATTTTTAAGCAAGTTTTTTGTCATAAAAAACTCAAATAAAATACAATCAGCTGATATACAATAAAATAGTAGAGACGCAAATTTTGCGTCTCTACATAGTCCCTATTCAGTAAATCGGGATTTTTAGGTTGTGGCACTTACTCGGCCTTGCCGTCGCTACCCAGCACCTCGATGATTTTGTGCTTGTACAGGCGAACCATCTCGTCGCGGGCGGGACCGCAGTACTTGCGCGGGTCAAACTCACCGGGCTTCTCAACAAAGACCTTGCGAACGGCGGCGGTGAAAGCCAGGCGGCTGTCGCTGTCGATGTTGATCTTGCAAACGGCGCTCTTAGCGGCCTTACGCAGCTGATCCTCGGGGATACCTACGGCATCAGGCAGATTGCCACCGTGGCTGTTGATGATGTCAACATACTCCTGGGGAACGCTCGATGAGCCGTGCAGCACGATGGGGAAGCCGGGGAGCTTCTTCTCGATTTCCTCGAGCACGTCAAATGCCAGGGGAGGAGGCACGAGCTTGCCGGTCTTCGGGTCACGGGTGCACTGCTCGGGTTTGAACTTGTAAGCGCCATGGCTGGTGCCGATGCTGATGGCCAGCGAGTCGCAACCACTGCGGGTAGCAAAATCGATAACCTCTTCAGGCTTGGTGTAGTGTGATTCCTCGGCAACGACGTCATCCTCAACGCCAGCGAGCACACCAAGCTCGGCCTCAACGGTCACGTCAAACTGATGAGCATACTCCACAACCTTCTTGGTCAGAGCGATGTTCTCCTCATAGGGAAGTGAAGAACCGTCAATCATCACTGACGAGAAACCGAAGTCCACACACGACTTGCAAAGCTCGAAGGTGTCACCATGGTCCAGATGGAGACAAATCTGGGGATGCTCCCAGCCCAACTCCTTGGCATACTCTACAGCGCCCTCAGCCATGTAACGCAACAGCGTCTGGTTGGCATACTTGCGGGCACCACTCGATACCTGCAGGATAACAGGCGACTTCGTCTCGGCACAAGCCTTGATGATAGCCTGCAACTGCTCCATGTTGTTGAAGTTGAATGCGGGGATGGCATAACCGCCATCGACTGCCTTTGCAAACATCTCGCGTGTGTTCACGAGACCTAAATCCTTGTAATTTACCATAATAGCTAAATAATAAATATTGTTTTAAAAAGATGTATTTTTGTTCTGCAAAGGTATGTGTTTTTTATGTTCTCTCCAAGCCAAAAGTGAAGATTTTTTCAACAAGTAATAGCCTGCATTCTTTCCTCAAAGAAATCGACAGCAAAAAATATCACCAAAAACAATAGCTAATTGTAATTTTTTAGACAAAAAAAGATTATTTTTTGATATTTACTGATTTTTTCTTATTTTTGCGACAAATTATTCGTTTGTTACTTAACTTGTTTTTGACAGTATATTCTACTCTAACCGCTTATATTAACATTTAAAAATTACATCTTTATGAAGAAATTTTTACTGATTGTTGCTATGGCAGCATTGGCTATCGGCGCTAACGCTGAAGGCTACAAGTTTGAAAAAGTCTGGGAGATTAACAACATTTCTTCTCTCTTACCCACCAATGATTGCCGCCAAGGTATCGGCATTGACGGCAAGTACTACGTCAACTGCAAGACGCTGGTCGTTGACACCATCGATGGCGTTCCCGTTGTGACAACGGCTCCTGTTGTCTATGAGCTCGACGAGAATGGTTTGACTGGAGTAACCTTTGAGGGCGGCACTAACTGCGGTACCACCTGTGACGAGGCCGGCAATCTCATTATCAGCAACGCTATGTTCCCCAGCGTTTGGAAACCTGATGCTACGCTTAAGGTCATCAATCCCAAAACAGGAGAGACCAAGGATTACCTGATTCCTGAGGAATGTGCCGTTCTGGGCCGCTGCGATATGCTCGGCTGCGCAAAAGGCAACCTCTTGGAGAGTGGTGAAATCTTCATTGCCGGAGGCACACAGGGCAACCAGATTTCCCGCATTGTCATTGAAGATGGTGAAATCAACTATGATGAATGCTACTACATGCTCTGCGATGGCCTTACCGCTTCGACCAGTACAGTGCTCAACTACTATGTTGATGTCAATGGTGAAGAGGCCGTTCTCTATGTGACACGTAATGCCCCCATGATGAAGATGCTCTTCGACGGTGACAATTTCGCAGGCACCAAGTTCACATGCCCCAACAAGGGCGCTTGCAACGGCATGTATCCATTTGTTTGGGACGGCAAGGAGTTCTTTGTTTACCCGACCCTCCCCAACTACCAGGACGGCTTTGCTATTGCTGAGGCCAATGCCGATGCTCCCATCGTGGAAATTCCTTCAACTGTATCAGCTAATGCCAATGGCTTCCAGGCCAACTGGGTTACTGCCGAAGTTGATGATAATGGCGTCACCATTTATCAATATTATCCTGGTGGTCACCTGACTGTTTGGCGTCTGAGCAAGGAGGCTGAAGTTCCCAACGTTTACATCTTGGGCGAGGTGAACGATCAGAGCTGGGCAGCCAATGCCGGTACCCTGATGGAGTATGACGCTGAGAACGAAGTCTACACCGCTACCGTAACTCTCGATGGCCGCGGCGAGAGTGGTGAGAACTACTTCAGCTTCACTACCGGGCTTGCCGAAGACAATGACGAAGGTGGCTGGGCTTACATTGAACCCTTCCGCTTTGGTGCTGTGAGCGATGGCGACTTCTGGTATGACGATGACCTGTTCAATGGACGTCCTCTGGAATTGACCTTTGATGACTACCAGGCCTTCCGCGTTATGGCAGGCACTTACACGCTGACCCTCAGCCTCAATGACTTGACCCTTGTAATTGAGAAGGAAGGTTATGTGCGCCGTGGTGACGTGGACAAGAGTGGCGATGTAAGCATTGCCGACGTTACCGCCCTGATTGACATGCTGCTCAACGGGGACGAGATGATTCCCGAGGCCGACTGCAACCAGGACAACGAAATGGGCATCGGTGATGTTACCGTGCTGATTGACTTCCTGTTGAACGGCGTCTGGTAATTATTGCATCTGACAACATTACATGGCAGGAGGCTTCTCAAGCAGAGCCTCCTGCTTGTTTTTGGCTTTTAAAAGGGTTTTTCGTCACCTGTTTATTGCCATTACCAAGAATATTCCCTACCTTTGCGCTCACGTTTAACCGCATTGTATAACAGACTAAACATACCGAGCCGTGTCAGCAATCAACAAGTGGCGCATCGAGGATAGCGCCGAACTCTACAACATCGGAGGCTGGGGCCTCAAGTACTTCTCCATCAACGAGAACGGTCATGTCACTGTCACGCCCAAGAGTTCCTGCGTGCCTGTGGACCTCGCCGACGTGATGGACGAATTGCATTCCCGCAAGGTAACGGCACCCGTGCTGTTGCGTTTTCCCGATATCCTGGACAACCGTATCGACAAGATTTCCAGCTGCTTTAAGAAGGCAGCCAAGGAATATGAGTACCAGGGCGCCAATTTCATCGTCTATCCTATTAAGGTGAACCAGATGAGGCAGGTGGTCGAGGAAATTATCGGCCACGGCAAGAAGTTCAACATCGGTCTGGAGGCAGGCAGCAAACCCGAACTGCACGCCGTACTCGCCAGCAACATGACTGACCTGAACGCTAATCCCGTCATCATCTGCAACGGATACAAGGACGAAGGATACATCGAACTGGCATTGCTGGCTCAGAAGATGGGGCGACGCATCTTTGTCGTCGTCGAGAAACTCAGCGAGCTGGAACTCATTGATCGGGTTGCACAACGCCTCCACATTCGCCCCAATATCGGATTCCGTATCAAGCTTTCGAGCAGCGGCAGTGGCAAGTGGGAAGAATCAGGCGGTGACAGCAGCAAGTTCGGACTGAACACCAGCGAATTGTTCAGCGCCATCGACTATATGCACGAGCACAAGCTCGAGGATTGCCTTAAGCTCATCCACTTCCACATCGGCAGTCAGGTTACTAAAATCCGCCGCATCAAGAACGCCCTGCGCGAGGCTGCACAGTTCTACGTCCAACTCGCCAAGTTGGGCTTCGAGGTGGAGTACGTTGATATCGGCGGTGGCTTGGGTGTGGACTATGACGGTACACGCTCCAGCGGCAGTGGCCACTCGATGAACTACAGTATCCAGGAATATGTCAACGATGCGGTCTATACCCTCGTTGACGCCAGCAACAAGAACGGGCTCAAGCATCCCAACATCATCAACGAGAGCGGACGCTCGCTCACTGCCCATCACTCGGTGCTCGTCGTCGATGTGCTCGAGACCACCACACTGCCTGAGTGGGACGACAAAGTGGACACCGTCAGCGAAAACGATGACGAACTGGTGCGCGACATCTACGAGATCTGGGACAAAATCAACCAGGCACGGCTGCTCGAGGACTGGCACGACGCGCTGCAGATACGTGACGAGGCACTTGACCGTTTCTCGCTGGGACTCATCGACCTGCGCACGCGCGCCATGGTCGAAAAACTCTTCTGGTCCATTGCCCGCGATGTGGACAACATTGTTCGTAATATGAAGCATGCCCCTGACGAATTGCGCTCAGTGAGCCGCATGCTGCCCGACAAGTACTTCTGTAATTTCTCGTTGTTCCAGTCGCTGCCCGATGCCTGGGCCATCGACCAGGTCTTCCCAATGATACCCATCGACCGCCTGTCGGAGCGCCCCACCCGCTTTGCTACCCTGCAGGACATGACCTGTGACAGTGACGGTAAGTTGACCAACTTCATCTCGGCCCAGGGTGTGGCCCACTCGCTGCCCGTCCACAAACTCAAACCCGGGCAACACTACTATCTGGGCATCTTCCTTGTTGGTGCCTATCAGGAAATTCTGGGCGACATGCACAACCTGTTCGGTGACACCAATGCCGTTCACATCAACGTGTTCAAGGACCACTACGAGATTGACCAGGTGATTGACGGCGAGACAGTTGCCGAGGTACTCGACTATGTAGAGTTCAATCCCAAGCAACTGGTGCGCAATGTCGAAACCTGGGTGAGCGAGTCCATCCGCTCGGGCAAGATAACAGGCGAGGAAGGCAACGAATTCGTACGCAACTTCCGTAGCGGCCTCTACGGATATACTTATCTGGAGAAATAGTTTTTCTAGACGCTCTAGAATATCTAGAACATCTAGTTTTTCTAGAAAATATCAGAGGGGGCAATGCGGTATTTCATGAGATTGGGTTACAGGGGGGCTGGCTTCCATGGCTGGCAGGTGCAGCCCCACGACCCCTCGGTGCAACAGGCCATCGAGGAGGCAATGACCACGCTATTGCGCATCCCCACGCCCATCACTGGCGCTGGTCGCACCGATGCCGGTGTCAACGCGCGGTTGATGGTTGCCCACTTCGACACCGAGCAGCCCATAGCCGATGTCCAGCGACTGGTTCACAGTCTTAACGCCCTGCTGCCAGCCGAAATATCCATCGACAGCATCACGCCCGTGCATGACGATGCCCATGCCCGCTTCGACGCCACAAGCCGCACCTACAAGTACTTTGCTGTACCCCGCAAGGATCCGTTCCGTTATCCACTCAGTTGGAAATGCCCCCCTGGCCTTGATTTCGAACTGATGAACGAGGCTGCAGCTCGTCTGCTGGACTATACCGACTTCACTTCGTTCTCCAAACTCCACACCGACGTCAAGACCAACAACTGCCGTGTCACCCACGCACAATGGACCCATGAGAACGAGCAGTGGGTGTTTACCATCACTGCCGACCGCTTCCTGCGCAACATGGTGCGTGCAATCGTCGGCACCCTCGTCGAGGTGGGTCGCCACAAGATGAGCGTTGAGCAGTTCTGCCAAGTCATTGAGCGCAAGGACCGCTGCGCCGCCGGCACCTCGATGCCCGGCAATGCCCTCTTTCTGTGGGACATCACTTATCCCTACCCCTTCTAGAGCATCTGGATGGTCCAGAACACCTAGAAAAATCCAGGAATTAAAAATTCTTCCATAAAGACTTGTCAGTTCAGGAAATTGTATTACCTTTGCACCCGCATTAGTGCCCGCGGGGCTCAGGAAAGTGCTGGACTGATGAGTCTAGCCGCCTCAGGGACAGTTATTTAAACTACAAGATTAAACAAATGTACGCAATTGTAGAGATTCAGGGACAGCAGTTCCGTGTCGAGACCGGCAAGAAGTTGTATGTCCACTATCTCGGCGACGAGCGCAAGGAAGGCGACTCTGTAGAGTTCGACCGCGTCCTGCTCGTGGATGCCGACGGTGCCGTTAAGGTTGGCGCACCTACCGTCGAAGGTGCAAAGGTTGTTTGCGAGGTAAAGGCTCCCCTCGTGAAAGGTGAACACATCATCGTTTTCAAGAAGAAACGTCGCAAAGGCTATCGCCGCTTGAACGGCCATCGCCAGCAGTTCACTCAGCTTGAGATTAAAGAAGTCATTGCTTAATTAACCATTTAAAAATCACTACTCTAGATTATGGCACATAAAAAAGGTGTCGGCAGTTCAAAGAACGGCCGCGAGAGCGAAAGCAAACGCCTCGGCGTGAAGATTTTTGGTGGTCAGTTTGCCAAGGCCGGTAACATCATCCGCCGTCAGCGCGGTACCCAGCACCGTCCTGGCAAGAACGTAGGCATGGGCAAGGACCACACTCTGTATGCTCTTGTTGACGGTACCGTAGAGTTCCAGCACCGCGCTGGTCACATCTACATCAACGTGAACGAGACTCCCAAGGAGGAGCAGAACTAAACGAAGGAATTTAATCCCAACCCTAAGGGAATGAGGGTGGGCACCACACATGGTTGCCCACCCTCATTTATTTGTATAACAACAGGTCAGGTCAGTATTCCTCGGCCTCGACGTCGATAATGCGCGGGTCATTGGGATCAATGTGGGGAATGGTCAAATCGGCTTCCTCGCCCTCCTCGGGACCGAACCATTGGCGCAGGCGCTCACGGGCCTTGCGCTCAATCTCGGGCGTGATGTATTTCCTCATCGTGAACAGTGCCCATGCCAGTGCGGCAAGATCATCGGTAAAGCCGAGGCCCAGAATGACGTCGGGAATGAGGTCCAACGGCAGAATGAAGTATCCCAACGCTCCCAGCACCTTGAGTTTCAAGCTACTGGGGACAGCGGGGTCACGCGACACATAATACAGCACGAGGACATAATAGACCGCCTTACGGCCAGCCTTCTGTGCCACCTTCTTCAGTTTCTTCCACAACTTGCTGTCGTTGAAGTACTGGGCATACTCGTCAAGATTGATGTTTTTGATTGCCATCCTAAATCACACATGAAACGGTTATACTGCACATCTATTGCAGCAAATCATGTGCCAACTTAGCTTTCAGTTGCCAGCTGCCGCCGTTACCCTTTATCCTCGATGGTAACTTTGACCTTGGCGATACGATATTTCACTACCTTGATAACAGTGAATGTGAAACGTCCATATTTCACCACTTCCTTCTCCTTGAGGAACTCTCCCTTGATATCGAGCAGGAAGCCGGCAATGGTCTCGGCTTCTTCTCCATGCTCACCCAGTTCCTCCTCATCAATATCCAACGCACGGGCGAAGTCGCTCAAGAGCGTCTTGCCGTCGAACATCCATGTGTTCTTATTGATGCGGTTATAGAACTTCTCCTCGGTGTCATACTCGTCGTTGATATCGCCCACTATTTCCTCCAGCACATCCTCAAGCGTGGCAATGCCCTGGGTGCAGCCATACTCATCGACAATGATTGCCATGTGCATCTTCTTCATGCGGAAGTCCTCAAGCAGGTCATCGAGCATACGCGTTTCTGGCACGAAATAGGCGGGACGCATCAGCGTCTGCCACTTGAACGTATTGTCGCGGTTACCGATGTAGGGCAACAGGTCCTTGGCGTAAAGGATACCCTTGATGTTGTCGGGGGTTTCCTCATAGACCGGCATGCGCGAGTAACCTGTGTCAATGACCTTGCGCACGACCTGGTCAAAGGTGTCGCTCTGGTCAATATCCACCACATCGACGCGGGGGCGCATGATGTCGCTCACGGTCTTGTCGCCAAACGAAAGGATTCCCTCGAGGAGTTCCTTCTCATCGGGATTTTTGACCTCGCTCACCTCAAGGGCACGAGTGAGGTCATCGACCGACAATTCCTCGGTCTGCTCGGACACTACCTTGCTCACAAGGCTAGTGCTACGCACCAGCAACGCCGTGAGCGGAGAGAAAAGCTTGACAGCAGCCTTGAGCGGTGCCGAGGTCATCGCAGCGAATTTGACGTTGAAGTTAGTGGCATATAACTTGGGAATCACCTCGCCAAACAACAGAATCAGGAAGGTGAGGATGACAGTCTGAACGATAAAATCCAGTACAGTGCTATTGAAGTCAAAAATCTGGTTCATCGCGTAGTTCAACACGATAGCAATCATGATATTGACCAGATTATTGCCCACCAGAATGGTGGCAAGCAGTTTCTCGGGAATACCAAGCAATTCTTTCACCCGTTCACGCCGATGAGGGTCCTCGATGTCGTCAATGTCGTCCTCGCGCAACGAGAAATAGGCAATCTCGCTGCCCGAGTTAAATGCCGACAGGAATAGTCCTAATACGGCGACAATAATAGCGATGATGCTGCCCGCAGTGGGCGCGTTGAAAGTGACAAGCGGATGTCCGCTAGCTGAACAAAGTACCGATAAAAGGCACGATAACGGGTCAGGGTCCAAAATTAATGTTGTTTTGTTGAATAATGGGGCAAAGATACTGCAAGCCTAACACAAAAACAAATTTTATTTGACTTTTGTTGAGGCACTGCCCGCCTGGATGCTACTTACTGCACGGGCTCGACGGTGTATCCACGGTTGCGCAGCAGCTGTAGCAGACCATCTTCACCACGCAGATGAGACCTGCCCACGGCAACGAGGCATGACTGCCCATGCATCTTTTTGACAAGTTGTTCCACCCAGTTGCGGTTGCGGTCACTTACAAGGATTTCCATTCCATCTTCGCTCAAATCCTCATTAGTGGTAATTGTGATGTTTAATTGCTGATCTAGATAGGATCTGCACTTTGCTATATTCTCGTCATGCAACTTCTGGAAATAATTCACATCAGTGCAGTCTTTATATAAATTTAAAGCCTGTTGTTTTAGAGATGCTACTGCCTGTGCAAAAATGTTATATTGATCTTGAGACGTTTCAAATCCTTCAACAGGCTTTCCCATCGCCTCTGCCCGTGCTTGCAACCCTTTATCGATTCCTTCCTCCATCTTGACATCGGGAAAAACTTCCTTCGCAAAACCATATTCTATGACCACTCTGAAAAAGGCGGGTGTCAACTGCCATATTTGGTCTAAATCAGCATCGGCAAAATAGTTCACAACCGCTGCCTTTACTACATTGAATTGCTCAGGCGAGAGGAGTTTATCTATTGTGCTGTCCCGCGGTGCGAAAAAAGCTATCGGTGTTCCCGATTCGTCAGGCTCATTAACCTCAACAATAAGCACATCACATTGCTCAAGAGCTTGGGTAAGTCCTGTAACCTGCTCAATCATCGATGGTGACGCGCAGTGCATGGTACCGAAGACAAACGTTGGCTTCTCCAATCCATTGCCAGAAACCTTCCACAGCAATTGAGCCGAAGAAGATAACGCAATCAGCGTCAGAACAGCAAATAAGAACGACCTTCTCATGACTCAAATCATTAAATCATTTCATACTCAAAGTCATTGCACGGGCTCGACGGTGAAGCCGCGTTCGCGCAGCAACTGCAGCAGGCCCTGGTCGCCGGGCAAATGACCCGCACCGACACACACGAGGCAAGCACGCTCGGGCATCATCTCGACAAGTTTCGCAGCCCAAAGACGGTTGCGGTTATAGATGAGCGCTTCCATGGCCTCCTCGCTACCGCCCATCGTGGCATCGGTCATCACCGTCTGTATCTTATCCAGGTCCTGGGACATATAAGCATCGACGAGGGCTGCCGACTGCACCTGGAAGAACTCGTCCTGCTTGCATGCCTCGACCAGTCCCGTGGCCTGCTCGGTGAGCGGGCTGTTGAACAGCAGGTCAATCTGCTCCTGCACGCTCTCGAGACCAACCGAAGGACGACCGGCATCGTTGGCACGTGTCTGCACAGCCACATCAATGAGATTGGTGGCGTCAAAGTTGGGGAAATACTTAAGGGCTTGCATGGCCTGCATTTGGGTGCTGATGGCACTAGGCTTCAGACTCTTCATCTGGCTGAGTTTCACGCCCATTGCACCGAAGTATTTATCAAACACCTTTTCCACTATGCGATAATCGTCGGGCGTGAGCAACTTGTCGAGCGTACTGTCGAGCGGAGCAATCATATTCTGAGCCATGCGTGCCTGCACCTCGGGGCTCATGAGGCTATCCTTCTCGACCTCGCCAACGACGATGTCACAGCCGCTGATGGCCTCGTCCATGCCCTTGATCTGGTCAATCATCGTTGCTGGAGCCATGTGATGGGTGCCAAAGATGTAGCTAGGTCTTCCCAATCCGTTACCACTAACTTTCCATAAGAGTTGAGCCTGTGCAGCCACTGCGAGCAACAGCACAGCGAGAATTAAGGATAATCGTTTCATAGTCATTTTTCAGTTGATTTACTATCACAAAATTAGTAAGAATCTTGAAAAAAGCCACATATATTGGTTATGTTTTTGAGGGAATCCCTCATTTTGAGGATGATTATTGCAGAAAATGACCAATTATTGCGATTGTACGCCTAGAGCAGCGGTTGTAATTTTGCATCGTAAAGAAGTGAATTAGTTATTAGTGGATTCAGAATTTTAATTAAGTAAACAGATAAAATGCCGCACCGATGTGATATCGATGCGGCTTTTTACTTTTTAGACCGTGGATTTCAGTCCTGAGTCTTTAGTTTCTGTCCTTCGGGTCGAGCCAGACGGGTTCTTCAACCTCGAGCACTTTACCATGGCCATCAAGGCCCTTGACCTGAATATCGTAGTACTCCTGGGTATAACCGGCGAAGGTGGGCGATGCGGGTGTGCCGTGCTCGTTGCGCAGGAACTTGCCGTTCTTCTCCTTCTTGATGTTACCGTCGAGATACTTCACGAACAGGTACTCACCCAGCTTCTTGTAACGAGCGGTGGCATCCTGACCGGCATTGACCGAGTAATTGGTCAACAGACGGACAGCGGCATCGCGGTCGGTAGTAAGCAACGAGGTAGCCTGAGCCTCGATAATCGGCTGCTGCTTAGCAAAATTGTCCTCGAGGGCGCCCTGCACCTTGCGGATGTCGCCAATCATCTGTGAATAACGGGCATAAGCCTGGTTAGCTACCCAGTTGTTCACCCAGAAAGCGCAATCCCAATCCAGGGTGTACATGTCGGCCTTGCCCTGACGATAGCTCTCGGGCACCTTGGTGATGCAGCAATACATAGGCACGAAAACAGCCGTGTTGGCATCATCGACACCGAACCAGAAGCAACCACCCACCTCATCGGGCAGCCATGAACGCATCTGGGCGGCGAACACCCAACCGGTCTGCTGGGTAGCGATAGCACGCTCCTGACTGTACTTCACGCCGTCAACCTCAAAGTCCATGGGACGCCAGCGGTAAGGCACGCCATAAGCAATCTTGGCAGCGGCATCCTTGGTCATGTCGAACGGTGTACCCTCGAAGTGGTCACGCATCATCTCCTGCATGTCGCGAACGCTGACCTTGCGGTCGGGCTTCACATAGAGAGGCATGATGTCGGCATCGGCACGGGTCTTACCCATGATGAAGGGCAGATAGGCGTCCATTCCCTTGTGGAAACGGTTGAAGTAGCTCCACACGCGGGCATCACAGCCACGCAGGGCACCAGCATCAAACTTCTGGTAAACCGGAGCAAAGGCGAAGTCGGCATCCTTGCCGCTGTAGAGACCTTTCTTCTTGGCAAACGAGATGACGTCCTTGCTGTACATGACGTTCTTCTTGTCCTTCATGTCAAACTTCCAGATACGGGGATTGTTGGCATGGCCGGCAATGCAGTCGTCGGGAATGCGGATAGCTACCCAAACGGCACCGATTTCGCCAGGGCCCTTACCAATCATGTCCATAATCCAGATTTCGTTGGGGTCACCAATCGAGAACGACTCACCCTCGCTGGCATAGCCGTACTTTGCCACCAGCTCGGTCATCCACTTGATGGCCTCGCGTGCAGTCTTGGAACGCTGCAGTGCGATGTACATCAGGCTACCGTAGTCAATGATGGAATTGCCCGTGGTGTCCCACAGTTCCTCACGACCGCCCCAAGTGCTCTCGGCGATGGTCACCTGGTGCTCGTTCATGTTGCCCACGACAGCATAGGTGTGTGCCACCTCGGGAATGGCGCCAAGAGGCTTGCCGCTGTCCCAATCGATAATCTGGCGCATCGAGCCAGGCGCATGGTCGGCGGCAGGAATGTACTGCAAATCACCGAACAAGGTGTGGCTGTCGGCAGCGTAGGTGATGATGGTCGAGCCATCGGCGCTGGCATTCTTGCCCACCAGCAGGTTGGTACATGCATCGGCAGTGCCCCAGGTCATGAACGCCAGGATAGCAGCTGATAACAGTTTAATTGACAGATGTTTCATTTTTCTTTTTCGTTTTTGTGAATTGATATTGTAATATTGTGATTTCGTTGATTCCACGTCAGTTGCCAACAGGGATGTCATAGCCTGTGAGCCTGAAAGCCACTTTGAAGGGCGTTGCCTGTTTGCGCGGCTGCGGACCGGCATAGTAATAGAACAGCCGTTGCACGTCAAACGACTTGACGCTCACCAGCTTGGTTTCTCCGGGTTTAAGGCTCACCGGAACCGTCACCGAGCGCTGCGTGAGCATTTCACCATTCATGGTAGTGTATCGCAACAGCAGGCGCACCGCGCTCATGCGATGGCTGGTGTTGTTGGTAATGAAAAAGGATTCCTTGGTATCACTTGCCCGCTTGGCGAAGCCCTTGAGCGTCACGGCGGCAGGGTCAACGGTGAGCAAGCTATCGGGCAAGAGGTCATCAGCCGACTCCAAGACTGCCACGGGCACCTCGGTCGTTCTCAGGTTCTTGCGAGTCGTGCGGGTGCGCGCATCTAATGAGCTGACACACAAGAGTATCAACAGTATTGACAGTAGGGGCGGAAATGTTAATATATGTTTAAATCCTCTTTTCATCACAAGTATCTGATGCGGTTAAACGGACTACCCTCGCCCCCCTCGGGATAAATCTTGCGGAAGCCGATAGGCAGGCTCTCCCCCACTTTCTCGGGAACAATGCTCACGCCATTGAAGAGCGTGGGCAGGAAACGGGCAATATTGACACGCACCTTCACTTTCCAGTGAGGCGGGTCAAAAGTGAACGTGGTGGCAGCCTTGTTAAGTGTTGCCACGCACTTCAGGGGCTTCATCAGTGTGACACGGTCGCGCTGGCTGTAGAGCCACAACTGATACTTGCTGTCCACTGCACTGGCAGCAATATAGCCGATTACCGTGCCGGGCACCAGATTGATGTCAGGCGAGTCAAGCAGGATGATTCGGTAGCCGATGTTGTGCTGACCGCGATAGCGCTCAATGCCCACGGTCATCTCCTCGTTGGGATAATACCAGATGCCCTCGAGCGGCTGCATATCGCTCTCGTCGAGACGAATACGCATCGAGTCCAAGTCCAGCCCCTCGATGACCACCGACTTCTTGGGCACACCATTGCCAGCCATTGCCATAAACGGCAACAGCATGACCAACAGCGATATAAGCAGTGCTCGACGGGGCATGTGTCAGAATCAGTTCACTGTAGCAAAGCGGTAAACTATACCCAAGCTGAGGATTTCCTTGAACTGCCAGTAGTTCCAATCATTGTCGCGAGGCCTCGAGCGGTCAAAGCGCAAATGGGTATAGAACTGAGTCGTCAGGTACTTGCCGATGGAAAAGTCGAGCGTGTTCTCCCAGTCGCCCTGCACATACTCGTAGTTGGTGAACATATAGAGCCTGGAAGTAATCATCACGTTGGGAGTAAAGCGCCACAACCATTTTGCCTCGAAATTGCTACCGAAGGTGCTGCGGGAGTGATGGTCGGCCTTGATGCCGAAACGCGTCGGGTCAATGTCGGTGATGTTGCGGCAATACTTCAGGTTATAGGACAGGGGAGCGATGGCCAGGGTGAACATGCGGTCATCGGCCTTCTTGTAGCTGTAGGTCATACCGAGACCGATGTTGAGCTCGGCCGGGGAGAGGAAGGCAGCGGTCATCGTCCGCGTGTTGGTCTTGTAGTTGTTCAGGAACTGGGTGGTGAACTGCAACATGGCACTGTAGTACCAATTCTTGACAGCCTTGTAACCCAGTTGTGAGGTGAACAGGAAATTGTCCTCGTTGATGAGGTACTTGCGAATGCTGTCGCCATGGGTGGTAGCAATACCCAACTTGTAGGACAACGCATTGTTGAACAACCAGTTGGGATGTACATCCTGGTTGAGGTTGCAGTTCCAGTTAATGGAGCCCAGCAACGCCAGGTTGTTCTCGCCGCCCTGATACCAGTTGCCGCTGATGTAGGCCTGGGTGAACTGCAAGGAAGCATTGAACACATGGAGCCAGTTGTGAATCGGAGGAAGCGGTGCATCGGGCGGAGTTACATCCTCGATAATGGCCTGGGCGGGAGCCACGGTAAGCATTCCCTGCCTCGGGTCGCTGGGGATGATGCCCTCGGGAGGTGCCTCAGGCAAACGGTTGGCATTATAAGCCACGAGCTGCGGGTTGTCGATGACGGCACGCTGGCGCACGCGGCGCGTGCGGTCGGCGTTGTCGATAGCGTCCTGCAGCCACTGGTCGCCGGCATCCAGGCGGTAAATTTCGCTGGCCGAAGCCGATTTAGTGGCACTGTTGTGGGCATCCGAGGTATAATGGTCATACACCAGAGGAGCATACAACATGTTGGACTTGTCCTCGCCCTGCTGGTCATTGTCGACGGCAAATGCGAGAGGGCTCGCTGCCACTGTAAAGGCCAGGGCTGTTAAGAGTTTGAGTGTAGTGAAGCGTTTCATGTATTTGAGTTTTTAGTGGTTAAGCATCATAGAGTTTTTCTTTCCTGGCAGGCCGTTGTTCGGGCTGCTGCTTTTTGGCCTTCTGCTCGTCGCGTTCAGCCTTCTGCTTGGTCTGCACCTTTTGGCGCTTGCGCTCGTGGTTGGGTTGCTGCTTTTTGTTCTCGGCAAAGCTCTTAATCATATCCTCAACCACCTCACGGTTGCCATAGATGTAGTTGACCGTTATCTCGACAATCAGGTTCTGGTGCTTGGAGACCAAATCGGCGATGATGGCTCTGGAGCCGTCGGGCATGGTGCCATCGATGCTGTAAGTCTTCTTGAAGCCTTTGACTTTTATTTTGCCGTTATTCAGGTCATACATGTTGTAACCCAGGGCCTTGCGCTGCAGATTCTCGGTGAGCATTTTCTTCTCGTCACCCTTGTCCTGGCTGTAGAGCTGCACGGTCATCACCATGTCCTCCCACTGCACCTCAAATCGCGTTGGGCTGTTATAGGTGACAAAACCGCCGTCGGGCGTTTCAAACGAGAGGTCATAACGGCTCCAATTATATACCGTCGCCGATGCTTCGTCAGCGCTAAAGAGCGCCACGAGCAGCAGCGATGTCAATGTCATGATTTTCAACACTTTATTCATCATCATGGGAGTTTAAGTGATTATTCCGGTTGTTTCACTTGGTCAAGGTAATGTGACCACTCCTTCCTGCTGCCGCGAAAGACGTTCAGGTCCACATCGCCATCGATGCCCATCACCTCGCCCTCGTGGCTGAATTGCTGGAAGCGGTGAGGCAAATCATACAACAGGTCAGGGCTGGTAAACGAGCACAGCCACAGGTCGCAGTCGCCCAACATCCCCTCATAGTACTTGTCATAGCCATTCTTGTTGGTATAGATGATGACATCATAACCCTTCTCCTTGAGAATGGTAATCATTGTCATCACACGGTCCAGGGCGGTGTCGCGGCTCGTGGTGGCACCGTTGCCCCAATCGTCCTCCAGGTCGATAACCAGCGGCAGGTCAAATTTTTTGCCCTTGATGGCGCCCAAGAAGTTGGCAGCTTGCTCCTCACCAGTACGGTTCTTGCGGAAGAAGTGGTAGGCGCCTACCATGAGGCCCGCCTCCCGTGCCTTGCGATAATTGCTGTTGAAAGCCTCGTCGCGGTAAGTCTTTCCCTCGCTGGCCTTGATGAACACAAACTGGTAGTCATCACCCAGCACTTTCTCGAAGTCGATGTCGCCGTTATGCTTCGAGACGTCAATTCCTGCCACAGGATAACGGAAACGGTCCACTGCCACCGAGTGTGGCAGAATGTAGTGCCACACAGCATAGCCCCCCAAGAGCACAACAAATGCAGCCGCTCCGGCGATGAGCAGCCACTTGATGTAGTCAGGTTTTGCAGCAGTCCGTCGTTTACCCATAGGCAGCCAAGATGCTAGAATAACGGAATATCAGTTGGGCAGAAGACCCACTTGCGTTCAAACTCTTCCTGCGTTTCGGTGAACATCATGATGCCCTGGATGAGCGAAGCAATTTCCGTCACCACGCCACATGAAAAGATAGAAACGAGCAGAAACACGATACCGCCAGTGGTCTTGCCCAGATAGAAGTAGTGAACGCCCAGCGTACCCAACAGGATGGCCAGCAGACCAGCCAACCCACGGCTCTTGCCCGAAGGCCCCTCGTCAAAGATGTTGCCAGACCTCTGGGGCTGCTGATAGGGATTCTGCTGTTGCTGATAGCCGTATTGCTGTTGATTCATTTGCGGCGGCACTTGCTCACTGTAGGTGGCGTCGTTCTCGGCACCACAATATGGGCACTTCACACGGTTCACTTTTTCTTGAGTGCTGTACTGTCTACCGCACTGGGGGCAATTGTGGATATACATATTTCTAACTAGTTTATTGGTTAATAATTGTATCCATTAGATGCGTGACACAATCAAAAAGTTGCAATAACCATGCCTTTTTTCAAACAACAGAGATAACTATTCTAAAAACTGATAGACCATATAGATGCTATCTAATTATCATTGCGTCTGTTAAGGTTAACGGCGGCGCTTGTTGTTACCGCCCTTGGCCTGCTGGCGCTGTTGCTGTTGCTGCTGCATCTTCTGGGCCTCTTCGAGTCGCTGCATCCACTTGGATTTCTTCTTGGGCTTAGCACTGTTGGCAGCGATGGTGGCACGCACCTTCTCCTCAGTAACAAATGCTCGGCTGATGTAAGTCTGTGCGATGGTGATGAGCAGAGCAATGAAGTAGTAGTAGCTCAAACCTGATGCGTAGCCGTTGAACCAGAACATGAAGAACAGCGGCATCAAGTACATCATCATCTTCATGCCCGGCATCGACTGCGACTGGGCCTGTGACTTGCTGGTCAACCAGGTGTACAAGATGTTGGTACCTGTCATGAGCAAGCAGAAGAGGCTCAGGTGGTTACCCAGGATACTCGAGATGATGGGAATATTGCCCCACTCGAAAATCTTGTCGGGGGCGCTCAAATCCTTGGCCCACAGGAAGGCTTGGCCTCGTAACTCAATGCACGAGGGGAAGAAGGTGAACATCGCAATGAGGATGGGCATCTGCAGCAACATGGGCAGACAGCCGCCGAAGGGGCTGGCACCTGCCATGCGGTAGAGTTCCATCGTCTTCTGCTGCTTCTTCATGGCGTCTTCCTGATTAGGATATTTCTCGTTGATAGCGGCAATGTCGGGAGCCAGGATGCGCATCTTGGCCTGTGAGACATAGCTCTTATAGGTCAAGGGCCAAAGCACCAGCTTGATGAGGATGGTGAGCACCAGGATGATGATACCATAGTTGCTGATGAACTTGCCCAGCCAGTCAAACACGGGAATAATCACGCCGGTGTTAATCCAGCGGAACAGTTTCCATCCCAGCGGGATGAGGCGGGTGAGCTTCAGGTCCTCCTTGGGCGAGAACTTGTCATAGCTGGCCAGCGTGTGGTAGCGGTTGGGACCCAGATAGAAGTAGAATGATGCCGGAACCGGCTTCTCGCTCGAGTAGGGAATCATCGTGTGGATGTTCACGTCCTTGAGGTACTGCTCATAGTCCGGAGCGTCCTTCTTGGTGGCCACACTTGTCATCTGTGCCGTCTTTAAGACGCTGTCGGCGATGAGAACCGATGAGAAGAACTGATTCTTGGCACTGACCCACTTGAGCGTTTCCTTGATGTCCTTCTCGTCGTTGCCGCTCTCGCTGGTGGTCTCTACATCACCGCCCTTGCCTGCATACTTGTAACAGATACCGCTCCAGCGCTCCTCAAAGGTCTTACCCTCCTCGTGGCGAGAAATCTTCTGATGCCAATCGAAGTCCAACAGGTTGATGTTCAATGGGATAATCCTATTCATGCCATTTTGCACCATCTCCATGCGCACCATGTAGCTGCCGGGCACAAGGGTATATTTCAGACCCCACTGTGCTCCGCCTTCGAGTTGCAGGTTCATCAGCACGGTGCTGTCGTTGAGTTTCTGGGGCGTGAAGAAGAAATTCTTGGTCTCAAAGCGCTGGGTGTTGTTGCTCAGGGTGAAGCTGTACTCGTTGTCACCCTTGTCAAACAACACCATCTGCGGAGACTTGAACGTCTTGTAGCCCTTGAGTGTGGCACGAGAGATGATACCGCCCTTGGTGTTGATTTCCACCTTGAGGGAGTCGTTCTCGAGGGCTACCAGCTCCTCGGTTCCCGATAGAGAAGCAGCAAACGAGCCGTTCTTGGCATACATGTCGAGGACGCGTTGCACGGCTTGGACTGCCAGGTTGTGGGTGGCAGGGTCGTCGCTGGTGCTTGACGTGATTTCGTCCCATTTCACAGTCTTTTTGCCTACAGTCACGGTGCCATCGACCTTACCGTCCTTGAGGGAAAGGATGACGCCCTCGTTGTTGATAACGGTGTTGCCGTCGGGCAGATTCTCGAGCACGCTCATCAGGCGCGTCATCTCGTCGCTGCTCAGGGTGTCTACTGCGCCTGCAGCAGCGGTTTTTTGCTGCTCGGCCTGCTGGACGGCAGCAATAGAGTCCATTTGTCGCTGTTGCTCGGCGAGTTCAGCATCACTGGGCTTTGTCAACCAGGTGAATGCGATGAACACGAGTCCCATCAGCAACAATCCAGTTAAAGTGTTTTTATCCATTTTGCTTTGGTTTGGCCCCACGCTAAGGCGCTAAGGCGCTAAGTTTTATTGTTTTGTTTGTTTGTTTTTTACCGTCAGGGCGATATAAACGAGTAACGATTATTGCATTACTTCTTGTCTGAACCAATAATGGCGGCGATGAAGGACATGAAGAGGGGGTGGGGATTGAGGACGGTGCTGGAGTACTCGGGGTGGTACTGGGTACCGATGTACCAGCGGTGGTCGGTGAGTTCGATAACCTCGGCGAGTCCGCTCTCGGGGTTGACGCCAGCGATGGTCATGCCCGCCTGTTCAAACTGCTCGCGATACTCGTCGTTGAACTCAAAACGATGGCGGTGGCGCTCCTCAATATCGGTGACACCATAGGCCTCTGCGACCTTGGTTCCCGGTTTCACGCGACAGGCGTAAGCGCCGAGTCGCATCGTTCCGCCCAGGTTGGTGACCGTCTTCTGGTCCTCCATCAGGTCGATGACGTTGTGGGTGGTTTTGGCGTCCATCTCGGTGCTGTTGGCATCGGCCAAGCCGAGGACGTTGCGAGCGAACTCGATGACCATGCACTGCATACCCAGGCAGATGCCGAAGGTGGGAATATCGTGTTCACGACACCACCTGAGAGCCACATACTTGCCCTCGATGCCACGCTGTCCGAATCCGGGTGCCACAACGATGCCGTCATGCCCGCTCAGCAACTGCTCGACGTTGCCGTCGTTGATGTGCTCGCTGTTGATATAGTCGAGTTTGAGTTTGCGGTCGTGGTAGGCACAGGCGTGCAGCAGACTCTCGTCGATGCTCTTGTAAGCATCCTGCAGGGAGACATACTTGCCCACAAGGCCGATGCGCACAACTTCTTTAGCCCCTTTGAGTTTGGCGAGGAAGTCGTTCCACTTCGACAGGTCAGGTTCGCCCTTGACCTCGAGGCCCGTCTTCTCGATGATGATGTTGTCGAGCCGCTGCTCGTGCATCTTGAGGGGCACCTCATAGATGGTGGGCACGTCGAGCGACTGTACCACGGCATCGGCGCTGACGTTGCAGAACTGCGCCACCTTCTTGAGCATGGCGGGCGGCAGCTGGTGCTCGGTGCGCAGCACGAGGATGTCGGGCTGGATACCTTCCTGCTGCAACAGCTTGACGCTATGCTGTGTGGGCTTGGTTTTCAGCTCCTTAGCAGCGCTGATATAGGGGACATAGGTCAAGTGGACGCAGATGCAGCGCCTGCCCAGTTCCCAACGCAGCTGACGGATGGCCTCGATAAACGGCAGGGCCTCGATGTCGCCGACAGTGCCGCCAATCTCGGTGATGACGAAGTCATACTTGCCGGTGGTGCCCAGCAGCTTGACGTCACGCTTAATCTCGTCGGTGATGTGCGGGATAATCTGAACCGTCTTGCCAAGGTAGTCACCACGGCGCTCCTTATCGATAACGCTCTGATAGACACGTCCGGTGGTGACGTTATTGGCGCGGGTAGTCTTGATGTTGGTAAAGCGCTCATAGTGCCCCAGGTCGAGGTCGGCCTCGTGGCCATCGACGGTGACATAGCACTCGCCGTGCTCATAGGGGTTGAGCGTGCCCGGGTCGATGTTGATGTAGGGGTCAAACTTCTGGCAGGTGACGCTGTAGCCACGCGAGAGCAGGAGTCGCGCAATGCTCGAGGCGATAATGCCTTTTCCAAGCGACGAAACGACGCCGCCGGTGACAAATATGTATCTTGTTTCCACTTCTTTACTCATTATTATATAATAACCTGCAAAGATAATACTTTTTTCCCAATTCCCAAAACTGGATTTCACGGACAGGCTGGAGAAACGGGATAAACCGGATTGACTGTACAAACTAGAGTGGCTGGATTGACTGGATAAACTGGATGAAATGGATGAATTTGAGATAATGGACGGGCTGGAAAAGTGACTCGACAATGCCCGTCCAGGCGGTCCAGGGGGGATATGAAAAAGGCGGCCCCTCGTGGAGGGGTCGCCCTTTTTTTCACCTGTTAAAGGTGGATGAGTGGATTACTTCATCACCTTAACAGCGCTGGTGGTACCGTCGGTGTAGGTGGTAACGACGATGGTCATGCCGT
>CADCFN010000011.1:194298-194697 GCA_902800715.1 uncultured Bacteroidales bacterium
ATGAGTGGATTACTTCATCACCTTAACAGCGCTGGTGGTACCGTCGGTGTAGGTGGTAACGACGATGGTCATGCCGTTAGCCTCCTGCATCTCCTGACCAGCCAGGTTGAAGTAGCGTACACCAGCAACAGTCTTGCCGCTCATCAGCTCGCTAACTGCGGTGGGATCCTCAACCTTCTTGGGAATGAATACGCTCATAGCGGTCTCGCCATCGGTCTGACCTTCGATGTGAGCAACAACAACGATGTTAATGGTCTGATCCTCAGCACCACGGCTTACAACGTAGGGGTTGTTAACTTGAGTGCGAACCTCCTCACCAGTGGTCTCGTCAACGGTTACAACGTAGATGGTAACCTCAGCCTCGGGATCACCTTCCTTAACCTTACCCTCGATGGTGTA
>CADCFN010000012.1 GCA_902800715.1 uncultured Bacteroidales bacterium
GACCTCAAGAGTGAGTACTACGACCTGGGTCTTGTAAAGCGCGACGAGACTGGTGACAAGATCACCATCGAGGCTGCTGAGGCTTGCAAGAAGTATGGTGTTGGCGTGAAGTGCGCTACCATCACCCCCAACCTGAAACGTATGGACGAGTACAAGCTGCACGAGATGTGGAAGAGCCCCAACGGCACCATCCGTTCGATTCTCGACGGTACCGTATTCCGCGCTCCCATCACCATCCCGAGCATCAAGCCCGTTGTGAAGAACTGGGAGAAGCCCATCACCATCGCTCGTCATGCCTATGGCGACGTTTACAAGAGTGTTGAGCTCCGCGCCGACGAACCCGGTGTTGCCAAGCTCGTCTTTGACGGCGTTAGCGGCAAGCACGAGGAAGTGGTAATCCACGAGTTCAAGGGCGAGGGCGTCCTCCAAGGTATGCACAACCTGGACAAGTCCATCCGTTCGTTTGCTCACAGCTGCTTCAAGTATGCTATCGATACCAAGCAGGATCTGTGGTTCTCGACCAAGGACACCATCAGCAAGAAGTATGACGCTCAGTTCCGCATCATCTTTGAGGAGGTGGTTACATCTGGGCTTGCAAGAACTACGACGGCGACGTGATGAGCGACATGGTCAGCACCGCTTTCGGTTCACTGGCTATGATGACCAGCGTACTCGTTAGCCCCGAGGGCAACTACGAGTATGAGGCTGCCCACGGTACCGTAACCCGCCACTACTACAAGTATCTCGAGGGCGAGGAGACTTCCACCAACCCCATGGCTACCATCTTTGCATGGAGCGGTGCCCTGCGCAAACGCGGTGAGAAGGACGGTATCCAGGAGCTCATCAACTTCGGTGACCAGCTCGAGGGCGCTTGCTTCGACACCCTGAACGCCGGTATCGTTACCAAGGACCTCGTGAACCTGATGGAAGGTGTTGAGGCTAAGGCCGTCAACAGCGCCGAGTTCATCAAGGCCATCCGCACCAACCTCGAGAAGCGCCTCGGCTAATCCCCGACAACGCTTTTCAGCAACCTACAGAGGGCTGCAGCACCAGTTGCCGCAGCCCTCTGTCTCGTTATTACGAGCTAACAGCTCGTAATACCTTTAAAAAGCCCCCTCTCGTGGATTTGTCCTATGTATTATGAGCTGCTAGCTCATAATATCAAACCCAATAGTTGCAAGAATGAGGATATGTCATTACCTTTGCCTTTATGGATAACAGTAATGAGCGCAGGAGACAGTGGATTAAGGCTCACCCCGAACTCGTCGTCAAACCGTCGATGAAGCGTCGCAAGGTAGGCCATGACTACTGCAGTGTCGCCATCTATATGGTAACCCTTTGCATAGCAGGACGCCGACCTGTCTTAGGCACATTGCACGGTCCTGACGCGAACCACAAGAAGCCGTGGGTATATCCATCTTCCATTGGAGCCGCTGTCAAACGTGCATGGCACGAAATACCTCAATACCATCCCCAAGTTAGATTGCTCGGCTTCCAGATAATGCCCGATCACGTACATGGCATCATCCATGTGAAGGCTCCCATGCCACGGCATTTGGGATTTCTGATTCAAGATTTCAAAAAAGGTTGCCGTGATGCTGTCAAGTCCATTGAACCCAACGGTGAAATCTTATGGGAGGAAGGCTATAACGACCGTATCCTTCAATATGGCGGGCAACTGGACAGATGGATTAAATACTTGATTGATAATCCTTATCGCTTGTGGATAAAACGGCAACATCCAGACATGTTCTTGCAACAAACCGACATCGTCATTGGCTCTACACATGTAGTAGTCATGGGAAACAGGTTGTTGCTTGAGTATCCCGAGAAAGTGGCGGTGAGATGTTCAAGGAGGCTCTCTGAGGAAGAAATTGACCATGAATGCCAGCGTTACCTGAGCATGGCAAAGGAAGGCGCTGTCCTAGTCTCACCTTGCATAAGCCCTGGTGAGAAAGAGGTAATGGGCACCGCATTTGAAGCCGGCTATTCCCTTATTGTACTTATTGAAAACGGTTTCTCACCTTACCAGAAACCTAGCGGCCGTCAATTTGATGCCTGTTCCCAAGGCCGCCTTCTCATCGTTGCTCCATGGCCTCATCATGACGACTACCGAAAGATAACCAAGAAGCAATGTGAAGACTTGAACACCCTTGCGCGCCTCATCAGCGACGGCAGCTGGTACACCAACAAGTGAGAAAAGAAAACAGAAGATATGAAAAAAACTACATGTAATCTATTGCTGTTATTAAGAATAATCTCTACATTTGCCAATTAAAACCTCTTGTTATTAACCATATCAAAATGATTCAAGTCATGAAACGAACAATTACTCTTATCACATTGGTTGCTGCACTGCTTATCCCTAGCATGGGCAGCGCACAACGCATGCCTGCCAAGAGCAGCATGAGGTTGTCTCAATTTAAGGCTCCTGCCACTGTTCCCACACGAGCCGAGGAAGAGCCCATTATGGAAACACCTGAAGGTACCCTCTACGACAACATGTATGCCACATCGTTTGCCTATGGTCTGGGCTGGGGCGACATCTATATCCAGGATGTGGATGGCGGCATCGGCAAGGTTGTTGAAGGTACCGACGGCAATCTGTACATCTACAATCCCATCTCACAGGGCTACATCTGGTTCTCCATCCTGCCCTGGATTAAGGCTGAGCCTGCTGGCGACGGCAAATTTGTTGTGAAACTGCCGCAACTCTACATCATTGACGTTGGCGACCCCTACTACGCCTACTGCATGCACTATGACGAGGACGAGGGCATGCCCGTTGTTGAGGAGGAAGGTGAAATCGAGTTCACTTGGGAAGACGGCGTCCTCACCCAGCTGGGTGACAAGTTCATCGGTCTGTGCGATGCCACTGCCGACTGGTTCTACATGGCCGACCAGCACATCGTCTATGCACCCCAGACTGACGAGCCCATCATCATGCACGACGACGAGTATTACATCCAGAGTTACACGATGACCTACCTGTCTGACCCCACCGACCTGACCAAGACCAAGGATTGCATCGTGGACGTCATCATCGATGGTGAGGACATCTACATCGGCAACATCAACAACAATAACTACGACTCGTTCATCAAGGGTACGCTCAAGGACGGCAAAGCCACTTTCCCCACCCGCCAGTACCTGGGTGTTGATGCCTACTACAACGGTCACATTTACATGCTCACTGGCGATGCCTTTGTGGACACCGAGACCTATGGCACCCCCGTGTTCAACTACGACCTCAATAACGAGATTGTCTTTACTGTAGATGAGGATGCACACAACATCGTTGCCGAGTGGCCCGCTTCTATGATTACCAATGTTGGGCCCAACACGCTGTCGATTATCAGTGACTATGTCGCTCCCGGCCTCGTTGCCTTTGACGAGTATCCTGCAACCCCCGCAACCCCCATCTTCACTGACGAGGACCTCTCAATCAACAGTTCAGCAGGTTGGAGCGTGCTTCACTTCACTATCCCCACTGTTGACACCGAGGGCTACAAGATGAACGAGAACAAGTTGTATTACAACATTATCCTTGATGATTGCGTGTACATCTTTGAGCCTGAGACTTACATCGGTCTCTCAAGCGACATGATTGATATCCCCTATAAGTTTGAGGATAACATCAACTTTGACATCTACATGAGCAACGGCCGCCACACCGTATATCTCTACACTACCGACTTTACAACGGTGGGCGTTCAGAGCATCTACACCGCGGGCAATGAGGAGAACCGTTCAGAAATCGCTCTTGTCACCAATCCCAATCCAACGGGCATCAGCGAGCTCACACAGAGCGCTCAGGTTGTCGGAACCCGCTACTTTGACCTGACCGGTCGTGAGCTGCCCACGGCTCCTGCAACAGGACTGTACTTGCAGTGCACGACCTATAGTGACGGCACCACCGCCACCATTAAGGTTGTGAAATAAAAAAGTATATTTAGTCTAGCACATTTCCCCTTACCGAGGGCTGCGGCACAAGTTGTCGCAGCCCTCGCTTAATTACTCCAAGCATTTGAACTGCCAGCCCGTAATGCCTTGAGAATGCCTGCCAGAAGTATTGCTATTGCATTATTGGGAGGCTATTTTCTCTCTTCTCTGGAAGATTATTAAAGAAAATGCTCTATCTTTGCATGATTAAACGTGGAGGGACAAGGATATGATTAGTTATTGGAAATGCAAGGACGGATTCAACGAGATACATCAGTGGAAGTCGGGGTGCTGGATTAAGGTTAGCAACCCGACAGCCGAAGATTTATCGGTATTGAAAGAACGCTTTGCGGTGCCCGATTTCACCCACGATGCTATGGACATTGAGGAGCGCCCGCGTGTTGACCATGAGGACAACTGGTCGCTGGTTTTCGTGCGCGTGCCGTGCAAGAGCATCGACGACGACGGTGACACCGTGTTCTCGACTGCTCCGCTTGCCACCCTAATACGTGACGATGTGTTCATCACAGTCAACTACTTTGATACCGAGGTGCTTGACGATTTCATCAACTGGAGCAAGCGTCGCCGCCTCAACAGCTGCAAGGGGTATGACCTGCTGTTGTCGCTGATGCTGTCCACATCGGTGTGGTACCTCAAGTACCTCAAACAGATGAACGCCATGATGAACATCGCTGAAGAGCGCCTTGAGAATAAAATGGACAACGATGAACTGATGCGTACAATGGGCTTGGGAAAATTCCTGATTTACTTCATCACATCGCTCAAGGGCAACATGACGGTGCTGACTCGTCTCAAGAAGCGGTTGCGCATTTTTCCCCATGACGAGGATTTGCTCGAGGATGTCGAAATCGAGACGCAGCAGGCGCTCGACACCGCCAGCATCTATAATGACATTCTTGAACGTCAGCAAGAGACCTACTCTTCCATCATCGGCAACAACCTGAACCGCATCATGAAAACGCTCACCGTGGTGACCATCCTGCTGATGATACCCACCGTGGTGGCAGGTTACTACGGCATGAACGTGCCTAACGGCCTGGAATCGCAATGGGTTGGATTCCCGCTTGCCGTTATCATCTCGCTGGTGTTGATGGCCATCGGCTATTTCTTCATCAGCCACAGCAAATTCTTCAAATAACCCCCGACGACAACAAAGAGGACGGGCAAGACGCATTGGAATCACGTCTTGCCCGTCCTGTTTTATCCGTTTCTACTATTACTTCAAAGCGAATGCCATACCATTGATGCCAACCAGCTCCTGATAAGCCAGCACACCGGGCTCAGAGAGTTCCACACGGGTGTAGCTGCCGTCGCGTGTGATGACGTCAATGTGGGTGTCGTCAACAAAGGTGAACAGTTTCACTTCCTGACCGTTGTTCTCCAGCGACCATGAATTATCCTGGGCGTTGAAGTTGAAACGGGTCACTTGCTTGGTGGTCATGTTGGTGATGGTGTAGCCAGTCTCGTTGCGTGCCACGAGATACTGTGCGTCCTTTCCGTCAATCACCTTAGTCTCGGCAAGGGCGGGATTATTGCCCGACCAGAATTCGATACTGTTGAGGATAAACAAGTCAGCAACAAAGCACAACTCATATACCGGAAGAATCCACATTGCCACAAAGACAATCTCGTTGACGAACTTGTCGCCCACATGGTCGTTCCAGTTCTTCACTTTATTGAACAGGGCAAAGCTGCCAATACACGACTGCATCATCATGGATGCCGACAAAGCCACTACAGTGGCAAGAATCAGATGTTTCTTTTTCATTACTCTATCTTGAATTAAATGTTAATTACACTATTTTTTATAGTTCTTCTTGTAGTTTTCATAACAGTTGAGGACCTTGACCACATAGTCCACCGGCTCGGTGCCACGGCAATAGCCATTGGAGCAAACCGAATCGTTGTAGTACTCGGGATCCATCTTCCAGAGCATCGCCTGTTCGACATTCTCGTTCCAGACGCGAGGATTCAGCTCATACTTGCGTGCCAGGGCTATGGCATCGGTAACATGGCCCGAGCCTGCATTGTAGGATGCCAGCACAAACTTGATGCGGTCGGCTGCCCCAGTGCGGCTGCGCATGATACCATCCAGTTCCTTAAGAATCTTAGATGCCACGCGCACGCTCACCTCAGGATTACCTAGGTCAGACTCGCTGACACCAAATGAGCGTGCCGTTTTGGGCATCACCTGCATGAGTCCACGTGCACCCATCCACGAGGTGGCATTGGGGTCAAAACCTGATTCAGAAAACGCTATTGCCGCCAACAGTCTCCAGTCCCATCCCATTTCCTGGGCATATTTCTTGAACACTTGATCATAGGGGGATATACCTCCCGGCGGCGTCACCGCCAGCGTATCGACCTTGACCGAATCGGGCTTGGGGCCACGGTTCATCTCGAAGTAGTGCTTGAGAGCCTGCTTGGAATACTCCTGGGCATCAAGACTAGCAGCCCACTCGTCGATGCTGTCGGCAAGCCACAGGTCACGCTTCGAGACAGCCCACGATGAGCGCTGTTCAAACCCTACCCTCAACTTGATGTTGATGCTGTCATAGTAGGTGAGATTCATCTGGGCAATGTCGCTGTCCACGATGGTAAAAGGTATCTCGCGGCGCGAGACGCGCTGAATCAGTTCGGTGGGTATCGCAGCTTCTCCCTCGACAGCGTGGATATTGATACCACCTCCCACCTCGTTGTCGAGATTGCGCAGGCGTGACTCATATTTGGAGCCTTTCTCGACATACACATCGCGCCCGATGAGTTGCGTCACATCGTGTATCAGTCCCTCACCGCTGTGTTGCACCAGCACCTGATAAGTCTCGTTCACAGCACCGCAATGCTGTACCCGCGACTTATATTCAGCCGTTACAGGCACCTCACACGCCAGCACGTCAACACTCTTGTTCTTGAGCATATCGAGCAAGGCGGGCATACTGCGTGCCACCTTGAAGCGCAGAGCTATACCATGTGAACGTGCAAAGTCACAGATGAGGTCATAGTCATACCCCATCGTATCGCCCTTGAGGATGAAGAATCCCGTAGGGCTATACAGTGTTCCCACATTAAGCGTGTCGGGTAACTGATGTTGAGGAGCAGCCCCCTTTTCACTGCTATTACAAGAAAGGGTGAACGACAGCAGCCACACTATCGACAAGAGTGGAACGAGATAACGCATAATGCCGTATCAGATATTGGGAACTATCAGGAGCAGATAAATGAGCACTGCCGGTACCACGAGCAGCAGGCTGTCGATGCGGTCAAGGATGCCGCCATGACCCGGCAGGATATGGCCGGAGTCCTTCACGCCCACAGTGCGCTTGATGAGTGACTCCACCAAATCGCCAAATGTGGCGAACACGGCGACCACAACGCTCAGCCCCAGCCAGATGCTGAATTCAGGCACCTGGAAGAACTCGTCGAACCAATAATTGGTTGCATAGGCACCTGCCACACATGCCGCGATGCCACCGATGACGCCCTCCCAGGACTTCTTGGGTGAGATGCGCTCAAACAAGCGGTGACGTCCCAACAACATACCCACGCAATAGGCTCCCGTGTCATATAACCAGATGAACATGAACACACCCAACAGCAGCCGTGGTGCTGTGATGCTCATGATGCAGTTGAGCAACGCAATGGGCAACGCGATATAACCCAACGAGAAGAAAGAGCGTTCCAGGCTGTGAAGAGCGTTCTGACGAGGACGGTATAGCTGGACTATGGTGCGCAGCAGCAGGTAGGTTGCTATGGGCAGCAGCCACAATGCACGGGATTGCATCGTCGTTCCCTCATAGTGCAGATAGAACGCCACAAAAAGCCCAACACCGCCCAACATGTCGATGACATTGACCAGCCACGACTGTGTGGCATCGTCCTTAGCCATCGTAATCATCTCGCCGATACCCAATACAATCAACAGCGGGAATACCAGCAGATACATCACGGGTGAGTTGTCAAGCAGCAGGATAGCCGCTACAATCAGCGCAATATAGATGACGCCCGAAAGGATGCGTTTAATCAGATTCATGACGATAAGTTATATTACTGGGTGCAAATTTACACTTTTATCACGACATAAACAACAACAAGTGGCGCCAAGTCGCCAAAAAGCCACCACACACGGGTTATAAAACAGACAAGCCTTCCCTTGAACTAATGGGGAAGGCTTGATTTCATTTCCTTGGAGAGGGGAAGAATTGACTTGATCAGTTCAAAATCATTGACTCCAACCCTCGGGGTAACTCGACGTTATACTCATACACTCTTGCGAATTGCTTGAGGAACTCGATAGTGGCCTTCTTGGGACCGTTCACTCTTTTAATAACGTCATTTTCATTTTTAGTTGAAGTAGTCGTTTTGTGCATAGGCAAACCTGTTTTTAGAATTGTTACATCTTCATAACGCACAACTATTGCCTAATATTATACCAAAAGATTTTTTTAAGATTTTTTTTCTTTTTCACGCCGAAGCAAGCCCATCAGATAAAAAAACGAAGACCTGCGACTAATCAATAGCAGCAGGTCCCCAAACTAAAACATTCTTATGTTATGAAAAATTATTTCTTATTCTGTCAAGCGGTCAAGGACGGTGCGAACCAAGTCCTCGACAGCTGTTTTGTAGTTAGGATTGACGTCGGTGGCCACGCGGTTGGCGATAATCGAGCAAACAGTCATTGCACGGTGACCCAGCATTGCTGCCATGCCCTGCAAGGCGCTGCTCTCCATCTCATAGTTGGTGATGTGTCCACCGTTGTACTCAAACTGCTCGATGCGGCGGTTCAATTCAGGCTCTGCAAGCTCTAGACGCACTTTGCGTCCCTGAGGTCCGTAAAAGCCCACAGCCGAGATGGTGTAGCCACGCACCATGTCATCGCGACCGATTTTCTGTACCAACCAGGGGTCGGCATCAACGACGTAAGGGCGAGCCAACAGCTTATTCCACTTCACGAAATCACAGAATTTCTCCTCAAAGTCGAGGTCGGCGACCTTGTTGCGATCGGCATAATAGTTGATGACGCCGTCAAAGCCGATGGCCTTGGAGGCGATGACCGGAGTGCCCACGGGAACGTAGGGCTGCAAACCGCCAGAAGTGCCAATGCGCACAATGTTGAGGGTGCGGTGCTCGGCCCGAGGTGTGCGAGTCTCAAAATCGATATTGGCCAGTCCATCGAGCTCAGTCATGACGATGTCGATATTGTCGGGACCGATGCCGTGCGAGAGCGCCATGATGGGTTTGCCATGATAGGTGCCGCCGATGCCATGGAACTCGCGGCTGGAAGTTTCCCATTCCTTGGTATCAAAATAGGATGCAATCATTGTCACACGACCGGGGTCGCCGCACACGATGATATTGTCGGTCAACTGTTCGGGCTTCACATGGATGTGGAATGCCGAGCCGTCATCATTGATAATAAACTCTGAGTCAGGAATTCTGTTTGTATTCATATCGTTGTGTAATTAAAGAGTCCGCTTTAGTTATAAATGAAAATTCAAAGGTACTGCTTTATTTAAATCCCTCAAAGCCTTACATATTAAAAAAAATTAAAATGAGGTTAAACAAGCGTATATCGGCAACCCGGAAGGGTGACAATGACATTTTTGCAGTCGAGCTCGACCAGCACGCTCATGAGTTTATAGACGGGCTGCTGCAGGGCATCAGCTAGGGTATTGAGATGAATTTCGCCCTGGTTGCGGATGACATCAATTACCGCTTGCTCTTCCTTGGTCAGCTCGGGAAAGAGATTGAGCTGAACGGGACTAGGTTTGTTACCCTCCCAGCGCATGGCAGTCATCAGGTCGTCGGCACCAGTAATGAGTGCTGCCTTGTTGGTGGCGATAAGCTTATTACAACCCGTTGAAAACTCGTCCCCGCAACGTCCAGGCACCGCCATCACGTCGCGGTTGTAGCTCATGGCAAGCGATGCCGTGACCAATGCACCCCCAGAGCCAGCCGATTCAACAATCAACGTGCAATCGCTCAAGGCGGCAACGATGCGGTTGCGGGCGAGGAAATTGCTCTTCTGGACAGCGTCCTGGCTGGTGTAATCGGTCAGGAGCATACCACCATGCTTGACAATGGCAACGGCATCGTTGCGGTGCGTGGCGGGATAGATGCGGTTGAGACCCCGGGGCAAGACCGCCACCGTGGGGACACCGTGCTTGAGTGCAGCACGATGGGCGGCGATGTCGATGCCATAGGCTAAACCGCTCACCACCACAAGGTCGGGCAGGCGCTGCACCAGCTCACCGATGAGCGTGTCACAGAAACGGATGCCGTATTGCGTGGCGTGACGGGTGCCCACTACACTGATGACATGGTCGCTCTCGAGGTTGCAATGCCCCAGCGTATAAATCATCGCAGGAGCATCAGGAGCCTCCAGCAGACGATGGGGATAGGACGAATCTGTAAAATAGACAGCATTGATGTTGTGCTCACGCACAAAGCGTTCCTCATCGATTGCCCGTTCCAGACACTCGCGGCGGTAGTCGTCGCGGTAAATCTTGCTGCGGCCACGCGTGAGGCTGCGCAGGTCTTTCTCGCTCATGGCAAAGAACTGCTCCTCGCTGCCCACGACGTCAAGCAGCTTGCGCGCTAAATCAACGCCCATGCCTTGCAGGTTGGCGAAGGCGATGCGATAGACCAATGGTGTATGCCCGTTGTCAGCCGTCATGTCCGGTCGAGGTATTTAGCAATGCGGGCAGCCAGGTCGTCGCCGCGGTTGATGCGCCCGTCCTTTTCCATACACACGATGGTGACCACGGCGTTGACTACCGGTGCCCCACCCTCTTTCTTGAAAATGTCCTGATAGAAAATGAAGCGTGGACCCTTACGCTCAATCCACAATCGGCTCAGCATCACGTCACCGGTGCGCAGCGGCGTGTGGTAGTCGATTTCCATGCGTCGCACTACAGGAATCAGTCCATCGCTCGTCAGGCTGCCGAAGGGGATACCCTCCTGCTTGACGAAAGCATGGCGCGTGTGCTCCAGATAGTGCAGATAAATGGCGTTATTGACGATGCCCTCGCTGTCGAGTTCGTAGTCTCGCACCGCTATCTCGAGCGTGAAGATATATTTGTCCTCGTTCATAGCCTTGTCCATTGTGTTGCAAAGGTAATCAAAATGCGAGAATTATTCAAACCCTAAGGGCAGGAATACAAAACCTGGACCTAGAGAGAAGATAAAGTGTCAAATTTTTTGACAATATCGGCAAAAAAAATGAATCTATCGGCACTTTTGCACAAAAAACACTTGACAGTAAAATATTATACTTGTTATATTTGCAGCAGCTAAACATTAATTTATTAACGATTAACCAAACTAAACTTATCATCTTATGACAACAATCAAGCGATTTTTTACCGCGTTGCTGCTGATGCTCATGGTATTCAGCGTCAACGTGATGATGGCCCAACAGATGGAACTGTCCATCGACGAGGCCGTGCGAATCGGTAAGTTGGATTGCGGACTGACCTACTACATCCGCCACAACAACTATCCCGAGCAACGCGCCAACTTCTACATCGCCCAGCGTGTAGGTGCCATGCAGGAAGAAGACAACCAGAACGGTCTGGCCCACTTCCTGGAGCACATGGCCTTTAACGGCAGTGAGCACTTCAATGGCGAGGGACACCGCATTGATGACTATCTCGATTCAAAAGGCTACAACAATGCCTATACCAATTTTACCGAGACCGTCTATATCATTAACGACATACCCACCACAAGCCAGGGAACGATAGACTCGTGCATGCTCATCCTCAAGGACTGGAGCCATGGCCTGCTGCTCACCGACGAGGAAATCGACAAGGAGCGCGGTGTCATCCATGAGGAGTGGCGCCTGGGGCGCGATGCCGGCGAACGCATGCGCAACCGCCAATTGGAGAACCTTTTCCGTGGCTCGAAGTATGCCAAGCGTGATGTCATCGGTTCGATGGACGTCGTGGACAATTTCCCCTATCAGGTGCTGCGCGACTACTATGACAAGTGGTACCGCCCCGATAACCAGGCGCTGGTCATTGTGGGTGACATTGACGTGGACTACATTGAGGCCAAAATCAAGGAACTCTTCAAGGACGTTCCCGCCCCCGGCCCCGACGCTGCCGTGGTTGAAACTTATCCCGTTCCCGACAACGATGAGCCTATTGTTGTGATTGACAAGGATATTGAGCAGCAGCTCAGCTATGTCGGTCTCATGTTCAAGCATGATATCATCGAGAAGGAACAAAAGAATGACATCAGCTACGTTGTCATTAACTACATGAAGAACATGATGAGCACAATGCTCAATCAGCGCTTTGAGGAGAAGGCCCAGGATTCCGAGTGTCCCTTCATCCAAGCCCGCGCTTACGATACGAGCTACTTGGGTGCCAACACCAAGGACGCTTTCAGTCTCACCGTCGTCCCCAAGGAAGGCTTGATTGAGGCCGCCACACAAGAAGGCATGATTGAAGCGCTGCGTGCTGCCCAATATGGCTTCACCGCTACCGAGTATGCCCGTGCCCAGGAGGAGTACATGAGCCGTCTCGAGCGCCAGTACAACGAGCGCGACAAGGTGCACAACGACTATTATACCCAGAAGTGCTACCGCCACTATCTCGACAATGAGCCCCTGATGTCCATCGAGGAGAATTACGAGCTCATGAAGATGATTGTCCCCAACATTCCCGTTGAGGCCATCAACCAATTGCTCCCGCAACTCATCAGGACCGACGGCAAGAACCTGGTGGTACTCAATTTCAACCAGGAGAAGGAAGGCGCCGTCTATCCCACCAAGGAAGGTCTGATGGCTGCCATCACCGCTGCCGAGAGGGCCGAAATTACCCCCTATGTTGACAATGTGAAGCAAGAGCCCCTTATCGCCAACTTGCCCAAGAAGGGTAAAATCGTCAAGGAAAGCTACAACGAGACTCTGGGATACAAAGAACTGGAGCTGAGCAATGGCGTACACGTGCTACTCAAGCCCACCGACTTCAAGCAGGACGAAATCTACATGATGGCACAGCAGCGCGGCGGCAGCTCGCTCTACGGCGAGAAGGACTGGGCCAACTGCCAATTGTTTGAAGGTGTCATTGAGTATAGCGGTCTGGGTGGTTTCAACAACATGGAACTGAAAAAGGCCCTAGCCGGTAAGCGCGTGAACATCAGCCAGAGGATGCATGAGGATATGGACTACGTGACCGGTAGCTCCAATGTCAAGGACCTGGAGACCCTGTTCCAGCTGATTTACCTCCAGTTCACCGACGTCACCAAGGACGAGAAGAACTACAACTCATTGCTCAATATCCTCGACATCTCGCTCAAGAACAAGGATCTGGATCCCGACAATGTGTTCAACGACACGCTCAACTACGTCACCAACAACTACAACTGGCGCAGCAAGCCCTTTACCGTCGAGGACATCCAGAATCTGAACTATGACCGCATCCTGGAAATCGGGAAGGAACGCACCGCCAATGCCGCCAATTACATCTTCGAGTTTATCGGCTCATTTGACGAGGCCACCATCCGTCCGCTCATCGAGCAGTACATCGCATCGTTGCCCGCCCAGAAGGGTAAGAAATCCAACTGGGTCAATATTTCGGATTATCCCAAGGGACAGACCATCAAGCACTTTACCCACAAGATGGAAACCCCCAAGACCAACATTAACATCAGTTGGTTTAACACCGACATGCCCTATACTCTGGAGAACAGCATCAGAGCCAACCTGCTGGGCAGGATTTTGAGCAAGATTTTCTATGACAAAATCCGCGAGGATGTCGGTGCTGCCTATTCAGTTGGTGCTTATGGCTTCAGCAGTTTGGAGGGTGACGAGAGCTACACTGCAATCACCGCCTATGCTCCCCTCAAACCCGAGTTTACCGAGTTGGCCGTCAGAATCATGAACGAAGAGATGCTCAAGGCCTGTGAGACCATCGACGCCGCCAAGCTCGATGACTTCAAGACCGTCATGCTCAAGGACCACGAGACCCAGCTCAAGGAGAACAGCTATTGGTACAGTATCATCGGAACCTATGCCAACCGTGGTCTGGACAACGTCACGGGCTATGAGGATATCGTCAAGGCACAGACCCCCGAGACCATCTCCGCCTTTGCCCGCGAACTCATGTCTGCCGGCAACAAGGTCGAGGTAGTCATGACCCCTGAAGAATAATTCCCCATTATAATTCAGCAAAGAGGATGTGCCACAATGAAGTGGCACATCCTCTTGTTGTAACGCACTGTAAAGCCAATGATGACACGGCATCTTGCTTTACACAAAGAGGGTGAGCCATAATGAATTAGGCTCACCCTCTCGGATATCGTTTTACAGGTTGCAGTAAATTACTTCAGCCAATCCTGTACCTTGTCGTTGGGGACCATGCGCTCCTCAAATACGTAAGCGCCAGTCTTCTCGGAGCGAACCATCTTGATGACCTTGCTCCATGAGCGTCCTTCACCAGTCTGAAGGGTTGCAACTACTTTCTTTGCCATAACTTATATAGTCGTTAAATGGTTTTGTACTGTTTTACTTAATCTCCTTGTGAACGGTCATGCGTTTCAGATAGGGGTTGTATTTCTTGAGCTCCAAACGCTCGGTGGTGTTCTTGCGGTTCTTGGTCGTGATGTAACGGTGCGGTTCTTGGTCGTGATGTAACGGCTGATGCCGGGAACGCCAGTACCCTTCTGCTCGGTGCACTCGAGAATCACTTGCACGCGGTCGCCTTTTGCTTTCTTTGCCATAATTCGGTTCCTTTCTTACTTGTTGATAACTTGGATTTCGGTGAGGTGTCCATCCTCGGCAGCCTTCTTGAGGGCAGCGTCGAGACCCATCTTGTTAATGTTGCGCAAGCCTGATGCCGATACGGTCAAGCGAATCCACTGTCCCTGCTCGGGCCAGAAGAACTTGCGGTTGAAGACGTTAACGTTGAATTTGCGTTTCGTCCTGCGCTTGGAGTGCGATACGTTGTTGCCCGTGATCGCCTTCTTTCCGGTGATTTGACAAACTTTAGACATAGTTTCTCTTTTGTTTAGTTATTGTTCTTTTTTTAAATTCTCTCGTTGTTGACTCGCGCGCTACATGCCTGCCTGTACACAGAAAAACACAGGCGCAGCACAATAAACCGGGTGTGGACATCCAATCGTGGAGAGGGCGCTCTTCCCCACCGGTGTGAGAAGCCCACCGGCATCAGGGGGTTGAACAACAATCGGGTGTCTCGCTCGTTTAATATCGTCCTACGCTTGACTGCCAGGCACTTAGCATCATAGCCTCGACATCGAAGTTTCAACGATCAAGTGTCACACTCTTGACTTGACTAACGCATGAGCATCTTCGTCAGCAAGACATGTGCCGCGAAATCGGCTGCAAAGATACAACCGATTTTTGAACTACACAACAGATTGACAACACTTTTTCATCATTTTTTATCTTAGGGAATTCATCTGATACCTCAGATAATCAAAAAACTGTGTGGTCCAAAGGCAAAAATCAAGGGCTTGTCCCATGAACGGACAAGCCCTTGAAATGATGTATCTGTCTGTGATGGGAAAGCACTTATTTCAGTTCCAGCAAACGGTCGATAAGCAATGAAATGTCAGCAACTCCAATCATGCCGTCATCGTCCATATCGCCCTGGGTAGATGCATTTCCACCCTTTAACAGCAAATCAACCATGTTGGAAATGTCGCCAACGGCAATGATTCCGTCACCGTCCAAGTCGCCAAGAACTCCATTGGCCTCACCTCTCACGGGAATCGTCACCAGGGGAACTCCTGCATGAGTGCAATAAACCTTGATTGTGGCCTCATGCACGCCGCTCCAGCGGGGGAAATAGCTGATTTTAACCGTGCAGATGTTTGCAATAGAGCTAGTCTTGACAAACCTTGCAAGGAAATGAACACTGCCCGGACCCTCAATCGAAATGGAGTAACCGTCCCCGTTCAATCCGCCAAAATCAATCATCGAAATGCCACTAGCAGCAGGACTTGCCACCACGGGGGGATTGGTGGGATCGGTCGGCACCTCGTATTCGGCAAACCTGATAGTGCCGGTACGGGTAACGAGCTGACCGACATAGGCCGTAAAGCATTCCTGCTGGTTATTCACGAAAGCCTCTTCGGGATAATAGGGGTCGGCAGTAATCGGGATATCGACATCGGCCGCGCCCTCGCTCGAGAGGATAAGGTCAGCATCCATCCACCACCATGAGCCGGGGCTATAGGTTACCACTACCGTAGCACCGTTGGCCGCCTGCTCGGGGGTAATGGTCTGGGGCGTCACCTTGTAATAATTGACAGAGCGAGCCTGTACTTCCAGATTGATGTTGTCGGTCAGGTCGTAACCGGTCACAACGAGTTGTTTCTTCACGGGGTAGCCCACCTCGACGGCACCGAAATCAAGGGCGTCAACGCTAGCCTCGATAACCGGCGTCATGTGGTAACCACGGTCAGAAAAACCAACCGAAGCGGCTCTTACTTGAGTCATCGCAAGAACAAACGAAATCATCAATAGTAGTCTAAGTCTCATAATCTCAAAAAATTAAGTGGTTGATAATTAACGCCACTCCTTGGCGGAAATAATAATACAAAACTTACATACCAATGATTTACAGATACTTAACATAGCAAGACATTAAATCCCAATCACCATATGTACATTTATAGTGCAAATATCGTCAAAAATATTGACCTGTGCAAGAGATTAGCCCATAATTCAAGGCAAGCACATCATGTAATCGTGCTAAACAGTAATGCCCAGCACGATTACATTTCCAGCCAGAAAACAGATGGGGACGCGGTAGTTTCTGGACCAAACGCATCCCCATCAAAACCTTGATTATGAGAAACAGTTTTTTAACCTTTTATCTTCTTTTGCCATATAATCAACCTATTTTCAGCTTCGTTTCTCGGTTCATGAATCTATCGGTTCAAAAGAGGTGCGGCACTTAGGTGTAATCCGCACCTCTATCCATAACACTCATCTATTACCTCATTATCCATATAACCACAAACTTATGAAAAAAAACTTTAGCATTCTATTCTAATCGCCCGAGGGCTTCTTTGTCATCGATAATTCTGTTGGGGCGGGAGTGTTAAAGTAAGGTTAAAAGAAGGTGCGCCTTGTGTGTGTTGTATTGACGTGTTGACCAGTGCGACGCACCTTCGTCTTCAACCCTACGCTTATGAAAAACAATTTACACTCTTTTCCCATTCATGACTTTTTTCTCTAGCAAGGCAGTAACTCTTTTTTAATAGTATGGTGCGCTGCGAAGCAGGTGCAGCGCACCTATACCCAAAACCAATCATTTAATCAACCAAATGCTTATGAAAAAAAGATTACCACATTAACTTCATTCAATTCATTCACATATTTAACATAATTCTTGTTGCTCATCTTTTTGGTCCCGTCTTGCAGCAGTCTGATGGTTGTTTTTGGAAAAAGGGTGCGTATCACCAGGTGCTACGCACCCCAAACAGTCATCTAAAAACTACACTCACGAAAAAATCACTAATTCTTACTTTATAACTATTAACCACGTCACTGACACCTTAAGGTCATTGACTGTTGAATTTCATTTTACTGAGTTGCTGAATCCGGGAGAGGATGTGTCGCGGGTTGTGCCCGGCGGAAAGCGCCCGGCGCCCCCTATGCTCACTATTCCAAGTTATAAGTCAATAAAGTCTCACTATGCTGATGCCGGGTTCCGACCATCTGCTCGTTCCCGGTCGAGTCTGGCAATGTTGGCTTATCGGCCTGCGACAGCCCTGATGGACCGTGCCGCCCCGCAGTGCCATGCCCTGAAATCAGGTCACGGCCCACCTGTGTCATTCCCGCCGCAATGGTCAGGAACACACAAAAGCAGATAAGTGATAATAAAAGATGTATCATAATGTTCAGATTTTATATATGTCTTTATAATAATTAGTAGCCGCATTCAAATGTGTGTTTCCATCAATGGCATTCTTGCCCGCACCTGCTATGTGGGGAATCCTTTGGAATCTATCAAGGGCGCAAAGCGCTTGCCGCACACCCTTGCATGCAGGACAGATTGCTGTCTTAATGATAGAAACGTTTTCATAATCCAAATAATTCTCCGCACCGCTCGCCTCCACATCCAGGCGCTACAGGTGTTTTAATTGTTATGACTCATGTAATATATATAATGTAAAAAGCCGCCCATCGACCCAATCGGGTACAGGTACAGCTATCAACACTCTATTTATTACAGTTCATCATTTATATAATTAGTAATCCTTAATATCGCTGCAAATTTATAGAATAATTTTATACTCTGCAACAAAATCTCTAAAAAAAATTTCAATTTAACAAATTACTACCGTTTTCAGTAGTATTGGCATTGTTTTTATAACACAGAGCAGACTTTGGGCCAACAGGAGCGGACATTTGGAAAAGAGTTTCCAATTCCAAAACGAAAACAGAACTGTCATCGGTGCCCAGCCGCCCACTTCAACTGCCAGCTGACTTTAGAACTCCATAAAACGAAAAAAATTCAAGTCGAAGTGTCATTTACAAAGACAAATAATTTTTTTTTGAAAATATCACCATTTTGTTTTGTAAATTCAAAAAAAGTATTTACCTTTGCACAATCAAGCAAATTCAAAAGCTATGGAATGTAAAATTGTTTATCGCAAGCTGTGAAGCCAGGCGAATGACTTTAAGTGCTTAGTAATGGTTTGTTTTACAGAACGATAACCCAGGCCTCGAGCCTGGGTTTTTCGATTATTATACTACATGGCAGATACAACAATGGCGTGGATAGTAATCCACGCCATCGCTGCTATATCAGGGATGTTAAAATCTTAATCCAGGAACCGGTTGTGAAATGTGCTTAGCGCAGCGACACCTTGATGTCGTCCTTGCCCTCAGCGAAGTCGAGCTTGCCTTCCTTGGCGAGCCAACCCAGAGCGCAGTGCATCTCGTTCACTTTGAGCTTAGTAACCTTGCGCAGGTCCTTCAGATAAAGAGCCTTCTTCGCATCGTTCAGGGCGTTCCACACGAGACCAGCCCAATTGCCAATGTTTTCTACGTTGATCATAAAAAAATTAATTAAACCTTTAATAAAACAATCAATGATTACTATAAATCGCTGCAAAGGTACTATTTTTTTGAAAACTTATACAAGAATCCAAGCAAAAAGTTATGCAACAATTAATGCAAATCGCTGATTATCAACAATTTAAATAAATTACGAATTATCACTCAAAAGTACCTCCAAGCAAGCGATACAGGTCAAGTGCAGCCGCAAAGTCACTGCGCTGCCCGTCGCTGAGCATCTTCACATGATGAATGCCACGGGTGCTGACCAACTTAAGCGCTACCCAATTGCTGTGCGCAAGGGCATACACCAAATCCTTGTAGCGCTCACCCAGCACATCGTCGCTTGACTCCCAATAGAGCCCGCCTGGCAATGTGCCATGCAGATGTTCACTGGGATAAAAGGGATAATCAAAACCGTCGATGCTGAAGATCAACTGGTCGAAGTCGAGCGGGTCATCGGCACAATAGCGCACGCACAGGCGCAAGGGACCCGGCAAGCTGTCACCCTCGGCCATGGCAAAGGTGAAGTAAACCTCGTTGCTAGTGGGCTCGAGAGAAACGTATTTGGAGAGATAGTCGCCATTGTCGTTCTGCACGATGATGGGCATCAGCTGGTCGATGGTAGTTGTCACAGGCAGGTCACGCCACTTCATGCGGCGGTAGCCAAACTCGGTCAACGAATAGTCTATCGCCAACAGGGAGTCCAGAGCGGCCTGCTCCTCGGGGGTTTTGCTGGTGCTCAGCTGACGCGGTTTCAATCGATGTCCCTTGACGGCGGTACTGTCCTTCGCTGTCGTTGGCGGCAGGTCGACCAATCCCCACGGGTCGTCGCTCGTGTCCCAAGGGTCGTCCTTAGGCTCTGCCTTGCGGGACATCTGCTCTTGCAGTTTCTTTACTGCCTTGAGACGCTCACGTTCAGGGTGCAGTCGCCGTATGCCGCGCTGCAGACTCGGGTCCTTGTCGTCATCGTCACGGGTGGAACTTGCCATCCCAACAGGGGCGGCAAGAAGGATGACAAGCAGCAGCAATATGAATCTTGTTAGTTTCATTATTATCTCTTATATAAAAGCTATAGAAGACATCGTGGCAAACGGCGCTTTACAGCAGGGAGAGCAAGAGCAACTGTGCCTCGAGGGTGGCACGGGTGATAACGCGGTCGCGGTCACCGGGCAGCTGCTTGAGCTGGGTAACAACACGGTCGCCACACTTGGCTGCCATCCACACGGTGCCTACAGGCTTGGTAGGCGTGCCACCGCCTGGTCCAGCAATGCCGCTAGTGGCAATGGCGCAATCTGTGCCCAATGCCCGACAAGCGCCCTCAGCCATCTGCCGCACGACGGGTTCGCTCACTACACCATGGTCGATGATGTCCTGCTCGCTGACGCCCAACAGCGACATCTTTACCTCATTGGCATAGCTCACTACAGCGCCCTTAAAATAGTCACTGCTACCGGCGATGCTTGTAATCTGGTGGGCGATATTGCCGCCCGTGCAGCTCTCGGCAGTGGCCAGCGTCAATCCGCGCTCTCGCAGGCGGTCACCCAAAATCTCGGGCAACCGCTTGTCGCCGTCGGCGATGATGTGGCCACCCAGGATGTCGTGCAACTGGCGCGACAGGCGTTCCATATCATCGTTAATCTGGCGTGCATCGGTCGAAGAGCCTGTCAAGCGCAGGCGGATGATGCCACCCTCAGGCAGATAGGCCAGATGGATGCCATGAGGCATATTGCGCTCGAACTCATCGAGCAGCATTGCCAGTGCCGACTCGATGATGCCCGTGACGACAAAGGTGCGGAACTCGATGTCCTCACCGTCGTTGAAGCGTGCCAGCAGCTGCGGGATGACGGCGCGTTCCATCATTCCCTGGAGTTCAAAAGGCACCCCAGGCATGCTCACAAGCATCTTGCCATCGCGCTCAAACCACATGAGGGGCGCCGTGCCAACCTCGTTCTGAATGACGCGGCACGACGAGGGCACCATCGCCTGCAGGCGGGTGTACTCGTTGAGCTTGAGGTGGCGGCGTTCCATCACCTGACGCACATTGGCCTCAACAGCCTCGTCGAGGACCATTTCGCCACCGAAGTAGCGGCACAATGTGGGCTTGGTGATGTCGTCCTTGGTTGGTCCCAGACCGCCGGTCATCAGCACGACGTCGGTCTGAGCAAAGGCACGGTCGATGGCGAGTTTAATCTGCTCGGCATCGTCGGGAACGACCTGAATGGTATTCACATCCCAACCGCGCGGCGTCATGTGACGTGCGATCCAGCCTGAGTTGGTGTCGGTGACCTGCCCTATGAGCAACTCGTCACCGATGGCAATAATGCTGTATTTCATGATTCAGTTTTCAGTTGTCAGTTTTCAGTTATCAGACTTTAGACTTTAGGCCTTAGTTTTAGTTACAGGGCGGGGATTTCCTTGGCGGGCCAGCCGTAGTCCTGATAGTACTTGACGGACAGTTTGTTGGCCTTCACATAGTCGGCAATAGAAGCAGCGCGGGCATTCTCGCGGTAATTCTCATCGCTGTTAGCAGCATGGAAGGCATCATAATATTCGCCAAAGATGCGCTTGGCACTCTCTAAATTGCCATGGCCACTCTCAACCTGCTCAAATGCAACGACCTGGTATTCACCATTATCATTCTTCTTGATTAACATCTTGCCAGGATGGTCGCCGCCCGACACACACTTCAGGGTATCACCTGCCACCTTGTAGTTAAATACCCAGTAGTCGCCCCACATGAATACGCTATCGGCTTTCAGACCATCAGAACAAGTCATCGCTATCACGGGAATGCACATGTCACCCTCGGCATATTGTGCCCCAATCGTATCAACCAGATACTTATTAATAGCATCGATGATAACGTCACCCTCCTGGGCTGTATCGGCAGCCAAGGTGTCCTCAGTAGCCTTACTGGCATCAGCATTCCCATTGCAGGAAGTCAAGCAACCAACGCCGCAAAACAGGATGGCGGCCAGCATCCATAATTTCATCTTATTCATAGTTCGATTCCTATTATATTGATGTTATGCTGCAAAGGTAGTAATTTTTTGGTTGTGTATGACTAATAGCACTTTTTTGTCTCCCATTTTTTCAAGTTCGACAGGGATTTGCAGAAAAACCGAGAAAATATGCTACCTTTGTGAAGTTTTGTGACACCTGGATGCATCTGAAGGACAGAAGATGAATGACAGGATTTATTAACCTATTTAAGTCAACGCATTATGAAACGCGAAGATCATATCGATGAGAAGTATATTCCTACCGAGGAGGATTTCGCTCCTGAGCAGGTCAACGAAAAGGAGCAGTTGCTCAAGTCCATCAGGAAGGGCTGTCGTTTCTATATTGTTTTTTACTCCATTCTGGCTATCATTTTTGCTATCGAAGGCTTCATCAAGTTTGACGATGTGAGCGACAGCAAACTGTATCTGTGTCCGCTCATAGCACTGATGCTGGTGTTTGCGTTGGTCATGGTGTTCTATGCTTTCATCTATGACCTCGTCCGTCGTTCCTCGACAGCCAGCGAGATGCAGCACTTCCTCAGGCTGCTTGGTGCTGACTCCCTTTTCTCCAAGCTGATTCTCATCATCATGACATTGTGCTTTATGATGGCTGCTGCCTTATGGCTTCTGGACAAATGCCCATGGTATTTAATCATACTCGCCGTCATCGGTATTGCGGCTTTAATCGGCGGGGTGTGGTGGCTACTCAAGAATTCAGGGAAAGGGAATCCTGACGACTTGAATATTGAGAAACTACGAGCCCTGGAAGAGAAAGAAAGACAATCGCTGTGAGCGATGAAAGAATAACCTTGTGGAAACTAATCTGAAGTAGAGATGGCACAAACGTTATTGTGGTTGATTATCGCATTTGTTACGCTGGAGTTTATCGTCAGCAGTGTGTTGTCGTGGCTGAATACCACTTGGATGACACATCCCGTGCCGCCCGAGTTGGAAGGGCTGTATGACGAGGAGAAATACCGCAAACAGCAGGACTACATGCGCACCAACAAGCGCGTGTCGCTCATCGCGCGTTGCGTGTCGTTCGGGCTGACGCTGACGATATTGGGCTTTGGGCTGCTGGGATGGCTCGACAACCAGTGCAAAGCGTGGACCGACGTGCCTGTCTTGCAGGTTATCCTGTTCCTTGCCATCTACAACTTGTTCACTACCGTCATCGGGCTGCCATTCAGCTATTACTCGACCTTTGTCATCGAGGAGCGTTTCGGCTTCAACCGCACGACACACAAGACCTTTTGGCTCGATGCGCTGAAGTCCTTTGCCGTCTCAACCGTATTGAGTGCTGTGCTGATGGCCGTGGTATATTGGCTGTACCTGACCTTCGGGCAGCAATTCTGGATTTGGGCGACACTGGTGTGTGCCGTGTTCATCATCTTCTTCTCGATGTTCTACAGCAACCTGATTGTGCCCTTGTTCAACAAGCAGACACCCCTGCCCGAAGGCGAATTGCGCGATGCCATCACAGCGGCCGTAGCAAGTTTCGGCTCACGCTTCAAGGACATCTATATCATCGACGGCAGCAAGCACTCAACTAAGGCCAATGCCTATTTCACGGGCTTCGGTCCCAAGAAACGCATCGTGCTGTATGACACCTTGCAGGACCAGATGACCAACGACGAAATCGTCGCCGTGCTGGCGCACGAGTTCGGTCACTACAAGCACCGCGACACTTTCAAGAACATGTTCATTTCGATTGCTATGGTGGCAGTCAACCTGTTTATCTTCTCGCTGTTGGTAAGCAATCCCGACCTGCCCGCGGCACTGGGTGGTACAGCGCCGTCGTTCATCCTGTCGATGGTGGCGTTCTCGCTACTGTTCTCACCCATCGACCTGCTGCTCAACCCTGCCAGCAACGCCATCTCACGTCGTGCCGAATACCGCGCCGATGCCTACGCTGCCAGCCACGGCCATGGCGAAACCCTCATCAGCGGACTCAAGAAACTCGCTGCCCACGGCTTGAGCAACCTCACTCCGCACCCCCTAGTCGTGTGGTTCAGCTACAGCCACCCCACCCTAGCGCAACGCATCCGCGCCATCCGCAGTTCAAACAACAAGGACAACAACTAAACAACCGGGACAACGGTCTTAAAAGGGAAACAGCGGCTTTATAGCTTCAAAGCAATTAGCCAGCAGTGTTAAACTAATCTCGCCGTACGAAGAGATCTAGTCATTTAAATACCTTCTGCTTCTTTTATTTTAGCAATGATTTCGGCACGTATTTCCGGGCTTGTGCCATGAACGGCATAGCGGACAATTCCCATTTTATCGACAACCACTGTAAATGGGAAGCCTTCGGTCCCAATCCAAGACATCATACCCTTGGCTTCAACGAGGTGTGTCCAGGTGAAGTGGTGTTTTTCGGTTATCTTTTGGACAACCTCTGCATCATGATAAGTGGCAGAGAAAAACATGACATCAGGGAACTGTTCTTTCCACGTTGATAGTTCAGGCATTTCGGCGCGGCACGGTCCACAACCGGAATACCACAGGTTGAGCACCATCACATGGCCTTTTACACTGTCGTTGGTCCATCTGCGTCCTTCTAAATCTATTTCGTTAAATGGAGGGAATGGCTCACCTGCCTTAGGTGAGTAGAAAGTGCCGTCTTCCTTTACGCCCGCTTGAGCCAATTCCAACATCGTTGCCATCATATTGGCACCATTCAGGAACTGATTGGCATTGCGTACCTGTTCGCGGGGTATGGCCTGGCTAATGACAGATTCGGGTAAATCGACATCAAGTCCAATGGCAAGTATCTTGTTTCCTTCTGAATCTTTCAGTCGTGTATAACTTGGAATGACATCTTCTGGGAGTTTTGGTAACTCACGAAAAAAATAGCCATTGACTAAGAACTTTGGGATAATTGTATCTGTTCTTTCCTCTTGCGCTATCGCCATGAGAGATGTCAGAGCAATAAGAGCGATTATTGCAAATCTAAGTGTTTTCATTTCATTAAATTACTATTATAATACTTTGATCTTTATCGTTAATTCTCATCTTTGTTATGCTCGCTGTCCAACAAGGGAAATTCAGTTCGGTAAGGTAACTCTTTGCCAAATGCTTCAACTTCATCGGCTACAACTCGTTTCAACTCTTCCTGTGGGATAATCAGCTGATATTCGGCTACACCGATAGGTTTGCCCATATCTTCAAGAGCCAGTTCTACTTCAACTTTATCCTTTTCTGCACAAAGTATAATTCCGATAGAGCGGTTTTCATCGTCTTGCCGTTCAAGACGATCCAGTAAAGAGAGATAATAGTTCATCTTGCCTGCATATTCGGGCTTGAATTCGCCAATCTTCAGATCAAAGGCGACAAGGCAACGCAATCCACGATGATAAAATAGCATATCCACTCGACTGACTTTGCCATTATACTCAAGTTCATGCTGATTACCGATATATGTGAAACCTCGTCCCAATTCTAGCAAGAATTGTTTGACTTTACTGACAAGCCTCGCTTCAAGTTCCGTTTCAAGAATTGGATTGCGAACACCAAGGAAACCAAGATTATAGCTACTACGGAAAACATCATCGGCAAGTTGTGCTTGTGCTGTCGGTAATGTCAATGCAAAGTTGTTGTCAGCGGTCTCATTTTCTCTCAAATGCATTTGCATACTGATAGCATTTGTCAACAAGTCTCTGCTCCAGCCTTTAGCAATTGTTTCCTGGGCGTAATAGAGAATCGCCTTATCATCTTTCCCGAACTTCTGCATCAGTTTAAGCGTATGCCCCCAAGGCAAAACTGCAACAGCCTGTCGCAGTTTTGGATCACTGTCGCAAAACCGTTCATAGAACTTTTTCATGTCCCACAGGTTGCGCGGCGACATTCCCATTTGAGGAAAACGCTTTTTCAAATCCATGGATAGCCGATTAACGACACCGCTTCCATGTTTATTTTCCAATTTCTTGTCATGCAACAACTTGCCAAGTTCCCAGTGCGCAGACCCTATTGCCGATATGAGACTAGCGGCTACAATGTTGCGTGCTTTGTCAATAACTGCGACAGCCTGTCGCAGAATTGAGTTATATTCTGATTCGGGGACATGAATTGTAATATCTGCCATGATATGCTTGATTTGTTGAAAGTCGTGGCAAATATACACATTTTTCTTGTATCATCATTTAGAACAAATTGGCATTGCTCGCCATTCGGCTCTCAAATAATGGTGGCTAAAAAGTTTGTTGATGTAGAAATTACAGAATTGCGATACACCGTTATGAAACCTTGTTAGATGATGACTCGCTGGAAGGGGGGGGCGGTGATGTCGCAGAAGTCTTTGTCGAGGAATTTGTAGTGGCCGGCGATGGCTATCATGGCGGCATTGTCGGTCGTGAAGACACGTTTAGGGATGAAAGCCTTGAGACGGTGACGGCGGGCGTAATCCTCGACTGCGGCACGCATACCGCTGTTGGCCGACACACCGCCGCCGATGGCGATGGTCCGTATGCCAGTGTCCTTGATTGCCTTGCCGAACTTGTCCATCAGAATCTCGATGATGGTGCGTTGCAGCGAAGCGGCCAAATCAGCCTTGTTCTCCTCGATGAAATTGGGATTTTCCTTGAAGGCATCGCGCAGGGTGTAGAGGAACGAGGTCTTCAAACCGCTGAAGCTGTAGTTATAGCCATCGACATGAGGCTTGGCAAACTTAAAGGCTTTAGCGTTGCCCTCGGCTGCCAGGCGGTCAATGACGGGACCACCGGGATAAGGCAGACCCATGACCTTAGCACACTTGTCGAATGCCTCGCCAGCGGCATCGTCGATAGTCTGTCCCAGCACCTCCATGTCACGGGGTGAATTAACCTTGATAATCTGCGAATTACCGCCACTGATGAGCAGGCACAGGTAAGGGAATTCAGGCACCTCGGCATCGGGGTCCTCCTTGACGAAGTGGGAAAGCACATGACCATGCAGGTGGTTCACATCAACCAGCGGAATGTCGAGCGCTAGTGCCAAGCCCTTGGCAAAAGAGGTGCCCACATGAAGCGATCCGGGCAGTCCGGGACCACGCGTGAAGGCGATGGCATCGATATCCTTGCGGTCGATGCCCGCCTGACGGATGGCCTCGCTCACGACGGGCACGATGTTCTGCTGGTGGGCACGCGAAGCCAACTCAGGCACCACGCCACCGTAAGCCTCATGGACCCGCTGGCTAGCAATGACATTACTCAACAGCACGGTATCGCGCAATACCGCTGCCGACGTGTCGTCGCACGACGATTCTATACCTAATATCGTTACACTCATCAGTTGTCAGTTTTCAGTTTGAGGGTGCAAAGGTACTAATTTTTTCAGAAGCGGAATCCCGCTGAGAGGTCGAAGTTACTATAGCTGTTGTAGAAACTGTGCAGACGGCTCTGGTACCAATGTCCCTCATGGTTGAAGTTGAAGGCATAGAAGAAGTTGCCTGCCGTACGCACCAGCGCCATTTTAGCCGTCAAATTGGTAGACAAGAGCGACCGTTTGCCGTCGATGGAGTTGGGGAAACTGTGACGGTAGCCGATGCTTGGAGCCACAGTAATATTGTATAGCCAGCCATGATGGAAAACCCAACTGTAGCCATAACCAAACATGAATCCGAAGTCACGGTAACGGAAACGGTAATCGGTCACCTTGTCGGGCAGATGTTTCTTGAGGTCTTCGTCCAATTTGCTCAAGTCCATGACCACGTCCTGATGGCTCAGGTAGATGCCCGTGAGCAATGAGCCGGAGCTGCGCTTCTGATACTTGGAGAAGCAATAGGCAGCCGCCTGGGAATAGTGGGTGTGGTTAAAGATATAATAGGCATCCAGACCATAGCCCTCGCGCTTGAGTCCAGGGAAAATCCTGCTGCCTATCCATCTGCCCAAGCGGTTGATGTGCACCGTACTCTCGTCGTTCTTGCGGTAATAGGCCTCGACAAAGATGCGCGATGTGGTAAACGAGAACTGAAGCCTGCGGTTGCGGATGAAGTTGCCCGCCAACAGGTCTCGCACGTTGAACATATAGGTAAAACTCAAGCCCATGCCCGAAATATGGAAACCGAACAGCGATGTGACATCACTGTTCATCTGAATTGGGGTTTTCCAGTTGCTCAGGTGACCGCTGTAGAAATCAATCCAGTTGTTGTTCTTGACCATGACTTTCCACTTGCGGCCCGTGTATTTTCCGGGATTCTCCACATAGGTGGTATCATAGTAATTGAACATGTAATTGGCCCAACGGTAACCTTTAAAACAGAAATCAATAAACTTGGGATACAGAATGCTCGTGTCGTTGATGTTCCATCCCTGCCTGAAAATCTGCTTTTTCCAGCGCTCCTTGAGCGGAATACTGTCCAGAGCCATGGCTACACTGTCGAGACGCACGGCAAGGGTGTCAACGGTCGCGGGTGCGATGGCAATGCTATCAACTTCCAGAGTAACACTTTCCTGTGCAGCACATATCATCACACTGCTGCAAAGTACTACCAGCAACCCTATGAGAAACCGCTTTACCATCATCTATCGATTGAGGGTGATTGGGCTGAACGCAACGTGACCATGGGAACAGGGTAACACACACTGGTGTCACCGTTCTGTTCGGGTGATTGAATCCGGCGGGGCACACTGTCCTCCTTGGAACCCGGCACATTGAGCTCTTTTTCCTTCTTCCTCGCCTTGGGCTTGTCAAAGTCGTGTTTCCACACGATACCCACGCCCTGGGTGGTCAACGCGTTTCGCAAGTAGTAGTTCTGATCATTGAAGTGGTTATAGGCCTTCAGGCGGATAGAGCCCTTGCTGTTGAGCAGGTATTCCAGGTCAAAGTCACCAATGAAATTGGTGTTGGTCGTGTTGTAAGTATTGTCCCTATAGCCGAAATTGCCGTTGAGCAACAAGCGGTTATTGAGCAACTGGCTGGAAAGGGCGACATCGACCTCGACATCACTGAAGTCACCCTTGTTGGTTCTCACATTGGGCGCAATGGAGATGTTCTCGGACATCTTGCCCAAGATGTTACTCAACTGACCCGCGATGGTCGATGAAGCCACCGAAGTGAGGAACTCGTTCTGGTGAGCCGAAGTACCCATATACTCAGGTGTATAGAAGCGGTTGAGTGCCAACAGATAGATAATCTGGCGATTCATCATCTCATCGGTACTGATGATGCTCTTGACCTTATTGTGAGCCTCGGCGGTGAGTGACGGGAACTCCAAGTCAAAGGATATGTCAGGTTGGCTGATGATGCCCTTGGCACGCAGCACTGCAAGAACAGGCACACTGGTGCGTTTCAGGTCGGGGTCCTCAGCGAAGGACTCATCCAGGTCGCGGATGTTGGCATTGAGCGTGTAGAGGGCCTCCAAGTCAAGTATGGCGGCATAGGGGTCACCCTGGAAACTGATGCTGCTGCCGTCGCGGATGGTAAAGTCCTTGAGGATAACATCCTGCAAGGTGAAATTATAGGTGCCCTTGTCAAGGGTATATTTGCCGTAAGTTTCCAACTCACCATTGTTATTATAAGTGAGGCGCATGTGGCCACTACCCGTTGCCTTGATGCGGTCGCCACCGACGGGGTCCATAATCACGGTGAGCGCCAAATCGGGCGTAATATCGCCTTGCAGGTCGATATTATAGGCGCTGGGCTCGGTGTTTACCTGCGGCTTCACCTGCTGCTTCAGCTGGCTGAGAACTAAATCCACCGAATCGGTTTCCTGCTCAGTTTCTTGGATGGCCGGCACATTACGGTCACGGAAGGTGATGAAGTTGTAATTGTCGGCTTGCTCGGTGTCGCTCATCACCAGTGTGAATTTGCTGTGCGGTGCCGACGACATATTGACACTGATGTTGACGATACCCGGGCCACCCTCAACAAAGCAGGAGCCATTGCCGTAGATAGTGCCATACCAATCGGGATTGATAGTCGGATTGGTATCATAGCTCAAGAAATTGCGGGCATCGGTAATGGCGAACTTGAATTCCGGATTGTGGAAGGCATCATGCTTGAGCCAGCCGCCCAATTTCGCCTCGTGGCCATCACGGTCGTGGATGGGGATACTCTTGAACTCAATGAAGTTGGGAACAATGTGTATGGGCGCGTTGCTGGCGGTATAGTAGCAGTTCACATAGTCAATCAGGAACCGCAGCGAGTCGGCAACGACGTCACCCTTCAGGTTGATGGTGTGGAAGTTACCGTACAAGGTAGCCTTGCCCGACATCTCGCCCTGCACGTCACTGGTAAAGGCCTCCATGTAGGGCTTGAGGAATTCCACATTGGCGTGGTCGGTGTCAAACTCGATGTACAGCGAGTCATCGGCGACATAGATGCCACCGTCAATCAAGCTCTTGCGTCCGTTGGGCTGATTGATGTCACCAGTAACCATGATGCCGCGCGTGTCATTGTTGTAATTCACAGCGATGTCAAGGTCGCCCATGACGCTGCCGTTATAGGAGATATCCTTGATGTTCAGGCTGGGAGTGTACAGGCGTGGACTGCCCGACAGCAGGTCTCTAGCATACACCTTACTGGTTGCTCGTCCACCAAAGTCCACATGGTCGATAGCCAGAGTCTCGAAAATGTAGTCCAAGTTCAAATCATTCATTTCGAGGCACAGCTCATCGTCGGGATTATGCGACACCTTGCCGTCGATGTGGATGAACTGGTCGCGTCGGCCGCCAGACAGATTCTCCACCTCAATCACGCCGTTGTCAACGCCGATGCGCCCCCTCTGCACTTCCCAGATGGTATCATTGAAAACCAGTTGGGACGGGTGGATATCGATATCGGCCTTGAGTTTGCCATCGGTGCCGCGGTCGAGCAATCCCGTCACGTTGAGATTGCCGTGGAAATCGCGTTCGAGGGGCATGCGCCATGCCAGGTTGGCATCGATGGTGTTGTTCTGGCCGCTGGCATCAAAGTTGAGGTCAATCATGCCCTTCTTGGCAGGATAACTCGACTGCAGGTTCATCACGACCTTGTCGTTGATGCTGTCCAACTCAATCAGCAGGCGCGTTTTCTCGATGACCTTGTTGTTGCCCTGCACAATCAATGGGGCATCTACCACCAAGTCAAATGTCTTGTCACTCTCGTTGAGGTTACCCTCGATAATGGTGCGGTAAGCCAAACGGAAAGGCAGATTGTGCATCTCATGCAGCGTCTCGTCGGGGTTGACAACGAAATTCAGGCGCAAGTCATTGGGCAAGCCACTGTGGGTATAATTGGCATAGTCACCAAAATACTCAGGGAAGGCGCCTGCCAGCAAGTGCTTGACCGTGGGCACAATGGTCTTGAAGTCATATTCACCCGAGATAAAGCCATCCAGATGGTCGCTCTCGATGCTGATGACCTTGTCGACGCTGCTATTGTCGGCATTGAGCTGCAGATGGTTGAATTTCAAGCCTTTGCCTTCATTATCAACAAAGGAGAAATCATTGACCTCGAGGTGGCCCGACACATTGTCGAGCGAATTGCCCCAGAACGATGCCGTTGCCGTGGCCTCCAAGCGGTGATTGGGATATTTATCGGTGAGTCCCAGGCGGGCAAGATTCAGCCCGTTGGTTTCCACATTAATGTCATAATTGGAGTTCTCGCCGTTGAGCGCAGCCTTACCGTCAAGCTTGATGCGGCCATTGGCGTCATTCATCGAGAGCATGCCAGTGAAATCATTGCCCTGCTTGTCCACATCGGCGGTGATGTCGTGGTAACGCGCACCCTTGAAGTCAACAAAGGGGATGTGTCCCTGCAGATGCCCCGACACGTCATTGCCCGCTATCAAGGCGTCAACCTGAGCATCGATGGCGACCTGTCCAAGCAGGTCATGCTTGTCTAACAGGGTACCCAGATTCAAGCCCTCGGTCTTGACATGGCCCGTGAAACGGTTGGCACCAGACTGCTGTGCTAATGTGCCGTTGAGGTCGGCACTGCCCAGCGCAGTTCCCACTTTGCCGTTAAAAGTCGTCTGGCTGGGACGGTTGTGCAACTCACCATCGATACTCACGTTGCCGCAGCGCGAGATGATGCCACGCGCCTGTGGCGAGAGTTTTGGAACAAGACTGGTGAGTTGGGACAACTTGCCCGCCGACGCATTCAGATTGATGCGGTCCAAGTCCAGCGAACGGTATCCGCCACCGGTGGGCAGCGTCATGCCACCACGGGCATTGAGCGTGAGGGCTCCATCGTCCGAGCTAAGGCTCAGAACAGGCACCTCGAGGCGCGAGCCGTCACGCACGACGGTTGTCGTGATGTCCCACGGTTCGTTAAATTGCTTGAGCTCAGGTGCCAGGGCAGCCAAGTCCGACGGGGTGATAGTGCTGCCAGGGGTGCTTACACGCAGCGGCATCTGCCGCAATTCCTGACCCAGGTTCTTGAGCGAGGAATACTCCAGGTGCAGGTCATCCAGGCGGATATCGCTATTGGGAAGCTGTAACTTGATGTCCTTCACATCAAGAGCATTATCGGTGATATGGACATTGGTGGTCAATCGTTTGAGCGACAGTCCGCTGCCCTCATCAAACGAGAGGCGCTTCACCTTGATGTCAAAGTCATTATTCTTCAACTGCGGCAAGGAGAGGTCGGCACGCAGGTTGGTCACTGCCAGATGGTTAGGATCCAAACGGCCTGGTTTGCGAGGCTGGTCAAGGACATCGTAGGTCAATGCCGACTGGCGTATCACCACCGTCTTGACCTGCACATCAAACGGCTTGGGCGGCTTGTCATCCTTGGGTTTGAAGGCGTCGATGATAAACTGCAGATTGGTGGGGCTGTCCTTGTCGGGGCGTGTCACACGACCATCCAGACCGATAATTTCGCCATAGGTAATCACAACGCGATGGTCGGCTATCAGCTCCTTGAGACTGATGCCCGCCCCCAACTTCTCGATAGCGAGCAACGAGCCGCCTTGCTGGTCTTTGACTTGGACATCCTTGAGTTCCAGTTGGTTAAAAGGAGTTATCGATACCGAGCCTATTTTCACCTCGGTATCCAGAAATTCGCTCAAGGCTTTCTCACCTTTCTGGCACAAGCGTTCCTGCACGGGAGGTAACAGCAGCAACAGATAGAGCAGTGCAAAGAGGGCAACGACAGCCACCAGTGCGGTCACTACCACACTGCGCAACACGTTGTATGTGCCTCTTGTGATGTTCATGTTCCAGTTTTAGCGCTTGTTCTGCAAATCAGATGCCACTTTTGTCCCGATAAACTTAAAAGATGTTATTTCACTCGGGCAATTCGTCGCATTGTGCCAGCCACAGCCTAGACGAGGCGTCACTGGGCATGCGCCAGTCGCCGCGGGGCGACAGGGATACGCTACCCACCTTGGGACCGTCAGGCAGACAGGAGCGCTTGAATTGCTGACCAAAGAAGCGCTTGATGAACGTGCGCAGCCATTTTTTAATCGTTGCGTTGTCATATTCGCCCTTGAATGCCACGCGCGCCAACAGGTAGAGTTTAGCGGGTGTAAAGCCGTAGCGCAACATATTGAACAGGAAGAAGTCATGCAACTCATAGGGGCCAACAATGTCTTCGGTCACCTGCAGAATAGTGCCGTCTTTGGCAGCGGGTGTCAGTTCGGGGCTGATAGGTGTATTAAACACATCGAGCAATGTGTCGTGAATCGCTTGTCCCGCCTTGGTGCCGTCATTGAGTGAATCGGCAAACCAGTGCACCAGATGGCGCACCAGCGTCTTGGGGATGCTCACGTTGACATTGTACATCGACATGTGGTCACCGTTGTAGGTAGCCCAACCCAACGCCAGTTCTGACAAGTCGCCAGTACCGAGCACGAGACCGTTAATCTTATTCGAGAAGTCCATCAAAATTTGGGTGCGCTCACGCGCCTGGCTGTTCTCGTAGGTCACATCGTGGTTGTCAGGATCCTGACCGATATCTTTGAAGTGCTGCATCACAGCAGCCGCAATGCTGATTTCATGAAGCGTCACGCCGAGCGACTTGACCATCTCACAGGCATTGGTATAGGTGCGGTCGGTCGTGCCGAAACCCGGCATCGTGATGGCGTGGATGTCCTTGCGGTCACGTTCCATGCGGTCAAACGCCCGGACAGCGACCAGCAAGGCCAGCGTCGAATCCAATCCACCCGATACGCCAACGACTATCGTCTTGATGCCCGTGAAACTCAGACGGCGCATCAGGCCCTCGGTCTGAATGGCGATGATTTCCTCGCACCTGGCAGTAAGACGGTCATCCCCGGCAGGTACAAAGGGCAGACGACGCACGGGACGCAGCAATTCCAGTTTCTCATAGTCCAGCGGGCCATTCACCACCATAGGCACACGCTCGAAGGGTGTGCCAAACTGCACCATGCTGTCGGCAAAACTGCCGTTGATGCGGCGTTCGTTCTCGAGGGCGGCGATGTCGATGTCGGCCACAGACATTTGGGCCTGGGTAGTGAAACGCTTCCCCTCGGCAAGCATCTTGCCGTTCTCGGCGATGACGGCGTTACCGCCAAAGACGAGGTCGGTGGTCGATTCACCATAGCCGCACGAGGCATAGACGTAGGCGGCGATGCAATGGGCACTCTGATGCTTGATGAGGTCCATCAAATAGGTGTGCTTGCCGATGAGTTCGTTGCTTGCCGACAGGTTGACGATGACGTTGGCACCGTTGATGGCTGCAATGCTGCTGGGAGGAGCAGGCACCCACAGGTCCTCACAGATTTCCACAGCCACGCGGGCACGTCCCGCTTCAAAAATCTGATGGGTACCGAAAGGCACTTCTTCGTCCCCCACAGTGATGCTGTCCTTGCCGGCAATAGCAGTGATATTGCTCGTGGTAAACCAGCGTTTCTCGTAGAATTCCTTATAGTTGGGGATATAGGTCTTGGGCACCACCCACATCTCGCCGTGGTTGAGTACCACAGCACAATTGAATAGATGGCCGCTGCAACGCAGTGGAGCACCCACGACAATCATCATGGGCGTGTCCTTATAATGGTCACGCAACATGACCAGCGCCTGCTCGGCCGCATCGAGCAACAGCTCGTTGCCGAAAAGGTCGGCACATGTGTACCCGGTCACACACAACTCGGGCAGCACCACGATGTGGGCACTTGCCTTATAGGCCTGGTCAACGCTCTCGATGATGTGAGCCACATTGCCGTCAACATCGGCGACATTTACCTGAGGCACAACGGCTGCCACGCGCACCATACCGTAGTCGGTAACAGCATTCTTGCTTGTCTTTGCCATATCCTTAGCTATCGTTTCAATTGGTTTAACTTGCAAAATTAAGAAAAAAAAGTGCAACCCTAGTATAAAAAAGTTCACTTTATTTGAATTAGGCGGCCAACATCGCATATTTCTCAATAAAAACTTGCAAGTGTCGATGAATTGCAATATCTTTGCATCTACCAAACGAATGTAAAACTACTAAAAAGGAAAGGATATTATTATGAAGAAAATCTTTACACTGCTCTTCTGTGTTGTTGCTATGGGCTTCGCTGCCAATGCCAGCGATTTCCCGATGGTTGACAGGTGCATCAATGCACTGCTGGGCATTGACCAGCCCACGACTCTGATGGCTACCAACATCGATGCCAACAACGATGGCGTCGTTACTATCGCCGACGCAACAGACCTCATCGACCAGGCTCTGCTAGCCAATACCGTCAACCGCGCTCCCGCCCAGTCAATCGACATCGACGGTCTGGTAAAACAAACGCTTGAGACCAAGACTGGCGATCCTAACATCAAAGATGTAGAGCAAGCCGTTGACGTAAACATCAACGAACAGAAATAACGAGGCATGAAACATCATCTTAAACAGTGGCGAGGACTTCTGTTCTCGCTATTGCTTGTGGGCGCTATGTCGTCATTAACATCATGCGGCAATGACGAGCCGTCGGCAACCACAATCGACTACTACCTGGAGGTGGAAGAAGAATTTCTTGTAAACGGGTCCAGTGACCTTGCTGAGCACTACTATAACCCCATCAAGCGGATGAGGGAAGCTATACGCAAGGTATATCCCGTTCCCAATGCCGAAGGCAATGACAATGCTGTGCTTGCTGCATGCGATGCGGAATATAAGGAGTTCTGCGAGATGTACACCGGTGCCGACGAGCATTTCACTTGCCTGTTTACGTTGAAACGCGCTGTTAAGAAAGGGTATGTCGTCAAGCAAAGCGAAAAGCTGAGGACCTACCTCTATGACATCAATCCCTTTTCTCCCAGCACCGACGAGTAATCATTCAGAACGCTAGAAATCAGGAACTAGGAGTTTTACTAGTTTTTCCACCAAGCGGGGGAGGGCATAATTGCTTATCTCCCGCTCTTTTATCCATATATAGTCGGTGGGCAAGTCAGGACGTGACGACGGTTCTGCAAGATAAAAGTCGGCAAGAAGGACGCGGTGGGTAAGCACATGTTTAACACCGCCGGCAACCAAGGTGAGCGGACAACCCAAGTCGGGCAAGGGGGCGTCCTCGATAAACAACGGTTCCCATAGACCTTGCCAGATATCGCCAGCGGGGCGGCGACGCAAGGCGGTCATCCCGTCATGGCGCACATAGACGTAAGAGAAACGGCGTTCCCTCACTTTCAGTTTCTTTTCCTTGACCGGCAACTGGTCAACACGACCCGTGCGCAGGGCATCACAAGTATCGGCAACGGGACAATCCAAGCAACGGGGCGAACGCGGTGTACACCATGTGGCTCCGAAGTCCATCATCGCCTGGTTGAAATCCGATGCCTTGTCACGCGGCAACAGTTCATTGGCCAGTTCCTCAAAGGTATGCTTGCCGCGCGTGGTATTGATGGGCACATCGATGCCATAGTGACGGGCGAGGACACGATAGACGTTGCCATCGACGGCGGCGGCAGGCAGATTAAATGCCATCGACCCCACCGCTGCGGCAGTATAGTCCCCCACCCCTTTCAAGGCACGCAGTCCCTCGATGGTGTTCGGGAAACCGCCCTGCTCTACAATCTGACGCGCAGCGGCGTGCATGTTGCGGGCACGGCTGTAGTAACCCAATCCTTGCCACTGGCGCAGCACTTCGTCCTCACTTGCGCTGGCTAACGCCTCGACCGTGGGAAACCGTTGCATGAAGCGGTGCCAGTAGGCCGTTCCCTGGTCGATGCGCGTCTGCTGCAGGATAACCTCGCTCACCCAGATGCCATAAGCATCATCGATGCCGCGCCACGGCAGTTCGCGCCCATACTGCGCAAACCACCTCAACAACGCCGTTGTAAAAGATGCGTTATTATCCATCTGGTGACTTGTTTCCTGGCTTACTATAGTCGCTATGGCCAGACTCTACCCTTTTACCTAAAAATCACTCCAGGGGGAGAATCGTCTTGAAGTTTTTCCAGTTCTTGGCGCTACGGTAGGCGTTGACCGATTCGGCAGGCACGCGCACCTCGACCTTGTTGTTGCTCACAGCGTTGAGCTTGGGTGGCAGCACGGCATGGCACTCGATGCGTGTCAGGCTCTTGCACTTCTCGGCAACCTTTTTGCCTATCTCAGTCACCGTCTCGGGGATAACGAGTGCGGTAATGGCGGTCTCACGCAGTGCGTTGTCACCAAGAGTGCACAAACCCTTGCCAAGATTCACCTCGGCCAATGATGAGCACTCGCGGAATGCCTCTTTATCAATCGTGACACAGACGTCGGGAACGGTAACGCTTGTCAAACCCTTGCAGTTCTTGAAGGCCCGCTCACCGATGGTCACCAAGGTGCCGGGCAACTCCAGTGAAGTCAATGCACAGTTCTCGAAGGCCTCCTTATTGAGGGTTGTCAGCATCGCGGGCAAGGTAATCCGGGACAATGCCTTGCAATTCTTGAAGGCGTGCTCACCGATGGTGTTGATATCAGACGACAAATCTACCGAAGTGAGCGCCGTGCAACTCTCAAAGGCCGATTGGGGCACAGCACCCAAATTTTGGGCGATGACCGCCCCCAGAGACTTGCAGTCCTGGAATGCCCTCTTGCCAAGCTTTCTGACGTTTGCTAAATCCACCTGCTGCAAATGGCTACAGCCATAAAACGCCGACCCGCCGATTTCCTTGACACTGCCAGGAATGTTGACAGTGCGCAACTGGTAACAATTATAAAAAGCCGACGAGCCGATTGTTGTCACACCGTCGGTGATATCGACGCTAGAGAGTTGCGAGTAGGCAAAAGCGTTCCAAGCAATTTCTTCCACACCATCGGGAACGACGAAAGAGCCCGTGCGTGCAGCAGGGCAGCACAACAGCACTTGTCCCGTGTTGTCATAGAGCACTCCGTCCTCGTAAGTGTAATAACGGCTGCCGTTCTCGACAGTGATTTCTTCCAGTTTCTTCATCGTACCCAGGTTGTTGTCCACAATCTTGGTCGAAGCGGGCAGGTCGAGCAGGATAAGCGGGGTTTCGTCGAATGCAGCAGCACCTAGTGTCATCAGTCCGCTAGGCAGGTTCACACGCTGCAGGCCAGTATCCTGAAAGGCTTTGTCGCCGATTTCGGTGAGGGAGCGCGGCAGAGTGATGGACTTCAAACGAGAGCAAGAGCTAAAGCATTCTTCACCGATGCTTTCCAGCCCCTCACTCAGCATGATATATTCCAACTTATAGCAATTGCTGAAAGCATTATCACCAATCGTCCTCACTGTAGACGGCATAATAACTTCTTCAAGGTCGCTGCATCCACGCAGGGCGCCGTTGCCAATGCGCTTGGTGCGCTCGGGCAGCACGATGGAACGCAGGTGGCTGCAATGAGCCAAGGCATCGCCCAGCACATCGCGCTCACCACTGTTGCCAAACAATCCTTTGGTACCGGCACTCATGATGCGAACACGCTCCAATTCCAGGTCGAGGTAGTTATCGACTTTGCGGTCGTGGTTATCGACACAACGCGAACGCTTACACAGTTTCTTGATGAACTCAAAGTCCTTAGAGTCCATGGGGCCCTCGACACGCAGCAGGCGCACCTTTTCCACCATGCCAGCGGGCACCTTCTCTTCAAGGGTACCGGGATTGTTAAGGCGCACTTCAACGACATCGCCATAGGAGTCGGCGCGGCTGTATCGGTCACGATAACGCTTGTCTCCACAGCTGCCATACTGTGCAGTGGCAGGCATCACGGTTGCTGCAGTGAGTATCAGCACCATCAAGCATTTCAGCAATTGTCTAGTTTTCATATTCAAAATCTATTCTAAATTGGTTTATCGACCGCAAATTTATGAATTCTTCCCGACAAGAGCAAATAATCTTTCACAATCAGCCCCTGTTGCAGTTCATGCAACAGGGGCTGTAATAGTTAGCGTTGTCAGGTCAGATTACTTGACAAAAATCTTGCGGCCATTGCTGGTCACATAGATGCCAGGCGCCAGCTTGGCGGCATCGACACGACGGCCCATCAGGTCATAGTACTCAATTGCCTTGCTGTCATCAGCTGTAATCGAGGTGACCGAAGTAGTCTTGAGGTCATACCAGCCAATCTCAGAGAGGTTGGTCTCACCTCCACCCTCATAAACGCTCTGAACGCCAATGCGCTGGATGTCTTCGCCGATAAAGTATACTACAACCAGCTGACCACCCACCAGGAAGTTCATGTCATCGTTGTAGGTATAGGGGATGACGGTCTGGTCATCTTCGAAGCCATAGATATCTGCCCAGAAGATGTAAGGCTCAGCGCCCTCACCATAATCGCAGAAGAGCTGATAGCCCAATTTGTCAATCATCAGGGGGGTGCCTTCAACGTCGATTACCGGGATATCGAGAACCAGGAAGCCCAATTCCTCATCGTCATAGTACTCATAATACAGTACACTGGGATCGGCGGGAACAGCGGGTTCATCAACCATCGGCGTGAGCATGACATTGCCTAACAGGTCATACCAGTTCACTTCAACAGCGTCGGAACAGATGCCATACCACTGTTCGGTAACCAAGGCACCAGTCTCGGGATCGGGCGTCAAGGTAAACAGCTCGGCATCGTTGGTCTCGGGAGTGCAGCCCATGAAATAAAGCGGATAAACTTCGCCACCAAACACGAACGGGCCGAAGTACTGACCGTTGTCAAAGACATAGCTGTCACCCTCACGATGACCTTTCACCCACGCTTTGGGCAGATAGGAGCAAAGGCCCTGCACATAGATGTCGTCGCCATCAATTCCCACTTGGGCAACGACCATCAGGGGTTCACCTTCGAACCATTCATCAACGTCGTCATAGTAGCCCATGTAGAAACCAGTCAACAGATAGGGCTGAGTTTCCAGACCTTCGGGTACCTCGACGGTGTTGGCATCGGGCGTGATAGACATCTCACTGTCATACATATAGTACCAGCCCACATGGTCGGCATAGGCATTCTCAAGGATGTAACATACCTGCTCCTGGTCTAGGAAAAAGACATCGGCACGCTCATCGAAGTTGAACACAGCATCGATAGGCACATATCCATCTTCAGTTGGCGACACAGGGTAGAAATAAAGGTCGTTACCGTACACACTGCCGAAGTACTGGGAGGGGAAGGTGACTTGAGTGAAGTCTTCATTAAGCGTTCCCTTAATCCAAGCCTCGGGCATATAGACACTGAAGCCCTGCAAGTAGACGTCACTGCCGTCAATACCAATCTGTAACATGCGGTCCACCACTTCCCAACTCGTGCCGTCAAAGATATAGGCATTCAAGCGATAACGCTGGGTTTCGAGCGTAGCAGGAGGTGTCACAGCTGCATCGGTGAGTTTAGGGGTGCCCGCCCTCAATGAGGGGGAAAGTTCGGCACGGGGTGCATTAATGGCAGTGTGAGTCTTGCCCTTGCCAAACTTGGGGAATTTCGAGTTTTGCACCGGTTGTGCATTCACCGCCATCGACAAGACAGCAGCAAACAATAAAAGAGCAATTTTCTTCATAACAGAGATGGTTGTTAATGTTAAAAATGAAAACTAATAAAGAATATTTGCAAATATACACACAAAACTTTCATTCAACAAATAAAAATTGCTCAAAATTTCTAAGCCTACAGAAAACCATCATTTCAAGCACTTTGGGATAAAGTGCTCCAAGGCTTAAAATCATCTAGCTGTGATGAGGTCAAAAAAGAAATAGATGGCAGCATATTGCACGGGAACATCCTTTGCGTAGCCAATAGTGCTATTGTTGCGGTCCCTGACTGTGCCGTCTTGATAGACTCGTCCCATATAGGAATTGTTGCGGTTGCGCACAGTGCCATCGTTCTCGATTTTGCCGATAAAGGAATTATTGTTGTCACGCAAGGTGCCGTCGCTGCTGACGGTTCCCAGCAACCGGTTATTGCTGTCGCGGATGTCGCCGTTACTGCCGATGCGGGCAACATAAGAGTTGCTGCTGTTCCTCACGGTGCCGTCACTTTCGATTCTGGCTATCATCGAGTTGTTCTTATCACGTATCGTCTGAGCCTGTCCCATCTGAGCTCCACTCACAACCATGAAAAGAAGCAGAGTGAAGACGACCTTGATTGTATTTCGCATTAAATGTTCCATATTATCCAGCTGTTTGGTTTTATTATCGCAAAGATAATCACAATTATTGACGCGATAAAAAGGCAGACATAAAACATGGGCAATTGAACTGAAATATTCAAAAATACTAAGGATTCTTAGGAAAAAATAACGGATTGTAGTGATGTTATTGAAGAAAATGGTTATATTTGTGCCGAAATGTAAATTAACCCTTAAAAAACTCATTAACATGATGACGAAACGACTTTTTTTGACACTCCTTGCATCCATCATGCTGCTACCCATGATAGCACAAGAGCAAGGTAGTAAAAAACAGCTTTTTACACCGCCAAAATTCAGTGGCTTTGCAATGGCCTCTTATCAAGCCACCTTCCAAGATGGCGGCAACAGCAACTCGTTTGACCTGAGGCTTGTCAGGGCATCAATCGAGGGCCGTATCCTGGATGATTTCTATTATAAAATACAGGGCCAAATCAATGGCAACACGACCACGTTGGGTAGCAGTCCCAGATTGGTGGACTATTTCATGGAATGGCAAAAGCTGGAGTTCTTCCGCGTGAAATTGGGTCAGTTCAAACGCCCATTCACCTATGAGAACCCGATGAATCCTATCGACCAGGGCTTCATGGGTTATTCGCAGCCCGTCAGCAAGTTGGCCGGCTTCAGCGACCGCACGGGCATGCATGCAAGCAATGGCCGTGATATCGGTCTTCAGTTCCAGGGTGACTTCCTCAAAACCAGCAGCGGGCGCAACCTGTTGCACTACCAGGTGGGCGTATTCAACGGCCAGGGCATCAATGTCAAGGACGTGGATGAGCGCAAGGACATCATCGGCGGCGCTTGGGTTATGCCCATCGCGGGCATGCGTATCGGCGCCTTCGGCTGGGAGGGCTCCTACGCCCGCAAGAGTGGCGGCCAAACCGTGAGCTTGCGTCAACACCGCTATGCTTTCAGCGCCGAGTACAAGAAAGGCGACCTGCAACTGCGCACCGAGTATATCCACTCGACAGGTCGCGGCTTTGCCACCACCTATCAAAAGCCAGGCGATGCCACCGATATGACCATCAAAACCTATACCGACAAGAACGGCAACGAGGTTGACAACGACAAGAGCGACGGTGTATATGCCCTCGCCATCGTGCCGGTGGTAAAGGACAAGCTCATGGCCAAAGCGCGCTATGACCTGTACCGCCCCACCGCTTCGAGCGTGGCAGCCAAGACCAACTATGAGGTGGGTCTTAACTACCGCTTCTGCAAGTACCTTGAGGTGCAGACCGAGTATTGCTTCACCCACGACCGTGCACTTGCCAAACCCGACTACAGCACCGTGTTTGTACAAGTTTCCATTCGCTATTAATTATCAACCATACAGCTAGTGACTAGCAACTAGCAACTAAAAAACAAAACGACATGTCATTAATTATGATCATTCAACTCTGTATCGTGTTGGGCGCATTGTGGCTCGGTTCACGATACGGTAGCCTTGCCCTAGGTGCTATTTCGGGCATCGGCTTGGCCATCCTTGTGTTTGGCTTCGGTATGAAACCGGGCTCTCCGCCCACCGACGTGATTTACATCATCATCGCCGCCGTCACCTGCGCGGGTATCATGCAGGCCTCAGGCGGTATGGACTGGCTCATCCAGTTGGCAGAAAAGATGCTGCGCAAGCATCCCGACCGCATCACCTTCCTTGCTCCGCTGTGCACCTTCTTCTTGACGGTGCTCGTCGGTACGGGTCACGTTGTTTATACGCTGATGCCTATTATCTGCGACATCGCCATCAAGAAGGGCATTCGTCCCGAGCGCCCCTGCGGTATCGCAAGTATCGCGTCACAGATTGGTATCACCTGTTCACCCATTGCTGCTGCTGTCGTGGCATTTATCACCATCTCGGGCTCTAACGGCTATAATGTTACCATCCCACAGGTGCTGATGGTGACCATTCCCGCCTGTCTGCTGGGTATCATAGTCGCCTCGATTGCTTCCTATAAGCGCGGAAAAGACCTGGACAAGGATCCCGAGTTCCAGAAAAAGATTGCCGACCCGGCCCAGCGAGAATACATCTACGGAAGCAATGCCACCACCCTCGACAAAAAAATCGCTCCCGAGAGCAAGCGCGCCGTGTATATCTTCTTCGGCGCCTTGTTAGTGATTGTGTTCTTTGCTATCTTCCAAGATTTGTTGCCTGCTTACGACACCATCAAGGCCATCGATGGTGATGCCACTGTTGAACTCATCGGCTCACGTGTGACCATCACTGCCGACCAGTTGGCCAAGTTAGGCATCGCTGTTGAAGGCTTGACCAAAACGCATCCCACTCCGTTGAAGATGAACCTCGTCATCCAGATTGTGATGATTACCGCTGCTGCGTTGATGATTATCTTCTGCAAGGCAAAGCCCAAAAAAGCCATCTCTGGTCCCGTTTGGCAGAGCGGTATGGTTGCCGTTGTCGCCATCTATGGTATCGCTTGGCTCGCTGACACCTACTTCGCTAACTATCTAGGTGAAATCCAAGAAATGCTAGCAGGCATGGTAGAGCATTACCCGTGGTCGATTGCCTTTGCCTTCTTCCTGGTGTCAGTGCTCGTCAACTCCCAGGGTGCTGTGGTCGTTTCCATGCTGCCCCTGGCCTATGGTTTGGGTATTGACGGTTGGGTTCTGCTGGGCGTGCTTCCCTCGGTTTACGGCTACTTCTTCATCCCCAACTATCCGTCGGATATCGCTACCGTGAACTTCGACCGCACGGGCACTACCGTCATCGGCAAGTACCTGTTGAACCACTCGTTCATGATGCCTGGTATGGTACACACCATCGTGGCATGCGTCGCCGGCTACCTCATCGCCTTCCTCTACCACTCGATGGGTTGGATTTAAACCTTAGGGATTGGAGATGAGTGATTAGAGAAATATCACACTCAAGACTAAGATAGCACGAGCCTGCAAATATCGGCTCGTGCTATCTCGTTTAAACTATCACTGTCAATGTTTAGTCCTCGACGATGACTCGGGTGACGATAGGTTTGCCGTTCTCGTCAATCAATGGGGTCAATCCGGCACCATTTCCTCGAGTCACAAAAAGGTAGTTCACGCCGGTCACGGTGTCAACAATAACTATTGCCTCGTTGCAGATACCTTTCATCTCCCTGTCTCGCCATACAAATCTTTTCGGTTCCTTACCCATACGCTATAATTGTTTTTATTACTTGATACTGCAAAGATAATCATTATTTGGAAATAATGCTTATATTTGCAATGATTTATGGACAAACCAAAAACAGGAAGGATGCAATATGGAATTGAAGGAGTTTATTGAGAATTATCGGGAAGCGTTCGGTGATAACGCACAATTACCATTGTTGTTCGGCTATAGCGACACCCCAGTGGCACAGACAGCCAAAATCGGGGGATGCTTTTTCAAGGGTTTGCAGGCAGCGCGTGAGGGTACGCCAGTGGCGCTGAATGCCGAGGTCATCGGCTGCGGTGGCGGCAAATTGTACACGGGCTTCAGCGATATGCCCGAGCGGGTACCTAACTTCGTGTCGTTGACCGAAAAGTACAAACGCACGCCCGAAATGGTTGCCGACTATGTCAAGAGTCTGGAAATGCCCCGCACCACCAAACACTACCTGAACTTTATAAGGGCAGACCAAGCAGAGTCACTCGAGGGGTTTGAGGGCGTGATGTTCTACGCCATTCCCGACGCACTGTCGGGGCTGTGCGGATGGGCGTTCTATGACAGCAACGAGGCAGATGCCGTGGTCGCCCAATTCGGGTCAGGCTGCAGTACGGTGGTCTCGATGGCCGTGGTCGAGAACTCTCGCGATGGTCATCGCTGCTTTCTCGGACTGTTCGACCCGTCGGTGCGTCCCTGGGTAGGCAAAAACGAATTGAGTTTCACCGTGCCCATGAGCCGTTTCAAGGTGATGACAGGTACGATGAGGGAGTGTTTCTTGTTTGGTTCCCACGCTTGGGAACGTGTCAAGGCACGCCTGTAAAACATGTTATATAATGTGAATTGCCCCGCAATCATTTTGAATTACGGGGCAATTGATGTAAATTTGCCGAAACAATTCAACTGACTTTATTATGAAACGCTATTTCCTCTTGATTTTTACGCTCGTGGTGCTCACATTGAGCGCTCAAGGGCAATTTGCCCCATCTGTCAGCAGTCCAGACATCACCAAAGACGGAACAGTGACCTTCAGAGTGAAGGCTCCGGGTGCCGATACTGTGCGACTGATTATCGACTCGCGCCTGGATACGCTGATGAAGCGCCAAGGCAATGAGACCTGGAGCATCACCCTACGCGGCTTGGAGCCAGACTTGTATATGTACTTTTTTCTCGTCGATGGCATGAAGGTGCTCGACAATGAGAACGCCCACACGCTGCGTGATGTCAAGAGCGTAATGAACACTTTCGTGCTCGACCCCAAGGGCGACTGCCCCATGGCTAATCATGATGTGCCGCATGGCGAGGTCAGAGCCGTATGGTATGACTCCCCCACCCTGGGCACCACACGCCGAATGATGATTTATCTGCCGCCAGGTTACGAACTGAGTCGCCAAAAGTATCCCGTGTTCTATCTCTTGCATGGCTCGGGTGGTGATGAGACGGTATGGCTGGAACAAGGCCGTACAGCACAAATCCTCGACAACCTCATTGCTGAAGGCAAAGCCGAACCGATGATTGTCGTCATGCCCAACGGCAACATTGATGAACAAGCCGCCTCCAACATGAGTGCCCTAGGTAATGTGCAGCCCACATTTGCCCACAAACATTGGATGGACGGTGCATTCGAGGAGAGTTTCAAAGACATCATGAACTGGGTGGACAATAACTACCGCACCCGTCCCGCCAAGCGTTACCGCGCCATCGCAGGCTTGTCGATGGGCGGCTACCACTCACTTTATATCAGCGCTAACCAGCCCGAAGATTTTGCCTACGTCGGCCTGTTCTCACCTGCTATCAACCGCATGGATCAGGGCAAGAGCAAGATTTATGACGACCTCGAGGCCAAACTGATTACCCAATTCAAGCAGCGCCCTAAACTGTACTGGATGGGTATCGGCGAAAAGGATTTCCTCTACAAGGACAATGCTGAGTTCAGGAAAATGCTCGACAAGAATCGCCTGCGCTACACCTACCACGAGAGCGGCGCCGGTCACGAGTGGGCCAACTGGCGCGACTATCTGGTGATTTTCACGCAACAGTTGTTTAAGTAAGTTTTCAGTAAGATTACTAACACCTAACTTTTCACACCTAATTCTAAATGCTCGAAACACTCATTCATTTTTTCACCCAATGGGGCTTTCTCGGACTGTTTCTGGGATCGTTCCTAGCTGGTAGTATTGTTCCGTTCAGCAGCGAGGCACTTGTCATCGCCTGTGTAGGACCGTTGCACATGGATCCCGTCACCAGTCTGTTTGTGGCGCTGGCGGGCAACGTGAGCGGCGGCATGACCTGTTACTATCTGGGGCACTTGGGAAAAATTGAATGGATTGAGAAATATGCCCATGTCAGCGAGGAAAAACTCAACCGTGCCCTGCATTTCATGCACAACCGCGGTGCTTGGATGGGATTCTTCGCCTTCATTCCCATGCTGGGCACTGCCATCAGCGTTGCGCTAGGCTATGTGCGCTCCAACGTGTGGATTGTGCTCTTGACCATGACCATCGGCAAATTGCTACGCTACGCCGCCATCATTTGGGGTTCCCTGAAACTCATCGACCTCTTCTAAAATTCGAACAATTTAATGGATTCTGATAACCAAATAACAAACAACCCAAGCGAATATCTGAACTTTCGTGACGATATCATGCGTCGCATTCGCAGTGCGCAGTATGATGTCATGCGGGCTGTCAACAAAGAAATGATTTCCCTTTATTGGGATATCGGCCGGCAAATCACCGAGCGCCAGAAAGCACTTGGATGGGGAAAATCTGTAGTTGAAAATCTTTCAAAGGATATCCAAAAGGAATTCCCAGGGATACAAGGATTCGGTGTCTCTAATCTGCGTGACATGGCTCGTTTTTACTCTGAGTATCAATCCAATGTAATTCTCCAACCATTGGTTGGTGAAATTAGTTGGACTAAACATATCCTGATACTCACTAAGTGCAAAGATACGCAGGAACGCCGTTTTTACATCCTTGCTACCAAGCGCTTTGGATGGACTAAAAATGTACTTCTCCATCAGATTGAAGCAAAAGCATTCGAGAACTATTTACTTGGCCAAAGTAATTATGACCAAACATTGCCAGATACCATCAAACAACAAGCCGTATTAGCATTACGTGATGATTACTCACTGTCTTTTCTGGATATTGCTGGTGATCATTCCGAACATGACTTGGAAACAGCGATAGTTCGCAACATTCGAGCGTTCTTGATGGAATTTGGACATGATTTTTCTTTCATTGGCAATCAGTATCGTCTTGAGGTTGGCGGGCAAGAGTATTTTATAGACCTGCTGCTTTATAGCAGACGAATACAGGCAATGGTGGCAATAGAATTGAAAGTAGGCGATTTCAAGCCTGAATATAAAGGCAAGATGGAGTTCTACCTGAATGTACTTGACGAAACGGTGAAATTACCTCACGAGAATCCGTCAATCGGCATCATCATCTGCAAATCAAAGAATCGCACGATTGTTGAGTACGCATTACGGCACAGCACATCGCCCATCGGTGTTGCCACATACAGTATCTCCAGTGAACTCCCAGAACATTATAAGGAAATGCTGCCTGCCAGCCAAGACATTGCGGCAAAAGTCGACCACTTACTCAACGAATGTTAGTATAATCTTTTCACAATATCATTAAATATTATGACACCTATCGAAATCCATAACGAATTGCTGGCTGGACGCATCATCAAGCATCTGGAGCGCCGCAACTTTAATGCCCACTACTGCGCTACTGCCGAGGAGGCCATCGCACTTGTCAAGTCACTCATGCCCGAAAGCAGCAGCGTCAGCTGGGGCGGGTCACAGACCATTCGCGAGATGGGGCTCACACAACGCATCATCGACAGCGGCAACTACAAGGTTATCAACCGCGACTTGGCAGAGACACCCGAGCAGACACGCCAATGCTATCTCGACGCGATGGACGTGGACTACTTCCTTACCAGTGCCAATGCCATCACTCAGGATGGCGTCATCGTCAATATTGATGGACGTGGCAATCGCGTCGCCGCCATCACTTGGGGACCGCACAATGTAATCCACATCATCGGACTGAACAAGGTAGCGCCCACCATTGAGGCCGCTCTTGCCCGTGCCCGCAACATTGCCGCTCCCATCAACACAGCACGCCTGGGCTGCGACACACCCTGTCGCCTCGACGGCGTGTGCCACAACTGCAACAGCCCGCAGTGCATCTGCAACTACGTCCATTTCACCCGCAACAGTTTCCCTGCCCACCGCCACACTGTCATCCTCGTCGGCGAGAACTGGGGCTACTAAAAAGAATGGATCAACAAAAACATATTAATTTGATAATTAAAAACAACATAAACAACTGAGACAACCTTCCATACAATATTAAGTAGGCATCGTTGTTTTAGTTGTTTTTAACTCACTGATGATGGATAAAGGATTGACATTTATTGGGATTATACCGGCGAGGTTTGCCTCGACGAGGTTTCCTGGGAAACCGCTAGCGATGCTAGGCGGCAAGATGATGATAGAACGGGTATATACCCAGGTGAGCAAGGTGCTTGACCGCGTGATTGTCGCTACTGACGATGACCGTATCATGGCTGCCGTGGAGGCCTTCGGTGGCAAGGCGGTGATGACGAGTACCGAGCACCGCAGCGGCACCGACCGTTGCCAGGAAGCGTATCTGAAAAACGGTGGAGGTGAGGATGTTATCATCAACATCCAGGGGGATGAGCCGTTCATCCAACCCGACCAGCTGCAAGCCATCATGGCGTGCTTTGACGACGACACGACCGATATCGCTACGCTGGTGCGTCCGTTTGACGCCAGCCGCCCCTACAGCGAATTGGAAAATCCCAATTCGCCCAAGGTGGTGCTAGACAAAGAGATGCGTGCACGCTACTTTTCTCGCTCTGTCATTCCCTACATTAGGGGCAAGGAATGTGACGAGTGGCCCAAGCTGGCACAATATTATACCCACGTGGGCATGTATGCTTATCGCGCTGCCGTGTTGGCTGAAATCACGCGCCTACCGCAGTCGCCGCTAGAACTTGCCGAATCACTGGAACAGTTGCGCTGGCTTGAGAACGGCTACACCATCAAGGCGGGCGTGACCACTACAGCAACCATCGGCATCGACACGCCTGAGGACCTTGCCCGAGCCGAAGAATACCTACGTAACTTCTAACTCCTAACTATCATGAAGTCTTCAATTCTCGCGATAAGTTGTTTGCTAATAGCAATATGGGCCAATGCCCAGCCCGCAGGTGAACCGTGGATGGACCTGCAAGTGAACGAAATCAACCGACTGCCGGTTCATACATCATTTACTGCCAATGGTATTGTTCCCTCTCAATCAAGCCGTTACTTATCGCTTGATGGAGAGTGGAAATTCCATTGGGTGGCAAACCTTGACCAGCGACCCACCGACTTCTACCGTCTCGATCTCGATGATAACGGTTGGGCAACGATGCCGGTGCCTGGCATGTGGGAACTGAACGGTTATGGCGACCCCGTGTATGTCAATATCGGTTTCCCGTGGCGCGGCAACTGGGAAAATGACCCGCCCCGTGTACCTGTTCAGGACAATCATGTTGGCACCTATCGCCGCCACATCACCTTGCCCGCCGACTGGAAGGGGAAGCAGGTCATCGCCCACTTCGGGAGCGTGACCAGCAACATCAGCCTGTGGGTCAACGGACAGTTTGCAGGCTATGCCGAGGACAGCAAAACGGCGGCTGAGTTTGACATCACACCTTATCTGAAAGATGGTGACAACCTGCTGGCGTTCCAGGTGATGCGATGGTGTGACGGCACCTATAGTGAGGACCAGGACTTCTGGCGCCTATCGGGTGTGGCACGGTCAAGTTACCTCTATTGCCGCGACAAGGGCAACCATATCGACGACCTGCGAGTATCAGCGGGTCTCACCGAAGATTTCAAAGACGGCACATTGATGGTTGCCCAAGTCATTACAGGCAAGGGCACGATGAGTTACCATCTCTTTGATGCTCAAGGCAATGAAGTAACCATGACGCCAGCCGGCGAAAACCGCTGGATTGTTCCCACTGCCCATCAGTGGACCGCCGAGACGCCCTACCTCTATAGCCTCGTTGCCACGCTTACACCAGCAGACAAAAAAGCAAAAGGCGAGACGACCACGATCAAAGTGGGCTTCCGCCGTGTGGAGATTAAAAATGGTCAATTGCTGGTCAACGGCAAGGCCATCTATATCAAGGGCGCCAACCGCCACGAGATGGACCCCGATGGCGGTTACGTCGTATCTCGCGAGCGCATGATTGCCGACATCAAGGAGATGAAGCGCATGAACATCAACGCCGTGCGCACCTGCCACTATTCTGACGACCCGCAGTGGTATGACCTGTGTGACGAGTACGGCCTGTATGTCATCGCCGAGGCCAATCAGGAGGGCCACGGCTTCCACTATGACCCCAACACGGCTCCGACCTACAAACCCATGTTTGCCAAGCCCATCCTGGAGCGCAACCAGCACAACGTGAGCGTGCAGTTCAACCACCCCAGCATCATCGTCTGGTCGCTGGGCAACGAGACCTGCGACGGCCCCAACTTTACTGCTGCCCGCGACTGGATACGCTCTGTTGATCCCTCACGCCCCATCCATTGGGAGCGTGCCCAGGGCGGCGAGAACACCGACCTGATGTGCCCCATGTATGCCTCGCCCGAGTGGTGCGAGCGCTACGCCAGCAAGCCCGAGAGCACCAAGCCGCTCATCCTGTGCGAGTACAACCACACGATGGGCAACTCGGGCGGAGGATTGATGGAGTACTGGGATGTCGTGCGCCACCAGCCCAAGTTCCAGGGCGGCTTTGTGTGGGACTTTGTCGATCAGGGCCTGCGCGTGAAGACCGCCGACGGCAAGGAGTACTTCTCCTATGGCGGTGACTACAACACCCACGACCCCAGCGACAACAACTTCAACTGCAACGGCCTCGTAAGCCCCGACAGGGTGTGGAATCCGCACGCTTATGAGACCGCCTATTACTATCAGAACGTATGGGCCGAGGACGTGAATGTGCAACAAGGTGATATCGCTGTGAGAAACGAATTCTTCTTCCGTGACCTGAGCAATGTGAAAATGCGGTGGCAACTGCTTGTTGACGGCCAGTCGGTCCTCAACGGCGAGGAACTGAACCTTAACGTGGTTTCTCAAGGCCGCCAGATACTGCATCTGCCCATCGCAAACACCCTCGCCACGATTGACCCGAACAGCGAGGTCATGCTCAATGTGGACTTCATGCTCAAGGAGGCCGAGCCACTGATGGAAAAGGGCCAGCGCATCGGCTACGGCCAATTGCCCATCCGTGAGGTAATGCCTCAAGCAACTGCCCTGCCCAACAAGAAAACCGATTTCAAGATAACCCGTGGAAAAAACTTATCAGTTTCTTGGAAAGGTGGTTGGATAAGATTCAGCGATATGACAGGAACGATAACGGACTATAAGGTTAATGGTGTTACATTGCTGGGTGGCCCGTTTGGCAGCACATTGCGTCCCAACTTCTGGCGCGCAGTGACCGACAACGACATGGGAGCCGGGTTGCAGCAAAAGTTGAAAGTGTGGCGCAATCCCGTGATGAATCTGACATCGTTTGGTGTGGACAAGAAAGCTTCCAACAAGTCTCAGGTGACCGTCGTCGCCCGCTACGATATGCCCGAGGTACATGCAACGCTCACGCTGACCTACGAAATACACGCTGATGGCGTATTGTGTGTCACTCAAGGCATAGCCTTTGATGAAAGTTATACCGAAATACCCGAGATGTTGCGTTTCGGTATGGTGATGGAGTTGGATTACGGGATGGACAACAGCGAGTTCTACGGCCGCGGCCCCATCGAGAACTATGCCGACCGCCGCTACAGCCAGCGCTTGGGTATCTACCGCCAGACGGCTGGCGAGCAGTTCTATCCTTACATCCGTCCGCAGGAGACGGGCACCAAGGGCGACATCCGCTGGTGGTGCCAGACTGACAATCATGGAAACGGCTTCAAAGTAACTGCCGACAAGCCCTTCTACGCCAGTGCGTTGCGCTATTCTATCAATACACTTGACGAGGGCGATGAGAAGCACCAGCGTCATCCGTCAGAACTCAAAGAGAACTCACCGTTCCTCTTCCTGACGCTTGACAGCGAGCACTGCGGTGTGGGCGGCATCGACAGCTGGGGCGCCCGTCCTCTGGAGCAATACCGCATCCCAGCCCATGACCGCACATGCTCCTTCACCATCACACCGATTGTAACTAACAGAAGCGAGTAGAGACGCAAAATTTTGCGTCTCTACAAAGCGGACAGATTGATGTTTGTTCAACTAAAGGGATGCGGATGCTTCTCTAAACTCTAACCACTAAACTCTAAACTGCGAACGCAGCGAGCATTACTACTCGCTGTAGTTGTGGTCGATGACGATGGATACTGTGTCGTCGGGGACAAGGGGCTGAAGTTCGGCCCGCAGTTCCTCGATAAATGCGGCATCGTCGTGGATTGTGATGTCGGGGACAATATCGATTGAAACACGTTTTTCGTCCTCGAAGTAGTAGAAGCCATGGACCTGCTCGACATGTTCGTGTGCTGCTGCGGCCTGCATGAGGGTGTGCTGCAACTGAGCGCGCTTGTTATCGCCTGTGGCAACGGCATACACCCCAACGGTCATGATAATGCCATGCCGGTCAAACATTTCCTCGGTGATGCGGCGCGTCAGGCCGTGAATCTGATGGGCGTTCATTGTGTCGAGGACATTGATGTGCAGAGACCCGATTTGCACGTCAGGGCCGTAGTTGTGGACGATGATATCAAACACGCCATGTACACCATCAAAACTATTGACCTCCTTCTTTATCTGTGACAACAGTTCGGGCGAAATCTTGGCGCCAAGCAGTTCGTTGACTGGCGAAGCCAGCATCTCGATACCGGCCTTGATGATGACCAGCGAGATGAGGGCACCCAGGATGCCGTCGAGCGAAAAATGCCACAGCAGCATCACACCAGCCGAGATGAGCGTCGCCAGTGTAATAATGGCATCGAACAGGGCATCAGAGCCCGAAGCGATAAGGGCATCGCTCTTGAGTTTCTCGCCCTGTGACTTGACATATCTGCCGAGCACGAGTTTCACCACAATCGCCACGATGATAACGATGAGCGTGACGGTGGTGTAAGTGGGTGTAGTCGGTTCAATGATTTTTTTGACAGACTCTATAAGCGAGGTCACGCCAGCCGAGAGTACAATCACTGCAATGATGATGGCGCTGAAGTACTCGATGCGCCCGAATCCGAAAGGATGTTTCCTGTCAGCAGGCCGCTGCGAGAGTTTGGTGCCCACGATGGTGATGACGCTCGAGAGCGCGTCGCTTAGGTTGTTCACGGCATCCATGATGATGGCCACCGAACTGGCCAAAATGCCTACTCCTGCCTTAAATGCAGCCAACAACACATTGGCGATGATGCCAATCCAACTAGTCCTTATAATCTGTGAAGAACGATCCATGATTTGGTTTTTTGTTTTAGTCCCTGGTTTTATTTGTGATATTGCGAAAAAATTCACAATAGATAAAATATTGACTTATAATTGATTAATACAAGAACCCAAAGAGCCATAGGGGAATACGATTGCCATTACCAATTTCGATATCATCAGCGGCAAGGTAACTGTTAGGCATATCTTTGATTTGTTCATAGGATTTGCGATGGCCACCCACCTCAATTATATAGGTATTATCAATCATGAAGTCACCATTGCCGCTGAAACTTAACTCGTGGGCACTGAATAACTGATTGGAGAAGAATGTCTCGCGTATATTCCCAATATTGATATCGCTTGCCAAGGCGAACATCAAGTTGGTATTTTCGAGATATACTTTCTCGGGTTTGACCATTTGCTGCATATTGCTTTTCCCTTTAAACAGCATATTGATGAGAGACGCTCTTTGCATTGTGCGCAATAGTTTATGTACCGTCTGTCGGTCGCATTCCAGTGTGTTGGCAATGCGGCTCACGTTGACTGTAAAAGGAGAAGTCTTGGCAATCAGAGAGAGCAATCGCTTGATGCGGTTAATCGTGTTCAGCTCTACTGATTCGGCTTGAGGGATATCTTGCTCAATGACGTTCACTACCATCTGTCGTAAAGCCATCTCGTACCCCTGGGTCAGCTCATGATAGAAAGGATAATACCCATGGCGCAAGTATTCCTCAAAATACTGTAATACATGCACTTGACTGGTAATCGCCATAGCCAGATTAACATGATGGCCCAAAATTTGATCGAGTGTAGTTGGTTCAAATCGAGCGATGCCGTTGAAATCAAGGTATTCACGGAATGAGAGTCCTTGCATGGTGAAGAAAAGGCAACGACGAGACAAGTCGGCTTTGGATTGGTCAATTTTCAAGACGGAAGATCCTGTGAACACGACATGGAAACCTGGATAACGGTCATAGATGTTCTTGATTTCTTGTGCCCATGAGTCTTGAGGATAACGATGCACTTCGTCAAGGAACAGGTGTGTACCGCCATGCGTATAATGGTACTCGGCCAAATCGATTAAACGATTCTCGTTGAACCACAATTCATCTAGAGAAACATACAGAGCCTGTTTACTTCCTGTGGGAAATGCTTCAGCAATACGCTGCAATAGCAGGGTGGTCTTGCCCACTCCACGTGCACCACGTATGCAGAGCATTCGTGTTTCCCAAGGCAACTGATCGTAAAGGTAACGCTTACGATCAGTAGTCATTTGAGAGACAAGTCGATAACTATTGGTGTATAATTCTTGAATATCCATATCTTGATAGTTTTTGTGCTGCAAAGGTAGCTATTTTGTTGGTTCTAATCAACAAAAAAATTGAAAAATCGTTGAATAAAATCAACAAAATTTTCAAAAGTTGTTGTTTCGAATCAACAATTTCGGCGGATTATTCAAATATTTAATGGATTTCCTTAGGGCTGCCACAGGAAGAGGCCTGCAGCAGTAGCAAGCTGTCGGACCAATTCAAGCAAGGCTGGCGACGGGTTGTAAAGGGTAAGATTGGTGTCGCCGCCGCTGGCAGTAATCAGAGCCTCGCCATCGTCAATCAAGACGCACAGGTGTCCGTTTTGCAGACTTTCGTTCAGCCACTTTTCCAGCATCCCGGGGTCTGGATAAAGCCATTCATCACCACCATCGCGGCTTACCAACAGGTCATGGTAGCAATTCAAGCCGAGTAGCACATCGGCAAACTGGCGGCACAGACGTTCATGCCTCGTTCCTGTCAAATAATGCTGTTCAATGGCAAAAAATTGGCCACGACTCTCTTGTGGTACCTGCATCGGCAGGAAATCAATCACCCAATAGGGCGCTTCCAACAACCGTTCTGTTACTTTGTCAAAATCCTGTTCCATATCTTCCCGCAAAGATAGCATTTTTTTCAAATCTGAAAAAAATCAGGGTGGCATGTTTGTTTTGCCACCGAAAAACACTACCTTTGCAGATTATAACCAATAAAACAACTCACCGTGAGCAATAATAACGACAACAATACGGGCGGCTTTACCCGCTTTCGTGACCGCCATCCCATCCTGGTCAATTCTGTCCTGATGGCACTGGCACTTGTGGCGTTGGGCTATATCGCCCTGCTGTTTATCGACGTGTTTACCTCTCATGGCCAGCAGGTGCAGGTGCCTGACGTGCGCAATATGCCATTGGAGAAAGCCATCGAAATCCTCGATGACGCTGGACTGCGTTGGGAAATCAGCGACTCGACCACGTTCTATGAGAACTATAAGCCAGGCACGGTCATCGACCAGGACCCCAAAGCCAAATCCTATATCAAAAAAATTCGTATCATCTACCTGAGCGTGAACGCAATGCACGCTCCCATCATACCCTTGCCCAAACTGGTTGACCTGCCTGGACGACAAGGTGCTGCCATGTTGAAAGCTATGGGCTACAAACATGTGGATATCGACAGCGTTCCCAGCGAGATGGCGGGACTTATCCTGCAAGTGACCGTTGATGGCCACAACGTGGCACCCAATACTCCCGTCAGCGTGAACAGCCAAATCAAGATTATCGTGGGCGATGGCTCCATTGTGGACCTCAACCCCGAGCAGGTGATTGACCCGGCGCTGATGGACTCTATCGACGAGGCCAACTACAAGGATGCCCAAGAGACCTACGAGCAAGAAATGAAGGAAGCCCAGGCCCGCGCCGAGCAGGAACGCCGCAACCAGGAATCTCAAGAAAAGCGCGACAACAAGAAGGACGAGAAGAAGTCTGACAAAGACAAGAAAAAAGACCAGGACAAGAAATCCTCGGACAAGGACAAGAAGAAAAACTGACCCGTCATGGCACTTGACGATGAACTGCTCGATGCCGAACTGGAAGCGGGCGGTCAAGAAATACAGTATGACTACAGTGAGCCCGACTTTACCGAGGACGGGCGAGATTACTGGGAGCACTACCACTATGTGGTGGAGCCAGGTCAGGTCTTGCTGCGCATCGACAAATATCTGGTAGAACGCATCAAGGGCACCAGCCGCAACCGTGTGCAGAACGCTGCCGAAGCGCAGTGCATACGCGTCAACGGCCGCCCCGTCAAGAGCAACTACCGCGTTCACCCCGGCGACGTCATCAGCGTCGTGATGGACAGGCCCCGCTATGAGTGTGAAATCGTCGCTCAGGACATCCCCTTGAATATCGTCTATGAAGACGCCAGCCTGATGGTGGTCAACAAGCCCACCGGCATGGTGGTTCATCCGGGACACGGCAACTTCGACGGTACGCTCGTCAATGCCCTGGCGTGGCATTTCAAGGACAACCCCGACTATGACGTGACCGACCCGCGCCTGGGCCTCGTTCACCGCATCGACAAGGATACCAGCGGCCTGTTGGTCATCGCCAAGACGCCCAATGCCAAGACATCACTCGGCGCCCAGTTCTTCAAGAAGACCACCAAGCGTCAGTACATAGCCGTCGTGTGGGGCGAAATGAAGCAGGAGGACGGAACTGTTACGGGCAACATCGGGCGCGACCCGCGCGACCGCGTGCTGATGAAAGTTTTTCCTGACGGAGACCAAGGCAAACACGCCGTCACCCATTGGCACACCGTCGAGAACCTCGCCCATGTGGCCGTCGTGCGCTGCCAGCTGGAAACAGGCCGCACCCACCAGATACGCGTCCACATGAAGCACATCGGGCATCCGCTGTTTAACGATGCCCGCTATGGCGGCGACCAGATTCTGCGTGGTAACCGCTCTTCCAGTTACGCCCAATTCATCCACAACTGCTTCGAACTGTGCCCCCGCCAAGCCCTCCACGCCAAAACATTAGGCTTCGTCCACCCCGAGACCGGCGAGCAGATGGACTTCGACAGCGACCTCCCTGCCGACATGGCTGCCCTCATCACCAAGTGGGAAGACTACGCCCGCAACCTCGCCAGCAAACCATAAAGATTTTTGGGGTAGCGGATATTTTTGCTAAAAAATCTCGGGGAAATAAACTTTATTTCTGATTTTGCGCTGTAAATCATTAAAAGTAACGCATCGAAGAACCCTTCTTCATCGCTGCCTGTTTTGGATAAACTTGGCTGCGCCTCAGCAAATCGAGCTAGCTCGTTTGCTTTCAACTTGCACAAGTTTTCCGTTTATCGTAACTACCATAAGAAATCGCGGTTGGATTCCCGCAAAGGTAATCCAACCGCTTATTCCTTGAAAAGACGCAGCATTATTAGAGATTTTCCTTTTTCTGCCAGCCACACTGATATCTATTGCGAACATTGAAGTGCAAATAACGATCACTCCTGAGGAGTTTTTTCAGTTTCGATGGCCTCAAATCATCTTCAGCAATATAGAATCGGTCCTTTTCCTCCCAGACATTACTTGCATCATTATATTTGTCATCCAGCTCTTTTGCCGCATCAAATGCGTCTTCGTATGAGTTGTATTTACCAATCTCACGTTGAAACACATCAGTAACATGCCATAGGATATATTGTTTCTGTTCCATTTCTTATTTCTCAATTACTCACGCAAAGGTCGCGATTCTTCGCTAAACTCTCATTTGCTTTTACTTTTCGATGATTTAAAGGACGCTGATACTCGTTCTGCTGATTCATGATGTCGGCAGCACTGGGGTATTACAGCGACTTGATATCTCCAGAGCTCTCAGGCATCAAATAACGGGTGCCAGTGTCCTTGCTGATTTGTTCACGGAACTGCTGGTCATAGCCAGGTGTCGTATAGCGCCCAGGAACGACGACACCATTCTCTGATGGCTTCATAATCTGGTCGTTGTGCTTCACGGCGATGAGGCGGAAGAGCTTGTCCCAACGCTGCATCATCCGGGTGGTGTAGTCAGCACTCTTGCTGGTGAGGTAGCTGACGCGCTCACGCTTGGTGAGCGGCTCTATGTCTTTCAATACCTGCGCCTGATCGGCAGCGTAGAAGTCTTCCAACTCCTGTTGCGCCTCACGCAGGTCGCCTATCATGGCGCTGTAGCGCGGATAAATCATGTTGGCCACCAGATTGTTCATCCAGAAAGCGCTGTGCTCGCTGAACTCGTTGTTCACGTTGTTCTCACGGCGAAAGGCTTCGGGCACCTCATTCACGCAGCAATACACAGGCACATAGGCTATCATGTTGGCATCGTCGCAGTTGAAGTACATGATGCCTCCCACCTCGTCGGGTAGCCAGCTGCGGAGCTGTGATACCAGCGTGAAACCCGACTGCGGAGTGCCGATGGCACGCTCACGGAAGTAGCTCTTTCCATCGACTTCCCAGTTCATGGGCAGCGGGCGGTAAGGTGAACTCCAAGGTCCTGCACTCACGTCGGCGGTCATGTCGAGCGGAGTGCCCTCGTAATGGTCGCGCATGTCATTCATGATGTCACGCACCGACAACTTTCGGTCGGGCTTGATGTAGAGCGGCAGATGGTCGCATACGTCATGCTGACCGTTGATGTAGGGCAGGTATTTGTCCATCTCCGCCTGGTCGTAGTGGTGGCGGAAGAAACTCCACACACGGGCATCGGCATAGCGCACGGATGAGAAGGAAATAGGACAATAAGCATCGCGGAAGCTGAAGTCCGAGTCCTTGCCACTGAAATAGCCTTTCTCTCGTGCAAAGGAAATCACATCCTTGGAATACAGGCAGTTCTTGGGGTCCTTCAACGGGAACTGGCGTATGCGGGAGAGATTGGCATGGGCACAGATGCAATCGTCAGGGATGCGAACGGCTACCCACACGGCACCTTTCACACCAGGTCCCTTACCAATGATTTCGAGAATCCAGGCCTCGTTCTTGTCGCACACGGTGATTGTCTCTCCCGTGCTGCTGTAACTATACTGCTGCACAAGGTCGGTCATGATGATAATCGCCTCGCGTGCCGTGGCTGCACGCTCCAGTCCCAGATGCATCATGGTGAAATAGTCGAGCAATCCTTCAGGGTTCTGCAACTCCAGGCGGCCATCAAAGGTGGTTTCCACGATGCTCACCTGCTTCTCATTGATAAAGCCGATGACGTCATAGGTATATTCCACTTGAGGGACATAGCCTCTCACGGCACCCCTGCCCCACTCTCGGATGGCAATCATCTCGTCTTTGTCATGCCTGCCGCCTGGAGTGCGCGACAAGGAGCCGGCAAAGCCATAGCCATCACAATTATAGGTACAAATCACTGAGCCATCTGCCGAGGCCGCTTTTCCAACGATAAGATTGGTACATGCCCATGACTGTGTGACTGCCAGCGTCAACATCGCCACAAATAAAGAGAGAAATCGTTTCATTTTCATATTGTCGTTTTTTCTATAGGGACAAAGGTAGCGAAAAAAACGCTAAACACTTCATTTTCTCTTAGATTTGGATATAATCCGTAGCGCCTAAGCTATTGATGTGAACTTTATTGCCTTCGGCTTGCACATTTTTTCAGTAATTCGGATAAATCGTTCACGCTCGACTATGCTCATGTGAGCACGGCATTGCCCTTGCGGGTGAAGGGACCATTGCAACCAAGTAATTATTTTGAAAAACCAGTAAGAAAATTGGCGTTTTCTTAGAGTTTTACTATCTTTGTGGTTTGAAGAATAATAGACAATAAACCTGAGGGGCGTTGAGGCGTCTCCATAAAATCACTCAAACCACTATGATAGAGAACGAGAACATTCCCATTCCTGTGGAGTATCAGGACATCTGCCCGATTCCTGATAAGGATTTCCAGACTGCAATGACCATCCTGGTTCAAGAGCCCGGTTTCCAAAAAATTGTGGCTATGGCATTGCCCAACTACAAGTACTCTGAGTTCAAGCATGTACTGCTGGGCATCAACTCCAAACACGAGTTCCAGGTCAAGGTGATGAAGCCCTTTATCGAGGGTCTGATGGCCAAGACGGGCACGACGCTCACCACAAGCGGTACCGAAAACCTGGACAAGGAAGTGCCTTACACCTTTGTCACCAATCACCGCGACATCGTGCTCGACTCGGCACAGTTGAGCTACCTGCTCATCAAGGGCGGCCGTGACGCGTGCGAAATCGCCATCGGCAACAACCTGCTCATCTATGACTGGATTACCAAACTGGTGCGCATGAACAAGAGCTTTATCGTGAAGCGCAACCTGGGCCGCATCCAGACGTTGACTGCCGCCGTTCAGCTGTCAGGATACATGCACTTTGCCGTCGAGCAGAAACGCTCCTCGCTGTGGATTGCCCAGCGCGAGGGCCGCTGCAAGGATAGCAACGACCGCACCCAGGAGAGCCTGATCAAGATGCTCGCCTACGGCAATCGCGACAAGTCGTTCATCGAGAGCCTCAAGGAACTGAACATCGCACCCATCTCCATCAGCTATGAGTATGACCCGAACGACTACCTCAAGGCCAAGGAGTTCCTGTGCAAGAGCAAGAATCCCAACTGGCGCAAGGCGCCCGAGGATGACCTCATCAGCATGAAGACCGGCATCATCGGCCACAAGGGCGAGGTACACTATGCCTTCACACCCTGCATCAACGAGGAGTTGGACAATATTCCCGAGGGTCTCGACAAGTTCCTCGAGGTGGACCGCGTGTGCGCTATCATCGACCACGCCATCCATCAGAACTACAAGATTTACAAGACCAACTACATCGCCCATGACATCCTATTTGACGACAAGCACTTTGCCGACAAATACACGCAGGAGGAACGCGAGGCATTCGAACAGTACCTCTCGAGCCAGATTGACAAGACCGAGGGCATCAAGCTGAGCGAAGCTGACCGTTTCTACATGTACAACAAGATGTTGCAGATGTACAGCAACCCGCTGAGCAACTACCTGGAAGCAACCAAGTAATTAGTTAAGTTAGGAGTTAGGAGTTTGAAGTTTGGGGTTAAACTGACAACTGACAACTGACGACTGATAACTGAAAACTGACAACTGAAAGCTAAAAAAGGATGAAAATTCACTGGTTAGGATTAATCGTCGTGGCGGTGCTCTGCATCGCCATAGACGTTTATATCTGCCGAAGGTTGCGTCGCACTGGGTACCGCTGGTCCTCATGGTTCAACGCCGTGCTGGCGATATTTACCGCTGGACTTGCTACCGGTGTAGCCGTCATGCCCCTGAGCGATGCCACAACCTCCAACAGCACTTTTGTCACGGGACAGTACATGCTCTATACCTTCTTTGCCATTCTAGCGCCCGTAATGCTGGGAACGCTGATATATGGCATCGGACGGCTCATCAAGCAACGGTGGATGACGGTGTGCGCCTTTGTTGTCGCGGCACTCGTGTTCGGCGTGATGTGGTGGGGAGCAATCGTCACGCCTGGCAAAATCGAAGTGAAAGAGGTGGAACTGGCATTTGACCGCTTGCCCGATGCCTTCGACGGCTACCGCATCGTGCAGTGGAGCGACGCCCACCTGGGCACCTACAACGGACGCACCGCCATTGTCGAGCGACAGATACAGACCATCAACAACCTGCATCCTGACATGATTTGCTTCACGGGCGACCTTGTGAGCCGCAAGACCGATGAAGCCCTGCCCTACCGTGACCTGCTGGCTCAGTTGCATGCGCCCGACGGCGTGTTCTCGGTGCTAGGCAACCATGACTATGACAACTATGTGAATTGGAAGAATGAGAGCGACAAACTCGCTGACCGCAAGGCCCTGTGTGATCTGCAAGAAAAGGCGGGCTGGCGGTTGCTCAACGATGACTATGCCATCATCCGCCGCGGTGACCAGCAGATAGTGCTCATCGGAACCGAGAACTTCGGCGACCATCCGTTTGAAAAGCGTGGTAACCTCGCCAAAGCCTACAGTGGGCTGAATGATGGCAACTTCAAAATCGAGCTGCAACACAATCCCTATGCATGGCGCGCCAACACACTGACCAACAGTAATATAGACCTAATGCTGGCGGGACATACCCACGCTTGGCAAATCATGCTCACATTGGGCAACTGGCGCTGGTCGCCGGCATGCCTGCGCTACCCCGAATGGGGTGGAGCCTACAACGAGGGTAACCGCTGGCTGTATGTCAACATCGGCACTGGCATGGTGGGTCCGCCCATGCGCATCGGTGCCACACCCGAAATCACCGTTATCACCCTTCGCAAAAAACGCTAAAAGTGAGGAGTTAGGACTGTAAACTGACAACTGAAAACTGACAACTAAAAAATGGCCGACAAACTATCGACGCTCATTTCCCAAGAGCTCAACATACCCATCAACCAAGTGGCAGGCACCGTCAATCTGCTCGATGACGGAGCGACCATCCCTTTCATCAGCCGTTACCGCAAGGAGGTGACTGGCAATCTAGACGACTTTTCCATCCAGTCTATCGACCAGCGCTTGCGCTATTACCGTGAGTTGGAGAAACGCCGTGCCACCATCCTCAAGACCATCGAGGCGCAGGACAAACTCACGCCCGAATTGGCCGACCGCATCAACAACTGCTGGGATGCCAACATGCTGGAGGACATCTACCTGCCCTTCAAACCCAAGCGCAAAACCCGCGCCGAAGCGGCCCGACAGTTGGGTCTGGAACCGCTCGCCAAAATCATCATGGCACAGCGCGGTGGCAACATCGAGGAGCGTGCCCGACAGTTTGTTGACGGTGACAAGGTGCCCGATACCGATGCCGCCATCACTGGGGCTCAAGACATCATCGCCGAGTGGGTAAGCGAGAACGAGGCAGTGCGCAACGCCGTGAGACGCGGGTTCAAGTATGACGCGCGACTGGTATCCCACTTCGTCAAGGGAAAAGAGATTGAGGGCCGCAACTATGAGAACTATTATGAGTACTCGATGCCGCTCAAGCGCGTGTCCAGCCACCAGTTGCTGGCCATCCGCCGTGGTGAGAAAGAAGGTTTCCTTAAGGTGGGCATCGAAATCAACGATGACCGCACACTCGACAACATCGCTCGCATCGTAGTCAAGGGCAACGGCGAGGCATCGCATCTGGTCGAGGAAGCTGCCGAGGACAGCTTCAAGCGCCTGGTCAAGCCGTCGATTGAGACAGAATTCGCCTCAGCAGCCAAGGAGAAAGCCGACGATGAGGCGATTGAGACCTTTGCCCAAAACGTGCGTCAGCTGCTGTTTGCGCCGCCGTTGGGCCGCAAGCGTGTGTTGGCCGTTGACCCGGGATTCCGCACAGGCTGCAAGGTGGTCTGCCTTGACGAGCAGGGCAACCTGCTGCACAACGACGTCATCTACCCTACTGCACCCCACAACGACATTGCTGGAGCGACCAAAAAGATACAAACGCTGACCGAGGCCTACAAAATCGATGCTATCGCCCTCGGCAACGGTACGGCAAGCCGTGAGACCGAGCGTTTCCTGAAGAAAATCCGTTACCGCCGCAATATCGACGTGTTTGTCGTCAGCGAGAACGGAGCATCCATCTACAGCGCCAGTAAGATTGCCCGCGACGAGTTCCCCGATAAGGACGTGACCGTGCGCGGTGCCGTTTCCATCGGGCGACGATTGCTCGACCCCCTTGCCGAACTGGTAAAGATAGACCCGAAATCCATCGGTGTGGGACAGTATCAGCACGATGTGGACCAGACACGTCTCAAGGAAGCGCTGGATTTCACCGTGCAGAGCTGCGTGAACAGTGTGGGCGTGAACGTCAACACAGCCTCCAAGGAACTGCTGACATATATTGCCGGTCTAGGGCCCACACTCGCCCAGAATATCGTCGATTACCGTGCCACCAACGGGCATTTCACATCACGACACCAGTTGCTCAAGGTCCCCAAACTGGGTCCCAAGACTTTTGAACAAGCAGCAGGCTTCCTGCGTGTACCCGAGAGCGACAACCCGCTGGACAACAGTGCCGTCCACCCCGAGCGTTATGCCCTGGTGGAGCAGATGGCACATGACTGCGGATGCAGCATCGCCGACCTGATTAAGGACAAGGCACAGCGAGAGAAAATCGACCTGCAACGCTACCTGTCAAAGGACGTGGGTGAGCCCACCCTGCGCGACATCATGAGTGAATTGGAAAAACCCGGACGCGATCCACGCTCGACAGTTCAGGTATGGGAATTTGACGAGAACGTCAACGACATCAAGGACCTGCGCGAAGGCATGGAATTGAACGGTATTGTCACCAACGTGACGCAGTTCGGCGCCTTTGTTGACCTAGGCATCCACAAGGACGGCCTCGTCCACGTTTCGCAGATGCCTCAGCGCGGCATCCCTGCCGCACGACAAGTCCACGTCCATCAGCACGTTCGTGTCGTCGTTTCCAGCATCGACCACGACCGTGGCCGCATCGCCTTATCAATGAGAGGCATAGAGCAACCCAAGTAAACCTCAACCGCGGAGCCCTGTCCAGTGGACGTCGGCTCTCCCGACGTATGCATGACTAATTTTCAATGAAAATGCGGAGTAGTACTCCTGATTGTCATAGTTTTTGGTTTACCTACGGCACTGCATGCTGAGAATTAATAACGTCAATTCAATACCCGAAACCAATAATTATTACAAAACCTCGCAAAAATAGTTTGCTTTCTACAAGAATAATAACGATATTTGCAGATGTGCATGCGGTTACTTGGTTTCAGTGATTTTATACTACTGGAATACTTGAAACAAAGCAGCATGTGTATCTTTTTGCTCTTCTTTATTAACTATTAACTAACGATTAAAGTACTATTATGGACAAGAAATTATCAAAAACCGAACTTATCGAACGGCTCAAAGCGATTGCAGTAGAAGAAGTGCCCGAAAATAGTTTTAAGGGGAGGATTTCGCAGTGTTATTCCGTCTTTGAGGGTTTGCCTGGGCATGAGAAATCAAGAATAGAGACTCAAAACACTTGTTCACATTGTGGCAAAGAATTGACTTATTACAGATGCCAAGAAGCGCTGACTTATGAGACTGATATCCCGGATTTAGTAAAAGAAATGTCTGAATTAGGATACGATGTTAAACTTGAATACGTTTGTGAGGATTGCTGCAAAAAACTGAAAGAGGAACTCTATCCTAACATTGGCGAGGGATTGGTATTTGATGTGAATGACGAGAAGTTTATGGTCAAAGTCGTCCCATTATCGGAAAACTATGTTTTCTATTTTAGGACTGACAGCACCTTGCCTTACCACTGTGCAATCGCAAACAAAAATCACTATTATAGAATTGTTCTGTCTTTCCTTCAGGGCAAGTCACTATACCGTGATAAATTAATTGACGAAGATATCTTCTTGGCAAGAGAAATACACATTATTGAGTTCATGACTGGCCTGAAGATTGATGAATAACGTAAAATTACCACAGGCAGTCGCACTTGAATTGACCTACCAGTGCAATCACAAGTGCATTTTCTGCTCCTGTCCTTGGTATGCTCCAGGGAATAACTATCCAGTTGGCAAGGAGTTGGACTGCGAGCAATGGTTCAAAGCCATTGATATCCTTTTTGAAAACGGGGTTTGTGGTTTTTCTATAACGGGTGGAGAAACTACGTTAAAGGACTGTATGCCGCAAATTGTGGAGTACATTCACACTAACAAGCTGAAAAGGGGTTATGACCTACCTACAGTGCTCATATCAAACGGCATGGAAATGAGCGACGAGTTCTTGAAACTTTTCAAGCGATGCAATGTACATCTAAGCATGAGCCTTCCTGGATATGAAACATTTGAGCAGCATACTGGCACAAATCATGCTGATGGGGTGCTCCAATGGTTTAAAAAGGCCAAAGAATACGGCATTACCACAACAATGAATGTAACGGTTACGGCTAAGAACTTTCATGAAGTTTACGAAACGATTTCGCTTGGACTGATTAATGGCGCAACATATCTCTTGCTTAATCGATTTCTCCCGGGTGGTAGAGGGCTCTATTACATGAATGAACTTATGCTCAACAGAACACAGTTGAATGAAATGCTAAGTACTGCCGAAGAGATTCTTCAGTTGGCTAACCGCGAGGGGAGTGTCGGAACTGAGATACCATTGTGTGCTGTTGACAATCCGGAGAAATATAAGAATCTTTCTATCGGTTATTTGTGTTCGGCTGCTAATGGTTTCTTTGTCGTTGACCCGTCTGGGAATATTCGAACCTGCAACCATTCTCCAAGAATTGTCGGGAATATATTTTCCGAGCCAATAATTGAGGATGTTCGCTATTGGAACATGTTTGCCCATAGTTTGCATAATCCCGAATACTGTTTCGACTGCAAAGCCCTTGGTTCGTGCACTGCCAGTTGCCGTGAAGTGGCTCACATTCTTAAGGGGTCTCCAAAAGAGATAGACCCGTCTTTGGAAATCCATTGCCTAAACTAAGCTTTATTTTAGTTTTTGCAGATAGAAATGTGCAAATTATCGGAGCTTATTCCGATAATTTGCATTAATTTTGAGACCGTAAACAATGACGAATAATTATAACACAATATGGAGAAGAAAAAGGAACAAGGGAAGATGCCCGTTAGTGCACAGTTAAAGGCGTGCCGCGTGATTGGTATCGTGCTGATGGTGGCGGTCATCGCCTACCTGGTGTGGCCCGGCGACTTTGACCACAAGGGCGTCGTGGGCTATGTGGACGACTGTTTCCTGTTCATGGTGGCCTTCACGTTCACCAAGGGCAGCTTTATGCGTCCCGAACGCCGCTACATCCGCCGCCAGCTCTACGCGCTGTCGTCACTGTTCGCCTTGCTTGCCCTGTGCTGGACCATCCTCATGGCCTTCACGAAATAATCTATCTGCCCCCCAGTGGCCTACACGAAAATGTGTACAGAAATGTGCACACACAAAGAACAACTTTCACAACACTCTTTTGACAACGGACGACCTTTCCTTATCTGGTCGTCCTAGCTATTTATACTGCTTGCTTTCCTGAAATAGCGGCGCACAGGGCAGTCGTAGAAGCGCCAGCAGAGCCATGCCAGCAGGATGCAAGCCGCGGGCAGTGCAATGGCAACGTGCCACACGTCATTCATCCTGGCAATGGGCACGAGATTGCCGTCAAAGCCGATGTGGGCATAGAAGAGATACATCAAGGGATAATGGACGGCATAGAGCGGATAACTCAGTTCTCCCAGGAAATGGCTCACACGGCGCGTGATGCCACCAACTGCCAACTGTGAAGCTCCCAGCCACACAAGGCACGGGAACACCAGAATGACGCACAAGGCGTCATACAAGCCATTCTGCCATGGCTGCAAGTCGCCAAACATGAGCGGCAGGCATCCCACCCAAAAAATGATGACAGCACATAACCCAAAAGTCCCCCCAACTCCTTTCAGCGGGCGGAACACCCGTGCCATGAGCATACCCATCGTGTAAGGGAACAGCATGCGTACCAGTCCTGTCCACAGGCCTCCGTCATCCATCGACCATCCCACGCCCAGATATCCATCTCCAACTGCAATATAAGCCAAATACGAGCCCGACACAGTTGCCAACACAGCCAGCCACCTCGTTGGCAAGCGGCGCAGCAGCAACGCGTAGAGTATATTGCCGATGTATTCAAAGAAGAGCGACCACGTTGGACCATTCAAGGGAAACAATTCGCCATTGCCGCGCACATCGGCCGCTGCTCCAGGCCATAAAGGCAACATCAGCATCCCCATCAGCATGGCGACCATCACCCACCCTACTGAAACGTGTGACCCGTCCCAACGAACGCTGCCCTGCAAGAAAAAGCACAACGCTCCGATGAGGACTCCGATTACAACCATCGGATGCAGGCGAATGAGGCGGCGCTTGAAGAAGTTCCCTATTGTGAGCCCCTCATTCCAGCGGCTGTCATAGGCATAGCCGATGACAAATCCCGAGAGCACAAAAAAGAAATCCACGGCAAGATAACCATGGGGAACAGGTGTCCAGTCAAAACACTCAAACACATGATACACAATCACCATCAGCGCTGCGACGCCGCGCAACCCGTCAAGGATATCATAATGGGGCTTGGACTGGAATCGTTGCATGGGGAGTCCAAACGGAATAACGCATTACACGGGCACGACAAGCATGGGCGTGTCGGTCTGGAACAGGACGCGGTGGGCAATGCTGGGGTTGAACAGGCGCGAGAAGATGCTCGATTTCTTGTTGGGGACAGCGATGAGCTGGATATTCTCGTCCTTGGCAAATTGGGCAAAGCTGTCCATGAAGGTCTTGGCTGCAATGCGCTTGGTCTTGAAGGTACACTCGGGGTAATGCTCACGGCAGTACTTCACCAGTTGCTGCAACGACTGGTCCACCAGTCGGCGCTCCTTCTTATCGACCACGGGGATAATGGTAATCTCCACACCGCGCATATTGAACAAACGCGCGAAGCGGTCAAACGAAATCAAATCCTGCTGGACAAGATTAGAGAAAAACGCCACATGGGTGATGTCGGTCAAACCAACATCGGGCATACCGATGGGCACGGTGAAAATGGGGAACTTGCAGGCATCCATCACCTCGCCCGCCACACTGCCGATGAGGTTCTGACGACGGCGGTTGGTACCACTGGTACCCATCACGATAAGCGCCACGTCATACTTGCGCGCATAATGCAGAATCTGTTCCTCGGGGATGCCCTCGGTCACCTTGGTCTCGATTTTCACCTTAGGCAACTCGCCGGCAGCGATTTTCTCCTTGAGCATCTGCTCAAACTCGTCCATGCGTTGGCGAGCGTTCTTCTTGATGTTCTTGAAATCATCCTCGGGACTTTCATAGCGGTCACTACCGAACGGCAATGACATCGTGTGGCGCTCATTGATATAACTGTGCAACAAAACAACACGCCCACGGCTGCGACGGGCATACTCCATTCCCAGCTTCACCGACTTGAGGGAGTATTTGCCAAAGTCCACAGGCAACAGCACGCAGCGCTGGTCACTACTCGATGTCTCGGGTGACTCGATAATCTGGAGTGCCAACGGCAGGTCACGCTCACGGATGCGCACCCTCACGCCCGAGCCAAGCACCTTCTCGTCGAGATTGACATTGTGCAGTTTCACCTCAATGCCTTCTTCCTCAAGGGTGTTCTTTAAGTCCACCGCTCGGTCAAACGTGTGGATGGCGACGGTAATTAATCGGTTGGGATCGTTGTTGTTATTCTTGTTGCAGTCCATAGGGGGAAATTAGGAATTAGGAGTGAGGAATTAGGAATTAAAGTTATGACTGATGCCAACAACTATTAACTTTTAACTGTTAACTATTAACTTTTAGTGCCCGCTTTCTCGAGAATCTCGAGAGCCATATCCAGAATCTGGGGGTCGTCAAGCACGACAAGACCGCCGTCGGGGCCAGGCTCCAAATGGAAGCCCATATTGGTCCCCAACTCATAATTTGACCCGCCAAAATAGTTGCGCACCGACTGAACCGGCAGGTTGAGTTTGTCGGCGATAGCATGGATGGAGCCTTCGGGCAGACGATTTTTGATGCGTCTCAGTTCGTTGAATGTGATGGTTCTCGACATAATCGATTCTTTATGTTTGATGAGTGAAAATTGCAGTATATCAGTAATTTTCCCCAAAGATACGACAATTTATCCAATTCACAAAAATAATCCCAACAAAACCTGTTAATCACAGCAAATTGCGCCCTTTCCAGAACAATGGAAACGTAGTGCCTGTATCACTTAACAAGACACAGTTAAAACTATTGAAAAGAAATCAAAGGGTTTGGATGAGGGCGGCAGTGAGGAGACCGAGGATGGTAATGGCTACCGATGAGGCCATAATGGTCGCGTCAGGGCGGGTGTAGTGGCCCTGGGGGAGGCGCCAACGGTGCTGTATCCAACGCATCAGGCACCACAATAGCCAGCCGGCGAGCACGCCCACGACGATGCCGCCCATAATATCGCCAGGATAGTGGACTCCCAAATAGACGCGGCTATAACACTGCAGCAACGCCCATGTGAACAATGAGCAGGTTACCAACCGATGACGCATGACAAAGGACAGGAGCGTGGCAACCGCAAAGAAGTTGGCTGCATGGCTCGACACGAAGCCGTACATGCCACCACGATAGCCGTTGATGACGTGGACCATATTGTCGAGCGAGGGGTCATGGGTGGGACGCAGGCGCTCCACTAGATGCTTGATGAGTCCCGACGACACCTGGTCAGCTACCAGCACGGTAAATGCCAGCATCACCAGCATGAGCAAGGCATGACGACGGTTCTGATGCAACAATATCCACACGAGTGCCAACAATAGCAGTGCAGATGACCACTTGGCAGACACCATCCACCAGAAAGCATCCTGGAACATGTCATGCAGGCCGTTCACTGCCAGCAGCGCATCAGTATCAATGTCATTCAAATACTCTAGCATCAGTTTCTAGTTTTTTGTGCCTTGCTATAACTCCTCTAAACTCTAAACCCTAAACTCTAAACTTCCATTGCGCAATAGCGCAATGGACTAAATTACCTCTACGTCCTTGGCACTGAGCCATGCCTTGTGACCGCCCGCAGTAGAAACCTGTAACCACTTGCTGCCATTGGCGCTGTCGGTAATGGTATCGACAATCTCTACTCGGGTGCCTTGTCGCAGCTGGAAAGCTTCATGCTCCTTGTCACGAGGCTCGCGAGGTGCCTTGCTCAAAGTCACAGTTTCAGGCATGATGATTGCGCCGTTACCGGCAGTAGCCTTGTTATAAACATGGAAGGCAGCCAGATTGGCAAGGATGCATGCCACAATCAGCATTGCTCCACCAAAGAAGCCTATCTTCCTCATCAGCACATTATCCATAAACATATAGATTGCCACACCCGCCAGGAACAGCAAGAAGGTGATGATGGCAATGATTGCCCATGTGTTGCTCGAGAAACGGCTCACCGTCTGATCAACCCAGTTGCTGAACCACGAGTCGCCCGCATCGTCGGGTAACTGCATCTTGCCGCGAACGAACTCCAGGTTAAACCTCGCATCACTGTTAGACGGATCAAGCAGCAGCGCGCGCTCATAGAAGAGCACAGCATGCACGTTGTCCTTGAGGCGGTAATAGGTGTCGCCGATGTTGCAATACAACGCCGACGAAACGCCAGTCTTTTCAGCCTCCTGCAGGTAGAGCTTCAGCGCCTCATTATAGAGTTCCTGCTTGTAAGCTTGGTTAGCACGGTCGATGTTGGCATTATTTGCCAGCATAGGCAACGCCAACACAGCTAACATTATGGTGATGATGACTTGTTTCATTTTTTCAGTTGTCAGTCGTCAGTTTTTAGTTTTAACTTCTCACTTTTCTTTTCACGCTTTCCAATCGGTCAATAACGCCTGCTGCCTCGTCGAGCACAGCGTTCATGTCTCCCGAAGCCAGTTCAGGAGCATACTGTGCAAACTCGCACTTGTCGATGAGAGCAATCGACTCTTGGCGCAGTTGCTCGTCGATGCCATACTGCTCCAGCTCGGCATTGATGTTGTCCTTGCTCAGCTCGCTTACGGGAATCGACAGTTTGTCGCTCATGTAGCCCCACAGGGCACTCAGCATCTCGGCATAGAAGCCACTGCGGTCACCACGCGAAGCGAAGCCACGGGCGGCTTTGAGACGTCGCTGTGCCACCTTGCTGGCTCGCTTGGAGCGCATGCGGCGCACATCGGCGCGTTCTTTCAACTGTTTGCGGTAATACAGCAACAGAGCCACCAGCGCCATGAACGGCAACAGGAACCACAACCAGTAAGTCCAACTGTCCACGATATAGCCATGTGACTTTTTCAAGCCCAGGTCACCCCCCTTGATAGGACGGATGTCCATGTTCTTCATGCGGTAGTGGTTACTGGGCTGTCCCTCGCCCTTGGCAACGGTGAGGTGGCGCGCGGGCACGTCTACGGTAACATATTTGCCTGCGTCAGGATCAAAATAAGAAAACTCGCTCGCAGGGATATCAAACTCGCCTGCATATTGCGGGATAAAGGTGTAGTCCATCACAACCTTGCCGCTCATGTCACCGGCACCGTCATTGACTTGAACGTCGGTTTTGGGGTCATAGACATCAAACTGGTCGGGGAATTTGACCTCGGGGGCCTTGATATACTTGATGTTGCCTGTACCGCTGACGATGTAGCGGTAGGTAGCGGCGCTGTAGGTCTTGAGGCCGGTAGCGGGTTTGAGGTCGGTGGTGACGTTGAAGTGGCCCACAGCACCCGTAAACGAGGCGGGCTTGGGGTCAGGCAACGGCAGAATGTGGACTGTGGCCTTGTTGCTGGTCACCTTCAAGTTCTTCTCGACGGGCTTAGAGATGGAGCCGAAAATGCTGCGGAACGTGTCGAACTGGACCACACTCACGTCATAGTTACCTGATGTGATGGTAAGGTTGCCACTCTGCTGCGGATACAGGATGCACTGCTTGAGGATGGCTGTCATGTAGCGTTCTCCGTTCAAGGTCTCGACCTTGTTCAAGGCGGGCTGAACGGGAATCTCCTCAATCAAGAAACCATCGAACGAAGGCTGGATAGTGGGCATGAACTGCGAAATCTGGTACTTGGTGTACAATTTGATGGTACACACGACAGCTTGCTGTTCATAGACACGCGGCTTGGACATCTCGATGCGCACAAACAGGTCCTTGCTGCTCACCGCCTTGTCGGCAGTCTGCGTCATGGGGTCACTGTAGGGCGTGGGGGCTCCAGGTGTGGTCTGCTGCTGCGACTGGGTGTTGGCATGACTGCCCGATGGCAGCACCTCGATGGTGAAAGCCTTGGTCGCCATGCGCTTACCACCCACAACAATCGATGCGGCACCAATGTGGCACTTGCCCGTAGCGGTAGCCTTATAAATCATGGTGTACTCCTCGCTAGTGCTACTGCTCGACTTGCCGTTCACCCACGATGAACTGTAGCTGTGCGACACGCTGGGACCGTAGATAAGTTTGGCCCCCGTCACCTCGGGAGGTGTGAAACTGCTACCCTCACCGTTGTTGAGCACAAATGTGACGTTGAACTTGTTGCCCTCGACAACCTGGCGCGGCGCCTCGACTGTAAACGATGCCGCTTGTACTGCCATCACGGTCGTCAAGAGCAGGATTGCTATGTTGATGATTCGCTTCATTGATTTATATCAGTTGCCAGTTCTCACAGAGTATGATGATTACCACTTCTTGTTGGTGCGCTGACGCTCATGACGCTGTTGCTGAGCCTGCTGGGCGTTGATGCGCTGCTGTGTGGCACGCTCACGGTCCTGCATGGCCTTGAGCACCTGTTCGGCGTTCTGCTGGCTCATGCCGCCTTGCTGTTGCTGTTGTTTATCCTGATTCTGCTGATTCTGGTTTTGGTCTTGCTTGTCTTGGTTCTGGTCCTTATTCTGGTCTTTGTTCTGGTCTTTATTTTGATCCTTGTTCTGATCTTTGTTTTGGTCCTTGTTCTGGTCCTTATTGTCTTGATTCTTATCCTTGTTTTGGTCCTGTTGCTGCTTCTTGAGCTGGGCTAAGCGCAGGTTTTGGCGCGCCTGGTTGTCATTAGGATTGCAGCGCAGGGCATGTTTGTAGAACTCTATCGCCTTGCCATAGTCTTGACGGCCATAGGCTATATTGCCCAAGTCATAACTGGCTTTACCGCGCAGTTGCTTGTCCTGAGCGCCCTTGGCGAGGTTGGTCAGGATGCCCTCGGCCTGCTTCATCGGGTTCTTATCGTCATTTTCCTGTGAAGTGACGCTTCCCTGACGCATGAGTGCGGTAGCGAGGTTGAACTGTGCTTTCTCGCTAGCAGGATTGGCTTGCAAGGCCTTGCGGTACTCGACCTCGGCCTCGGCATAGCGTTTTTTCCCATATAGCTTGTTGCCGTTGCGCAGGCACACACGCTCCTGCTTGGTCATCTTGGGTCCCTTGTCCCCAGCCTGTGCGGGCAGAGTGACACCCATTGCCATGACAGCAAGCAGCATTATTGCTACCAGATGCTTATTTATCTTGTTGAGTCTCATTGTTCTTCTTAACAGTATTCTCTTTCTTGTCCTTAGTAAAGAAATTGTACTTCTTGAGCCACGGATTCTTGCGTTCGAGCAGGAGCAGCAGCGCCAACAGCAACAACAGCGCCAGTGTAGCAAACACGGGGAATTGCTCGTCGTGCTGTGTATAGGTCACCGCTGCCAGGTCGCTCTTGGCGAGTTTGTCAAGCGTTTCCTGCAAGGTCGATACGGCATCAGATGCCGTTCCCGAGATATAGACACCTTTACCCGCATGGGCTATCTCCTGCGCCATCTTCTCGTTGAGATAGGTGGTCACGGGATTGCCGTTCTCGTCGGTCAGGTAGCCACCTTCCATGGGGATGGGAGCGCCATTGGTAGAGCCCACACCGATGACATCGACCTGCACACCCAATTTGGCGGCCTCCTTGGCGGCCTCGACTGCATCGTCCTCAAAGTTCTCACCATCGGTGATGATGATGATGGCTTTCTGCGACTTCTTGCTTTGAGAGAAGCCATTAAGCGCCAGATTAATGGCTGCGCCGATTGCGGTGCCTTGTGTAGGCGCCATACTGGTGCTGATGCCATTCAGGAACAGCTTGGCCGATGCGGCGTCGCTGGTCATGGGCATCTGCATGTAGGCATTACCCGCGAACACGATAAGGCCCACCTTGTTATTGTCAAGACGGTCGATGAGTTTCTGCAGTATCATCTTGGAGCGCTGCAAACGGCTCACATCCTGCGGGTTATCGGTGCTCGAAGCATTCATCGAGTTGGACACGTCAACAGCGACCATTACCTCGATGCCATGGACCTGGGTTGTTGTCTTGCTGGAGCCGGCACGGGGACGGGCAAGCACCACGATGACCATCGTGAGCAACAGCAGTTCCAGTACAAGTCTAATCCAAGGCTTGTAGCGCGACACCTCGGGCATCAACGGCTCGATGGAAGCGCGCTTGCCATATCGCTGCAACCGCCGCTTGCGGTCATTGCGGTTCCACAGGAACAGCAGCACCAGTGCGGGCAGCAGGAGCAGCAGGTAGAAATATTGCGGATGAGCAAAATTGATCATATTCTAGTTGTCAGTTTCTAGTTGACAGTTGTCAGTTCTCGGTTGACTAAAAGCTAAGTGCTAAAAGCTAGTTACGGTATATGCCTTAACAAGGTGTAATCCATCAGCAGGCTCAACAGCAGCAATCCGAGCAGGAGCAGTGCCCATGGCTCGTAATGGTCCTCGGTGTGGGTGAAGCGCTGCACGTCCATGTGGGTCTTCTCCAATTGGTCGATTTCCTTGAAGATGCTGCGCAGCACACTGCCCGAGGTGGCACGGAAGTACTTGCCGCCCGTCTTCGAGGCGATGGTCTTCAAGGTCGCCTCGTCAATGACAACGGGCATACGCTGGTACTGGATGTTGCCGGCATAGTCGATGGCAACAGGGTACTCGGCGGTACCGTTGCTGCCCACGCCGATGGTGTAAATCTTGATGCCGTATTTGCGGGCAATGTCGGCAGCGGTGTTGGGTGCCACCACGCCCGTGTTGTTGGAGCCGTCGGTGAGCAGGATGATGCTCTTGCTCGCAGCCTTACCGTCACGGATGCGGTTGATGGCGGTGGCTATACCGTCACCGATGGCAGTACCGTCCTCCAGCGCGCCAATCTCGGTCATCCCGATGGCATTGACGAGCGTTGCATTGTCCATGGTCATGGGCACCTGGGTGAAGCTCTCGCCAGCAAACAGCACCAGTCCGATGTTGTCATGGTCACGGCCACTCACAAACTGGGTTGCCACCCGCTTGGCGCTCTCAAAGCGGTTGGGAGAGAAATCCTTGGCGAGCATACTGGTGGACACATCGAGGGCGATGACGATGTCGGTACCTTCCACATCGCTGGTTGACCAGCTGTCCTTAGTCTGCGGACGGCACAGGATAATGATGAGGCATGCCAACGCTCCCATCTTGAGGGCAAATGACAGGTGCTTGAGCCACACTTTCCAACTCGTGCCCATGCCGTCAAACGCACGCGTTGACGACACGTTCATCTCGGGTTCGTTCTTGTCCTGGCTATAGATGTACCATGCGATGAGCGGTATCATCAGCGCGGGCAGCAGCCACAACCATCCTGGATGAGCAAGGTTCATCATTTCTTCACCTCCTCCTTCTTTTCGGGTTGTTCAACGGGACGCGTCGCCTCGACAAAATTCACGGCACGCTGATAGGCGACCTCGTTGTCGTCGGCAAGCGGACGGGCGTTGGCAAACTTCACGATGTCGGCCACCTCGAGAATCATCTCCAGCTGCTCGTTCACTGCCTTGGTCTCCTTGTTCTCTTTCAAGGTCTCAATAATCTGAGATGAGGTCATCTCCACGGCATTGATGTGGAAACGGCGGTCGATATACACGCGCAGGATGTCGGTCAGACCAGTGAAGTACTCCTTCTCCTGTCCTCTCTGCCACAGTTGGGCGGCCTTCAGGTTCTGCAGGTTAATCATCGCTTCCTCGTAGGGCGGCAGACGTTTCTTGGTGGGTTTCAATGGATTGATGCCCTTCTTGTAGTACTTGCGATAAGCCCAGATGCCTGCACCGATGAGCAACAGTGCCAGCAGCCATGCCCACCAGTAGTCAGGCAGCCAGTCAAACAGGTTGAAGGGTACGTCCTCGACCGGTTTGATGTCGTGGATATCCTTCATCTGGCTCACATTGACTGGATGCACCTTGAGCGTGAGTTGGTTGCAATAGGCAGTATCACCGTTTACAACATATGGAATGGGCTTGATAATCCACATGCCCGAATCGAAACTCTGGATAATCAGGTCACGGTTGATCTGGATGCGGTTGTTGCCCAGGTCGGTCGTGTCGGCGGCAGGCCGCTCGGCAATCTCTACCATCGCATTGAGCGTATCCAGTTGCTCTGTAGGAAAGAAACCACGCGCATCCTTGTCCTGGGTAATCTCCAGGTGCAATGCGGTGGTCTTGCCCATAAGCAATGTGGCACTGTCGAGCCGCGCCTTGAATGTTACGTTACCGCCCCATGCAGTTGACGCGGCAAGCAGCACGATGGCAGTCATCACGATATATCTCACTTTTTGTGACATTTTTCAGTTGTCGGTTTTCAGTTGTCAGTTCTAACTTCTAACTCCACGGTTCTTGAACAATCCCATTAGGGCGGTAACATAGTCCTCGTCGGTTGCCACGCTCGCCATATCCACGTTGCAGCGCTGCAGCGTGCTGTTGACCGCCTGCTGCTGGTTGTACCACCAGCGGCTATAAGCGTCGCGCACACGCTTGCTGCCCGTGTTCACCCAGCGCATGGTACCGCGCTCGGCATCACGCACGCGCATGAGTCCCACGTCGGGCAACTTCGCCTCACGCTTGTCATAGACCTGTACTGCGATGACGTCATGCTTGTGGTTGGCGATGGACAAGGACTTGCTGTAGTCGTGCTCATCGATGAAGTCGCTCACCAGGAATGTGGTGCAGCGTTTCTTCAGAGCGCTGGTCATGTATTCCAGAGCCATATTGATATCGGTGCCGGTGTTCTCGGGCTGGAAGTCGAGCAGTTCACGGATGACAAGCAGGATGTGCTTGCGGCCCTTCTTGGGCGGGATAAACTTCTCGATTTTGTCGCTGAAAAAGATGACACCCACCTTGTCGTTGTTCTCGATAGCCGAGAAGGCGATGGTAGCACCGATTTCGGCCATCATCTCGCGCTTGGCGACACCCACAGCACCAAAGTCTTTGCTCCCCGACACGTCAACGAGCAACATCACCGTGAGTTCGCGCTCCTCTTCATAGACTTTCACATACGGGCGGTTGTAGCGGGCTGTGACGTTCCAGTCGATGTCGCGCACGTCGTCACCATACTGGTACTCGCGCACCTCGCTGAATGTCATACCCCTGCCCTTAAAAGCGGAGTGGTATTCACCGGCAAATATGTTCTGCGACAGGCCCTTGGTCTTGATTTCTATCTTACGGACCTTGCGCAGCAGTTCGTTAGTATCCATTGATCATCAAGTGAATAGTTAATAGTTAACAGTGAATAGTTCATTCATGCTCATTAAGAGATATGCTGCCATCAGCCTCAAACTATTAACTTTAAACTATTCTCTATTAACTGTTAAGGTACTGCAATCTTGTCCAGGATGTTGCTGATGATTTCGTCGCTGGTGATGTTGTTGGCCTCGGCCTCGTAGGTCAGACCCAGGCGATGGCGCATCACGTCGTGGCAGACGGCGCGTACATCCTCGGGGATGACATAGCCGCGGTTGCGCAAGAAGGCATACGCCCTTGATGCCAGCGCCATGTTGATTGACGCGCGGGGTGAAGCGCCAAACGAAATCATGCTCTTGAGGTCACTCATGCCGTAATCGGCAGGGAAACGTGTGGCGAACACAATGTCCACGATATACTTCTGAATTTTCTCGTCGATATAAATCTGCTGAACCACCTTGCGGGTGTCAACGATATCGGCGGGCGTTACCATCGGGCGCACCTGCACGGGATCGGGGGCAATGTTCATCTTGATAATCTCACTCTCCTCGCTCTTGCTGGGATAGCCGATGAGCACCTTCATCAGGAAACGGTCCACCTGGGCCTCGGGCAGCGGATAGGTGCCCTCCTGTTCGATGGGGTTCTGGGTGGCAAGCACCAGGAAGGGATCATCGAGACGGAAAGTCTGCTCACCGATGGTCACCTGACGCTCCTGCATGGCTTCGAGCAGAGCGCTCTGCACCTTGGCGGGCGCACGGTTAATCTCGTCGGCGAGGACAAAGTTGGCAAATACCGGACCCTTCTTGACCTCGAACTGCTCCTTTTTGATACTGTAAATCATGGTTCCCACCACGTCGGCGGGCAGCAGGTCGGGCGTGAACTGGATGCGCGAGAAGCGGGCGTCAATCAGTGATGCCAGTGTGCTGATGGCCTTGGTCTTTGCCAGACCGGGGACGCCCTCGAGCAGCACGTGCCCGTTGGCGAGCAACGCGATGAGCAACGAGTCCACAAGATGTTTCTGGCCCACGATGGTTTGATCCATACCCTGGCGGATCATGTTCACAAAATTACTTTTACTTGCAATCAGGTCATTTAACTCCCTGATATTGACTGTTTCTGCCATAACAATATAGTTTTTTCTGTCTTATGTCTATTGTAAGCTATTTTACAGGGTGCAAAAATACATCTTTACCTAACACCCACGCGTGAAAAACACGTTAATTTAACACATATATTGTTAAAAGCTTAACACATATCACAGATACGCCCGCCAGAGCCAATACCATGGCTTTGACAGGCGTTTGTACATTAAAAAAAAATCCCCGACTCTCGCCGCGGATCATTTTGAAAAAATCTAATTAACCTCTAATACCATTAACATAAACCTTAAAACTAAATCTTAACCTTTCACAATAACCTCATGCCTCACGGCATCTGTTTTTTGCGCTTATGAAAAATGTGCTGCAAAATTAATGCTAAATATGTTATTAAACATAATTTTCGAGCAAGAAAACGCAGTTTATTAACATAATTTAACCTTTATAGACTGTTTTTCAGTAAAATAGGACCAAAAACAGGGCTAATCGGTCCCCTTTCACCAATTAGCCCTGTAAGCTTTACTGGCTGTTGCAGCCAGTGTCATCACGACAAGGGTATCACTTGTAGGACAACAGCATGTACTGATAAGGTTTCAGCGGGAACCATTCCTTCAGTTCGACGCTCTCACCGGTCATCAGGTCGGTGGCTGTCCTGTTAGCCCACATAGCCGGCAGCTGATAGCTGTGGGCATCGCCCCTGACGTTGACCATCACCAGCACATTGTCGTTGTTGAGCACACGCTCGACACACAGCACATTGTTCTGATCATCATCAAAGGGGTGTACCTTACCGCTGCTGCGCAATGACGGATGTGCATTGTAAACTGCAATAAGCTTCTTATACTCTTTGCGCAAGTCGGGGTTGGCATTCCAGTTGACCGGCACATAGTGGAAGAAGTTGATGGTTTCGGGATATCCTACTTCCTGCGAGCCATAGACGAGCATGCCGCCGTGCAGCATGGTAGTGGCAACAAAGGCTGCCATCGAAGCACGCACTCCTCCATAGAGTGTAATCGGTGACGCCTTGGTTGCCTCATCATGATTGGTCGTGAAACGCATCTTGTATTTGCCTTGGGTCAGGTCTTCGTACTCGTGCTTGTCCACTTCAATCAGTTTGCCAACCTTGACTCCGTCCTTCATCACCTCGGCAATAGCGCCCATGAATTCCCAAGCATAGTTCAAGTCAAAGCCTGCCACAAAATTCTCGGGATTGGCACCCTCGGCGAGCATGATGAGTTTGCGCGGATTGGCGGCAACACGCAGTTTGGTGATGGCTTCTCTCCAGAAATCCACAGGCACCTGGTCGGCCACGTCACAACGGAAGCCATCGACGCCGACGCTATCTACCCAGAACTGCATCGCGTCAATCATGGCGGCGCGCATGTCCTTATTGTCATAGTTCAGGTCAGCGACATCGGTCCAGTCGGTGCCGGGAGGATAGACGATGTTACCGGTCGAGTCGTGGGTGTACCAGTCGGGATGCTGCTCGAGCCACACATTGTCCCATGCCGTGTGGTTGGCTACCCAGTCAAGGATGACGCCCATGCCACGTTCATGGCAGGCATTCACAAGTTCCTGCAAATCCTTGATTGTACCGTACTCAGGAGCCACAGCCTTGTAGTCACGCACCGAATAAGGTGAGTTCTTGCTCTTCACCTCGCCGATGGGATAAATGGGCATAATCCACAACATGTTCACGCCCAAGTCGGCGATGGTGTCCAGACGGGCCTGAACCGCTTTCAGCGAATTGGACGGGGCAAACACTCGGGGATTGACCTGATACAGCACCACATCCGACACCTCAGGCACCACAAAACCGTCAGCCTCAATCTCTGCACGATGGGAAGTGGGCTTGCATGCCACAACAAGAACCATCAATGCCAACAGTAATACAAATAAAAAATGTCTCATTTCTGTCAATATTTTAGTTGTTAAGTATTCTTTCAATCTGAGTTGAGGGAACGCTTGAAGCGTTCAAACTGCTCATTGCTTACCTCAGTGACAGTGAGGGTGATGCGTTCCTCGGCATCCTTGCCGATGGCAAACACCAGCACATGGTCATCGACCGTGTAGCCTGTCTCGACCTCCTGTGTCTCGCTGTTAAGGCGCCAAGGCACTGCCATGCGGGAGTTACTGCCCTTGAGCGCGTTTTTGATGGCTAGTTTCGCCATCTCAATGTCTTTGACTGCCGTTGAGAACATCGTGCATGAGCCGCCATCGTCACGGGTCTGGGTAAAGTCATATTTCTCGCTCAGCCACAACGCCACATCAGAGTAGTGATAACGGCTCTCCTCCGACGGCGCTTTGCTGACCGATGCGCTAGCGGCTTTCTGCTGTTGCTGTGCGGCACGTTCCTGACGCTGGCGCTCTCGTTCCTGTTCACGCTGCTGTTTTTCCTGTTCGCGCTTGAGGCGTTTTTCTTCCTCGCGTTGCTTCTTTTCTTCAGCCTTTTTCAGTTTCTCGGCTTCACGCAGTGCCTTGGCTTCCTCGCGGCGCTTTTCTTGCTCACGGCGTTGCTGCAGGCGCAGTTCGCTACGCTCGGCCTCGCGTTGTTCCGCTTCGAGTTTACGCTGTTGCTTTGCACTGATGACGTTCCCTTCTTGAGCCTCTTCCTGAACCTCGGCATCGTCCACAGTGGGGGCTTCCTTTTCCTCATCGGGGATAACCACAGGGTGGCGGTCGCGAGTGCTGCGGCGAGTCGTTTTCTCGGCACTGGCAGGCTTAGCTTCACTATTTTCGGTTGTCTTCTTGCCTAAGGACTTGTAATAGCCTGCTGTCTCGGTGACACTCACATAGTAGGTACCGTCTTCGAGTGCCTTGCGCTTAACGCTGAAACGGAAGTTGTTCTTCTCGTAGCGGAAATCCTTCCAGTAGGTTCCCGTGGTCATATGCCAGTCGCCCACGGCTTTGATATCGTCATAGCTTGCCATGATTCTGTCAATCATGTCACGCACTTTTTTGCTATTGAGACCTTCGGGAGTGTTCAGGAAATAGTTCACCTCACCCTTGGCACGCTGCTGCTCCATGTCGGCAGCGCTGGGCGAGTAGTAGTACTCAAAGTAATTGCGTCCCACAAAGGTCTCGCTGACTACCTCATCGAGATACCACTCCCACTCGGGCGTCTGCTGTGTGGGCTGTGACGATACTGCTAACGCAAAACACGCCAGCAGACTCAACATGATGCTTTTCACTCTCATAGCCGCAAATTTAATCTCTTTTTTGATTTACTGCAAGATTTTGAAAGTATTTTTTCATTTTCAAATGACGATTATTTACATTATTGGTAGAAAAAGTGTAAAAACATTTGCTTATTTCAAAGGAATATGCTATATTTGCGGCGAGAGATGTTCTGTTCCATCCGTACTTTCACGGAGCACATAGATAAAAGCGTGTTGTCCCCAATTGGCAAACAATGTCCCTGCGCTTTTCATTTACTAATACTTTAATGCCGAATTCGGGGGACGTCAGGAGGCACCAGTAAATATTATGAAAAAGCTATACTCTTTACTCATGATCGTGCTGCTGGCAGGGCTAGCCGCACAGGCTGCCACCAACTATGGCATTAAGGTTGCCGGTGTGAATGTCACCAGTGACAATGCCTCTGGAGTTACGGGCACGAATATCAGCGGATCGGTAACCTATAACAACTCGACCAAGACGCTGACGATGACCAACGTCACCATCAATCTCACCAGTGGCAGCGAACGCGCCCTGCTCAACACAGGCTGCTCGGGACTGACTGTAAAATTCGTCGGTACCTGCACCCTCAAGACCACCAACAAAGCACCTATACGCTCCGAGTGCGACACCTACTTGTACGCTCCGTCGTCAAGTTCTGTGGTCAACGTCACTGGCGTCAACGAAGGAGCCATCTTTATGGCAGGCGACAATCACACGCTTCAAATTGTCGGCCCAGGAAAATTCAATATCAGCACCACAAAGTGTCCCGCGATTGAAGGTGCCGAATCCTCGGGTCAGCTGCAATCAGGTTACTTTGTGGAGTTTTATGATGTAACTGCCGAATTGTATTCTCCCGAGAATGCATTGAGAAGGCTCTATGGTGTGAAATTCCATGAATCCAGCCACATCACGTTCAAGGCCACCAACAATGCCGACTACTCTATCGCTACAAGTATTCAGGGTTTTGCGTTTTTTGGTAACGAGACCGTCTTGGCTCCCATAGGCGCCTATGCCAGCAACAGTGCCGGGTCCTTCCTGGACAAGGACGGCAACCGCATCAAGTACCAGGACGTTTATGTCAGCGACAACTATGCGTTCATCATCAATGCCACCAACTTCCCTGACCCCAACTTCAAGAACTACATGCTTTATCTCTATCCCAAGGGATACGTGACGCCGACCGAAGTGCAGAACCTGACAAATCTTGACCTGCACGGCCTGGGTATGTACGATATAACAGGTATCGAAAAGATGCCCTACCTGAAGACGCTCTATTGCAACAACAACGACCTCACGTCACTCAACCTTAGCAGCAACACCAACCTTACATACCTCAGTTGCTACAACAACGGGATGACGTCGCTCAATGTGAACAACTGCACCAAGCTCACCTATCTGGACTGCGCGACCAACAACTTGACGACGCTCAACCTGTCGAACCTGACTGCCCTGCAGACGCTCTACTGTAACAACAACAAGCTGACGTCGATTTCATTCGCTTCCAGTACACCCAACCTGCAGACAGTGAACTGCTCCAGTAACAAGTTCACCCATTTCAACCTGTACGACCGCTCAGCCCTGAAAACCCTGAATATCTCCTATTGCCCAACGATGACCATCCTGCAGTGTTTCGGCTGCGCTTTGACTTCGTTGAACGTGACCGGAAATACTGCGCTAACTGACTTTGATTGTTATTATAACACCAACCTCAGCAACATCACGGGTCTGGCAGATTGTGCTGCAACAATGGAGAAGTTCAGCTGCCACCACACCGCCATTTCCAATTTGGACGTTGCCAACAATATGAATAACCTGAATTGGATCAATTGCTATGACACTAAACTCACTTCACTCACCTTGACAAACAAGAGCAAGCTGACGGCCGTCCACTGCTATAACAATCCGCAAATGACAACACTTGTCGTCAGGGACAACAGCATATTAACCACCCTCTATGCCAACAATTGCTCGTCGCTCAACTTCCTTCTTTGCAGCAGCAATAAGCTGACCACGCTTTCAGTAACGGGATGCACCGCCTTGACCGACCTGCGTTGTTTCTATAATTACAATCTGACCACCATCACGGGTCTGGCCGACTGCGCTGCCTTGACCAATCTGACTTGTAATGAATGCGCCATCACCAGTTTACCCCTCTCAAACGCCACCAACATCGCCACTATCCACGCTGCCAGCAATAGGCTAACCTCGTTGAGTCTCACGTACAAGAGACAGCTTAAAGACCTTGACGTTTCATACAATACGGCGCTTACCTCGCTCGTATGCACTGGCGACGCCTTGACCACATTGAATGTCACCGGTTGTGTCGCTTTGACCCAACTGGGTGCAGGCGATAATGCCAACCTGACGGCCGTCACTGGTCTTAACGACTGTACCAACATCACCTCATTGAATCTCAATGACTGTAATTTCTCCACGCTGAGTGTGAACAATAAGACCAAACTGACCACCCTCAAATGTAACGGAAACCAGTTGACCTCGCTCAACGTATCAGGGTGCAGCGCTCTCACGACGATCGAATGCTACAAGAATAAGATCACCGGCTCGGGCATGAACATCCTGGTGAACAGCCTACCCACGCGCTCGACCAGCAACCCGGGCACTTTACGTGTCATCTACCACACTGGCGAGAACAATGCGATGACCGCCGCCCAAATCACCACAGCCACCAACAAGTACTGGATGCCCAAGAAGTACAACGGTTCTGCCTGGATGGACCTGACAGCGACCCTGCGTGGTGACGTGAATAGTGATGGCAGTGTGACCATCGCTGACGTGACCGCACTCATTGATCTGTTGCTCAGTGGCAACACTTCCGGCAATGACTCTGCCGACTGCAACATCGATGGTTCCGTGAACATCGCCGACGTAACCGCCCTCATCGACTACCTGCTGAGCGACAGCTGGTAATGCTCGTGTTACTCGCAGTTTAGGGTTTAGTGTTTAGAGTTTAGAGGGTCATCCGCATTCCATTATTCAGGAGTGCGGATGCCTTGATTTAGATGACTCAATTTGGACGATTGGAGAAGAATGATTACCTTTGCAAGAGGAAACAACCCACAAAACTATGAAACTGAGACACCTTATATTAAGTATTGTAGCGGTGGCAGCCGTATTACCGGCTACTGCCGATGTGCATCCGCGCTACACCGCGGTAGTGAGTGACGCAACCTCGACCTATGTCACCAAACGCCCGCCCGCCGAGGAACGGCTGTTCACCAGTGTGATTATCGAGAAACGCATCAAAGAAGTGCTGAAGAAAATCAAGGGCAATCCACGGTTGGCGTGGATGTTTGAGAACTGTTTCCCAAACACGCTCGACAGCACGGTGCATTATCGCCTGACCGACGACGGCGATGACGACACATTTGTATATACGGGTGACATCCACGCGATGTGGTTGCGCGACAGCGGTGCCCAAGTGTGGCCCTACGTCAAGTATGCCAACAAGGACGAGAAACTGCGCCACATGCTGCGCGGCGTTATCCTGCGCCAACTCAAGTGCATCGTTCTGGACCCCTATGCCAACGCCTTCAACGACGGCCCGACAGGCAGCCAGTGGCAGGAAGACCTGACCGACATGAAGCCTGAACTGCATGAGCGCAAGTACGAGATTGACTCGCTGTGTTACCCCATCCGCTTGGCCTACGAGTACTGGTTGGTAACGGGCGACGACAGCATCTTCGGCGACCTGTGGGTTGAAGCGATGCAGGCTGTGTTGCGCACCTTCAAGGAGCAGCAGCGCAAGAACGGCGACAAGGGACCCTACAAGTTCATGCGTCGCGACATCGATGCCAAATCGTCACTCACATGGTATGGCTGGGGACCTCCCGTCAACCCCGTCGGACTGATTGTGTCGTGTTTCCGTCCCAGCGACGACGCCACGGTGCTGCCCTTCTTGGTGCCCAGCAACTTCATGGCTGTCAACTCGCTGCGCAAGGCGGCTGAAATTCTTCAAAAAGTGAACAATGACTACCTGCTGGCTGACCAGTGCCGCACCCTTGCCCAGGAGGTGGAGGATGCCCTGCACAAGTACGCCATCGTGGACCATCCCAAATACGGCAAAATCTACGCCTACGAGGTGGACGGCTGGGGCGGACGAGTCCTCGCCGACGATGCCAATGTGCCTAGCCTGCTGGCAATGGGCTATCTGGGCGATGTGCCGATGGATGACCCCATCTACCTCAACACGCGCCGCTTTGTCTGGAGCGAGGATAATCCTTGCTTCTTCAAGGGCACGGCATGCGAGGGAATCGGCGGGGCTCACACGGCCTATAACCTCATCTGGCCCATGAGCATCATGATGAAGGCCTTTACCGCCCAAGATGATGCCGAAATCACCTGGTGCATGCGACAACTGCTCACCACCGATGCTGGCACTGGCTTCATGCATGAGTCGTTCCACAAGGACAATCCCCAGAATTATACCCGCGCCTGGTTCGCCTGGCAGAATACCCTCTTCGGCGAGCTGGTCATCCACCTCATCGAGAACGGCAAGACCGACCTGCTCATCCACTGCCTTGACTAGTTAGGAATTAGGAATTAGGAGTTAGGAATTAGGAGTTAGGAATTAGGAGTTAGGAATTGGCGGTTACCCTCTAAACACTAAACTCTAAACTCTAAACTGCGAGCAACGCTCGTACTAGAAAAAGCTAAAAAACCTTTTACAATCCCTATCAAATATTAAAATGATAGGGATTGTCTATTTTTACTACACATTAATACTACCTTTGCGCCGCATTTACTAAAAAAATGTCTAACTCATGAAAGAATACAGACACCTTACAGACCAACAAATCGATGCCTTGAAGAAAAACGACTGTTGGGCGCAAGACTGGAACGATATACAAGTTACTGATGACTTTGACGTTAAGCGCTGTCATCGCGTGCAATTCTATGGATGGGCACGACTGGGCAGCAGCGAAGGCACCATCGAGATTACCGAGGGTTTTGTAAAAAACTGCGGCATCTACAATGCTACGTTGCGCAACGTGAGCATTGGTGACGGCTGCCTGATTGAGAACATCGGCAACTATCTGAATAAAGTCAATATCGGTGATGGCTGCTACATCTCCAACGTGAGCACCATCGACACCGTGCGCGAGCCCAATTACGGTCAAGGACACACCATTGCAGTGCTCAACGAGGTGGGCAATGGCAACTTGATGCTGCTCAATGAGTTGAACAGCCAGCTCGCCGCCTTCATGGTCAAGCACGGCGACAACAAGCCCCTGATGGAAGCCATCAAACGGATGGTGGAGCAATCGGTAGCGGCATCGCGTCCCGAGTGCAGCACCATCGGCAACCACGTGCGCATCATCAACACGGGCGTCGTCATCAACACCATTATCGACGACGGCTGCCAGATCTGCGGTGTGTCGCGGCTGAATAACTGCACCATCAAGAGCACCGTCGAGAACCCGATTATCATCCGCACGGGTGTAATCTGTGAGAATACCATCATCAGCGGCGGATCACACATCAAGGGTAGCGTCAAGTTAACCGACTGCTTTGTGGGCGAATCCTGCCATCTGGAGAACGGCTTTACGGCAGCCAGCAGCGTCTTTTTCGCCAATAGCTATATGTCTAATGGTGAGGCGTGCGCGGCGTTCTGCGGCCCGTTTACGGTGAGCCACCACAAGAGTTCACTGCTCATCGGTGCCATGTTCTCGTTCTACAATGCGGGATCGGCAACCAACTTCAGCAACCATGCCTACAAGATGGGTCCAATGCACCACGGAGCCCTGGAACGCGGCTGCAAGACCGCCAGCGGCGCCTATCTGCTGTTGCCCGCCAACATCGGCTCGTTCAGCGTCCTGTTCGGTAAACTGATGTATCACCCCGACACACGCGACCTGCCTTTCTCCTACCTGATTGCCTATGGCGACACCATGTACCTGAAACCGGGTCGCAACTTCGCCACCGTGGGCCTGTACCGCGACATCCGCAAGTGGCCCAAGCGCGACAAGCGCTACCGAGGCGAACACCGCAGCGTGGTCAACTTCGACTGGCTAAGCCCGTTCACCATCAGCGAGGTATTGCGTGGCAAAAAGATTCTGGAAAACCTGCGTGCCGCCAGTGGCGACAATGTGAGCACCTACAACTATCACGAGTACGTCATCAAGGCGCCCTTGCTGCACAAGGGCATCAAGTACTATGACATGGCATTGCGCATCTATATGGGTGCCGTGCTCAAGCGCCACAAACCCATACCGCCCGTCACGACCGACGGCGAAGGCAACTGGATTGACCTGATGGGCCTGCTGATGCCTCAGAACGCTGAGGATAAGATTATCGACGACATCACTAGCGGACGCCTTAACACCATCGAAGCCCTTAACGCTCGTTTCAAGGAGATTGATGCCAACTACAACGAATTGCGCTGGTCTTGGAGCTACCGCATCATCCTGGACTATTACGGCATCGATGAGTTGACCGAAGAAGCCGTGGCGCGCATCCATCAGGACTACGTCACCGCCCGCCGTGAATGGATAGCCCTCATCCGTGAGGATGCTGAGAACGAGTACACCCTGGGCGACATCGACCGCGACGTCCTCGACGACTTCGTAACCCTCCTCGACCGCGAGGTCGACTTCGAAAACCAAAAATTATACATGTAAAATGCGTGCATTTTACATGTATAAGTTTAGAGTTTAGAGTTTAGAGTTTAGAGAATTAGTGGTTTGAAAGGTCAGCAGCATGGCGAAGAGCTAAAGAATTGCAGCTTATTATTGTTAGAGTTTAGAGAATATGGATTCTTATCAGTTTGAAAGATTAACAGCATGGCAAAAAGCCAAGGAACTGGCTGTAGCCGTTTATCAGATTGCCAACACATTTCCTCAATATGAGCAATATGCCCTTAGTAGCCAAATAAGGAGAGCTGCGATATCTGTACCATCGAATATTGCCGAAGGAACAGGACGGGTATCAGTGAAAGAGAAAATCCATTTTCTTGAGATTTCCTATGGTTCATTGTTAGAAACTTATTGTCAATTGCAGATTGCTGTAGAGTTGAATTACATTTCTCTCGATGATTTAGAAGCAATCAAGTCTCTTTTCTTTGAAACATCCCGTTTAATCAGTGGCTTGCGCAACAGCTACGCTTCTAAATCCCAAAAGGATAGTGACTGAGTACTTCTCCAGAGGCAAAGACATAACGAGACTGGTAGAAGAAAACTGCTGGCTCTCTAAACTCTAAACCCTAAACTCTAAACTTCAAGGGGCCGCACCATTTGGTGCGACCCCTTGAATGTAGCGGGACTGAGAATTGAACTCAGGACCTCCGGGTTATGAATCCGACGCTCTAACCGACTGAGCTATCCCGCCATTTGCTAAAAGCGACTGCAAAGGTACAACCAATTCCCGAACTGACCAAATTTTTTTCGAAAAAAGTTTTTTACTCCATTCCAAATCGGCTCGACAGGCGTCGTATTCCGCTCCCAATTACGAGGGCTAAAGTCAAGATTAGATGCAGTTTTGGCGTTAAAACTTGTAGGAATGAAATAATACTTCTATTTTTGTAGGGTATGACATGAGCCTATCGACAGAACGACTCAATCGATAGGCATCATAGCACAAGAATAACGATTCAAACAACTTGAGCACATGAAGAAGTTTCTACAATCAAGCGCATTGTTACTGGCAGCACTGCTCTCGCTGGCAGGCAGCGCACAGGGCATCTATGGCGACGTGAACGGCGACGGCGAAGTAAGCATTGCCGACGTGAACGAGGTAGTACGCGTAATTGTGGGCAACACAATCCCCACGCCCCCTGACGAACCCAATGCCGATCCGGTGACCGTGTTTGACACCAATCTCACCCCACGTCACTTCTACCGCATTCCAGCGATTGTACAGATGAGCGACGGAAGGCTGCTCGCCATTGCCGACGACAGGCACAGCAGCGACACCGACATCGGCGGCAACCAGGGCATCGACATCGTGGGTAGAGTCAGCGATGACGGCGGCAAGACCTGGGGCAGCACCTTCATCATTGCCGACGGCAACATACGTCAACAGGGCTTCAACAACAGCCACGGTGATGCCGCAGCGATAGCCGACCGTGAAACTGGCAAACTGCTCATCATGTGTGCTTCAGGCAAACAGGGATTCCTGGCCTCTACCCTGACCAATCCTTTGCTTGTGGGGCGCTACACGAGCAACGACAACGGCACGACCTGGTCTGGCCAAGAGGTGACAAGCGACATCTACGGCATCTTTGCCGATTACCCCGAGGTCAACGCCCTGTTTTTCTCCAGCGGACGCATCTGCCAGAGCAGTCACATCAAGCAGGGCAGCCATTACCGCATCTACTCGGCGATATGCACCCCTGTAGGTGTTGGCAGTCTTGTCTTGTACAGCGACGACTTCGGGCAGACATGGCAGGCCCTGGGCGGTCCCGAGGCCAGACCGACAACGGCTCCATTTGGCGATGAGGCAAAAGTCGAAGAGTTGCCCAATGGCAACGTGCTGCTGAGTTGCCGCTCCAAGCAGACCGCCACCAATGGCAGACTGTTTAACATCTACGATTACGCCACAGGCACATGGGGCGAGATGGCCGTCAGCAACGACCCGGAATCTGGTACCTATAGCGAGGACTGTTCCTGCAATGGTGAATTGCTCATCGTGCCTGCGATACGCACCAGCGACGGCCGCCACGTCCACCTGGCATTGCAGTCGGTTCCGCGGGGCAAGGGGCGTCAGCGGGTAAGCATCTACTATAAGGAATTGCTCGACAGCAGTGACTATGATGAGCCCCTCGATTTCACATGGGGATGGAAGTGCTACCAGATAACCGAAAACTATTCAGCCTACTCTACGATGATTGCCACTACTGACGGCAATATCGCCTTCTTCCTCGAAGACTGCAATGACAACAACAGCACGTCGGCCTACGATTTGATTTACAAGACCCTAACCATAAAAAACATAACCGACGGCAGATACACCATTATTAAATAATGAATATGAACGACATCAAGATACCAGTGCTTGCGGCACCGCTGCAAGGTGTGACCGATAACGTGTGGCGCATGGCGCAACACGAAGTGTTTGGCGGTGTGACCGCCTATTATGCTCCCTTCATGCGTGTGGAGCATGGCGAGGTGAGGCGCAAGGACCTTCGTGACGTGGACCCCGAGCGCAACCAGGGCATCACGCTCATTCCCCAGATTCTCGCCTGCCAACCCGACCACGCCCTGATGATGGTGGATGTCCTCCGTCAGATGGGTTATCGCCGCATCGACATCAACCTGGGTTGCCCGTTCCCGCCCATTGCCCTGCACCGCAAGGGCTCGGGCATGCTGGTCTATCCCGACCTCGTGGAGGCGCTCTTTAAGGCCCTTGCTACAGTCGAGGACGTGGAGTATAGCGTGAAAATGCGCATCGGTTGGGACCGCAACGACCAGTGGCGCGACATCCTGCCCTTAATGGACATCATCAAGCCTGTCAACATCGCCATCCATCCCCGCACAGGCAAACAGCAATACAAAGGCGAACTCGACATGGAGCAGTTCGATGCCCTGCTTGCCGCATCGCCATGGCCAGTTGTCTATAACGGCAGCCTGCGCACCATCGAGGACATCGAGCAAACCATCCAGCGCTACCCCACCCTTGCAGCCGTGATGGTGGGCAGCGGCCTGGCTGCCAACCCCGGCATGTTCGCCCCTGACGCCACGCCCGACGACTACCGCCGCTTCCACGACCTGCTGGTAGATGGCTACACCGAGCAACTCAACGGCGGTGAGGCTCAACTGGTGCGCCACCTGCAGGACATCTGGCAGACCTTCCTCCCTGGCACAGGCCACAAACTCTTCAAGGCCATCCGCAAGTCCCGCACCCTCGACCAATACCAGAACGCCGCTGCAGCAGCCCTCGACGACGTCGAGAATGCCCTGACTGCCAAGGCCGAAGACAATGACCAAGAAATCATTTCATAAATAGCTGGGGCGGCATTCACTGACAAGTCAGCCAGGCAGTGACCACGCACAAGCCCAAGGTTGACCGCTCGATAGCGGTGACGAACCGAATCTCCACGTTCTACAACCAGCAGAACGAGAAGCTGTACGAGGTCGAGACTTCGGGCCTGACCATGGAGCAGGCCCGGTGGATCGAGCAGCTGTTCTACAGCCATGACGTGCGCATGGCGACCAAGCGCACCGACTTCTCGCAGGGCTACACTCCGCAAGGCATGCCGATTGTGCTCATCACCGAGCCGACCTGCGAGATCAGCGACGCGGACGGTGAACTCAACACCGTGAAGTTCACCTACCAGTACCAAGACAGGCGGACGTATCTGCCGACAGATTACCTGTCAGTGGATCACGACCGCATCTTTACCGAAGAGTTTGACCCCTCATTCCAATAGATCTATGGCACAGTCAATCCACATCAGCACCCTTCGCAGGATGCTCAAGGCCGGTGACCCGGTTGACCTGAAGCTTTGGACCAAGAGCGGGGAGATCCAGTGCTGGCGCAACTGCATCCCCCTGCGCTACAACTTCTACCAGGGAACCCAGCAGTTCAAACTGCTTGACTCGCATCAGATACGCCAGGCCCGCATCTGCTGCATCTTCGAGATCAACGGCCTCGAAGTACATCTATAATTTCGTCGCATTATTTATGTGATTATTGGATAAAAGTTGTATCTTTGCGAATAAAAATTGGAGGAATACATCATGAGACAGTTTTTGCTATACATATTTCTATTGCTCGTGTGTAGTGTAAATGCTGAACAGTTTAAGATAACTGGTAAGGTAGTTGACGCAGTAGACAAAGAGCCTTTGATTTTTACGGTCGTTCAGATCAAAGGTACCGACCGCGCTGTTTGTGCGGATTTTGATGGCAATTTCAGCATTGAAGTTGAAAAAGGTGATACCCTTAAGTTTTCTTTTGTGAGATATCTTTCCAGGGAAGTAGAGGTCTTGAATGATTCTTCTCTTGTCATTGAATTGGACTATGACCCTGAAGCGTTTTATGATGAAATACCCATAATAACCTATAGCGGATGTAAGCGAGCGCATATTTGATCCTGCCAAAACTCAAATCATTGTGATCAATCATTAAGCAGTGTGTAGATTCAACTATGCTGCGTAATGCTGTTATATACTACCCATGAATGGCAATTAACTCTGTCTTTTAGACAACCGAACAGACTCCATAATTTTGCGGAAACTTAAACCGCAAGATTATGGAGTTAAATTTTAATAGTGTAGAGACCATCCCGATGCTCAACGCATCGGCAGCTTTCAAGACCGACAGCGGCAAGGTGTTCAAGGAGGACGTGGACATCGTGCCCACCATCATCGACAAGTCCTTGTCCTATATCCCCTGGGGAGCGGACAACAACATGCCGTACCACATCATTGACCTCATCGAGAGTGACGAAACCCTCGCCACCTGCCAGATGTTCAATGCCGAGGTGTGCTACGGCAGCGGGCTGCAGTACAACACCGACTCGTGTGTCGGCGATGTCAAGCGGGAGGTCGAGGACTTCCTGCTCGACAACGCCTTGCCTTCATACTTCCTCGGTGTGTGCCAGGACTTCAAACACTTCGCCTTCTGCGTCTCGGTCGTCATCCTCAATGCTGAGGGCACGAGGATTGTACGACTGATCCGCAAGGAGGCCTGCTACTGCCGTCTCACCCCTGCGGAGAAGGACGGCAGCATTTTCTAGCAAAATCCAGCACTATTACGCAGGCTCGAAGAGGTCGTCCATGACAACTTCGTTTTGGACAATACCGGAGTAGATGCCAGGGGGATGCCATAGGTGGTTACCATCGTCAGGGCAAGAGCCTTGCAGATGCGTGTGGCTTCGGCGAAGATGACCATTTTCATGCGCAGGACATCGGCATAAGACTTAGTGATGCTGTAAGGCTTCTCATAGAATTTCATTTCACAGATATTGATGGTGCGGTCGCTGCGGTCTATCAGCAAATCAACCTGTGCTCAATCGCCAACGCAGCCTTGCTTCCACCAAGAGCAGGTATTGGTGGCAAATTCATTAATAAAATCGAGTTGTGGCAAGTTTTATTGAGATAAAAGTGTCCTCAAGTCGAGAGAAAACGAATTGTGGACACTTTTTTTGATGCTTTCGGTAGCCGACAGCCATTATCAAGCCACAAAAACAGCGCATGGAATTGTCAACTGAAAAGTATTTACTACCTTTGCAGCCGCAATCAAAAACAACTATATATTAATATTTCGAATATGATGAAAATTAAATGTCTTTTAGCCGCATTGGCTTTTAGTTCTATCTTTTGCCTTCCCGTACAGGCTCATAACGATATGGAAACCCGTCACGAGGTTGCCGTCAGCTACGGTACCGTACCCAATTCAATATGGATTGACGTATACACCGATCTCATTCCCGCCATGTTTGGAGAGACTCATAAGACCAAGAACCGCATTGGTCCGATCGGACTTGAATACTACTATCACACCAGCTCACTGATTGGTGTCGGAGCCGTTGCTGTATTTAACACCAATAAGATGGACACATTCTACAAGGAGGTACAATCTTCCCTCATCACAAGGTCCTACTTCTCATTTTTGCCGTCGGTGAAATTCAACTGGCTGCGCAGGAATAATTGGGGCTTGTACTCCAAGGTGGCAGCGGGTGTCACTTATGCCAATTTCAAGGATGAGGACTATGATGACAATGGCAAGAAAAACGGTGAATCGGCATCAGCTAGAGACCTGTTGTTCAACTACCAGGCATCACTTCTCGGTGTTGAAGCCGGCGGCCAGCATTTGCGCGGTTTTGCTGAGTTTGGTATAGGAGAGCAAGGTATCGCTCTTGCTGGACTGCGTTTCAAATTCTGAGAATCCCGCTTGCAATTCAAGGCATTTTGCGACCAATGGTACATCCAATGGTCGCATTTTTTGTGTCTATCGGGATTTTCCATTACCTTTGCAGTAAACAACACATTAATAACCTAAAAAAAGACATGATGAAACTGAATCTGATAACTTTCGCGTCGTCGCTTGCCACCCGTGAATCAATTTTCACCGACCATCACGAACTGCTCGACGCCATCAGCGAGAAATATGACGTGCAATACATTTTCCCCGAGGAACTTGACGGCATCATGCCCGAGGGTGCCACGATGGTGCTTGTGGGCAGTGGCGGTGTGGAGGAAATGGTCAAAGCCAACATCGACCGCCTGCCACCCTATGTCGTACTCATTGCCGACGGACTGAAGAACTCTCTCGCCGCATCGTTAGAGATATTGTCATGGATGCGGCTCAATGACCGCCACGGCCGCGTGTTGCACGGTCCCATCAGTTTCATCATGCAGGGCATCGACGATTATGCTGCAGCCCACGAGGCCTTGGCCAAGCTGCACGGCAAGCGCGTGGGCGTCATCGGCAAGCCCTCGGGATGGCTCATCGCCAGCAATGTAGACTATGCCGCCATGCGTGAGCGTTGGGGCATTGAGATGGTCGATGTGCCGCTCGACGAGGTGGTCGAGGGCTATGAGGCTGTTACCGACGACGAGGTGCAGGACATTACCGACCAATTCATCAACAAGGCCGTGAGCATCAAGGAACCCTCGCGCGACGAGGTCGTCAAGGCGATGCGCCTCTACCGCTCGGTCAAGGGCATTGTGGGGCGTTACCGCCTGGATGCTTTCACCCTCAACTGTTTTGACCTGATTCCCACAACCCGCACCACGGGCTGCGTGGCGTTGGCACTGCTCAACCAGGAGGGCATTCCCGCCGGTTGCGAGGGTGACGAGCAGACGCTGCTCACCATGCTCGCCGTTCAGGCTGCCACAGGCGAGATGACCTTTATGGCCAATCCGTCCAAAATCCTGAATAATGCTGCCCACGAGATGGTGTTTGCCCATTGCACCATTGCACCCGCGATGACCGACCGTTACATCGTGCGCGACCACTACGAGTCGCTGAGCGGTGTTGCGGTTGAGGGCATTTTCGACCCGATGGACGTGACCGTGGTCAAGTGCGGTGGCAAGAACATGGAGCGTTATTTCATCAGCAAGGCACGACTGCTCGAGTGCACCACCAATCCCAATATGTGCCGCACCCAGCTGCATCTGCGCCTCGACGAGTCGCTTGACTATTTCCTGGAGCGCAGCATCGGCAACCACCACGTCATCATCCGCGGTGACCACAAGCAACGCTTGGAAACCGTCTTGCGCATGCTCGGCGCCAACGCCACGACTTGACATCGCCAATTTCCCACGGATTTTAAGAATCATTTTTCAACCTTCGATTTGTCTATGTATCTTTGAAACCATGTTGAAACTGTTATTATCCTTACGGTATATCCAGTGGCGCCGCAACTTCAGTTGGAAGAAATTCCTGGCGGTGCTTTATCTCGTTGGTATTATGCTGCTGATGATTGTGTCCATGCTCTTTGTGAGTCGCGATTTGTTGGCCGACCTGCTGGCCGATTTCTCGCCTGCAGCTTTGGCCATTCTACTGGTAGCGATGTTGGCCTTGCCCGACTTCATGATGAAAATGATGTGGGGCACTGATGCAGTGGTGATGGACGACTTCCTGCGCACCAAACCCATTTCATCCCGTGCGTGGAACCGATTCATGGCTGTATTGCTCGCAGCCGACCCTTGGAACTTGGTGATGCCGATGTTCGTGGCCCTGGTGGGCGCATGGCTGTGGCCTGCCGGAGTGACGGTCTTGGCCGTTTTGGCAGCATTGGTGCAGACGCTGATGCTGTCATGGCTGGTGGCTGATATCCACAAGGCTCCTGACATCAATCACTCGCTGCCGTTGTGGGTTGGAGCGGCGGTTTATTATTTGGGAATGACTGGCTTGGGCGCCCTCCTGGTTGTGATGGCCAAGATGTTTCATTTGCCCGGTTCGCCGTGGACTGAGCTGGTGCTGTTCATCGTGCTGGACATTGTGCTGACGGGGGTGCTCTACCTCTACTTCTGCCGCATGCGCGTTTATGACGAGCATGAGCAGCACGCCAACTCCGTCCGCTCGGTGGGCGACGTGACGCTCTTCTCTACCGAATACCTGAGCGTGTTGCGCAGCAAGCGTTTTCGTTTCCCGATAATCATGTTCACTATCCTGTTTCTCCTGCAGAGCTATACATTTCCTCACGATGATATTAATCGGATGAACATCGCTTTGTACTTCCTATTATGTTGGCCGTCGCTGTTTCTGGGTCAATGGGTGTTCGGCATCGAGGGCAACTACTTCCACGGTTTGTGGACCAAGCCTTATTCCGTCGAGCAATTGTTGCTGAACAAGTACAAGTTCTTCATCCTGCTCACCTTGGGCATGGCGGTATTGCTCATCCCGGCCATTTTCTTCATGGGGCTGCGGCCCACAACGCTATTGGCACTAATCCTGTTATTGGGTTGCGGCCAGAATCTGTTGATGATGCCCACGTGCCTGTTCTCCACACGCTTAGACCTGTTCACGTCGTCCTTCTTCAACTATCAGGGAGCAAATATGCGCATAACCATATATTCGCTCATCTGTTTCATCCCGTTGGCTATTTATGCAATTTGTACCCTCGCGTTGCCACCGCTGTGGGGTGACGCTGTGATGGCTGCCATCGGCCTTGCCGCACTGGCTGTTCACCGTCCCTGCATCCGCAAGTTGGCACAGAAGTGGAAGGACAATCGGTATGAAAATATGGAAAGGTATTTGAAATAATTTAGAGTTTAAATAATTAGAACAGATGGATATCAAGATAACAAACCTCAAGAAAGTGTATGATTGGGTCACGGTGCTCGACATCCCCGAACTGACGCTTGCCTCGGGCGAGCTGATAGGCCTGGTAGGGAATAACGGTGCAGGCAAGACCACGCTGATGCGTCTTATCCTCGATGTAATCGGTGCCAACTCAGGCTATGTGGAGAGCGACGGCCGTCGGGTGGATGAGGACGAATTGTGGAAGACCTATACAGGCTCTTTCATCGACGGCAATTTCCTCATCGACTTCTTCACGCCTGAGGAGTATTTCTCCTTCATCGGTCGCATCTACGGCATTGACAAGGACACGCTGGAGCAGCGTCTGAAACCCTTCGAACCGCTGATGCACGGCGAAATCATGGGCACAAGTAAATTCCTGAAAGACTTCTCACAGGGCAACCGTCAGAAGGTCGGCATCATCGGGGCTATGATGATTCAGCCCAAGGTGCTTATCCTCGATGAGCCCTTCAACTACCTGGATCCGTCGTCGCAGATTATTGTGGCCCGCCTCATTGAACAGATGAACCGCGAGTTGGGCACCACCGTGCTCATCTCCAGCCACAACCTCAGTTTCATCACCGACATCTCCTCCCGCATCCTGCTCTTGGAGAAAGGTGTAATCGTGAAGGACCTGGACAACCGCGAGGGCATGGCCGAGGGCATACTCAAGGATTACTTCCAGCAACAGAATCCCATCCCCATGACCCCTCCCGAGGGACAGGCATAGAGTGGGAACAGCCATTTGAGGCAAATTATGACATACTGCCTTGTAAGGGCTTTTTAAGCATGATGATTAATAAGAAATATGAGCACCTGAGCGGCTGGCTTAAACGCTTGCCCGAACAATTTGAGCAACTGGGCGAGGTCATCTATGACAAGCGCAATCAGTTGCGCGTCATCAGTGCTCCTGACGGTACCCTCATCAATGCCAAGCGCTATTGTGTGCCCCATGTGGTCAACCGCGTGGTGTATTCGCTGGGTATACGCCAGCCAAAGGGATTGCGGGCCTTCAACTACCCTAACCGCCTGCTGGAACGCGGCATCGAGACTCCCGAACCCATCGCCTATATCGAAGAACGGCGATGCGGCCTGTTGGGACTGAGCTACTTCGTCAGCGTGCAGTCACCATTGGGGCACACGCTCTACGAGTTGAGCCACGCTGTCGAGGGCTCATATGAGGAGCTTGCCGAGGCCGTAGGGCGCTTTGTCGCGATGATGCACGAGCGCGAAGTGCTGCATCTGGACCTTTCCCCAGGCAATATCCTGTGGGACAAAGACGAGCAGGGCTACCATTTTGCCGTGGTGGACATCAACAGGATGCGCTTCGGCAAGGTGGGCATGAAACAAGGCTGCTCCACCCTGTGCCGCCTGTGGGGCCCCAAGCGCCTCACCGAACTGGTCGCCCGCAGCTATGCCCAGGCTCGCCAGTTTGACGTGGACGAAGCCCTCAGCCTCACCATGCAAGCCCGCACAGCCTACTGGCAGCGCTACCTGCACCGAGGCCACACCATCGACTTCACCCTGGAACTTTAATCTCTCACCTTTTATTAATATTTAATCCCATATCACTACAAATGAAGCTATTACATTTATTTACCATCGTTGCGATAGTGCTGTCCTATGGATTCCAAAGCACTGCTGCAGCCCAAGAAGCCGCCCAAACACCTGGCTTTGACAGGGCTGTTATCGAGGCTCTCAGCAGTCAAGTATTCTCTGATGAAGACTATACCGCCGACCCGACTTTCTTTGCCAAAGCAGTCGTTCAAGTCGAGGCACTACTCACCTACTTTGAACAGAAATACGGCATCGAAAAAGTACGCAGCGGAGTGATTGAAGTGGCTCAGGGTAACCAACCCTTCGGTGAAGAGGATACTGAACTCTTCAAGAGTCTCAACTTCCTGAGTTCCAGCCTCTATAACCAAGAGTCCAAGATGGACGAGGCAACCCGGGAAGCTTACGCAAAATATGAAGCGCACAGCGAGGCCGTAAGAGGGTTCTAAAACGTCTTTCAGCCGTTGAAAACGACTGAAAGACGTGGAGAATGGATAAAAGAGAATGTTTAATGATTAAAGAGCGGCTGTCTCTGCCCTAAAAATCATTAAACATTCTCCTTTCTGCACGGCTAAAGCCTGCTTTAGCCGTTATCGTTATCGATAGATAACGTAAGCTGTCATCGGGGCGAGGGTGGCCTTGAGGACGCCTTTCTTGACCTGAAGGCGTTGCTTGGTCACCGCGTCGCGGTACTTGCCGTTGCTCAGGGTGACGGGGATAGCGACCTGGCTGGGTTGCTCGTCGAGGTTGATGACCACAGCGGCCTTGTTGCCACGCTCGACGATAATCTGCTTGCCGTTCTCGCTATAGACGATGTTCTCGGGCTGATTGATATTGCGGTGACGGAACTCGTTGACGGCCTTCACAACGGGGTGCTTGAACTCGTCGTTACCCACCTTGCCAATCTCGTTGTCGCCCCAATAGTTCTCGCGGGTGCTGCCGTGAGGACGGGAGTAGAACAGCGGCGTGCCATACTTGCGCGCGGTCAGGAAGACCCATCCCAGGCGGATAAGCTCATCGCTCATGCCGGCTGAAGCGTGCTCATTGCAGTAGGTGTCGTGCGACTCCACCCAGGTCACCAGGTGGGCGGGGTCCACCGAGTGGTGCCAAGTGAGCAGGTTGTCGGCACGGGCATCGTGCTTATTGAGGACGTTGCGCAGCACCCAGCCGTAGTTGCTGGCAGTCAAGTCCATATACTCGGCATAGCCCTGCTCAGGCACATTGCGGTCCTGCAGCACCTCGCCATAGATAAACAGCTGTTCGCGAGGCACAGCCAACCTGAGGCCCTTGACGGCTTTGCGGCCCATGGCCACATCCCAGAAGTCGTTCTCGGGCGACTTGGGGTCACGCATTTCATTAGGCAAGCCGATGTGCTTGGCCGTGTCATAGCGGAAGCCACTGGCACCGCAGGCCAGCACGTCGTTGACATATTGCATGTAGTAGTATTGGAAATCAGGGTTCTCGGTGTTCACGTCGGGCAACGTACCCATTTCACCTGTCGTGCACTGGTAGCGGTCACTGTAGTCCTTGATGGGCCACAAGCCGTTGGCATGGAACAGGTTCTCGCGGCCATGCACGGCGCTGTCCAGGCGGGCATTGATTTGCGTGCGGTCAATCACCGTGTGGTTGGGCAGCACATCCACAATGACGCGCAGCCCCAGACTCTTAGCCTCGGCACACATCGCCTTGAACTCGTCACGCGTACCCAGCTGGTAGTTGCCGATAGTCCAGTCGGTCGGCTGGTAGTGGTAATACCATTTGCCGTGACCGAACAGCTGGCGGCCGCCGTCTTCGCCCACGACACACTCGTTGATGGGAGATGTCTGCACAATGGTGTAGCCCGCATCCTTGATTTCGGGCAGATGTTCCTTGATGGTGTTGAACGACCACGACCAGGCGTGAAGGATAATCTCGTTATTACCCTGCGTGGGTTGGGATTGGGCCACCGTGGCCATGCCCGGCAGCATACAGATAACGGCAACAAACACCGTGGTGATAAACTTTCTCATGACAATATATACTAAAATCTTGTTAAACAATGTCGCTTGAAACCATGACACACGACCCCATGATCCTGTATCATGATTGCAAAGGTAATAAAAATGATGAGTAACTCCACCGAATCGCACTGCAAAATACCCGACCAATACATTTTAGCGGACTACTGTTGGCTGATTTCAATGGAAATGGTTTATCTTTGCGAGGCATAAACCAACAGATGTGCTATGAAACAATAACTGATGTCAAAGATGAAAAAGTACTTTTTAATTCTATTGTTGGCATGCTCGTTGTCTGTTCAAACCGGTGCGCAGGACACTGTTGCAATGCAACGCATGCAGGAGTTGAACAAGCAGATGCAGAGCATGAGCCAACAGATCCGCAAGGCGTTTGACAAGAAGGACTATGCCCTTGTGGCCGAACTCAATTACCGGGGCATTTCGATGGTGGACAGCAACCACGATTTCCTGCTGTCGGTCATGGGGAGCGATCGGCAAGTCGAGTCCATCAAGGGATATTTTTATTATGACTTGGCATGTTCCTATTCACGCAGGGGGATGAACGAGGGTGCGCTTTACCACCTGGGGCGTGCCGTGGCCTGTGACTACAACGACTGGAAACACATCCTTGAGGACCATGACCTGGACAACATCCGCAATGATGCGCGCATGGACTCGCTGATTGACGTCATCAGGAACCGGGCCGACTACGTCAAAATCCTGCAACAAGCGGCACCCTACACGACCAACGAGCGGCGCGATACACTGCCTGTGTTCACTTACCAATCGGCCAGTGACTCTAACCTGCAACGCGTCAAGACCTACTTCAATCTGGACAAGGTTGCCGGCAAGGGTGATGAGATTTCCAGGATCAAGAATGTGTTAAAACACATTCACAACCTCATCAGGCATGACGGCAGCAACGGCAATCCCGAGCACCTCAACGCCATCGACCTGGTTGAGGCCTGCAAGGACGGTAGCCGCGGCCTGAATTGCCGTGGTATGGCCATCGTGTTGAACGAGTGTTTCCTGGCCATGGGCATCCCATCGCGCTATGTCACCTGCATGCCTAAGGATTACATCAGCGACTGCCATGTGATCAACGCCGTGTGGTCAAGCCAACTTGGCAAGTGGTTGTGGATTGACCCAGAGTTCAACGCATGGGTGACAGACAAGCAGGGTAATCTGCTCAGTATCCAAGAGGTTCGCGAGAACCTGCGCAACGGCACGCCTGTTGTCCTGAACAAGGAGGCCAACTGGAACAACCAGAACAAGGAAACCACCGAGGAGTACCTGTACAACTACATGGCCAAGAATCTGTACTACCTAATTGTCTCGGCCAACCAGGAATATGGTCTTGAAGATCATGCGGTTCCCAATGCTGCCCACATGATCTGCCTCGTGCCTACTGGATTCTCGTCAAGCCACACCCAGGGGCTGGTGGTCAATGACGATGCCTGGTTCTGGCAAGGCCCGCAATAACCAGCAGCTGGGAAACGTAAATTTAGGATCACAATCACAAAAAACATCCGAATAATTGTGGTTGTAATCTTAATTTTTATATCTTTGTGGCACTGAAACAAATACATTCTTTTTTAAACCTGTAAGACATTAACAGAACAAGAAAATGAACGAAATTGAAAAACTGCAACCGACGTGCATCTGGCGCAACTTCTATGCGCTGACACAGATTCCCCGTCCCTCGGGACATGTTGAGAAAATCCAGCAATTCCTGCTCGACTTCGCCAAGAAGGTGGGCGTGGAGGCCTTCCAGGACCCCGCCGGCAACATCGTGATGCGTAAACCCGCCACTCCCGGTATGGAGAACCGCAAGTGCATCACCATGCAGGCCCACATGGACATGGTGCCCCAGAAGACGCCCGAATCGAAGCACGACTTCGAGAAGGATCCCATCGAGCCCTATATCGACGGCGAGTGGATCAAGGCCCGCGGCACCACCCTCGGCGCTGACGACGGTCTGGGCGTGGCAGCCATCATGGCAGTCATGGAGGACAACACCCTCAAGCATGGTCCCATCGAGGGCCTCATCACCAAGGACGAGGAAACGGGCATGTATGGCGCCAACGACCTGCCCAAGGGTCAGATGAAGGGCGACATCCTGTTCAACCTCGACAGCGAGACCTGGGGCAAGTTCGTCATCGGTAGCGCCGGTGGTATCGACGTTACCTGCACGCGCAAATACAACGAGGTGAAGACCGCTGCCGGCGACACCGCAGTGCGCATCACCCTCAAGGGCCTGAAGGGCGGCCACAGCGGCCTCGAAATCCATGAGGGCCGTGCCAACGCCAACAAGCTGATGGCCCGCCTGCTGCAACTCGCCATCGTGGACCACAAGGCCCGCCTGGTGAGCTGGCATGGCGGCAACATGCGCAATGCCATCCCGTTCAAGGCCGAGACCGTAGTCGTTGTTCCCGAGGACAACCTCAAGGGTCTGAAGAAGCTCGTCAAGACGATGAAGGCCCAGTTCGAGAGCGAGTTCAAGTTCATCGAGGACACCGTTGACCTGACCATCAAGGCCATCGACCGTCCCAAGATGAAGATGGCGCTCGACGACCAGACGACTATCCTGCGCGCCCTGTACGCCTGCCATGACGGCGTCGTTCGCTTCATCCCCGCCTACCCCAACGTGGTAGAGACCTCCTCTAACCTCGCCATCATCGACATCGAGGACGGCAAGGCTTCTGTCAAGATTCTCGCCCGCTCGGCCCGTGAGGACATGAAGGACTACATCGTTAAGATGCTCAAGACCTGCTTCCACCTTGCCGACTTCAAGGTAGAGACCGGTGGTGACTACATCGGCTGGGATCCCAACCCCGACAGCGAGGCCCTGCACATGCTGCTCGACCTGTACAAGCAGCTCTTCAACGAGGATGGCATCGTGCAAGTTGACCACGCCGGCCTGGAGTGCTCCATCATCCTGGGCAAGTACCCGCACATGGACGTCGTGAGCTTCGGTCCCACGCTGCGCAGCCCGCACACCACCATCGAGCGTGCCTTCATCCCCGCAGCAGAGCCCTTCTGGAAACTGCTCGTCAAGGCCCTCGAGGAGGCTCCCGTGAAGAAATAAGTTAGTATTTTTTTCATAATCAACAATTACCGCAGGTCGCCACAACGGCCCCTGCGGTAATTGTTTTAATTAGAAAACAAGAAATACAACAAACTCAAACCATGCGGCTTGCAACAATGAATAAAGACAACTCGGACAACGATCACAACAGCAGGTTATTGTTGTAAAAGTTGTCCGAGTTGTCTTTAATTTTCAAGGGCGCAGATGCCTTCAGATAATTCAGACCATTCAGTTGTTTTACTCGGCATCGGGGCAGTACTCGAGGATGTCGCCGGGGGTGCAGTCCAGGACGCGACAGATGGCGTCGAGGGTGGAGAAACGGACGGCCTTGGCCTTGCCTGTCTTCAGGATGGAGAGGTTGGCTACGGTGATGCCCACGCGTTCGCTCAGCTCATTGAGCGACATCTTGCGGCGGGCCATCATTACATCAAGATTCACGATAATCATAGCGCACAAGGGGTTTAAATGGTTAACTTCTGTTCCTCGGCCGCATCGTATGCCAACTTGTAAAGTATGGCGACCAGTACTGCCACAATCGCATAGACAAACGGGGTGTCGGTCAGACACCATTCATAGTGATCAGAGGCCGAGCAGGCAAAGCCCATATTATCACTGATGAACGAATGGATGGGCAGTACTATCGCCATAATCCATAACAGCACCACATTGGCACGATTAAAAATTGTGCCTCCCTTCAAGTGCTTGAGGATGTTGAACACAAACGCTGCCATCAGCCCAGCCAACGTGAGAATCAGGAGACGGTTGATAACAAACATCGTCAGCTTGCCGCCCATGTTCGGCGAGCCCCAGTTGATCACCCCGTTACCGCTGCCAGTCGTCAAGACGAAATAGCTCTGAACAGCATAAAAAGCCACCCACATGAGGGTGCAGATGAGTGCGAACACGCACAAAATTGTCAATAGTTTGCCGGATGTCTTTTTCATAATGTAGAATGCTTTTGATTACTAATTCCGCTGCAAAGATAAATCAATTTATTGAAAAACAATAAATATATCGTGATATTTAAGAAATTTTAATTGTTTCACAAAACAGCCCATAGCCAATTCCTTCCTTTTGCACAGTCCAATATTGAGGTGGAATGCATTCTTAGGGTTTCGTTACCTAATCTAAACTACTAATATGGTCTGCAACCCACGGCAAGGCGGTGTAGTCCTCCGTCCGTGCCCACAGTTCAGCTGGTGAGGCGTAGGACACTTCTTCCCCGGGTCTAGGTTGGGCCCCGCCGCCGGTCGGCGAATTGTCGGGATAGATGCTGGGCCATTTGCCCAGGTCGAGCTCGTCGATGTAGGTCTGCATAAAGTTGACTGCGCCTTAACAATGCTCAAGTAAACTTGGCATTGTCTTCTGCTTGCACAAATATTCATCGAAGCGTGGGAAGAAGTTCTGGTAACTGCGCTTCTCCAGGAACTGCACCTTGACTGATTCCTGCGTGATGCCGGTGATCACGACGGCACCTCGGTTAGATAAAATAGGCTACGCCTTAACAGAGTTCAAGCAAGCTTGACTCTGCATTCGGCTTGCTCTATTTTTGAAGAAGTTGGTGTCCTGCAGCACCCAGGGGCAGTTCAATCTCCATGGAGTAGTCATCGGCATCGGTGAAGATGCGGTTCTCCGAGACGTACTCTATTGACGAGCCTTTCTTGAGGGCGGCTTGCTGCCCGTTGATGGTGAGTATCATAAGAATAGCGGTTGATTTACTTGATGCAAAGGTATATCAACCGCGTAAAGCTTGAAAAGACGGGGATTATGGCATAACATTCAAAGGGCCAATGTTATCAGTCAAGATGACACCGCCATTAAAACAGTTATCAAATCCTTTGTTTTCTCTCGTTAACAAGTCAGTCCCTTTTTTGAATATGTTATTCTTTACTATCAATTTTTTCTCAAAGATGCAATCAAAGAAACTGAAGAAGCCATTAAAGATATTATGCGATATGATCATTTCGTCATTATTATGCCCTCCCATCTGGTAATCGATATCAGACATTACGATATTTCCTGTAAAATTCAGACCAGCACCAAACACAGTTGAATGAATACCTAATTTGTCAATAATACAATTACAGATAGTCACTTTGCCCGAAAATCTAACCGCCATTATATCAAGTTCATGAATATGGCAATGCTCAAGAGTCATGCCTTCACTTTCACAGTCATGTCCATCAACAGTGAATTCATCAATACGCTCTATTATTTGATTCTTTATTTCTAGCATAACCTGTTAGAGAATTTTTATTAGGCAAAGATAGCGATTATTTTCGCCTAAACACTCACTTTCTCTTATTTTTCGGTGATTTATTGTTCATGAGGCGCTGGTACTCGTCCTGCGCCTGCTTGATGCCCTTGTCGCCAGTCACGGTGTTGACGGTGACAAAGGGCTCGTCCAATCGCTCGTTGAGACGGGCGATGATCTCCTTCAAGTCTTTACTCTCCTGGACAATCAATGTTTGGTAAGGTTAATGCTCATGCGCACCACGAATGAGAGTTGGTGGTCAAAGTGGCCGTTGGAAGTGGATACAGTAGGAGCTGAAGTATTATCATCGTAATTGAAATTTGAACCCACAACGATGCGTGGTGAATACTCGATTCCCAAATAGGTGGTACTAGTGGCTCGCCAACCTGCCGTCATAAGGGGGCCTAATGCATAGTGAATAGAACGGAAATCTTGTGTGCCGTATTTTGGTGAGCTGTCGCCGTCTTCTACGTCAAAGCTAACTCTTCTCCGCTCAAACGATGGACCCACTCCCAGCACCCATCGCTTGGCATACCACATGTGTACCAGCGATATAGTTGAATTCAAGACTATACGCGTTGGCGGGTATGGAGGGAAAGTTTCAGCAATAGAGAACTGATTATTGCCAATTATTCCCACATGTGCCATCAATCGCAGTGTGCGATTGTCACGATAAGCCATCTCAACTCCAGTGCCAATGTTCAAAATACCAAATGACGATACGTCGGTTGTCTTAATGTTGGGTAAATAGGACCAGGCAATGTCATAGGCATTCAAATTGATTAGAGCTCTCCATTGACCTTGAGAAAATGTCCATCGGGTGCTGTCGGTTTGTGCCACAACTGGCAAGAAAACCGATAAACATATTATAAGCAACGATATTATTCTCCACTTGAAGAAAGCAATACCAATAGTTGTTTTCATCTCAGCAACAGTTAAAGTTTGACCCCAAAGTATTATTTTACAAAGTTACTGCTTATGGTTGTTTCGCACAAGAAATTCGGTAGTTATTTGAGTTCATTTTGCATTTTGTAAATAACTGAAATTCAAACATATAAAAAACAAAATATTCATTATGGGGAAAATGCAGTTAATTCGGCATTGTTTTGAGCCCAAAAAGCCGATAAAAATACCATGATTGCATTCTTCTATTTTCTTTTAGATTTCGGTGATTTATTGTTCATAAGGCGCTGGTACTCGTCCTGCGCCTGGTTGGATAAACTTGGCGGCGCCTCAGCAAATCGAGCGAGCTCGTTTGCATTCGGCTTGCACAAGTTTTTATGCCCTTGTCGCCGGTCACAGTGTTGACGGTGACGAAGGGCTCGTCCAATCGCTCGTTGAGACGGGCGATGATCTCTTTCAAGTCTTTACTCTCCTGGACTATCACCTGCGGTTGGCTTTGCGCCAAAGCCATCGGCGCGGTGATTGACCTTGAAAATTGGTGCAAGGCGAGCGCAGAGGCAAACTCGCTTGCACTTTGCCGAGCCGCAGCCCAATTTATGCACACGTCGGCACTGCGAAGCGAGCCGATCGTGTTGGTGCGCTGCGCGTAGTCCAGAGCCTCGATCAGAGGACGGGCAACGGGTGAAGCGACCAGCCGCTGGCTCGCCACCCATTCCCCGGCATGGACCACGCCAGCCACCTCGTCGGCACGGCCCTTGCGGGTGAAACCGCCCTCGCCGTAGCCCTGCGCCTGGCTCGCCTGCTGCTGTTTTTTGATGGCGGCCACCTGCATGGCACCTGCAGCCACTGCCATGGCAGCGGCTATAGGGGCGATGATGTAGCCCACGACAGGGATGGCGGCGGCACTGGAGTAGGCGTTCAGGGCAGCGGTCGCCGTCTGGGCCAGGGCATGTAAAGTATTTTTTCAAGTTTATATACCTTATTAAAAAAATAATGCGTACCTTTGCACCCTGTAAACCAAACTGAACATTGACTAATAACTAACTATATCAGTTTTTCTAAAATTTTATGAGTAAAGAAAAGAAATTCATGACGTGTGACGGTAACCAAGCTGCCGCCCACATCAGTTACATGTTCACTGAGGTAGCCGCAATCTACCCCATCACTCCGTCATCAACGATGGCCGAGCACGTGGACGAGTGGGCCGCCGCAGGCCGCAAGAACATCTTCGGTGAGACCGTTATGGTCCAGGAGATGCAGAGCGAGGGTGGTGCAGCCGGTGCCGTTCACGGTTCGCTGCAGGCCGGTGCCCTGACCACGACCTACACTGCGTCGCAGGGTCTGCTGCTGATGATCCCCAACATGTACAAGATTGCCGGTGAGTTGCTCCCTGGCGTATTCCATGTTTCGGCCCGTACGCTGGCCAGCCACACCCTGTGTATCTTCGGTGACCACCAGGACGTGATGGCAACCCGCCAGACCGGTTTTGCCATGCTCGCCGAGGGCAGTGTGCAGGAGGTAATGGACCTGGCCGGTGTTGCTCACCTGAGCGCTATCAAGGCTCATGTTCCCTTTGTCAACTTCTTTGACGGTTTCCGCACCTCTCACGAGATCCAGAAGGTGGAGGCTATGGACCAGGAAGACCTGCGTCCCCTCATCGACATGGAGGAGCTGGCCAAGTTCCGCCGTAACGCAATGAATCCTGACAAGCCCGTTACCCGCGGTACTGCCGAGAACCCCGACGTGTTCTTCCAGCACCGCGAGTCGTGCAACGACTACTATACCGCAGTTCCCGCCATCGTCGAGGACTACATGAACAAGATCAGCGAGATCACTGGCCGCAAGTATGGTCTGTTTGACTACTACGGCGCCAAGGATGCCGACCGCGTCATCATCGCCATGGGCAGTGTGACCGAGGCTATCCGCGAGACCATCGACTATCTGACCGAGAAGGGTGAGAAGGTCGGTCTGGTTGCCGTTCACTTGTATCGCCCCTTCAGCGCCAAGCACTTCCTCGCTGCCGTTCCCAGCACTGCCAAGCGCATTGCCGTGCTCGACCGTACCAAGGAGCCCGGCGCCAACGGCGAGCCCCTGTATCTTGACGTGAAGGACTGCTTCTACGGCACCGAGAATGCCCCCGTTATCGTGGGTGGTCGCTACGGCCTCGGCAGCAAGGACACCACTCCGGCCCAGATCCTCGCCGTTTACGAGAACCTGGCCCTGCCGATGCCCAAGAACCAGTTCACCATAGGTATCGAGGACGACGTGACCTTCGCCTCGCTTCCCATGAAGGAAGAGGTGGCCATGGGTGGCGCCGGCATGTTCCAGGCCAAGTTCTACGGTCTGGGTGCTGACGGTACCGTGGGTGCCAACAAGAACAGTGTAAAGATTATCGGTGACAACACCGACAAGCACTGCCAGGCTTACTTCTCCTACGACAGCAAGAAGTCGGGTGGTTTCACCTGCTCTCACCTGCGCTTTGGCGACGAGCCCATCCGCTCGACCTATCTGGTGACCACGCCCAACTTCGTGGCTTGCCATGTTCAGGCCTACCTGCACATGTATGACGTGACCCGCGGTCTGCAGAAGGGTGGTACCTTCCTGCTGAACACCGTTTGGGACGGCGACAAGCTGGTTGAGAACCTGCCCAACAACGTGAAGAAGTACTTCGCCGACAACAACATCAAGGTTTACTACATCAACGCTACCAAGATCGCTCAGGAGATCGGTTTGGGCAACCGCACCAACACCATCCTGCAGAGCGCATTCTTCCGCATCACCGAGGTTATCCCCGTTGACCTGGCTATCGAGCAGATGAAGAAGTTCATCG
>CADCFN010000013.1 GCA_902800715.1 uncultured Bacteroidales bacterium
CCACTGCATGCTGGTTGACCTGCGCACCAAGTATCCCGAGTTGACCGGTAAGGTTGCCGAGGCTGCCCTCGTTGCTGCCGACATCACCGTCAACAAGAACATGGTTCCCTTCGACGACCGCAGCGCCTTCCAGACCAGCGGTCTGCGTCTGGGCACTCCCGCCATCACGACCCGTGGCCTGAAGGAGGACAAGATGGGCGACATCGTCGAGCTCATCGACACCGTGCTCCGCGCTCCCGAGGACGAGGCAGTTATCGCCGCCGTTCGTGGCAAGGTCAACGAGATGATGAAGGATTATCCCATGTTCGCATGGTAAATATGCTCGCGTTGCTCGCAGTTTAGAGTTTAGTGTTTAGAGTTTAGAGGGGCATCCGCGCTCTTTTAACCCCACGCTAAGGCGCAAAGGCGCTAAGAAATGTAGAGACGCAAAATTTTGCGTCTCTTTTTTTCAATCAGGTTTAGTGCTCGCTGCGCTCGCAGTTTAGAGTTTAGTGTTTAGAGTTTAGAGGGGCATCCGCGCTCTTTAACCTCACGCAAAGGCGCAAAGGCGCTAAGAAATGTAGAGACGCAAAATTTTGCGTCTCTTTTTTTCAATCAACAGAATGCTCGCGTTGCTCGCAGTTTAGGGTTTAGGGTTTAGAGTTTAGAGAGGCATCCGCGCTCATTTTTAGGCGCTAAGGTTTTGAATTGTGGCATCTGCAGGTCTTTACTGTCGGCAAATTTAGCGAATGTACTAATGGTGACCGCACTCCTGTCAATGGGGTGCGGTTGACTTTTTGTTGCCCTTGACGGCTTTGCGTTTTAGCGTGGTAATCTGCATCTTGGCGTGTAATTTGGCAGTTTCGACAAATATGACTAATTTTGCAGGCCAAAAGTTTGAATAAAACAACATTAATAACCATATTAATCAAAAACGACAAATGAAAATGTTAGAAGGAAAAGTGGCGCTCATCACTGGAGCCGCCAGGGGCATCGGCAAGGCCATCGCCCTGAAGTTTGCTGCCGAGGGTGCCGATATCGCATTCACCGACCTCGTCATTGACGACAACGGCAAGCAGACCGAGCAGGAAATCGCTGCCCTGGGCGTGAGAGCCAAGGGGTATGCCAGCAACGCTGCCAACTTTGAGGAGACCGAGACTGTGGTGAAGCAGATTCACGAGGACTTTGGCCACATCGACATCCTGGTCAACAACGCCGGTATCACCAAGGACGGCATCATGCTGCGCATGAGCGAGCAGCAGTGGGACGCTGTTATCGCCGTGAACCTGAAGAGTGCGTTCAACTTCATCCACGCTGTGGTGCCCATCATGATGCGCCAGCGCAGTGGTTCGATTATCAATATGGCATCGGTAGTGGGTGTACACGGCAACGCCGGACAGTCTAACTACGCTGCCAGCAAGGCAGGCCTTATCGCCCTTGCCAAGAGCATTGCCCAGGAGATGGGTACCCGTGGCATCCGTGCCAACGCCATTGCTCCGGGCTTTATCGACACCGCTATGACCCAGCAACTGAGCGAAGAGGTCCGCAATGAGTGGTGCCAGCGCATCCCCCTGCGCCGTGGCGGCACCGTCGAGGATATTGCCAACGTGGCTACCTTCCTCGCCAGCGACATGTCGAGCTACGTCACCGGTCAGGTCATCCAGGTTGATGGCGGCATGAACATGTAATTTCTTTCCAGAAATACTATCATTTAAGGGTAGGGGCGCTTTTTGTTGAAAAGGCGCTCCTGTTTTTTTGTCCTTTTTTGTCTGATTATTAGAATATTATGACTATATTTGCAGCCTGCAGGAATAAATATCAGTCGTATTATTAATTTTTATAACATCTGAACATGGACAAGAAATCTTTACTTATCGTTATCGCTTTGCTCACGGGGTTGAGTGCTTTGGCACAGTCGGCCGTGCCTGAAGCAGCCCCCGAGTCAATCACCGGTTTTCCGCACGATGCCTGGTACAATCGTCCAGCGGGAGCCTTTTACTCGCACATCACAGCTGTGAATGGCGTAGCAGAATACAATTCTGTCAGTAATGAATACATCATGTTGAAGCCCTACAGTGATTACACGTTCCATGCGCTCGGCGATATCGGTCCCGAGACGCAGTTCCAGTGGCAGTGCATCAATGAATATGGAATGGTGTATAATGAGAGCTATACGCGTGACCTCACAGTGAATACTGAGGAGTGCTGGCAGCAGACGCCCACGCTTAGCGTTAGAAATGGGGGTTCCAGCAGTGATTATTCATGGTATAATCCTTCAAATGGTATGTTGCCGGTTATCTGCCCGATTATGATGTTGACGGCAGTCAATCCCTCGCAGGTATCAGGACAGGATGATGACATTGAATATCTGCTGTCGAGCAAGTCGCCCGCTCCCCACGGTCGTAATGATGAGGGGCTCTTCTATTCTTTCGATGGCCTGATGCCTTATGGCAGCAATGGCCAAGGCTGGTGGCTAGGCAAGAATGCCAGCCACGTTGACGGCATAGCACAGGCCTTTGAGAAACCGACTCACCCTTATCTGCTCAAGAAGGTCTGCCTCATGATTAATAACGATGCCGTCATCACGGGAGATGTGACTTTGACCTGCAAGGTGTACCGCCTCAACGAGATTCCTGCTTATGAAGCCCAAGAATCGGTACGCCTGCCCGAAGTGCCCGGTGAACTGATTGCCCTTGGCAAGGGAACGGTGACACCCGGGACGGTAACCGAGAAAAACGGTCTTGTGGAGTTCAGCCTGTACCGGGTTGACCAGGCCAACACTGTGTCGGCTCAAGAATGCCAGCTGACTGTAGATGAACCCATTCTAGTGGTCATCGACGGCTACAATGAGCCTGAAGCAGCCCATCTCGTGGACTTCACGGCCAGGGCCAGCACCAATATAATGAATGACGAGGGCTATGGCGAGTTGGCCTATGTGAAATGCCCTGTGGAAGACAGTGAGGGCGATTTCTCGGGCGACTACGAATGGCGCGGGCTTAACCACCTGTTGTACAACGGCATGACGATGATGACAGGTCTCTCAATCTATATCGTTGCCGAGCTCCCGTATCTCCTGATAGCAGGGGACGGTGAATATGAGTTTGATGAAACAGGAGGCTTGCTGCAGCGTGAGTATGGTAACGAGACTGTTAGCGGCATTAAATTTCTGGCATGGACCCCGAGCGAGAGCGGCGAGTGGACAATAGAGTGCAACGGCAAGAAAGGATTGCCCGATTGGCTTGATATTGAACTGGTTGACAATAAGCTGCAAGGCGAGTTCAACCACACTGTCACTGCCCAGGTGACGGCCGAGCCACTGCCAGTGTGGCTTGATTCCCGCGAAGCGGTAGTCAGGTTTGGATTTACCGGCGCTTATCTAGACTACAAGTTCATTCAGCAACGGGCTCCCGGCGACTACGTTGATCCTGATGACCCTCCCATCGTCATCATCCATAAACTCATAGAAATCCTCATCTATGGAAAACCTACCATTGAAGGCATGAAGCACTACGATATCAACCAAGATGGAGAACTCACCATCGCCGATGTCGATGCCTGCATCAAGATTCATTTTCACCCCGAAGAAGAATAATTCTCAATTATCCGTCATCAACACCATAATAATTCTAATAAAAATTTGGTTTGTTTGATGTGAGTTCAACGTAGGTTTATTCTGGAACTCAGCAAGTTAGCTATATAAAACTTGAGGGTGTGTTATAATTCAACTGCTAGAACTATAACCGCCCTGCGGGCGGGAAATTAATCAAAATTAATTATAAAATTTTTATTAATATGATAATAGTATCAATTTTAATTTAATAATTTGTTTGATTTCCCGAAGTTTGGCAGCACCTTAGCAATTGATGCAAGCATCATTGCCTTCGGTTTGCACAAACTTTCCCGTGCGATAGCACGGTTATATTACCGAGGTCCTTAAAAAACTTTAGCGTCTTAGCGCCTTAGCGTGAAGGTAAACGGATGCGGATGCAATTATTCGTTTAATTAGCGAAATTGGTAGTTATAAAGTGGTTTGTCACTCGTCGCCGTCGGCGATTTCGCATTGGCACATTTCGCGGTATTCCTGCCAGTCGGGGTCTTCCTCGGCCTCGAATTGCAGCGGCAGGGCAGGGAAGGGTGCCATCACCTCGTTGAACTTGCGCTGGAAGATGTGCAGCGAACGGGTGTAGAACACCCAGTTGCGCTCGCCGTCGCCAGTGTAGATGCCCGTGAGCACAGCGACCGGGTCACGGTCAAAACAGTCGTTCAAGGCATCGGTGACTTCTTCCATCACCTTACTGTCGGTAAAGGCGGGCAAGCCCTTGTCGTCGGCCTCATAGGGCCAGGTCACTTCCACACGGTAACGGTACAATCCCGTTGCAATGACATTGTCCATTGCCCGTCGCCCTGTCACCAGGATGAGGTTGCCGTTGTCACCCTCGGCGGGAGCGGTCCACCAGTCGTCGCTGATTCTGAGTTTTGCCATATTGCGAGTAATTGGATTTGATAAGGTCTTGTTATATGCTAAACAAGTGCGACGGCTCAAGGGGAGCGCGTTGCACTTGTTTTATTTCATAATGCGGCAAGCAGATTAGTTAGGGTAGTCAAACACCACTGTTTCGGTCCTGACAGTAGGCTCTTGGCCCTGCAGACGGGCAACGTAGGTATAGAACAGGGCATGAACAGTGACATTGCTGCCGTAGGTGCCTGCTGCCAATTCTCTTTTCACGTCATTCTCGAGATAGCTCTTGAAAAGGTTCAAGAACTTGTCCATCTCCTTGGCGGCTTCTGCATCTTGCTTGACAAATTCTGATTTGGCGCCTGTCGTGTAGTTGGCATCAGCAGCGTATCCCGTCTGGTTCTTCTGAATCCAATCTTTAATGTCTTTAATCAGCTCATCTGGACCAGAAAACTCGGTATAGCTAGCCGAAATGCTATAAGTCACCTTGGTGGGATATTCAGGCTCTGGGCTGTTATCCCAATCGCACGACGAAAATGCAGTAACTGCAAGCAGTGTGGTCACCAGCATTAAGGTGTATTTGTGTAATTTGTTCATATATGATGTGTGATAGTGATGTTCTTTCAGCCTACAAAGGTACTATGTTTTTCCCAATAATCAGTCATTTAAAGTATTTTTTCTTGCTTTATCTTTTCACTCATAGATGAGTCGTACTTGGATTCGGACAACAATGCCTATCTATCATTGGCAATCGGTGTTTTGTGAGTATGTTTATTGTAAAGCATTGTTAATCAAGTAATTATTGGCTACTTGGGTGTTTTGCCATCAAATAAAACAGTCATCAGGTTGCACTAAAAAAAATGTCAAAAAAATAAAAAATTAGGCAAATCCACTTGTTGATAACTTTATTATTCTTACTTTTGCAGACCCTATTGAATACCACAAGTGTGTCATGGGGTGTCGATAATCGACACGAGGCGCTGTTGGCAGGGCTTATAACAGTGCCTTGATATGTGAACCAATAAAACGAATGAATGAATAAGACATTTTTGGCGATTGCTGTTTTGGCGCTGTTGACGCTGTTCACTTCGGCTTATTATTCGGCCCCGTCCGATAGCCGCATTGGATACAAGGCGCCGGTGTTGACTTTGGGCAATAACAATGGGTTATCGCCGCTGCAGCAGCACTCTGGCGAGAACATCCTGCTCACATTCTGGGCATCATCGGATGCTAACTCCCGCCTGGATAATATGCGTTATGACAGGCTGTCGCGTTCTCAGGGCGTTTCGTTTACCCACATCTCGGTGAACATGGACCGCAGCGAGAGCGTGTTTGACTGTGTTGTTGCCATCGATGACCTGAACCGCTCATCGCAGTTCAATGCCACAGTGGATGCCCAGGACGAAATCATCAAGCGTTGGCGTCTGGACGGTGGTTACCACTCGTTCCTGATTGACGCCAGCGGCACGATTGTTGCTGTCGATCCCGATGCCAAGTCGTTGAGGGCCATCAAGTAAGCATCGTCACATTATCAGGATTTATGGTCGGGACTTTCCGTTTGGGAGGGTCCCGATTCTTGTTTTGGTCGCTTCAGGATAGGCTCAACGGCCCAGGTGAACAACTTGACCTTGCTCATGCCGTAGAGGATAACGATGACCACCAGGGTATAGAGGATGATATAAGGGAACGTGACCGAAAGACTGAAGTTCTTAATCAAGGGTTGCAGTATCAAGCCGATGATAAAGAAATGGTACATGTAGTAGAAAAGGCTGTTTTTGCCAAAGTCGTGCAGCACGCGGACATCCTTGACGAGATTGAAAATAAGTATCGACATGCTGACGGCACAGGATAATACCAGAAGTTTCTCGGGAATGTCCTTGAACTTGTAGTGGTCGGCACCATTCAAGAAGCCGCCGCAATGGGGGAACAGCCAGAAGAGCAACGGCAGTGCCAACAGGGCGACAACCGCATGCAGGACGTTGTTGTTCCACCAACGGGCTGAGAGTGCCCCTTGACGGCAATAATAGCCTAGCAGGAAAAAGAAGTAAAAGTTGATGGCCCGTTGCAAGGCAAACGGATTACCCAGATGGGAAAGACCGATTAGCACGCTGGCTGCCAGTGCGATACCCAGATAGAGGGCTGGACGCCGCAACAATGACTTGGGAGTGTAGTAGAGTGCTATCCTCCAGTAAATGAGGCACATCAGATACCAGAGCACACCGAACGGGATAATCTGTATTGCAGCAAGGAAACTGCCGCCACACAGCTGCACCCTGAGGCTGTTGAGTATCTGAAAAATGACCAGCGTGAAGAAGATGTTGAACACCCCACGCCACATTTCACGCGGCGACTGCTGGGCGGGATTCTTGGTCAAGTATCCCGAAACGAGGATGAACAACGGCATGTGGAAGGAATAAATCAGACCCATCACGGCATGGTTGACCACATTCTGGTTGTCAAACGTGGTGATGATGTGTCCCATGATGACAAGGATAATCAAGAGGCCTTTCAGCGAGTCTATACGGTAATCCCTTGCCATATATCGTTAAGATAGAATCATTTGCATAATCGCGACATCACAATACGAGGCACCCCGTTTTACCCACTGCTGCAGGACACCGACGTGACGGTATCCGAAGCTCTCGAACAGGTTGAGGCACACCTTGTTGTTCACTGCGATATAGACGTACAGCTGACGCAGGCCGATGTGGTCGCGGGCGTAGGCCGTCAGTTGCTCCAGCGCCTGGCGTCCCAAGCCCTTGCCGCGGTACTCGTCGGCAATAAACAAGCCCAGTTCGGCATGGTTGTTGAAGGGGTCAAAGTTGAGGAAATCGATGGTCCCGATGGGCGTGCCATCGCTCGTCAGCGTGATAATCAGCCGCAGCTGGCGTTGCGAGTAGATGTCGCCGGTGTTGGCTTCCAGGTACTGCCACAAGGCTGCACGTGAATAGGGGGCAATCGTGTCGCTTACCACCCACAACGCGGTATCGTTTTCCCACTTGTAGAGGATATCCAGGTCGGTGGGCTCCAGTGCCCTGAGGGCTATAGTGTCATTGCTTAATAACTGATTCATGACATTTTAGGTGAGATGATGATGCCGTGACGGTCGGCAAAGATGTGGAAAGCCAGTCGCTTGTCATCGCTGTGGGCTTTGATGTAGTCCACCAGCTGGCTGTAGGTGTGACATCCGTCGTCGATGAGCACATTGTAGTGGCCAGTGGCGGGAATCTCGGTCAGGAAATCACCGATAGAAGTCCGTTGTGATACGTTAGAGGGGTCGTTGCTGATGATGACCCATGGCCATTGCGCGGTAGTGCTCTTGCCCCTGGCAGGCAGCAGCCGCTTGAACAGCCTGCGCGCCATCGCCATGCCTGCACGCACGATAACCCCGAGCTTGACAATGGGATAGAAGATGAGGTTGAAGCGCGGGAAATGCTTGCGGTAGAAAATGAGCATCGCATCATAGAATACACGCACATAGCGCATCGAGTCCTTGTGGGTGCTCTCGCCCTTGTAGTGAATCATGGGAGTGGGCAACATCCAGTTCTCGTAACCCGCCCTGACAATGCGGTAGCTCAGGTCGATGTCCTCGCCGTACATGAAAAAGTCCTCGTCGAAGCCGCCCAACTGCTGCAGCACGCTGGTGCGGCACAGCATATAGGCACCCGACAGGATGTCGATGCATTGCGGCTCCTCGTCGCTCAGGTAGCGCAGGTGGTACTTGGCAAACCACGGCGAGCGCGGGAAGAACTTCGAGAGGCCGAATATCTTGCAGAACGACACCCAGGGGGTGGGGAAGGAGCGCTTGCTCTCGGGCAGGAACACGCCGTTGGCATCCATCATCCTGGCGCCGATGGCACCGCACTTGGGGTGTGACTCCATCCACTGGATGCCCTCATGCAGGCAGCGTGGCGTGATGATGGTGTCGGGGTTGAGAATGAGGGTGTACTCGCCGCGTGCCTGCATGATGGCCTGGTTGTTGGCGCGTGCAAATCCCACGTTCTCCATGTTCTCGATGTAGGTGACACGGGGGTGGCGTTCCCTGGAGAACGCAATGCTGTCGTCGCCCGACAGGTTATCGACAACGATGACCTCGCCAGTCATGCCCTGCATGGCTTGCTCCACGGCGCGCAGCGTCTGCTCCAGCAGGTACTTCACGCGGTAGTTGACGATGACAACGGTCAGTTCCATTTCTTTATATTAACGTGAGGGTTACTCGTTTTCGTATCTGTAACTCAAAGCAGCACCCAGCGCAGTGCAATAGGGCGCATACTTGGGGATGTGGAAATGCACGTTATAGAGCCTCTCCATCATGGGGAAGATATACTTGCAGGAGGTCAGTTCGGTGAGCCTGCCAATGAGCACAAAGTCCTTGATACCGCCATTGAGTTGGGACAGCACAGCCGCCGAGCCGATGGTCTCGAGTACCATGTGGACGAGTCCTGCAGCGATGTCGTTGGGTGAGAAGTTGCCATGGCATGCCTTGCCAAACAACGAAGCCGTGGCGTCGCCGAACAGATTGTCGATATCATCGCCACTGATGTCGCTGATAATCAGATTGATGCTGTCGGGATAACCGTTCTCGGCAAGCTGGTTTACCTCCTCGATGTCGCTGGAGTGCAGCAAGAGTTGCGACAGCCCTTTCAGGGTGCCACCGCCCATGCCGATGCCGCCGATGTGGGTAATCTCGTCGCCATCGACGCGCACCAATGAGGTGCCAGTACCCATCGACACGACGATGATGCGGTCCATGCCGCTGTCAAAACGTGCCCCCAGGCCATTGGCCTTGAACTCGTCGACAAAGGTGGTGGGGCAGTCATGGATTGGTGACGTCACGCTCCTTGCGCCAACGCCCGTGAGCATGATGTGCTCAATGTCGGCGAGGGCGGTGCTGTTCTCGTGCAGGTATTTGCCGAGGACGCCATAGATTGACGAAATCGTTTCGTTGCACGATATAGACATGGGAGTCATGATGCGCTTGCCGTTCTCAATGCCAATAATCTTGGTGGAACTGATGCCGGCGTCTATGCCTATTATTATACTCATTATCAGATTCGGCTTTTCAAGTCGTGTTGATGGTCAGTTTCAGTTGTTGTTCGGGTCACTGGGCAGGTTGAGCCACAGGCGGTAGCGGTCGCCGAAGCGTGCCACGGCATTGCGCCACTGGTTGTCGTCGCCCTCGCCCATGAGCAGGTCGCGCCCGCCGTTGTTGAGCACCGCCCAGTCGTGGCGCTTGAGTTCGCTGGCAATCTGGTCTTTCTCCCAACCGCTGTATCCCACGATGAACTTGATGCGTCCCTCGACAGGAGCCCCCAGTTCCACATACCGCTTGATGGCGTCAAAGTCGCCGCCGAACCACACGCCGTCGCCCACCTCGATGGCCTCGGGGACGACTTCGGGTCCCAACGTGTGCATGTAGAACATCATCTGGGTGCCTACGGGACCGCCCAGGAACAGGGGAATTTCCTCCACGCTCTCGATTTCGGGCATGATGTCGCGCAGGTTGTAGCCGGTGTAGTGGTTGACGACCACACCCATGGCGCCCTCGCCCTCGTCAGGGTCCACGATGAGCACCAGCGACCGCTTGAAGAAGAAGTCGCCGACGGTGGGCTTAGCCACCAGCAGAGAGCCGCGTTGCGGCTGCGGCTGCTCGTCTCTCAGGTGATATATGTCCTGGTCCCAGTTGTTCATCGTTGCAAATGTACAATAAAATCGCCATATCTGCTGCCCGATTGGTCTAAAATGTGCGTTTTTCGGGCTTTTCACGCCGTTCTCGGCAACAGCGGTCATAATTCTTGTGTGATATTTGCTGTTGACTCTAATAAAACGTCATTTTTCACGTTATATAATAAAACACAAGAACTGATAGCAATGAAAGTGATGAAATTTGGCGGCACTTCGGTCGGTAGCATCGAGAGCCTGCTTAACCTCAGAGATATAGTCAATGCCGAATCAAAGCCCGTGCTGGTGGTCGTGTCGGCGATGGGTGGCTTCACCAATCAACTGCTGGCGATGTGCGAGCAAGCGCAGCAGCGCGACATCTCGTGCCTGGACATGCTCGAGACGGCACGCAAGCGCCATCACGACGCCATCGACGGCGTGGTGGTCGAGGCGATGCGCGACGAGGTTCATGCGACCATCGACCGCTTTATCGACGAGAGCCTTAAGCCCTATTATCTTGCCCTTGCCACCAATCCCCACATGCCGGTAGATGAAATCGAGCGTGTGTGCGATGCCATCGTTGCCCACGGCGAGATTCTGTCGTCGGCGATAGTGACAGGCATGTTCGAGGACGGTGTGCCGCACCTGTCGCTCAACTACATGCGCACGGTGCCCGATGCCGCCGGTCGTGTCCTCGACTGGGAGGAGACCGGACGGCTTGTCGAGGAGGATTTCGCGTCGATGGACAGTGGCGTGCATGTGGCACAGGGGTTCATCTCGCGTGACAAGGACACTGGAGCCGTGACCAATCTGGGACGCGGTGGCAGCGACTATACCGCCGCCATCCTCGCCACGCTGCTCGATGCCGAGGCGTTGGAAATCTGGACCGATGTGGACGGCTTCATGACCGCCGACCCGCGCACCCATCCCGATGCCACCGTCATCCCGCAGATGACCTATGCCCAGGCACAGGAAATGTGTGATGCGGGAGCCAAGGTCATCTACCCGCCGACCATTGCCCCCGTGGCAATGAAGCACATCCCCGTGTGGGTGAAGAATACCTTCAATCCCACAGCGCCGGGTACTGTCATTATCGACGAATAATACTTACCATCTGATACCATCAGCAACGAAAATGTTGTATTACAGTACTTCTAATCACCAGTATACTGTTTCGCTCATGCAGGCGGTAACCAAGGGGCTGGCACCCGACGGGGGCTTGTTCATGCCCGATAGCCTGCCGCGTTTGCCCCAGGCGTTCCTGCGCAACATGAGCGCCATGACATTGCAGGAGATGGCCTATGCCATCGCCTCGTTTGCCCTCAAGGGAGATGTGCCTGCCGATGTGTTGCATGATATCATCTTCGACTCGCTGTTTTTTGATATACCCCTGGTTACCACTGCCGGCGGAAACCATGTGCTAGAGCTCTTTCACGGCCCCACGATGGCGTTCAAGGACGTGGGGACGCGGTTCATGGCTCGTCTGCTCAACTTCTATCGCACGCAGCATCCCGAGTGGACCACGCTCAACGTGCTGGTGCCCACCAGTGGTGACACGGGCAGCGCAGTGGCCAACAGTTTCTGGCACATGCCTGGCGTGAACGTCTATGTGCTCTATCCGCGTGGCGCCGTCAACAAGATACAGAAGGCGCAGTTTGCCTCCCTGGGCGGTAATGTGATGGCCATCGAGGTCAACGGCTCGTTTGATGACTGCAAGTCACTGGTCGAGCAGGCGTTTATGGACGCCGAGCTCAACGAGGCTATGCGTCTCACCAGTGCCATGTCAATCAACTATGCGCGCATTATCCCACAGATGGTGTACTACTTCTGGGCGTATGCCCAACTGGTGAAGAATCAGGAAGATGTGAGCAATCTGGTGTTTGCTGTGCCGTGTTCCAATTTGGGCAACCTGGCGAGCGGCCTGATGGCTCAGGCGATGGGTCTGCCGGTCAAGCGCTTTGTCAGCGTCGAGAACCAGAACAATATCTTCTTCAACTACGTCAGGACGGGAGTCTTCACGCCCAAGCCCACGCAGTACAGCATTGCGCCGGCTCTGGATGCCGGATGCCCCAACAACTTCGGGCGCATCGTCGACCTGTTGGGCAGCCATGAGAACATCTGCCGTCACATCCATGCCTACAGTTACAATGACAACCAGATTATCGACACCATCCTGCACACCTATGACGAGGAGGGATATCTGTTGGACCCCCACAGTGCTGTCGCCTATCGGGCAATGGCCGAGGACCTGCAGCCCGGCGAGACAGGCGTGGCTCTTGCGACTGCCCATCCTGCCAAGCTCAAGGACATGATGGAACGCATCATCGAGGAACCTGTCGTCCTGCCGGCACAGCTGTCTCGGTTCTTGAACGGTGACTTGCATGTCAAGAAGATGAACAACGGTTTTACCGCGTTCAAGCAGTTGCTGCTGTCTAAAGCATGACGCTTAATTGTCATTTTTTCCGTTTTTAGCGCATTTTTTTATCAATTAGATATAGAATATCTGCTAATTTCTGTATATTTGCAGAAATTATTGATATTCTAATTGTTTATTGTTGTGCCCGACACAAATCCCAGGGTATTGAGCTTTATGAAGAAATTTTCAATGATTAGTTTGTTTTTGCTGCTGCTGGCAGTGGTGTCAGTGAGCTGCGCCGATCCCACACTCAATGATTATGTGAATGAGTTCAAGAACAGGCTGCCCGAGGACATGGGCAGCGGTCTTGTGATGACCGATGTGAGCATTGTCGATGACTTCGTTCAGATTGAATGCACGTCGGATGAGAGCGAACTCAAACTGGACAACCCGCTGATTAAGTCGATTTTGCCTAGTGTGGCTGAACCGATTAAGGCCTCATTCCTGGATACCGCTGACATGAAGGACTTCATGCAGGCTTGCTCTGACGAGGGTAAGGGTTTCCGCATGATAATGAAAGGCGCTCAGTCGGGTGAGTCGATGGTCATGTTCGAGGTTACACCCGATGAAGTGAAAGCCAAATTCCCGCCCAGGACAAAAGAGTAGTTACAAAACAACCTATCAGGCCTCCGATTCGCGTCACAGTGAGTCGGAGGCTTTTTTTGTGCTGTAGTGATTACGTTAGAGGAGGAAGAAGAGCGAGACGCCGATGACCGAGATGAACGCACCCAGCAGGCTCTTGGCGGTGATGGGTTGCTTGAACATCCACCAGGCGGGCACGATGATGATAATGGGTGTCAATGCCATCAGGGTGCTGGCGATGCCGGCAGCAGTGTATTGGACGGCGAGCAACGATGCGCCCACGCCGACAAAGGGCCCGAATATCGTTGTCGCTATGGCGGCTGCCACACCCTTGCGGTCCCGCACTCCCTTGCCCAGGGGTGCGAAGCCCTCCCGCACTGCCATAATAAAGGCGAAGCCGAGAGTTCCCGCTACGCAGCGAAAGAAGTTGGCGTGGAACGGCAGCAGCCATCCCGCCATGTCGGCCGTGAGTGAGGTCTCATAGTGGTTCATGCCGATTTTGCTCAGCACCAGGCCTACACCCTGGCACACGGCAGCTCCGATGGCAAACAGCACGCCAGCCAGGGGCAATTTGAGCGTCAGTTTGTGTCCGTCGCCGCGTCCCATCACACTGATGGCGATACCCGCCAGCGTGACCGCCATCGCCAGCATTGCCTGCGGACGTATCTGCTGGCCCAGCGTCAGCCATGCCGTGATAGCAGCGGCAATGGGTGCCAGCGTCATGAACAACTGGCCGAACTTGGAGCCGATGATGATGTAGCACTGGAACAGGCAGAAGTCGCCGATGACATAGCCCACGATGCCCGACAGTATCATCCACATGTAGGCTTCGGTGCTCGCTTGGGCGGGCAGGGGAGAGCCGCCCGTCACCCAGAAGAGGATGCCCGAGAAAACCAGCGTGATGACCATGCGCATGAGGTTCAGCGTGAGGTTGCCCATGCGCTTGCTGCCGAACTCACTCAACAGCGCTGTTGCTGTCCACGAGAACGCCACTCCTATTGAAATCAGTTCACCGACGTATTGCATGGCTGCAAAATTAGTCAATAGTTGATAGATAATTGCCGATAGCGGACGTTTTTTTGCCTGAATCTTCCTTAGTGACGGTTTTACCGTTTTTTACGGTAGTTTCAAGCCAAAAGCAAAAAACTGAATACAGTCGTTCAAAAACTGTTAATGGCAGATGAAAAATTAAAACTTTTAGCTATATTTGCAGTTTGATAAGTGTCGTAATGCCTGCTGATTCGTTTCAACAGGCTGAATGATAATTGATTAAAGTAAATAACTATACCAAGATATGAGCGAAAAGACTACTGGAAAGAAAAACAAGCGTCGCAGCATTGTCCGCAAGATGTGGACAGCGTTTGCCATCTTTGTGGCACTCGTGGCGCTGTTGTTTGTGTTGATTTACAATGGAGTGATTGGCTATATGCCCCCCATCGACCAGCTGAAGAATCCCACCGACAAGTTTGCATCGACCATCTACAGTGCCGATGGTGTGGAGATGGGACGCTATTACCGCAGCCGCAGCAACCGCATCTATGTGGACTTTGACGAGATGTCGCCGCACTTGACCGACGCCTTGATTGCCACCGAGGACTCCCGCTTTGACGAGCACTCCGGCATCGACGTCAAGGCCATCGGCCGCGCCATTGTCAAGCGCATCATGATGGGACAGAAGAGTGCCGGTGGTGGCAGTACCATCACCCAGCAGCTTGCCAAGCAGCTGTATTCGCCTGAATCGCACAACATCTTTGAACGTGCCTTGAAAAAGCCTGTCGAGTGGGTCATCGCTGTCAAACTCGAGCGCTATTACACCAAGGACGAAATCATCAAGATGTATTTCAACCAGTTCGACTTCCTGAACAATGCCGTGGGCATCAAGATGGCTTCGGAGGTCTATTTTGACAAGGAACCTAAGGACTTGAACATTCAAGAGGCTGCCACGCTGGTGGGTATGTGCAAGAATCCGTCCTATTATAACCCCGTGAGATACAACGAGCGCACGCGCCAGCGTCGCAATGTAGTGTTCGAGCAGATGGTCAAGGCGGGTTACCTGAGCGAGACCGAGTGCGAGCAGCTCAAGGCCCAACCGCTGATTATCAAGTTCAAGAAGCTTGACCACAATGACGGTCCCGCACCTTACTTCCGCGAGGAACTGCGCCGCGTGATGAGCGCCAAGAAGCCCAAACGCAGCGATTACCCGTCATGGAACCAGCAGGCGTTTGTCGATGACTCGGTGGCATGGGAGGTGAATCCCCTCTACGGCTGGTGCAACAAGAACACCAAGCCCGACGGCTCACATTATGATATCTATACCGATGGCTTGAAGATTTACACCACCATCGATTCCCGCATGCAGGAATATGCCGAGAAGGCTGTACACAAGCACATGAGCAAGACGCTGCAGCCCGCTTTCCTGCGTGAGCGCGGTGGTACCAAGAATCCTTATACTAACAACAAGAACGAGCTTTCCAGTGCCGGTAAGCAGGCGCTCATCAACGCTGCCATCCGTCACAGCGAGCGTTACCGTGTACTCAAGAGCCAGGGTAAGAGTGACGCTGAAATCATGGAGAACTTCAAGACGCCGACCCAGATGCATCTGTTCAACTACGAGGGCGGCTTTGATGCCCAGATGACGCCGCTCGACTCGCTGCTCTACACCAAGTCGTTCTTGCGTTGCGCCATGATGTCGATGGATCCTGTCACGGGCTTCGTCAAGGCCTATGTGGGCGGTCCCAACTTCCGCTTCTTCAAGTATGACATGGTATCGACTGGTCGTCGCCAGATTGGTTCGACGGTGAAGCCCTTCGTCTATTCCCAGGCAATTGAGTTCGGTGGCTTGACGCCCTGCTCGACGCGTCCCGGTGGCGCCCCCAACATCATCTGGCACAACGAGGTGTATAACCCTGCCAATGAGGGTAGCGGCGGCGGTATGACGCTGAAACAGGCGTTGACCTACTCCAAGAACTGGATTTCGGCTGGCTTCATGCGCGGTACGCGCGAGAACTGGATTGAGCGCAACGGCTATTATACCATGGCGCCCGACGAGTTGGCGAAGTGGATGCACAGCTTCGGTATCACGAGCTACCTTGACCCCGTGCCCGCATTGAGCTTGGGCGCCTGTGAGGTGTCGCTGCGTGAGATGGTGGCTGCCTATTCGGCATTTGCCAACGGTGGCATGCGCGTCGAGCCGGTGTATGTGTCACGCATCACCGACAACCGCGGTAACGTGCTTGCCGAGTTCACTGGCAACCAGACCGAAATCATGAGCGAGGACACCTACCTGAAGATGCTCTCGATGCTCTTGAATGTTGTCAACGAGGGTACCGGTGCACGTCTGCGCTACGCTTATGGCATCAATGCCGAGATGGGTGGTAAGACAGGTACAACCAACTTCCACAGCGACGGTTGGTTCATGGGCTTCACGCCCGAACTAGTGACCGGTGTGTGGGTTGGTGGCGAGGAGCGCTACATCCATTTCAACAGCATGGCGATGGGTCAGGGTGCCGAGGCTGCACTTCCCATCCTGGGTTACTTCATGAAGTGGATTTATGACGACAAGAACCTGCCCTACAAGCAGAGCACCAAGTTCCAGTTCCCCAACGGGTTCAATCCCTGTGGTGACGAGTTGGGCGGCTACTACGGCGCTGGCGGCGGCAGCTGGTCCGGCGGTGGCGGCGGTGGCGGCGACGCTGGCGGCGGCGACGGCGGTGGTGGCGGCGACGATGCTGCAACCGAAGGACTGTTCGATTAGTTAATAGTTAATAGTTAATAGTTAATAGTTAACAGTTAATAGTTAATAGAGAATAGTTAATAGTTGCTATTCGCAAAAAAAGAAAGGGACTCTAACAGATTTGTTAAAGTCCCTTTTCTTATCTTACCTATTCATCAGAATCATTTTGCCTTGTAGTTTTGACTATTTTGGTCAAAAGTCTCAGTAGTTCAGTGCAGTCACTATCGATGCTATTAAACTCACTTTCTGATAAATAATCTGTCTTGAACAGTAATTCTAGCCAGTATTTAGTCTCAGCACATTCTTTTAACGAGATGAACGCTTTAGCGAGGAAGTCTTTACGGCTGACACCATATAGCGCTTCAGAGATATTGGCACCTATCGAGGTTCCGGAGCGTAACAGTTGTTTAGACAAGATAAACTCGCGCTTGTCATTACGCAGGTATTTACAGAGATTGACTATCCTTATTGCAAAATCCTTGCTCTTATCAAAAGTCAAACTGTCAGCCATAAAACAACTATTAACTATTCTCTATTAACTATTAACTTGAATAAAATTCCTTTTTGGCGGCGGCAAGGGTGTTTTTCATCAGCGAGCAGATGGTCATGGGACCAACGCCGCCGGGGACGGGAGTGATGTACTCGCACTTGGGAGCGACCTCGTCAAATTTCACGTCGCCGTTCAGGCGATAGCCTGTCTTGCTCTCGGGGTCGGGGACACGGGTGGTGCCCACGTCGATGACAACGGCACCCTCCTTGACCATGTCGGCAGTGACGAAATCGGGACGTCCGATGGCGGCGATGATGATGTCGGCCTGACGGCACTCATCCTTCAGTGTTGCTGAGTGGCTGTGGCAAACGGTTACTGTGGCGTCGCCGTGCTGTTTCTGGAGCATGAGCTGAGCCATGGGCTTGCCCACGATGTTGCTGCGGCCCAGCACCACGCATTTCTTACCCGATGTGGGAATCTCGTAGCGCTTGAGCAAGGTGATGATACCCAGCGGAGTAGCTGAAATGAAACTAGGCAGACCGAGCGCCATGCGGCCGGCGTTCATCGGGTGGATACCGTCAACGTCCTTGCGGTAGTCAATGACGTTGATGACCTTTTGCTCGTCGATGTGTTTGGGCAACGGCAGTTGCACGATAAAGCCGTCCACGTCGGGGTCGTTGTTCAACCCGCGGATGCAGTCCAGCAGTTGCTCCTCGGTGGTGTCCTCTTCCAAGCGGATGAGTGACGACTTGAATCCGCATTTCTCGCAGGCAATCACTTTATTCTTCACATAGGCCTCCGAGCCTCCGTCGTGACCCACCAGCACGGCAGCCAGGTGCGGACGCTTCTGGCCCGATGCTATCATCTGCTCCACCTCGGCCTTGATTTCCTCCTTGATGGCAGCAGCAGTCATTTTTCCGTCTATTATTTTCATTATTGTCTCGTTATCAATTGTTTACTAATTGTCGCTTGAAATCAAGCCACAAAATTACTCATTTTTTGTGAATTAGGACGGCTTTACGGCCAACTTTTCAATAATGCCGTTGGTTTTGTTGTTAAATGTTGGCACGGTTAGTCCTCATTTTTTCACAATCCCGCGAACAACTGGCCACCCCAACACTCCTTGACGCCAGTCCACAATGCAAGTGTCACCGACTTGGAGTGGATCATGGATGTCATCATCACTCATGACAAATGAACTGTTGTCGTCGGTATATTTCCATTCGACCCAGGCCCAGGTGTTGTCTCCGTCAATGGTTTTGTCGGTGATGATAGCCACTCGCTCACGTTGCACTGGTGTGATATAGTAATTCGCCAAAATACAGAGGACAAACGGGAAAGCAATCATTGGTAGTATGGTGAACGGTCCGAGCTTGATGTATCCCTTTCCTTTCAAGAAAAAGCATAACCCGATAAAGGCGAATATGAGAATTACGCCTGGTACCGAATCAAATAAAAAATCATCTAAAAAATAAAAAAGTTTGGGCAGCTTCATCCATTGTGATAGTCCCATTGAAGCAAAGAATGCAATCCAGAATGCTAGTTGTAAAAGGAGGCACCATCCAGGTTCATCGTCGTCCTGGGCTGTCACGTCAATACTCTCTTTTTCAACCGTTCTCGTCCTGGGGCATGATATGTAACGAGTAGTCTTGTTCGTTAATTTGTAGTTAAGGGATTCGCTCTCATCGTCAATGATATAGACGTGACCTTGATTGTCGACGGCTATAGCTTCATCTTCTGAGATTTTTTCATTCATGCAAAACATGGCGTTAGCCGGAAGACCATAGCGGTTACAGTTGGTGTAGGCTACGACCGTTTGCTCGGCGTCGTCACAATAATTCAATTCCCAGACTAAATCAGTTAGGGCTTCAAGAGGCATTCTGCCGTGGAATGTAACCAGATAATCTTCATTTGTATGCAACTCGTGAATCGTGGCACAATAGTCCAGTCCGTTGCCACTTTCCTCCAGGGCGAAACTGTTAATGTGCTCAATCAGTTGCTGGTAATCTAATCCTTGAACGTACAGTCTGCCATCGCTGATTAGATATTGCTCATTGTCGTTATTTTTCATGTCCATTTGAGTGTTTACACGGGGTCGACGTCGTAGTAGAGGCGCACTGACTTCATGCGGGCGTCGTTGGCGAGCATCTGTTCATAGAGGTCGCGCAGTATTTTTTTGACCTTGCTCATCGATGCGGCGGTCTCCATCTTGAGGGTAATCTGGCGGATGTAGAGGTTCTGTATCCTCGCCACGAAGGGCGCCATCGGTCCCAGTACGCGCGTGCCGAACACCTGGCGCAGCAAACCGCTGTAACGCACTGCCAGTTCGCCCAGGGTGGCATCCTCACGGTGCTTGAGGTAGATGTTAATGACCTTGGTGAACGGCGGGTAGCCAAATTTCTGACGGTCAGCCAGTTCGTGCTCGTAGAACCCCTCGTAATCGTGTGCCTGCACAAACTTGATGACGTCGTGGTCGGGCTGGCTGGTCTGGATGATGACCTGCCCCTGCTTGTGGGCACGGCCGGCACGGCCGGATACCTGCTCGAGCATGTCGAAGGCCCGCTCGTGGCTGCGGAAGTCGGGGAAGTTAATCATCGTGTCGGCATTGAGGATGCCCACGATGCTCACGGCGTCAAAGTCCAGCCCCTTGGTCACCATCTGGGTGCCCACGAGGATGTTGGTGCGGTGGGCCGAGAATTCGTCAATGATGCGGTCATAGCTGTTCTTGCTGCGTGTGGTGTCGAGGTCCATGCGCGAAATCTTCTCGCCTGGGAACACGGCATCGATGTCGTCCTCGATGCGCTCGGTACCGTAGCCAACAATCTCTAGGCCAGGCAGTTTGCAGGCGGGGCACAGGTCGGGCAACGGAATGGTATAGCCGCAGTAGTGGCACACCAGGCTGCGGTTGTGCTTGTGGAAGGTGAGAGACACGTCGCAGTTCTCGCACTTGGGCACGCTGCCGCACTCCTTGCAGCGCACCATGGGCGAATACCCGCGCCGGTTCTGGAACAGAATCACCTGTTCATTATTATTCAGCGCCTGGCGGCAGTTGGCGATGAGTTCGTTGCTGAACATGCCCTGCATATCGCGTCGCTTGCGTGCATCGATGGTGTCGATGACCTTGACGTCGGGCATCTTGATGTCGCCATAGCGCGTCAACAGTTTCACCAGTCCGTATTGTCCTGCAAGCGCGCGGTGATAGACCTCGATGGCGGGCGTTGCCGACCCCAGCACGGTCTTGGCGCCATGCATCTGCGCCAGAATCAGCGCCGCGTTGCGGCCGTTGTAGCGTGGAGCGGGGTCTTGCTGCTTGTAGCTGCTGTCGTGCTCCTCGTCGACGATGACGAGCCCCAGGTTGGAGTAGGGGAGGAACACCGACGAGCGCACACCGATGATGACACACGGCTCGTTGCTGTCCAACAGGCGTTTCCAGATGTCCACGCGCTCATTGTCGCTGAACTTGGAGTGGTAGATGAGCAGTTTGTCGCCGAAGACGCGCCTCAAGCGGCGCGTGAGCTGTGTCGTCAGGGCGATTTCGGGCACGAGGTAGAGCACCTGCTTGCCCAGGCGCAGGGCGTCGGCAATGAGGTGCATATAGACCGACGTCTTGCCGCTGCTGGTCACGCCGTGCAGCAACGTGATGGCGTGCTGGCGCATCGACTGGTGGATTTCCTTATAGGCGCGCTGTTGTTCCTCGCTCAGTGCGGGAGGGTCCTCGAGCACGCTTCCCAGGTCGGCAAAACGGTTGATTTCCTTCTTGTAAATCTCAAACAGCCCGCGTTTTACGGCTTCATGCAGCACGGCGTTGCTCACGCCGGCGCGTTTCAGCAGGTTGTCCTTGCTCACCTCCTTGACTTCGCCGCTCTGCAGCCAGTGTGACATGTCCAGATAGGCGAGCAGCAGGACTTCCTGCTTGGGAGCCCGCTTGAGCTGGTCAAAGAACTGATGCAGAGCCTGTTCGTCGTCACGGGCGACGGTCAGCCGCACGCAAGACTCGGTTTTGGGGCGGTAATTGTCCACGACACGCTCGCTCACGTGCAGCGCATCGATGTCCAACAAGTGGCTGACATTTCGTTCTACGGTCTTGAATCCGGTTGCGCGTGCGATTTCGGCAATCTGGACGCGTCCACGTTGTGCCGTGAAATCCAGAATGACGCGTTCGTGGTCGGATAATTGCCCAGGCTCGCTCTCCTCAAAGTCGGGGTTGGCGCTGATGGTGGTCTCGCTCTCCACCTTGAGCCCCGACGGGACTGCCGCCTTATAAACCTCACCCATCGAGCAGAGGTAGTAATCGGCAATCCACTGCCAGAAATCGAGCTGCGGATGTCGCAGGATGGGCTTGTCGTCAAGGGTGCCTAAAACCTCTTTCACTTCATATCCTTTTGGCTCCATGTCGTGCTGGTTGACCACGATAGCAGTGAAGATTTTTTTGCGTCCGAAAGGCACTAGCACCCTCATCCCGATGGAGAGTTTCATCCCCTCGGGAATGCGGTAGGTATAGGTGCCAGGAAGGGCTAACGGCAGCAATGTTTCGGCAAATTTGGGCATATTTTTGTTTACTTCGATTTTTACTTTAAACTTACGATTTATTTTATTGTCAATCAATAAATAGAGTGTTAAAATTACAAGTTTCAAGAAAAATCGTAATTGGTATTGTTTTATTTAAAGAATCACTTTATATTTTGATAATTAAAGTACTTATTGATAGCGTTATGAGTTTAATTTATCTAAATATTGGTGATAAATGCGGTTTTCCTTGATGGCGGTGGCGGTCCAGCTCACCTCGGGAGGCAGTTGCTGGTCGATGTTGCCGCTCAGCAATTGGACTGCCCGCGTGGTGAATCGGTCCACGAAATTCTCTCCCAGGTCGATGGCGTTTTCGCGCCCTACCGCCTCGGCTGTGCCGATGACATTGGTAGCCACAACATGGGCTCCGCAGGACAGTGCCTCGATGACTACCAGGGGCAGTCCTTCCAGACTGCTGGGGAGCACGAGCAGGTCGACGCAGTTGAGCAGGTCGGGGATTTCCTCGGGCGGCACCTTGCCGGTGAAGTGGCATTTCACACCCTTGGCGTCCATCAGTCGGCGGGTCTCCTCAAGCTGGATGCCGTCGCCGATTGCCCAGAATGATAACGGCGTGCCGTATTTCCTCTCGATTTCGGCATAGATGTCGGGCAGCATAGTCACGTTTTTCACGGGTTCAAAGCGTCCCACAAAGGCGACCACCTTTTCCTGCGCGTTGATGCCGTATTTTTCCCTCAACCCTGCGCGTTGCGCGTCGGTGTAGCGCTTGAACTGTTCGCCAGCGCCGTTGAGCAGCACATCGGCAGGAAAGCCGTTGGTGAGCTCGGCGTGGGCTTTGTCGAGCAGTCCCTGGCTGACGAAGAAGTTGCAGGTGGCGCCATGCAACAGCTTGATGGTCTGCTCTTTAATCATCGGGTCGCGAGGTGGGTCGGTGTAGATGCTGGCGCCGTGCCAGGTGATGAAACAGGGAATGTGCAGTTTCTTGCCGGCAAAGACTGCCACATGGCCCATGATGCGGTCGTGGGCGCTGATCAGGTCGCTGCCGCGCATCTCCCAGCCCAAGCGGTGCAGGCGGTGCATGAAGGCCCGTGGCGGCTTGTGAAACAGGCGGTGCATGATGGCGTCGGACCACCGGCGCCTGAACCAGGTGACGTGGATTTTCACGCCGTCGGCATCGATTTCGTCGGGACGGAACGCGACCTTTTTGGTATTGCGTAGGCGTCGCATGAGCCAGCCGTCATAGACTTGCAGCATGTGTACATCTATCTTGTAGTCAGCCACTTGCTGCAGGTGCTTCACGCGGCTGATGACAGCGTTGAACACGCCCAGCCTGCGGTTGATGTCGCCTTCAAAGAGAACTGCGATATGTTTCATAGCTCTAGGGTTTTGGTTGCTGAAGGCAAATTTACACAACTTTTGCCAACTGTGCAAGATGGAGCATCCATTTCGGTGCAAAATGGCACAAAAAAAACGGGGTCAAGCATAACGCTCAACCTCGTCTCTAGTAGCGGGAGCCAGACTCGAACTGACGACCTTTGGGTTATGAGCCCAACGAGCTGCCACTGCTCCATCCCGCAATTTGCGAGTGCAAAATTACTGCTTTTTCTTGACCTGGCAAGCAAAAACAGACAAAATATATGCTTTTTAACATATTTTTACTGAAAACGGTAGGATTTTGGCACAAAAAAGACCCGTCGCGGCCTCAAAAAAGTGAGAAATCCCGCGACGGGTGATGAATCAGAAGGGGTCAATTACAGGCCGAGGCCCTTGAAGAAATCGTTGCCCTTGTTGTCCACGAGGATGAAGGCGGGGAAGTCCACGACGCGGATTTTCCACACGGCTTCCATGCCCAGCTCGGGATACTCGACGCACTCGATGCTCTTGATGCTCTCCTGCGAGAGGATGGCTGCGGGACCGCCGATGCTGCCCAGGTAGAAGCCGCCGTGCTTCTTGCAGGCGTCGGTCACTTCCTGGCTGCGGTTGCCCTTGGCAATCATCACCATGCTGCCGCCGAGGCTCTGGAACAGGTCAACATAGGGGTCCATGCGGTTGGCCGTGGTGGGACCCATCGAGCCGCAAGGCATTCCCTTCGGGGTCTTGGCGGGGCCGGCGTACAGCACGGGATGGTCCTTGATGTACTGGGGTATGCCCTCGCCGCGGTCATAGCGCTCTTTCCACTTGGCGTGGGCGATGTCGCGGCCCACAATGATGGTGCCGGTGAGCGACACGCGGGTCGATACGGGATACTTGTCGAGGATGGCGAGCGTCTCGCTCATGGGGCGGTCCAGGTCAATCTTGATGCCGTCGCCCTCGCCAGCCTGACGCAGTTCCTCGGGAATCAGCTCGGTGGGCTTGTCGTCGAGTTTCTCAATCCACACGCCGTCCTTGTTGATTTTTGCCTTAATGTTGCGGTCGGCGCTGCAGCTCACGCCCAGGCCGATGGGGCAGGATGCGCCGTGGCGGGGCAGGCGCACGATGCGCACGTCATGTGCCATGTACTTGCCGCCGAACTGGGCGCCCAAGCCGATTTTGTAGGCCTCTTCGAGCACCTGTTTCTCGAGTTCCACGTCGCGGAAGGCGCGTCCCGTCTCGTCGCCCGTGGTGGGCAGGTTGTCATAGTAATGAGTCGAGGCCAGCTTCACGGTGAGCAGGTTCTTCTCGGCACTGGTGCCGCCGATGACAAAGGCGATGTGGTAGGGCGGGCAGGCTGCCGTACCCAGGGTGCGCATCTTCTCGACCAGGAAGGGGACGAGGGTGCCGGGATTGAGCACAGCCTTGGTCATCTGGTAGAGGTAGGTCTTGTTGGCACTGCCGCCACCCTTGGTGACGCACAGGAAATGGTATTCCATGCCCTCGGTGCACTCCAGGTCGATCTGGGCGGGCAGGTTGCAACGGGTGTTCACTTCCTCGTACATGCTCAGCGGGGCATTCTGCGAGTAGCGCAGGTTGTCCTGGGTGTAGGTGTTGTAGACGCCGCGGGCGAGGGCTTCCTCGTCACAGAATCCTGTCCACACCTGCTGGCCCTTCTCGCCGTGGATGATGGCGGTGCCGGTGTCCTGGCACAGGGGCAGCTGGCCCTTGACGGCGACCTCGGCGTTGCGCAGGAAGGTCAGAGCCACATACTTGTCGTTGTCGCTGGCCTCGGGGTCGCGCAGAATCTTGGCGACCTGCTCGTTGTGGGAGCGGCGCAACAGGAAGTTCACGTCGTGGAAGGCCTGCTGTGCGAGCATCGTCAGCGCCTCGGGCTCGATTTTCAGGATGGGTTTGCCTTCAAACTCGCCCACCGATACATAGTCGCTTGTCAGCTTGTAGTATTCGGTGTCGTCTTTGCCCAACTGGAACATGGGCGCATAGCGGAATTCGGGAATGTTTGCCATAAGAATGATTCGCTTTTAGATATTAATTGAGTTTTTAAGTTGATTTTCTTGTTTCTTGCCGCAAAGGTAGCCATTTTTCTTCAAATCACAAAGACTGCTCATCGAATCCCAGGCGCTTGAAGTCGTCGGGCAGGGGAGCGGTGATGTCGATTTCCTTGCCGCTGACGGGATGGGTGAAACGGATGCGGTGGGCCTGCAGCGAGATGCCGCCGTCGGGGTTGCTGCGCGGGGCGCCGTACTTGAGGTCGCCCTTGATGGGACAGCCGATGGCCGACAGCTGGGCGCGGATTTGGTGCTTGCGCCCGGTGATGAGGTCAATCTCGAGCAGCCAGTAGCGCTGGCTGGCAGCGATGATACGGTAGTTGAGCACGGCGCGCTGATGTCCCTCGCGCGGCACGATGCTCACATGGGTCTTGTTGTTGCTCTCGACGCTCTTGAGGTAGTGGGTGAGGGTGCCTTGCTGCTCGGGCGGTTGCTTGCCCACCACGGCCCAGTAGGTCTTGTGTACCTCGCCCTTGCGGAAGAGCTCGTTCATGCGCGAGAGCCCCTTGCTGGTCTTTGCCATGACGACCAGTCCGCAGGTGGGCCTGTCGATGCGGTGAGTCACACCCAGGAACACGTTGCCCGGCTTGTCGTATTTCTCCTTAATCCACGCCTTCACCGAGTCGATGAGCGTAGGGTCGCCGGTGCGGTCGCCCTGCACCAGTTCGCCGGCGCTCTTGTTGACGATGATGATGTGGTTGTCGTCATATACTACTTGCATAATTCAGGTTGCCGCATGGTTGCAGCAGTGCAAAGTTAGTCACTTTCCTGCTAAAATCCATCCAAGTGGACAAAAATCCCGCCTATTATTTGCGGTAAAGTGGCTGATTTGGAGTGTTATTGTGTGTTAAAATGTTGGTATTCAGCTTGTTGGGGCGATTTTTGGCGTTCCGGCACTATGAATTGTGTTGCTAATGGGCTGAATCATAGTGTCTTAATGGTGAATTTTTGGCAATAATTGTATCAAAATGATAAAAAAAACAAAAAAGTTTTTGACAATATTACATTATATTAAAAAAAAACAATTAACTTTGCAAGCCTATCTAATTTTAGATGTGTAGTTAAGAAACTTTTGAAACTGTTATGGATTCAATCTGTTGTAGGGATTGAAACGCTTTTTTTAGTGAAAACCTGATTTGTTATGCTTCTCGAGGGAGAGGGAAGCCAGAGTTTTGAAGCCATGCATATTTAGGAAGATGGGTAACAGTCATTGAAAAACTTTAAAACATTAATAATTAATCAATTAAACTAAATTTTATGAGTCTAAAACATTTTCTCTTGTTCCTTGTCATGGCACTTGCCGCGCTTGGTCTTAATGCCCAGGTGAGTGGTACAGTGATTGACGAGAACAATGACCCTGTCATCGGCGCGTCGGTTGTTCAACAGAGCAACCCCAAGAACGGCGTCGCTACTGACATTGACGGTCATTTCACGTTGAATGTGCCAGCAAACACTAAGATTAAAGTTACCTATGTGGGTTATGAGGAGGTTGTCGTTGCTGCCAAGTCGGGCATGACGATTACCCTGAAGCCCCAAGGTGAGGTGCTTGGTGAAGTCGTTGTAACCGGTTATCAAAAGGTGGACAGACGACTCTTTACTGGTGCAACTCAGAGTGTGGACGCCGATAAGGCAAAGCTCTCGGGTGTTGCCGACGTGAGCCGTGGTCTGGAAGGCCGCGTTTCGGGTGTTCAAGTGCAGAACGTGTCTGGTACATTCGGTACGGCCCCCAAGATTCGCGTGCGTGGTGCAACGTCAATCTATGGTAGCTCCAAGCCCCTGTGGGTTGTCGATGGTGTGGTTCTCGAGGACAACGTGGACATCAGTGCCGATGACCTGTCATCGGGTGATGCCAACACGCTGATTGCTTCGGCTGTTGCCGGTCTTAACGCCGACGATATCGAGAGCTTTCAGATTCTGAAGGATGGTTCAGCAACCTCGATTTATGGTGCCAAGGCTAACGCTGGTGTGATTGTAATCACCACCAAGACTGGCCGCAAGGGTACAAGTTCCATTAACTACACTGGTGAGTTCACCTACCGCATGAAGCCCAACTACCGCGACTTCAACATCTGTAACTCTCAGGAGCAGATGAGTATCTTGCGCGAGATGGAGCAGAAGGGTTGGCTGGAGTACGCCAGCTTGGCAAACAGCACAACTTCTGGTATCTATGGCCAGATGTACAACTTGATGGACACCTATGATCCGATGACTGGCACTTACGCTCTGCCCAACACCGCTAACGCGCGCAATCAGTTCCTGCGTTTGGCTGAGATGCGCAACACCGACTGGTTCGACCTGTTGTTCAACCACAACATCATGCAGAACCACTCAGTTAGCGTTTCGGGTGGTACCGACAAGGGCTCTTTCTACACCTCGGCATCAGTAATGCTGGATCCGGGATGGTACAAGAGCAGCCGCGTTGAGCGTTACACCTTTAACGCCAACGCTATCTACAACTTGACCGACAAGATCAAGATTAAGATTTTGAACAGCGACAGTTTCCGTGAGCAGAGGGCTCCCGGTACCTTGAGCCAGAATGTGGACGTAGTGAACGGTGAAGTAAGGCGTGACTTCGATATCAACCCCTACAGCTTCGCGTTGAACACCGCCCGTACGGTAGACCCCGAGCAGCGTTATGTTCGCAACTACACCTCATTTAATATCTTTGATGAGTTGGACCGCAACTATATCGACCTGAACGTGACCGACCTCAAGTTCCAGGGCGAGTTGAGCTTCAAGCCCATCATGAAGGACGACCAGAGCCTTGAGTTCAACATCCTGGGTTCGATGCGTGTGGCTACCACCGAGCAGAACCACTATGTGCTTGACAACAGTAACCAGGCCATGGCTTATCGCGCCGGTATCGACCCCGATAACGCTATCATCCGTTCTTCTAACTCTTACCTGTATACCGACCCCGATGTCGAGAATGCTCTCCCCGAAACTATTCTTGATAAGGGTGGTATGCTGTTCTACAACAAGCATAACAACAAGACCTTCTTGTTCCGTGCAACTGGTCAATACACCAAGCAGTTCGATAATGGTAACCACTATCTGGGACTCTTCGGTGGTATGGAGGCCAACCGCTTCGACCGCTTCAGTGAGTCGTTCGATGCTTGGGGCATTGTTTATGCCAACGGTAACCTGCCTTTCACCAACTACAAGCTGTTCAAGCAGATTCAGGAGGAGAACGGTAGCTATTACAGCGTCGGTGAGTACCACCGCCGTGACATGGCTTACTTTGCCGTGCTCAACTACATGGTCATGAACCGTTACATCCTCAACGGTACTTTCCGTTATGAGGGTTCTAACCAGATGGGTCGCACCTCTCAGAGCCGCTGGCTGCCCACTTGGAACATCGCTGCATCATGGCACATCCACGATGAGCCTTTCTTCCACAACAGCGCACTGTACAACAAGGGTATCCTGACCAACGCCAACATGCGTCTGAGCTACTCGCTCACCGCCGAGAGTGGTCCCACCAGCCTTGCCAACGCCGAGGCTCTGTATTATCCCACTCGCCCCTGGCGCCAGGAGCTGAGCACCTATGAGATGGGTCTTGCCCTGTCGGGTCTTGGTAACAGCAACCTGACCTACGAGAAGAAGCACGAGTTCAACTTCGGTCTTGACCTCGGTTTCCTGTGGAACCGCATCAACCTCGAGTTTGACTGGTACATGCGTAACAACTTCGACCTGATTGGTCTTATCCGTACCCAGGGTGTCGGTGGTGACACCAACAAGTATGGTAACGTGGCCGAGATGAAGTCTCACGGTGTTGAGTTCACGCTCACTACCCACAACATTCAGCCCAAGCGTGCTGGTGGCTTCGGTTGGGATACCGACTTCACATTCTCCTATGTGAAGACCGAGATTACCAAGCTGCAGTCTCGTTCGCGCGTCATCGACCTGGTTCGCGGTAGCGGTTTCCCCTTGGAGGGCTATCCCCACCGTGCCATCTTCTCGATTCCCTTCGCCGGTCTTGATGCTCATGGTCTGCCCATGGTTATCGACGAGAATGGTGACATTTCGACCACTGGTCTGAACTTCCAGGAGTTTGAGAACCTCGGCTTCCTCAAGTATGAGGGTCCCGTTGATCCCACCTTCACTGGCGGTTTCGGCAACAACTTTGAGTTCAAGGGTTTCCACCTGAACGTGTTTATGACCTATGCCTTCGGTAACAAGCTTCGTCTGGATCCTACCTTCGCTTATGCTTATAGTGACCTGACCTCGTTTACCAAGGACTTCAAGAACCGCTGGGTACTCCCCGGTGATGAGTTAGTGACCACGATTCCCACTATCGCATCTCGCCGTCAGGTGTACAACAACAACTACATTGGCCAGGCTTACAATGCTTATAACTACAGCACTGAGCGCATTGCTAACGGTGGTTTCATCCGTCTGAAAGAGATTTCTCTCACCTACGATGTTCCCCACAGCCTGATTTCGCACCTGCGTCTGAAAACCGCTTCGTTGAAGCTTGCTGCTACCAACATCTGCCTGCTGTATGCCGACAAGAAGCTCAACGGCCAGGATCCCGAGTTCTTCAACAGTGGTGGTGTGGCTTCGCCTACTCCCAAGCAGTTCACCCTTACTCTGCGTTTGGGTATGTAATGTTGTAATTGATGTTCCACATTATATATAATATATAAAGAAGATTATGAAACTAGGATATAAAATCTTGTCTGTCGTTATCGCGCTTGTGGGTTTGAGCTCGTGCAGCGATTTCCTTGAGACAATTCCCGATACCCGTGTGTATCTGCAGAATCTCGACCAGCTCGAACAGTTGCTCGTTACTGCTTACACACAGACCAACTACGCTGCGCTGGGTGAGCTGTCGAGTGACAACGTCATCGATACCAACTCCCCGAGTGCCGACGGTATGCGTTACAACTATTCATCCTACAACCAGTATGACGAGCAGATTTATGCTTGGGAGGATGTAACCCTGGATATCAGTGACTCTGATTCTCCTTCAGGTATCTGGAGCGGTTGCTATGGTGCAATTGCCGCTGCCAATGCCGTGCTTGAGAAAATCGATGAGTTCACTGAGGCCGGTGAGATTGAGGGTGAGCTTATCAGTGCTCATGACCAGGCCCGCATGAATGCCATCAAGGGTGAGGCCCTGATGATTCGTGCTTATCACCACTATATCTTGGCTCAGGTATTCTGCATGCCTTACCGTGGCCCGCAACTGAGCGCCCAGCATCCCGGCATCCCCTATGCCACGAAGCCTGAGACCGAGCTGGATCCCAAGTATGACCGTGGTACGCTGCAGCAGACCTACGAAAATATCGAGAAGGATATGCTGGAAGGCCTGAAGCTTGTCACCGACGAGTTCTATGCTGTTCCCAAGTACCACTTCAACGTGGCTGCTTCCAATGCCTTTGCTGCCCGTTTCTATACCGCCAAGCGCGAGTATGACAAGGTGGTACAGTATGCCAATGCTGCTTTCAAGGGCACCGACGTGAAGAATATGCGCAACGATTTCTGGGACAAGGATTTCTATGATCTGGACAATGGTGCCCGTTACTACACCAGCGTTGACCGTCCCGGTAACTTCATGATGATTGACACCTACAGCACCTGGTTGCGCCGTTGGGGCAACAGGTTCTGGACTGCCCGTGAAGGCCTTCGCGGCTCGATTGGTGGCCCTGGCCCGACCTGGGAGAACTGTATCTACAGCTACACTCACGGTAAGGACAAGGTGTCCTGGTCAATGATGCCCTGCTTCACCAACAGCTTCTTGAGCTCTTCGGCTCACTCTGAGTATGGTGCTATCTTTATGGGCAACTGCTGGGAGCAGTTCGAGTACACCGACAAGATTGCCGGTATCGGATATGTTCACATGATTCGTCCCGAGTTCACCAGCCAGGAGCTGATTCTGCTGCGTGCCGAGGCCAATCTGTTCCTTGGCAATGTTGACGCCGCATTTGAAGACCTGTGGTTGTGGAACCACGATCACCTGAAACTCGACTCTACCGATAACTATAACATGGTTGAGCTGACCAAGGATTTGATCACCAAGTTCTATACCAAGGATTATCAGGTTCGTCGCAAGTATGATACTTATGGCATCGTGATGGACTTCCACATCGATGAGGTATGCCCCAGCGACAAGTACCACATGACCCCCGAGATTGAGCCGTTCATGCAGTGCGTACAGCACTTCCGCCGCATCCAGCTGGTTCACATGGGTAACCGTTGGTTTGATATCAAGCGTTATGGTTTCACTGTTACCCACAAGATGGGCATCAGCAATGTTTACACGCTTGATGTGCTCGATCCTCGCTATGCTATCCAGATTCCTAATGAGGTAATCGGTGCCGGTCTGGATCCCAACCCGCGCCCCGTTTCGCCTAGGCTTGTGAAAGATGAGCATGGCTTTGGTGTTTCGGCAAATGCATGTATTGCTAACAACTAATAAAGAGAAATTATCATGAAGAAGATTCAATATTATATTTCAGCATTGCTGCTGGTTGCTGTTGCAGCATTGTCGCTGTCTTCTTGCAGTGAGGATAAGATGGGTCCCACGATTTTCCCCGACGTTGACGAGACGCTGGACCCCAATTCCTATTCCTATCAGCTTGACAAGTTCCTCAAGGAGAATTACCTTGACAAGTATAACTTGACTTTCCTGTACAAGATGCCGGACATCAGCACTCCTATGAGCTACAACCTTGTTCCCGCACAGTATAACAATGCGGTTGACCTGGCTGTATTGTGCAAGTACTTGTGGTTTGATGTATATGAGAAGGTTGCAGGCCCCGACTTCCTGAAGTTGTATGGTCCCCGCATTCTGCTCATGGTCGGTTCTCCCGCGCTCAATGTGAATTCAGGTAGCGAGACCGTCGGTCTTGCCGAGGGTGGTGTAAAGATTACCCTGTTCAAGCTGAACTCCATGAACGTGAACAACTTTGAGATGATGAATGAACTCTACTTCCACACGATGCACCACGAGTTCGCTCACATCCTTCACCAGACCAAGACCTATCCTCCCGAGTTCAATACCATCTCGGTAGGTAAGTATGATGCCACCAACTGGACCGGTCGTGGCTGGGAGGTGACCTCGATGGGCTTTATGACTCCTTATGCTTCGAGTGAGTACCGTGAGGACTTCGCCGAGACCATCGCCTGCTTCATCACCTATACCCAGGAAGACTGGGACTTCTACCTGGCTCTTGCAGCCCGTGGTTGGGAGACTGATGCAGCCGAGGATGCTACCGACGCTGTTTACTACAGCTTCTACTACTATCCCAATAATGACAATGAGCAGGACAAGAAGCCCATTTACCTGAGTGATGAGAAGAATATCGCTAGGGTAACTGTCGACGGCACCGTTCACACCTATTGGAAGAACGAGCGTGACAAGTCGGGTAACCGCATCGTTGTCTATGCCGTTGAAGATAAGGACGGTATCGAGGGCGACAAGGCGATTCTGCAAAAGGTTCAGATTGCCCGTCAGTGGTTCCACGATGCTTGGGGCGTAGAACTGGATTCTCTGCGTAAGGAGGTTCAGGACCGTCAGAAGTCATACAATATGGATGAACTCCGCAAGTGGGTCTATGACATTCACTAATGTTTTACCTTTAACATGAATGAAGATAAAATGAAAAAGTTTTTAAATATTTCATTGTTGGCGCTTGTTGTGTTCTCCATGTTCTCTCTGGCGTCATGCAAGAATGAGGTTGACAATATCTTTGATGAGGATGCCGTCATCCGTCTGGATAAGGCAAAAGCTGAATATTCTGATATTCTCACCCGCAATGGTGGCAAGTGGCAGCTTGAGTATTTTGCCAATGAGAATGAGCAGGGTTACATTTACTTGATGACCTTCGCTAAGGATGGTTCTGTTACGATTTCGGGTAACAACCAGTGGATCAACTATGTGAAGACCGGTTCGACCAAGACCCCCGCTTTCGGCAGCGAAATTTCGATGTGGGAAATCATCGCCGACAATGGTCCCGTGCTCTCGTTCAATACCTATAACAAGTATTTCCACCTCTTTGCTGACCCCTATGACATTCCCAGCACTGGTGGTGCCGCAACCGATGCCGACATCGACGAGAGTGGTTATGGCCATGAGGGCAACTATGAGTTTGACATCATGAAGTACTCTGGCGATACCCTCTACCTGACGGGCAAGAAGCCCACCAGGTCGGAAAGGTACGTGGACATGATTATGACGCGTGTTGACGGTGGTATCAACGATGAGGTCTATATGAATGAGGTGATTGCCATGACCGATTCCTTCTTCAACACCAAGATTCCTCAGGTTTACATCAACCTGCCTAATGGCGTTCGCTGGATTGTGAAGAACGGTGCCAGCAGCATCCTGAAGATGTTCCGTGAGGATGCCGATGAGATTTCGACCGCAGAGTATCACAACATCATCATCACCCACGACGGTATCTCATTTATGGATCCCGTGACGCTCGACGGCTATGTTATCAAGAACTTTACCCGTCAGCCTGATGGTTCGCTGCTGTGCCGTGATGACAACCAGACGACCATGACAGCCGATGTGTTGAGCCATGTGTTCACTACCCAAACTGCTTATGTTTGGAGGAGCACTGCCGCCCAAGCTGGTGGTACCTTTGGCACACTGTTGACTACACTGACCTCTGAGATGAAGGACATCTATAAGTCAACCTTCAATTATGCCCAGATTGCTTATGACGCTGACCTTAAGGCTCAAATCTTGTCCTTCAATGTGAAGAAGGGTTCCCGTAAGGACAACCTCAAGTACACTATCACTAAGATGGAGGCGGTTGGCGACAATCAGGTGCGCTTGACGATAGAGCCTGAGGGTGATCTTGTAGCCCAAGCCTATAAGAACTGTACTGCGCTGGCTCAGATTATTGCAGCGATTAACGGTTCAACCTTTGACTTGAGTGCCAACTCGCTGCTGTCACCCGTCAACATGAAGATGGCTCAGAGCGGCAGCGCCGGCAACTACATCACGTGGTCGCTTTCACAGAACAATTAATCTGATTAGAGTTTTATAGCCAGGGCGACTGCCCTGAGCGGTGCCGCCCTGGCTATTGTTTAAAAAATAATCGAAATTCATTTATTTTATTAACAGCTATATTTTTGATTCAATTATGAAAAAGACTTTACTTTTAGGAGCCTTGGCACTGTTGATTGCCTCATCGGCAACCGCTACCGCTCCTGTAAAACGTTCCGACGCTAAGGTGAATCGTACGGCTCAGTTGCAGCGCAAGTCGATGCCCAATGCTGAGTTCAAGACCAACACCATGCGTACCCCCGGCACTCCCGTTCTGAAGAAGGCTCCCAAGAAGGAGGCATTCTTGGAGAATTGGTATGTTCGTCCTGCTGGTGCTTTCTATGTGGACTACATTTCAGTTGACGGCAGCTATGGTTATGCTTATAGCTCCCCGTTCTTGTATGTAAAGCCCTTTGCTGAGTATACCTATAAAGGTGTAGTTACTGGTGCCGACGAGAACACCCATGTAGCATGGGATATCTTCAAGTATGGCGCTGGAGATGATAACTACATCCCCATTGATGACGAGATGGAACCATCGGTAGCCTATAACTTTGAGCTATCTGAGACTCCCAAGTTCTATGCTGTAGACGGTGAGTTTGATGATCCCAATGCAGCCTGGTATACCTATCAGATTGTTGACCACTCGATGGGTGGTAATGATGAGGCTCCCGTTGTTGAGTCCGAGACTCCCGTTCAGGTGTTCTCAGTACCCAGTGACGCTATGATCAGTGGTGACGCCAATGTTGATTACTGGTGCTCCAGTAAGACCATGGTGGGTGGTGGCCGCAATGGTGACCAGTATTACACCTTGACTGCTTACAGGGGTGCTGATCCTTATCCCGGCAACGAGTTTGGCTGGTGGTTCGGTAAGAACGGCGAGCACATTGACGGTATGGGTCAGGCATTTGAGAAGCCCAGCAAGCCTTACCTGCTCAAGAAGGTCGGTATGACCGTAGCAACGAGCCGCACCGTCCTCAATGAGGAGAACGTGAAGCTGAAATGCCATGTTTATAAGCTGAACGACCTTCCCGAGTACAACGACACCGCAGCTGTCGTTCTGCCTCCTGTTCCCGGTGAACTGATTGTTAGTGGTGAAGCTAACCTCAACCAGGCAGTCCTGGACGAGAACTATGGCTTCGTTGAGTTCACGCTCTTCGGTGAGGATGAGGATATCCCCGGCTTGACCTATGAGTACACTCCCACCATTGATTGTCCTATCCTCGTGACCATCGACGGTTACAATGAGGTTGAGGGTCTTCAGGAGTTTACCACCTACATCAGCGCTGATGACCAGGTTGATGAGGGCCATGGTGAGCTGGCTTACCTGAAGTATCCGCGTTGGATTGTCCGTCTTGATGAGAATGGCGACACCGTTAAGGAAAACGATCAGGTCGTTTACGACTGGACCGGTGAGTACATTGGCTGGCGTGGTCTGAACAACTTCTTCAGTTCGGGTCAGATGAAGACCGCCTTCTCCATCTACACTTCGGTTGAGAATCCCTTCGTTGTCTTCAACTATGGTGATATCGAGAATGGTCAGCACACCTTCCCCAATGAGGGTGGCGACCTGGTTAAGGACGTTGAGATCGAGGGCGAAACCTATCAGATTGAGGGTATCGACTTCTACTCATGGATTGGCAGCGACGGTGGTGACTGGATTCTCACCTGCAACGGCAGTGATGAGTTGCCCGACTGGCTGGACATCGAGCTTGAGGACGTAGAAGGCAATGACGAGGATGGTTGGGAAGTTTTTGCTTCGGTAACCGCTCAGCCTCTGCCCGAGAACGTGCCTTATCGTGAGGCCGTAGTTCGCTTCGAGATTCCCGGTGACTACATTGAGTACAAGTTCATGCAGGGTGAACAGCAGCCCTACGCCCCCGAGGACGTAAACCGCGATGGTGAGATTACCGTTGCCGACGTGAACGCAGCCATCAAGGTTATCCTGGAAGGTACTCAGGACCTCGTTGCCGATGCTAACCAGGACGGTGAGGTATCTGTTGCCGACGTGAACCGCATTATTGCCAAGATTACTGGCCAAATTTGAGATGACATCAAATAAGCTGGATTTTATTACAGTTTCTTAACATATCATCTATTACCTCAAGAAACGGGGCGCCTGCTAGAAGGCTTCCCGTTTCTGTTTTTTTTGATACTAGTCCCGCGAGGAACGACGGGTGCATTGAATCGGTCCAGATGCGGGAATTATAACCGCCCTGCGGGCGGGAAATAAATCAAATTATATTTAAAATGATTCGTGTGTGTGGACAGCTCCGTTAGGAGCGAGCAGGGAAATGATTCGTGTTTGTGGACAGCTCCGTTAGGAGCGAGCAGGGCATAGGCAGGGGTGTAACGAGGCGAAGCCGAGTGCAACCCCTGCAATAGTGTGCATTGAAGTCTTAGCCCCATCGGGGCGACAGTAAATCGTTGAAACACGGTGTGTCGCCCCTAACGGGGCTATTATGTGGGGTGTGTCATCATCTACAGGAGTTCCGCTTCGCTCCACTCCTGCCTATACCCTGACAGCCCTACGGGCTTAAATGCGCTTCGCTCCACTCCTGTCTATACCCAGGCGGCCCTACGGGCTTAAAAGCGCTTCCGCTTCGCTCCTGTCTATACCCTGACAGCCCTACGGGCTTAAATGCGCTCCGCTTCTGCCCTGATAGTCCTTGCGGGCTTAAATAACGTGAGTTCTTGGTGTTGTGTGTGAGAAGGGTAGTGGATGGGGCGGGCTACAGGTCTAAAGATGACAATTTGGTCATGAATGGGGATATATTCTTGATTCCGTTTGTTTTTTTGGATAGTATTGTTTAACTTTGCAACGAAAAATGAATATTGACCAATATTGTGGTCATATTGTTTTTTATGCGAAATACTAATTATTATAATTATTAACTCTAAATTCAGTTAGGAATATGAAAAAGTATCTACTTTTAGGAGGTTTTGTACTCATGTTTGCCTCGAAGGCGACAGCCTCGACACCAGTAAAGCGTCCAAATGTTAAGGTTAACCGTACTGCGCAATTGCAACGCGTGGCAATGCCTCAGGTGAGGTCTGAGGAAATGAGCATGCGCACTCCTGGCTCTCCCGTAGTCAACAAGGCTCCCAAGCGGGCAGCGTCTTTGACGAATTGGTATAATCGTCCTGCCGGCGCATTCTATGTGGACGTGATTTCAGTTGACGGCCGCTATGGCTATTCTTACAGTTCCCCGTTCATCTTCATGAAACCCTTCACCACTTACACTTACCGTGGTTACATCATTGGAGCCGACGAGAATACCCATACGTTATGGGACATCTACGATGATGATGGAAACATGCTGTGTGACGTGATATATGCCAAGGTTACTCATGGCATTGAGCTATCTGAGGTTCCCAAGTTCTATGCCATTGATGGTGAAATAGATGATGCGAACAGCAATTGGTATGTATATCAATTAGGAGGAGGCTGTCATGCTTATAATCATGATCCATATTCATCAGAGCCCCCTGTTGTTGAGTCCGAGACTCCCGTTCAGGTGTTCTCGGTACCCAGTGATATGGTAATCAGCGGTAAGAGCGATGTTGATTACTGGTGCTCCAGTAAGACGGCCACCCCGAGTGTTGGCTCCGATGGTAATTATTACCAATACACCTGTTATTCAGGTCTTAAGCCTGCCGAGGGTAACAATGCGGGTTGGTGGTTCGGTAAGAATGGCGACCATGTTGACGGCATCGCTCAAGCATTTGAAGAGCCGACCAGTCCCTACCTGCTCAAGAAGGTCGGTATGTTAACAACCTCACTGAAACTTAACGGCGAACGTACCAGGATGACCTGTAAGGTTTACAAACTGCCCTATATTCGTCCCTATCGTGCCACCGAACCAGTGTACCTTAATGAGTATCTAGATAAGCCGATTGCCTTTGGTGAGGCTATCATTAGCGAGCAAACGATTCAGGATAACTATGGTTTCGTTGAGTTCACCCTCTTTGGCGTTGACGAGGATCACCCCTCATTGACCTATGAGTACACTCCCACGATTGACAGTCCCATCCTGGTAGTGATTGACGGCTACAACGACAATGCCGACATTCAGGACTTCACGGCGAGCGTCAGCACTAATTTCTATGATGATGAGGGATATGGCGAGCTGGCTTACATCAAGTACCCGATTAAAGTCATTCATTATGACGAGAATGGCGACACCGTGTGGGGTGAAGATGGCAAGCCAGTATATGACTTTACCGGTGATTATGTATGGACTGGCTTAAACAACTTTTTCTCCACCGGTACCATGAAGACCGGTCTGACCATTTTCCTCTCGACCGAGAATTCGTTCATTACCTTCAGGAATTCTGATGAGACTGGCGAGCACACCTTCCCCAACGAGGGCGGTATCATGAGTAAGCCCGTTGTGATACAGGACGAGAACTACCCGAATGACGAGATTGAGGGTATAGACTTCTACTCATGGCATGGCTCGGATGACTATGAGATGACCTGGAATGGCGATGAGGTTCTGCCCGACTGGCTGGATATCGAACTCGAAGACGTGTCAGGCGACGAGGAGAATGGCTGGTATGTGCATGCTACGGTGACCGCCGAGCCTTTGCCAGTGAACAAGAAATATCGTGAGGCGGTGATACGCTTCGGGATACCTGGCGACTATATTGATTACAAGTTCATGCAAGGCTCGATTCCTCCCCATAATCCTGCCCCCGACGTAAACCTGGATGGAGAGGTTACTATTGCCGATTTGAACTACGTCATCAATTATATTCTGAACTATCAGGAGTATGGCCCGGACGATGATGTCCATATCGATTGGGACGAGGGGTACACCATTGCCGATGTGAACTACATCATCGGCGTGATTATCGGCCAGATATCCTGGCCATGAAGTTAAAAGTGCGTTGTTGGTGAGCTGTAACAACGCGCAAAAGCCTATAGAGCGAGGAGTTGTGTCATAATTGCGACACGGTAATATAACCGTGCTATCGCACGGGAAATTAAACAAATTATTAAATTAAAATTGATACTATTATCATATTAATAAAGGCAATGATATACTTGTTGGCTGTGAAATTCCGATAAAAAACTGATTTTTAGAAGATTGATGCCGATGTTTTAATTTCTTTTAACATAGTTCTATTGTATTGTGTTTCTGCAAATTACTATAGGTAAGATGGAGACAGAATACAAAGGATTATGGTCAATTTCAGCAAATTCAACTCTCTTTACTCGGTTGCTGCGTACTTCAATACCGAAAGTAAATGCCGTCAAGCAATCATTGACTCCCGTTGGGGTGACGATGTGGTATGCCCCTATTGCGGTCAGCACCATTGCCACAAACGCAGGGACGGTAGGTTCTGCTGCTCCAAGTGCAACTGCAATTTCAGCGAGAAGGTAGGTACTATCTTTGAGAACACCAAGATACCCCTACGCAAGTGGTTTATGGCTATGTACCTTATCAGTTCCCACAAGAAGGGTGTCAGTTCACACCAACTCTCAAGGGACATTGATGTCACCCAAAAGACCGCTTGGTTCATCTTGCAGAAAATCCGCACGTTGTTCGCCCAAGACGATACCATCGCATTGAGTGGTGACGTGGAGTGTGACGAAGCCTACATTGGCGGCAAAGAAAAGAACAAGCACGAATGGAAGCGCACCAAAGGCACTCAAGGACGCAGCACCAAGACAAAGACTCCCGTGTTCGGTATGGTACAGCGAGGGGGTAAGGTGGTAGCCTTAAAGTGCGGCAAGGCTGACGGAGCGACCTTGTTGCCCATCATTGAACAATTCGTTGAGGAAGGCTCAAACATCTACACTGATGAACTGACCGCATACAACGGACTTGACGCAACCAAGTACACCCACAAGGTTGTCAATCACGGACGGAGTGAGTATGTTAAAGGTGGTGACTTTACCAACACCATAGAGGGGTTTTGGGCAATGCTCAAGCGAATGATTGAGGGTATTTACCACTCAATCTCAAGCAAGTACCTGCAACGGTATGTGGACGAGGCGGTTTACCGCTATAACACCCGTAAATTGAGCGGGAGCGACTGCTTCAAGGATATGTTCAAGGCATCAATCGGTGTTGTCCGCTATTTGGACGTGAAGATAGTGGATTAAAAGTAAAGTAATTTGCCGTTAGGCAACTCATTTACTCTACCGCTATATGTACTAAGAAAAAATTCGGGACCTTCCTTATCTACAATAATATTAACAACACTATTCCAATCACCATTATTTATTATCCGTTCAGCCATAGAAGGATTTACACCGCCTTTAATTAGATACTTAATCCAATCTTCATCGGTTTGTGCGCCATTTACATAATCAATCGCATTTTGATGTTCATCACCATTAAGGACTGATTCTTCTGCTTCTTCTTCCGTATCAAAAATGTAACCATTAAATCCGTGCGCATCTACAAATGTATTTTCAGATGTCCATTCTAATTGACCGTTCTTCCATCCAATGTCGTTTAAGAACTTATCAACGATTGTATGGTTTTCCTCTTGTGTTTCCATTAAAACTCTTCTTGGTGTTTCTTTAATCCCCAAATGCAGGTAACTTTCTGTTGGTCTTTTATTCCATTTAGACTCTGTGATAAAAGTTCTAATGTCCTTCATATATGTTTCTTGTTTATATATTTCTTTGCAATCATATAATAATAAAGGTTTTGTTGGTGATAAAAACGTATTTGTCGTAATTTAACAGCCAACAAGTATATCATTACCTTAATAAAAATTATAGAATTAATTTGCTTGATTTCCCGCCCGCAGGGCGGTTATGATTCTAGCGTTTGAATTATGACACAGTTTCCTGCTCAGTTCTAGGACCATGCTGCGAACCTATTCAAGGTTCCGGCATGGTCTTTTTCATTGAGGGTGTGTCATAATTGCGACTTGGTAATATAACCGTGCTATCGCACGGGAAATTAAACAAATTATAAAATTAAAATTGATACTATTATCATATTAATAAAAATTTTAGAATTAATTTGCTTAATTTCCCGCCCGCAGGGCGGTTATGATTCTAGCGTTTGAATTATGGCACAGCTTCCTGCTCAGTTCTAGGGCCATGCTGCGAACCTATTCAAGGTTCCGGCATGGTCTTTTTCATTGAGGGTGTGTCATAATTGCGACTCGGTAATATAACCGTGCTATCGCACGGGAAATTAAACAAATTATTAAATTAAAATTGATACTATTATCAAATTAATAAAAATTTTAGAATTGATTTGCTTAATTTCCCGCCCGCAGGGCGGTTATAGTTCTAGCAGTTGAATTATGACACACCCTCATCTTCGATGTTTATTTGATAATAATGATAAGAAGTTGGTGGTGTTGTGTGTGGGAAGGGTGGTGGAGGGGGGTGCAGGCCTGAAGATGACAATTTGTTCTTGAATTGGGATAAAAACCTATTTTATGTTTGTTGTTTTTGATATAATTGTTTAATTTTGCAACGATAGAATGAATATTGACCAATATTGTGGTCATATTGTTTTTTATGCGAAATACTAATTATTATAATTATTAACTCTATTAATTCAGATTGGATTATGAAAAAGTATCTACTTTTAGGAGTTTTTGTACTCATGTTTGCATCGATGGCGACAGCCTCCACACCAGTACAGCGTTCAGGCGCCAAGATTAACCGTACTGCACAATTGCAACGCGTGGCAAGGCCTCAGGCGAAATGTGAGGAAATGAGCATGCGCACACCCGGGTCGCCTGTAGTCAACAAGGCTCCCAAGCGGGCGGCGTCTATGTTGGGTTGGTATGACCGTCCTGCCGGCGCATTCTATGTGGATGCTTTCTCGGTGAATGGAAAATACGATGATTCATTTGGCGAACCGTTCCTTTTCATGAAACCATTCACCACTTACACTTACCGCGGTCAGATTATCGGTGCTACCCAGAATACCCATACGGCATGGGACGTCTTCAATTATGATGATGGAAACAGTTATCCTGACGTGATGAATGCCAAGGTTACCTATGATATTGAGCAATCTGTGGTTCCCAAATTCTATGTTGTTGACGGGCCATTGGACGGAGCGAACAGCGATTGGTATGTCTATCAAAAGGGTGTTGGATTTTCTGCTGTTAATGGCGGTTCAGAGCCTCCTGTAATCAATAACGCCTCACCGTTTGCAGTTTACTCGGTACCAAGTGATATGGTGCTTAGCGGTAGGGACGATGTCGATTACTGGTGCTCAAGTAAGACATTGAAAACTGATGGCGGTAGTGTCAATCCAAAATTTACCTATTACTACGGTCTTAAGCCTGCTCAGGGCAACCAACACGGTTGGTGGTTCGGTAAGAATGGTGACCATGTTGACGCAATCGCCCAAGCGTTCGAAAAGCCGACCAGTCCCTACATGCTCAAGAAGGTCGGTTTGTATACAGGCAGGCTTAAGATTAACGGCGAGCAAGCCAAGATGACCTGTAAGGTTTACAAGCTGCCCATGATTCCCCCCTATAGTGTCATCGGATCAGTGTACCTGGATGATTACCACTTCGGCGAGCCGATTGTCTATGGTGAGGCTAATATTACCGATTACACGATTCAGGATAACTATGGTTTCGTTGAGTTTACTCTCTATGGTCGTGATGAGTATATGCCCGAATTGACCTATGAGTACACTCCCACGATTGACAGTCCCATCATTGTGGTGATTGAAGGATATAACGACAATGCCGACATTCAGGACTTCTCGGCATGCGTCAGCGCTAACTTCTATGATGATGAGGGATATGGCGAGCTGGCTTACATCAAGCACCCGATTAACATCATCCATTATGACGAGAATGGCGACACCGTGTGGGGTGAAGATGGCAACCCCGTATATGACTTTACCGGTGAATACTTCTGGGTTGGTCTGAACAATTTCTTCAACATCGGTACCATGAAGACCGGTCTGAGCATTTTCCTCTCGACCGAGAATCCGTTCATTACCTTCAAGAATCCTGATGAGACTGGCGAGTACACCTTCCCAGAGGAGGGCGGTATAATGAGAAAGCCCGATGTGATTCAGGGCGAAATCTACCCGAATGACGAGATTGAGGGTATAGACTTTTACTCATGCTTTGGCTCTGATGACTATGAGATGACCTGGAATGGCGATGAGGAACTGCCCGATTGGCTGGATATCGAACTCGAAGACGTGTCAGGCGACGAGGAGACAGGCTGGTATGTGCATGCTACGGTAACCGCCGAGCCCCTGCCCGAGCAATTGAAGTATCGTCAGGCTGTGGTCCGCTTCGGGATACCTGGCGACTACATTGATTTCGTGTTCAAGCAAGGCCGGATGATTCCTCCTCCCCATACTCCTAACCCCGACGTGAACCAGGATGGTGAGGTTACTGTTGCCGATGCGAACATCGTCATCAATTATATTCTGACCGATGGCGGGTCTACCGAAAACACTGGGTGGTATGTCGATGTCAATTGCGACTACGAGGTCACCGTTGCCGATATAAACTACATCTTCGGCGTGATTACCGGCCAAATACCTTGGCCATGACAATAAAGCCTATAGGGCTGCGCCCCCGGAGAGGCTAGGACTAATGCTCACTAAGGCAAGAGGGTGTGTCATATTTGCGACACGGTAATATAACCGTGCTATCGCACGGGAAATTAAACAAATTATTAAATTAAAATTGATACTATTATCATATTAATAAAAATTTTATAATTAATTTGCTTAATTTCCCGCCCGCAGGGCGGTTATAGTTCTAGTAGTTGAATTATGACACATCCTCTTGACTGTGCTCTAGTCGCTCCTGACCGAGCTATCGTCAGGATGCCAATGATTCGGTTCGATTTGTTTTTTTGGATGGAATTGTGTAACTTTGCGCTCATGAACGAGGAAAGCGTAAAACAGCCGTTGCGTCAGGTGCGCATCACGGCAATGAGGCAGACGGTGTATCGCGACTTGATGCAGCAGTTTGAAAACGCCATCGAGCACGCGTGTGACATCTCAGTCGGCCAGACCTTCATTTCGGTGGACGGCAAGCGCCCCGAGGGCTTGTGTGAGAGCGCATGGGAATCGATGCGGTCCTTTGTCGAGGCGTTGGCGCGCGGCGAGGGCAATTTCTATGACGGGTGGATGCAGAATCCCCACTCGGCAATGATTTCGTGCAACGACGGCTTCAGGCCCGTCTCGTTCTATCTAGAAACTCTAGATAATCTAGAAAAGTGATAAACTAACGATTACAACAATATGAACATCAAATCTGCCGAATTCAAGATCAGCAACAGTGACTACCGCAAGTGTCCCGCCACCACGCAGCCCGAGTATGCCTTTATCGGCCGCAGCAACGTGGGCAAGTCGTCGCTCATCAATATGCTCACGGGCCGCAAAGCCCTTGCCAAGACGAGCGCCACACCAGGCAAGACCATGCTCATCAACCATTTCCTGATTAACGGCGAGTGGTATATCGTCGATTTGCCCGGCTATGGCTATGCCAAGCGCAGCAAGGAGGAACGTGACAAGCTCTGGAACATGATTCAGGGATATGTGCTGGGACGCGAGCAGATGACCAATCTGTTTGTGCTAGTGGACAGCCGCATCAAGCCGCAGAAGATAGACCTCGAGTTCATGGAGTGGCTGGGCGAACACGGCGTGCCCTTCTCCATCGTGTTTACCAAGATGGACAAGCTGGGCAAGGTTGCCGGTCCCGCAGCCGTCGAGGAGTACAAGAAGGAGCTGCGCAAGACCTGGGAGGAACTGCCCCCCATCTTCATGACCTCGAGCGAGGACGCCCGTGGCCGTGACGAGCTGCTCGGCTACATCGACAGCATCAACAAGCAACTGAAATCCAACCAATAATTACAGTGACTATAGCAACTATAGCATTGACAACAATCATAGCATAATGAAAAAGACGTTTATTCTTCTGGCAGCGATGTTGCTGGCTGTGACAGCGGCTGCACAGAGCCACCGCGAGGTGACATTGAGCGAGGGCTGGCAGTTCTCGCGTGACAAGGTCAATTGGGAAGAGGTGACTGTACCCCATGACTGGGCCATCAGCGGCCCGTTTGACAAGAAATGGGACCTGCAGGTCGTTGCCATCAAGGAGAACGGCGAGGATGTTGCTACCGAGAAGTCGGGACGCTCTGGCGCACTGCCTTGGATTGGCAAGGGCTACTATAAGACCACGTTCACCGTTCCTCAAGGCTTTGGCGGCGCGAAACTCATATTTGATGGCGCGATGGCCGACCCCTATGTCTATGTCAATGGCAAGCTCGCGGGACATTGGGCATACGGCTACAATGCCTTCATCGTCGATGTCACCCCCTATATGAACACCAACGGCTCTGCCAACACGCTGGAGGTGAGCCTTGAGAACAAGGAGGAGAGCAACCGCTGGTATCCTGGCGGCGGCATCTACCGCCCTGTCAAACTCGTGATGACACGCGAACAGAATGCCCTGGACCCGTGGGGTTTGTATGTGCATACATTGAGCATTGATGGCGGTCTGGCAGCCTTGCGTGTTGAACATCAGCTTGATGTCATTCCCGAACGTATTGAGGGATATGAACTGGAAATAACGCTTGTTGATGCCGATGGTCGCCAGGTGGCCAATAAGCGCACACCTGCCGATGGCATGGGACATTTTGCCACGCTCATGACCGTGAGCAATCCTGCCTTGTGGTCGCCCGAGTCACCTCGACTCTATCGCTTGACGGCTGTTTTGTTGCGCAATGGACAGGAACTTGACCGCCAGAGCACCAAGGTCGGCATCCGCACCGTATCCTTCAGCAAGGAGGGCGGTTTCCAGCTCAACGGCGTTCGCCGCAGCATCAAGGGCGTGTGCCTGCATCATGACCTCGGTCCGCTGGGTGCCGCTATCAACAAGACGGCGCTGATCCGCCAGATTGAGATGATGAAGGCCATGGGCGCCGATGCCATCCGTACGAGCCACAACATGCCCTCGACGATGCAGATGGAAATCTGCGACAGCCTGGGCATGATGGTGATGGCCGAGAGTTTCGACGGCTGGAAGGAGCCCAAGGTGCGCAACGGCTATGGCAGCTATTGGGACGAGTGGTGGCAGCAGGACATCCGCAACCTGGTGTTTAACCACCGCAACCATCCCAGCATCATCATGTGGAGCGTGGGCAACGAGATTCCCGAGCAGTGGAAGCCCGAGGGCGTGAAACGCTACAAGGACCTCATCGCCCTTTGCCATGAGTATGACCCCTCGCGCATGGTGACTTGCGGCATGGACCAGCCAGACGGCGATGTTTGGTGCGGTTTTGCTCAAATGGCTGACGTGCCGGGCTTTAACTACCGCCTCCACAGGTATGATGAGTTGTTTGAGCGCTTGCCCCAGGGCTTTATCCTGGGCAGCGAGACCGCATCGACCGTAAGCACGCGCGGTCATTACTGCTTCCCTGATACCATTGCCACCAACAAGGCATGGCCCGACGGTCAGTGCTCGGGTTATGACGTGGAATACTGCTGGTGGAGCAACCTGCCCGACGATGACTGGAAGATGCAGGACGACCGTGACTGGACCGTGGGCGAGTTCGTGTGGACGGGTTACGACTATCTGGGTGAACCCACACCCTACGATGAATACTGGCCCTCGCGCAGCAGCTACTTCGGCATCTGTGACCTGGCAGGCCTGCCCAAGGACCGCTACTACCTGTACCGCAGCCACTGGAACAAGAATGAGCACACCATCCACCTGCTGCCTCACTGGACGTGGCCCGACCGCAAGGGCAAGGTGACACCCGTCTATTGCTATACCGACTATCCCAGCGCCGAACTCTTTGTCAACGGCAAGAGCCAGGGTCGTATCACCAAGAACGATACCACCCGTCTGGACCGTTTCCGCCTGCGCTGGCGCAACGTCATCTATCAGCTCGGTGAGTTAAAAGTTGTTGTCTATGACGAAAACGGCAACAAGGCAGGGCAGCAAATTGTCCGCACCGCAGGCAAGCCCAAACGCCTCGTGCTGGAGCCTGAACGCAAGACCATCGCCGCCGACGGCAACGACCTTGCCTATATCACCGTGAGCCTCGTGGACAAGAACGGCACCCTGTGCCCCGACGCCGCCAATAGGCTTGAATTCAGCGTAACTGGAGCGGGCACCTACAAGGCCGCCTGCAACGGCGATGCTACCTCGCTGGAGCCTTTCACCCAGCCGCAGATGAGCCTCTTCCACGGCCAGCTGGTAGTCGTTTGTCAGGCAGGTAAAACTCCTGGCGTGATGACACTCACCGTCAAGGACCCCGCCACCGGCATGAAATCCAGCGTCAACATCAACGTGAAGTAATTGTCATGTGTAGAGGGTGTTGCAAAACTGATGCCTCAAATAATAATCGCGCTACGCGCGAGAAATTAAAGCAAAATTATAAATAAAATTAAAATAAAAATCCATTTTGTTTAATTTTTATACAAATTTTGTTTAATTTCTCGGCCGATTAAAACTGCGTCAAATGAGGTTTTGCAATAACCTCTCATCCCATCATGGTTAACGTCTATCTTTTCAATCCTGAGCATGACCTGGCGCTGGCGCACGGGGCGCACAACTATACCGCGCCACCGTTTGCCCGCCAGTTCCGTCATGACCTGCGCTTGCTGCCCGCGTGGGTGGCGCCTGCAGGGTCCTATATTGCCGTCCCTGACGAAGCACCGATTGACGAGGACCGCCGTTGGCTCCAAGACCATCACCTGGATATAACGCCCATCCCCATCAGCCAAATCGCTGAATTGGGTCCCTGCCGCATTCACCCGTGGGGCTGGGACGCCACGCTGCGCCACCAGTTGCTGCAAACGGGTGTATCTCTCGACAATCTGCCCAGCGACGAGCAACTGGATTGGATTCGTCGCCTGTCGCATCGCCGCACAAGCATTGCCATACATCATGCCTTGGGCGAGGCGTTCTCGCCCTGTCCCGTGGAACTGGATAACTACGATGATGTGATGGCTTTTGCATCGTCCCATCCCGGTTGTTACCTCAAGATGCCGTGGTCGGGCAGCGGCAAGGGCATCTACCGCGTCATTGACCCGACGGGCGACAACCATGTGCCTAGATGGATTGAGGGCGCGTTAAAGCGGCAAGGGTCATTGTTGTGTGAGGTGGGGCTGGACAGGGTGCAGGACTTCGCCATCGAGTGTGCATGCCGTGACGGCCATGTGATGCTGATGGGTTATTCGGTCTTTGACAGCGACTTCCACAGTCAGTTCGGGACGGGTAGGGTAGCCCCGATGGAAGAACTGCACGAGTTGCTGCTGGACATATATCCCGAACTCGACGTGGTGATAGGTCAGGTGCTTTTGGCCATAGATGAACTGATTGCACCGCATTATGATGGACCTGTGGGCATCGATATGATGTTCTATTGGGATGAGAACGGCAAAATCGCCTTGAATCCTTGTGTCGAGGTCAACCTGCGCATGACCATGGGCATGGTCACCGCCGCCATGGGCAGCCTCCACGGCCTGTGTGGCAATTTTTCAATTACCGCCAGCAAATCTGGTTATTCTCTAAACATATCTTAACGTGAATACGGTAAGAATTATTAGTGTCCGGTAAAAAAAAAGCATTATAGTTAATTAATTGAAAATAAATTACTTATAAGTAATTACGCATTTTGAGGCTTGGTTTTATGTCTCGAAGAGACAAGGCGGGTCGAAGACCCGGCTTTGTGTGGAAACACCATGCAAGCCCGTCGAAGATGGGCGCAGCTTGGTGATCATGATAACCAGTGAATAGTGCATCGAAGATGAACTTCAGCAATTGCAAAATGCTTGGAAATCATAAAGTTCCTCTTCGAGGCACGCTCCCATCTCGTTCTGGGACCAAGCTGCGAACCTCTGCGAGGTTCTTGCATGGTCTTTCTCATTGAAATCGGTTCTTCGAACCGCTAACATCTTCGATGTTTTTGCGGACACTAATATGATGAGAACTGGAATGTTTTTCGTTGAACTTATGTTGCCTTAGCGACTTTGCGCCTTAGCGTGGGGCTGTACGATGCGACCACGCCAAGGCGAGGCCCTACAATGCGTCTGTTTCTAAAAAACCTTAGCGACTTTGCGCCTTGGCGTGGGGGCCTTCGATGTAGTAGGCGTAATACTCGTCGAAGGTGATGTCCTCGTCGTGGATGCGTTTTGCTACATCCTTGCCCACGTAGCGCAGGTGCCACGGCTCGTAGGCGAAGCCGAAGATGTGTGACTGCTTCTCGGGGTAGCGCAGGATGAAGCCGTAATCATGGCAATGCTCCCGCATCCACACGCCTTCGACAGATGTGTCGAAAGGCCATCTCATGGGGTGCTGCCGTGATGTGACGTCGATGGCGTATCCCGTCTGATGTTCGCTGCTTCCTGCTCGGGCAGCATATCCTTTTGGGTTGCGCTTGTAAGTTCCTATCTGTTCCTCATAGGAGCGGTATGCCGAGTTGACCATCAGCTGGGCATCGGTCTGTTCCTTGCAAGCCTGCTGCATCACCATGAATGCATCAACGACGACGCTCTGCGCCCGTTGATTCTCATAGCAGTAGTCCATGCTGAACGTCGCCAGATTATCGGGCTTGTAGTTCTCGTCCAGGTAATGTCGGCCATTGACCAGCATCAGTTGGCCCTTGCTGGTGTCGCAGGGCACCGCGCTGGATTCCCTGTCGCGGTCATATCCCACGTTGACCAGGGCGACGATGACATCGAGCGGAGCGCTTGTCGAGTCCTTCTTGTGGAAGGCGAGGTAACGGCTGAAGTTGTCATCGATAAAGTAGCGCATGCCCAGCACGGGGATGGCAATGGTGTCGTGTTCCTGGTGGGCTATCAGGGTGTCCTCCTGAGCTTCGCTGAGGGTGGCAACGAGGGTCTTGGCCTCATCGATGGTATAGCCCAGTTTGTAGATTTTGCATTCGTTGGTGAAGTTATAGGCAATGCCCTGGCAGCTCTTGACCATCACCAGCAGCACGAACAGGGCGGCTAGGGTGCAAGGCATTGACAGCCAGCGGTTGTCACGGTCAGCCCATTTTGCAATCAGGCGCTTGATGAGTTCCAGATTAAGCTCCATGGGTGGTTATCGGTTGGCGCGTTTTGCCATCTCGAACAGTTCCAGCGGCAGGTGGCAGTAGCCGTCAGGATTCTTGTCCAGATAGTCCTGATGGTAGTCCTCGGCAGGGTAGAAATTCTTGAGCGGGAGCAATTCGACGGCGAGTCTCAGCTTCACCTGGGCCTGCACGCGGTCATATACCGCCTTGAGCGTGGGCACATCGGCCTCGTCGGTATAGTAGATGCCCGTGCGGTACTGCGTGCCCTTGTCATGGCCCTGCTGGTTGACGCTAGTGGGGTCGATGGCCTTGAAATACATCTCGGTCAGGAATTCCAGCGAGATGACCTCGGGGTCATAGACGATGCGCACCGTCTCGGCAAATCCGGTCTTGTCGGTACACACATCCTGGTAAGTGGGGTTTTCGGTATGTCCGTTGGCGTAGCCCACCTGGGTCTCGGTGACACCGTTCACCAGTTTGAAGTAGTGTTCCGTGCCCCAAAAGCATCCGCCTGCAAAATAAATCTCTTTCATATCGCTCTTGAATCGTTTTTAGTTATGTGGTGACAAAGTTAATAACAATTTGCGAGATGAAAACCGCTATTCGCCATTTTCTGAAGTGCAGGAAAACCACGTTTTCAGAAATATTGGTAAATGAATTTGTAATATAGGTATTGCTTTGCAGCGTAAATGGTTGTAAATTTGCATCGTAAAAATCCATATAATCAAGAACTGATATGAAGAAATTCACAACCTTATTGTTCGCTGCTTTGCTGGCCGTCATGGCCAACGCGCAGAGTAAGGTGTACTACACCAGTGAAATCACTCCCGAATCACTCGTCAAGATTTACAAGGCGCTCGGCGTTGCGCCGACAGGTCGCGTGGCTGTGAAAATCAGCACCGGCGAATCAGGCAACAACCATTACCTCAAGCCCACTTTTATCCGCAATCTGGTGGAGGAGGTCAATGGCACGATTGTGGAGTGCTGCACGGCTTACGGCGGCTCGCGCCAGGAAGTTTCCAAGCACTGGCAGACCATTCATGAACATGGCTTTGACAGCATCTTCGCCGTCGATATCATGGACGAGTTCGGGCAGATGCGTATCCCCGTCAAGGACCGCAGACACATCAAGTATGACATCGTGGGCGACCACCTTGCCAACTATGACTGGATGATTAACCTTGCCCACTTCAAGGGGCATGCCATGGGCGGATATGGCGGCGTGTTGAAGAACGCCTCAATCGGTGTCGCCAGCACCGCTGGAAAGGCCTATATCCACTCGGCTGGTTACACCGATGACGCCAGCGACGCATGGAATCACATCGAGAACCAGGACGGTTTCCTCGAGTCGATGGCAGCTGCAGCCCAGGCTGTCCACAACTACATGGGCGGCCACGTCATCTACATCAATGTGATGAACAACATGTCGGTCGATTGTGACTGCGACGGCACTCCCGATGAGCCTAAGCTCAAGGACATGGGCATCATGGCTAGTCTTGACCCCGTGGCACTGGATTGGGCGTGCGTGCAGATGGTGTTCAGCCACAAGGGCAAACCCGGTGACGACAATGCGCCCCTCATCGAGCGCATCAACAGCCGTCACGGCACCCACACCATCGACTGGGCAGAGCGCATCGGCTTGGGCTCCAAGAACTACGTCATCATCAACCTTTAACCTGTAAACTTTAAACTTTAACCAAAATATGAACAACTTCGTCTATAACATCCCTGTCAAGGTTTACTTTGGAGAAAATCAGTTGCAGCACCTCAGCGAGGAGCTTGCAAAGTTCGGAAAACGCGTCCTGCTCACTTACGGCGGTGGCTCTATCAAGCGCACGGGTCTGTATGATGCCGTGGTTGCCGAGGTCAAGAAAGCCGGCATGGAGCTGTTTGAGCTCTCGGGCATTGAGCCTAACCCCCGCATCGACAGCGTGCGCCGTGGCGCTCAGATGTGCAAGGACCACAATATCGACGTACTGCTGGCAGTGGGTGGCGGCTCGACCATCGATGCCACTAAGTTTATGGCTGCCGGTGCCAAGGTGGACCATGACCCGTGGGATTTCTTTAACGAGAAGTGGGCTCCCATCACCGAGGCCCTGCCCATCATCAGCGTATTGACCTTGTCGGCAACGGGCAGCGAGATGGATGCCGGTGGTGTGATCAGCAATCCCGAGACCAACGACAAAATCGGACGTGTAGAGAGTCCCACGCTGTTGCCCAAGGTGTCCTTCCTTGACCCCACCGTGACCTATACCGTCAGCCCTTACCAGACGGCATGTGGTGCCGCCGATATGATGTCGCACATCTTTGAGGTGTATTTCAATATGAATCAGGACCTTTATATGCTCGACTGCTTCATGGAGGGCTTGCTGAAGACCATCATCAAGTATGCGCCCATCGCCATGAAGGAGCCTGAGAACTATGAGGCCCGCGCTAACCTGATGTGGACGTCCTCATGGGCCATCAACGGCTTTGTGGACGGCGGCAAGCGCCAGGCATGGAGCTGCCATCCCATGGAGCATGAGGTGTCGGCATTCTATGACATCACCCATGGCTTGGGTCTTGCCATCATCACCCCGCGGTGGATGGAATACTGCCTGAGCGAGAAGACCGTGAGCAAGTATGTGCAGTATGGCGTGAATGTTTTCGGCATCGACGCCAACCAGCCGCCGATGGACATTGCCCGCCAGGCTATCGAGAAGACCAAGGACTTCCTGTTCAACACCTTGCAGCTCAAGAGCACGTTCACCGAGCTGGGCATCGGCGACGAGCACATCCCCGTGATGGCACGCAAGGCATGCTATGGCGACGTCCTGCCCGGCTTCGTGCCCCTCAACCAACAGGATATCGAGATTATCTTCCGCAACTGCCTGTAATGTGAGGCGTTGCAGGTGATGATTTTTTAACAATTTTTTTTTGTAAATTCGTTGAAAAAATGTGTGGTGTTTACAAAAAAGTTGTATCTTTGCGTCATCGAACAGAAGGAAGATTGAAATAACTCTTTTCATAATTACAATAGTAATATTCCGACTTTCATCAATTCTATTCAAGTTAAAAGTTAATAAATTTGGAGAAATGTTATTTGCAGAAAGTTCGCAACGCGGGAGCGCAGCGAACTTTTTTTGTTTGATATTATTAAGGCAATGTATAGGCGTTGGTCAAACCCTGCGGAGCAAATGCGAATTACACGAATCAGACCAATTAACGCGAATTTTTAATGTTTTTCGTGAAATTGGCTTCGCCTCGTTGCACCACTGCCTATGCTCTATTCGCTCCTAGCGGAGCTTTTATCGAACACTAATAGCTTGATATAGACATCAGTAAGTTACTTGTTGGAGAAGGAGTAGGGCAGGTCGCGGGGGGCGGTGCCGCGCTTGGTGTTGGGGGTGTCACCCATGACGAAGCGGATGTCACAGCCCTGTAGCAGGCGCTCATGCTCGAGATAGTTGCGGGTGTAGGGCTTACCGTTGATGGTCATCGACTGGATGTAGCAGCCCTTGCCCTTGCGGGTGATGGTCACCTGCTTGCCGTTCTCGAGGTGCAACGTGACGTGGTCAAAATAGGGGGTGCCGATGACATACTGGTTGCTGCCGGGGCACACGGGGTAGAATCCCAGCGCCGAGAACACATACCATGCCGAGGTCTGCCCGTTGTCCTCGTCGCCGCAATAGCCGTCGGGGGTGGCACTGTAGAGGCGGTCCATGGTCTGGCGCACCCAGTATTGTGCCTTCCACGGCTGACCGCCGTAGTTGTAGAGGTAAATCATGTGCTGGATGGGCTGGTTACCGTGGGCATAGTTGCCCATGTTCATAATCTGCATCTCGCGTATCTCGTGGATGGTGAAGCCGTAGTAACTGTCGTCAAACACTGGCGGCACGGCGAATACCGAATCGAGCATCTGGCAGAACGTCTTCTTACCGCCCATCAGGTTAATGAGGCCCTGCGGGTCGTGGAACACGCTCCACGTGTAGTGCCAGCTGTTGCCCTCGGTGAACGCGTCGCCCCACTTCAACGGGCTGAAGGGTGACTGGAAAGACCCGTCCTTGAGCCTGCCGCGCATCAGTTTGGTCTCGGCATCAAACACGTTGCGGTAGTTCATAGCACGCTCGGCATAGACCTTGATTTCGCTCTCGGGCTTGCCCAGAGCCTTACCCAGACGGTAGATGCACCAGTCGTCGTAGGCATACTCCAGCGTTCTTGCCACGCTCTCCTTGATATTGACATCGTAAGGGATATAACCCAATTCGTTGTAATACTCGTGGCCCAAACGTCCCGTGGATTGCACTTGAGGATGCACGGCGGTAGTGCCATGCACCACGGCCTCCCACAGTTTATCGACATCATAGCCACGCAAGCCCTTCAGGTAGGCGTCGGCAACCACCGAGGCACTGTTGTTGCCCACCATGCAGTTGCGATGTCCGGGGCTCGCCCACTCGGGCAGGAAACCACTCTCCAGATAGGTGTTCACCAGGCCTTCCTGCATCCATGCGCCCATCGTGGGGTACATCAGGTCAACCAGCGGAAACAGACTGCGGAAGGTGTCCCAAAAGCCCGTGTCGGTGAACAGTCGGCCTGGCAACACTTGACCGTTGTAAGGACTGTAATGAACAGGATTGCCCTTGGCATCAATCTCATAGAAACTGCGGGGAAACAGCACCGAGCGATAGAGGCACGAGTAGAAGGTGCGCAGGTGGTCGATGTCGTTATCCTCGACCTGGATGCGGCCAAGCACCTCGTTCCAGCGCTGGCGACCTTTCTCCTTGACGGTTTCGAGGTCATCATCACCCAATTCCCTCAAGTTGACCAGGGGTTGGTCAAGGCTGATGAACGATGAGGCGACGCGTGCATTGACCTGCTCACCTCGACGGGTGTTGAACGTCACGATGGCTCCGGCATGGTTGCACCCGATGCCCTTTTCACCCTCGTGAATGATACTGTCTTCAACAACGCTGAACGATGAGAATGGCTTGTCAAATTGAATGATAAAGAAGTTTTTGAAGCCCTCAGGCACGCCGCTACTATTTCGTGTCGAGTATCCATATACCGCATGATTCTTGGGGTCAATCCTGACGACGGAGCCCTTGTCAAAGGCGTCTATGACGACGTTGGCCTGGTCGGTCTCGGGAAAGGTGAAACGCAGGATGGCGGCACGCTCGGTGGGCGCCACCTCGGCAACTACGTCATAGTCGGCAAGATAGACCTTGTAGTAATAGGGCGTTGCCACCTCGGCCTTGTGCGAGAACCAGCTGGCGCGCTCATTCTCGTCCCATACGGGCTCGCCCACGGTGGGCATCAGCGAGAACTGGCCGTAGTCGTTAATCCACGGGCTGGGCTGATGCGTCTGCTTGAAACCGCGAATCTTGTTCGCCGTGTAGGTATATTGCCACCCATCGCCGTTTTTGCCCGTCTGCGGCACCCAAAAGTTCATACCCCAGGGCATAGCGATGGCGGGGTAGGTGTTACCCGTCGACAGTTGAAAACTCGACTGCGACCCCACCAGCGTATTCACGTAATCCACCGGCTCCAGTTCAGCAGCCATTGCTACAAGACTCCAAGCTAAAATAGCTCCCAAAATAAATATTCTTTTCATCATTATTAGGTTTATTCTTGTTCACGCAGCCAACGCTTTAACAAGAAGGTAAGAAAATACGGGAAAGTGTAAAACTGACCGTTGAATCCGATGTTGGAAGCGCACAATTTGATACCGTTCTTAATATCGGGATGCGCCTTGCTTGACGGGTCGGTGAGTTTTTTTAAAGAAGCGCTTGCAGTGTTGCTGGCTTTAACCTCAACAGGCCACAAGTGATTAGCGCTCCTGACGAAGAAATCCATTTCTATCGATGATCTGTCATTGCGATAGTAGTAGAGGTCGTAACCTTGTTTCACGAGCATATCGGCCACGATATTCTCATAGATGGCCCCTTTATAAGTGGAAAAGTTGCGGTTTCTCCTTAGGTCATCTTGAGCTTCTTCGTCAAGTGAAGCTATGAGCAATCCAGAGTCACGATAATATACTTTGTATAATTTGGAATCATAATTTCCCCTTAATGGTAGTGCCAGCTCATGCAAGCAGTAACACACGTTGATAATTCCAGCATTGTTAAGCCACTCAATAGCGCCGATGTATGCCCTGTTGCGGGCGGTTGGAGATAACTTAGTGATTTGGAAACGCTTGTTTTCCTGGGCAAGGAAGGTAGAGATGTGACGGTAAACCGAGAGCACTTTTCCTTTTTCCATTCCTAAGGCGTATTTAGTGATGTCCTCCTCATAGTCGAGAAGTAGTTGCCGCTGGAGTGATAACGTGTTGTTGAAGTTGTTTTGGGTTACAAAAGTGTTGACAACTTCGGGCATGCCTCCAATGACCATGTAATTACGGAACAATTCGGTCATGCGGTGCATCATGATTGACGAGAGGGGCTTGACGTTAGCCATGTGGTGATAGAGGTCATCAATCAGCCTGTTATCGTAGCCGTTAGCCCACAGAAACTCCTCAAAGTCCATCGAGTGCATCAGGTAATCTTCCTTGAAACCGACACTATTGGACTCAATTTGCTGGTAATAGACACCCATCAGTGAGCCAGAACAGATGACATCGTAACGGCCATCCTGTTTGAATGATTTCAGGCTGGTGGCGCAGTCGGGACAAGCCTGCAGTTCATCAAAAAACAGGAGTGTCTCACCAGGTTTAATGTCAAGTCGCGGATTGAGCAGTGAAATATTCTTGATGATGCTGTCAACCTCGTAGCCATCTTCAAAGATGCCTTGAAATTGACTTTGCAGCAGGAAATTGATTTCGACAACATGCTTATAATGCTGCTGGGCAAAGTGCCGGATTGACATCGTTTTGCCCACTTGTCGCGCCCCCTTGACAATGAGTGGCTTCCTTTCAGGACGTTTCTTCCACTCAATGAGGAAATTATCAATTTTTCGCTTAAGCATAAATCTATCTTTAATCACATTATCGGCAACAAAAATACGTCAAAAATCACATAATTCCAATATTTTTGGATGAAAAAATCACATAATTTGTGGTTTTTATCCGTTTGAAATCACATTGTCCGATGTTTTGCATGTTTTTGTTGCCAGTAGCAGACGACAGGTTAATGTGTACCCATTACGGTCTGGACTTTTTGCTTGTGCCCCATTTCGAGGGTTTGGGACCCATGACGAGTTCGAGCGTGCCACCGGCGATGATGTCACGGTAGTCGATGTAGCTCTTGTCATAGCGCTTGCCGTTGAGCGTGGCGCTCTGGACGTAGATGTTCTCGTCGCTGTTGTTCACCGCCTTGACGGTGAACGTCTTGCCGTCGCCCACGTTGAGGGTTGCCTCGTTGAACAGCGGTGAGCCGATGATGTACTTGCCACCGGCGGGCTCCTCCTGATACAGGCCGATAGATGACAGGACATACCATGCCGACATCTGGCCCACGTCCTCGTTGCCCGACAGGCCGTCAACGTCGTTGCGGTATTGCTCCCGCAGCACTTGACGGATGAGTCTTGCGGCTTTCCAGGGCTGGCCCACATAGTTGTACATGTAGATGATGTGGTGGCTGGGCTCGTTGCCGTGGGCATACTGGCCGATGAGGCCGCTCACGTCGGGCGACGCTTCTTCACCCAGGTTGCCCTCGACGATGAACAGCGAGTCAAGTTTCTGGATGAACGCCTTCTCGCTGCCGAAGAGTTTTACCAGTCCATGCACATCATGGGGCACAAGCCAGGTGTATTGCCAGGCGTTGCCCTCGCAGTAGTCGTCGTTGCGATGCTTGGTCGATAGCGGGTCGAATTCTGCCGCAGGACGGAAATGGCCCTTCGAGTCCTTGCCGCGCATGAAACGCGTCTGCTTGTCAAAGTAGTGGCGGTAAGACTGGCTGCGCTCGTTGAAATAGTTGTAGTTCTCACGGTCACCGGCGGCTTTTGCCACTTGGGCGATGCACCAGTCGGCGAGGGCATACTCCAGTCCGCGTGCTACGGTCTCTTTTTCGGGTTCCAGGTCATAGGGGATATAGCCGTACTGCTTTAACAGTCCCATCGAGCGCTCATCGAGCATCGCGCTGGTGGTCATTGCCTTGAGTGCAGCCTTCTTGTCCACGTCAAAGCCCTTCAGCACCAAGTCGGCGAGCACGGGCGCGCCGGGGTTGCCCACCATGCAGTCGGTCTCGTTGCCCATCAGGTGCCACACGGGCAGTTTGCCCTGCTGCTCAAAGATGTGCAGGAAGGTCTGTGCCATGTCCTGCTGTTTCTCGCCGTGGATGAGCGTCTGCAAGGGGTGGGCGGCACGGTAGGTGTCCCAGAGCGATAGGGTAGTGTAGTTGGTGAAATCGCCCTGATGCACCTTGCCGTCGGCACCGCGGTATTGCCCGTTCACGTCGCTGAAGACCGACGGGGCGACCATCGTGTGATAGAGCGCCGTGTAGAACACCTTGCGGTCGTTCTCGTTGTCGGTGGCAATCTGGATTTTCTCCAGTTCGTCAGCCCAGGCGCACCATGCTTTTCGGGCGACGTCATAGAAGTCCCAGTCAGGATTCTCGGCTGTCAGGTTCTCTATCGCATTATCGATGCTTACTGCCGACAGTCCCACTTTGACGAGAAATGGTGTAGCGGGATAGTTGGGTGCCGAAATGATGCCCGTGGTGTCGCCATTCAGTTTCTCGAGTGCCACATCTTGCTGGAAATCCATGACAAAAAAGGCTTTCTGGTCTCTTGCCCAACCCGATGAATAACGGTAACCGACAATCCTCCTGGGTGATGTTTGCTGCATCATCATTTGTTTCGGGGTGTCCCATCCGATGCCTTGACCCAAATCGAGTCGCAGGTAGATAGAGTCTTGTTCGACATTGAATTCATAGCGGTGCATACCTGTGCGCTTGGTGGCAGTCAAATTCACCTGAACGTAAGGCTTGCCCCCGTTGCGCAGTGTCACCGAGTAGTAGCCCGGATGGGCACTCTCGTCGTTGTGACTGAAAATTACCGCTTGCTGGTCACGGCAGGTGACGGGCAGCAAGGCGATGTCGCCAAGGTCGCCGATGCCAGTGCCGCTCAGGTGCTGGTGGCCGAAGCCGATGAGCACCGAGTCGCTGTCATGATAGCCTGAGCACCAGTCCCAACCCTGAGTGGGCTCGGTTGGTCCCAACTGCACATAGCCGAAAGGCACGTTGGCTCCATAGAACACATGGCCGTGGCCTCCCGTACCGATGCGCGGGTTCACCCAATTGCTGCGGACTGAATGACGTTTCTGAGGTCTGGTCATGCCACATTGCGCACTCGCCGTGATAGCAAGGCTGGCAGCAAGAAAAATCAGTGTATAGATGGCTTTTTTCATATTTTATGGTGGAATTGGTTAATGAATATACATATTGATGGCAAAGCCTGTCAACAGCGCAATCGAGAAACTTGCCAGAGTGCCCAGCAGGACATACTCTGTGATTTTAATCTCGCGCGCCTTGTTCAGGTCACCGAAGCGGAAGATGGATTTTGCCGCCAGCAGGAAGCCGACGCCCTCGATGTTGCCGGTGATGATAAAGGTCAGAATCAGTACACGCTCGATGTAGCCGATCCAGGCGCCGGCAAAGGGCATCCCTTGGGATTGCATGTTGTTGGAGGGAATCCAGCGCTTGATGAAAACGCTGATGAGGATAGAAGCGGGCTTCAAGACCAGCATATAGCCCAGCAGCACAGCCCACAGGTGCCTGGAGTTGATGAATGTGCTCATCGCGTCCTGCACTTGAGTGTGGTCGGCATAGTAAGCCCACCACAAAGCAAGAATGACACCGATGTGTGCCACCTGGTCGCTGAGGAATCCCAGCGTGCTGTTTCCGTTCCACTTGATTTTGAGGATGTCGATGATGAAATGCGTTACAAAAATCACCAGCGGAATCACCCAAGCGCCCCAGTCGGCAAGCAGGAGATAGGCGCACATGGCATGGATGAGCGCATGGATGGCTTGGGCTGTAACCCCGCGCCAGTTCTTCTCGTGCTTGGATTGGCACAATTTGTCAAACTGCAGGAAGAAATCGGCGATGACATGTGCCGATAATAGCTTGAGTAGGATGATGATGTTCATATCGTCGGTTGGCTAATGTGGCTCATGATGATATCGCGGTAGCGTTCGATATATTTCCGCACAAGGCTTTCCTTGGCCGAAGAGAGCACGTTGCGCACGTTTTGCACCGACGTGCCGATGAGTTTGGCGATGTCCTTCTTGGGGGTGTCCTGACGGAGTGCGAGGTAAATCATCCCTGCCTGCTTGCTGGACCACCCGTTGATGATGTCGTCGATAAATGCCGTGGAGAGTGCAAGTTCATCGTTCACGTCCTGCCAGGGCGTCTTGACAGCGAGGCGCTGCTTGCCCATCTCGTCAAGTTGCCGTCCTGAGTAGTGGAAGGCTTCGCCATCGGATGTGACGATACGCTCTGACAGGAATTCGACATTGCCGATGCCCAGCGAGATGCGCGCATCCCACATGCCGTTTTCCTTGCTTGCCGTGTGCCGTATAAGTCCCGCCCTCAACAGGATGGCGATTTTTATCGCTGCACTGGGCTCGTCGATGAGCAGTTGGAAACTGTCGCCACGGAACAGCTCCATCGAGAATGGTGCGACGCATTGCAATTCCTCGCCCATCGTGTTGAGGCAGTTGAGCAACTCGCCCCGGTATTGGGCGCTGATTAGGGAAGAATCCACGATATCGCCGGTAATGATTCCTTTCATAATGAATGACATGTTATGATTGTCGGTGCAAAACTATATATAATATATGATATAAACAACCATTTTTGATTGTTTTTTTAAGAAACAACCGTTTTTGGTTGTTTTTGGAAAAGACAATCATTTTTGGTTGTCTGGTTTGCCTTAAACAAAAGTGAAATAAAAGGTCTTGGTGTTTTTCTGGTTTCTATTGGTCGGTTGTTGCCGATAAATGATTATATTTGCAGTTTGAAAAAATGTGCAAGCTGAAAACCAATTTAACACTAAATACATCATTAACAGTACAATTATTATGAAATTCTTCAAGTTAACAGCAATGTCGGTTGCGGTGTTGGCCCTGTTGAGTTCCTCGACCTGCTCCAAGCAGGAAAATGCGGCTCCCGGCCAGGCTCCCGCCACCGAGAAAACTTCCGGTAAGATGGAAAAGAAAGAGTTCACTCCCGAATTCCTCAATCAGTTGGGTCGCGTGGGCGGTCCCCAGGTTTCACCCGACGGCAAGAAAATCCTGTATGGCGTTACCTATTATGACATCACCACCAACAAGGGCAACTGCGACCTTTGGGTGATGGATGTTGACGGCCAGAACGCCCGTCAGATTACCAACACGCCCAACAGCGAGAGCAACTATGTGTGGATTGACGGAGGCAAGAAAATCGCTTTCATCTACAAGGATGAAGGTGAGGGCAAGACCCCTCAGCTGTGGACCATGAACGCCGACGGCGGTGGCCGCAACTGCGTGAGCGATGTCGAGGACGGCATCGAGGGCTTCATCTTCTCGCCCGACGAGAAGCGCGTGGTCATGATTTCACAAGTCAAGTACGGCCAGACGGTACAAGACGTTTATCCCGATTTGGATAAGACCACGGGCAAACTCTATGACGACATGATGTACAAGCACTGGGACGAGTGGGTGACCACCATTCCTCACCCCTTTGTGGCAGACTATGACGGCAGCAAGGCCGGCAACGTGAAGGACGTCCTCGAGGGCGAGCCCTACGAGTCGCCGATGAAGCCTTGGGGCGGCATCGAGTCGCTGGCTTGGACTCCCGACGGCAAGAACCTCGTGTACGTTTGCCGCAAGAAGACCGGCAAGGACTACGCTTTCTCGACCAACAGCGACCTGTACAAGTATAACCTCGAGACCGGCAAGACCGAGAACCTGACGCAGGGCATGATGGGCTATGATACCTATCCCATCATCAACAGCAAGGGTGAGATGGCTTGGCTCTCGATGGAACACGACGGCTACGAGGCCGACAAGAACCGCATCTTCTTCATGGATGCTGCCGGCAACAAGAAGGACCTGACCGAGAACTGGGACTACAGCGTGGATGACATCGCCTGGTCGCCCGACGAGAAGGCCATCTATTTCATCTGCCCGTTCCAGGGCACGCAGCCCATCTTCCGCATGGATGTCGCTACCCAGAAGGTGGACACCATCGCCATGGGCGTGTGTGACTTTAACAGCATGGCATTCCCCGATAATGAGACCGTTATCGCTTGCCGTCAGAGCTACCAGACCCCCAATGAAATTTGCAGCATTCAGATGGGCAAGGAGCCCGTTCAGCTCACTCATGTCAACGACGAGGCTCTCGCCCAGGTTGACCCCATCGGCATCGAGAAGCGCATGGTGCCCACCACCGATGGCAAGCTGATGACCACTTGGGTATGCTACCCGCCCAACTTCGACCCCAACAAGAAGTATCCCGCTATCCTCTTCTGCGAGGGCGGCCCGCAGTCTCCTGTAAGCCAGTTCTGGAGCTATCGCTGGAACATGCGCATCATGGCCAGCAACGGCTACATCGTCATCCTGCCCAACCGCCGCGGTCTGCCGGGCTTCGGCACCGAGTGGAACGCCCAAATCAGTGGCGATTACGGTGGCCAGAATATGCGTGACTACCTCAGCGCTGTGGATTACATGAAGAAGGAGCCTTACATCGATGGTGAACACATCGGTGCCGTTGGCGCCAGCTATGGTGGCTATTCGGTTTACTTCCTTGCCGGTAACCATAACAAGCGCTTCGCCTGCTTCCTGGCACACGCCGGTATCTTCAACCTCGAGGCCCAGTATCTCGAGACCGAGGAGATGTGGTTCGTGCAGTGGGATCTCGGTGGCCCGTACTGGGACAAGAGCAACGCTACCGCACAGCGTTCCTACACTCAGGCCAACCCCAAGAACTACGTTCAGAACTGGGATACCCCCATCATGTGTACCGCTGGTGAGTTGGATTACCGCATCGTCTTCACCCAGGCTTGCCAGGCATTCAATGCCGCCAAGATTAAGGGCTTGCCCGCCCGTCTGCTGCTCTTCCCCGACGAGAACCACTGGATTCTCAAGCCCCAGAACAGCATCCTGTGGCAGCGCGAGTTCTTCCGCTGGCTCGACACGTGGCTGAAGCCCGGCAGCGAGGCTGCCAAGGCCTACAAGGCCCAGCAGGACAGCATTGCCGCCGCCAAGGCTGCCGCTAATCCTGTTCCCGCCACCGAAGAGAAAAAATAACTGATAGTTAATCTGATTATAGCATGAAATAGGGAGACCTTCTGGCCTCCCTATTTCATGTCATAATATCTGGTCCGTCCAGTTAGTCCAGCATGTCCAGTCCCAGATAACTGTACACCTCCCCACGCCAGTCGCTGCCGTTGTCGGGGTTGATGGTGCGGATTCCCAGGGCTGCAGCGGCCTGGCAGTTGCGGGCGCTGTCGTCGATGAATAGGATGTTGTCAGGGGCGGTCTGTTCGCCGTCAATCATGGCACGGAAAATGTCGGGTGAGGGTTTCATCATGCGCATCTCGTAGCTCAGGTACAGGCGGTCGAAATAGTAGTCCAGACCGTGTCCGTTGCCGTCGAAGGCGCTGCTGCGTGCCCAATGCATCATGAAGGGGTTGGTGTTAGACAGCAGGGCAACGCGGTATCCCTCACGGCGTAAGCGCAGCAGGGCATCGAAGTTGCGCTGGTACAACTCGGCGGCATAGCCCGTCCAAGCATATTCCAGCTGTTCCATCGTCAACTGCTTGCCCACGATGCGGCTCAGCTCGTCGCGGTACTGCTCGGCGGTGAGTACTCCGGCCTCCAGGTCGCCGAAGATGCCTTTCTGGGCATAATCGTCGAGAAATTCCTCGACTCGCGTCACACCGATTTCCTTGAACCGCTGGATAGCAATCATCTTGTCGAGACGGAAAACCACACCGCCCAGGTCGAATACCACGTGCATCTTGTCGCTATTGTCTATTTTGCTCATAATGTACTCATTATTGGAATTTGTTTGCAAAGGTAAACAAAAATGTTTACCTTTGCAAACATGAAATATACAGTAACCAGCAAAGAGACGATTATCGGTGCCGACGAATTCATCAGCCGTTACCGTGATGTGGAGCGCATCAGGCAATTCTGCCTGCAGTGCCCGGGCTATGGCAAGGCGTGGAATTGTCCGCCTTTTGACTTCGACCCGAGGACGGTGAGCGACGGCTTCAAGACGGTGAGGTTTATCGCTACGATTATCGAGTTTGACGAGCAGACGCGCGCCGCTTGCACGTCACCGGAACAGGCCGTCGAGGTGGGCCGTCAGGCGATGGATGAGGTGTGGCAATCGCTGTTGCCGCGCATGTATGAAATGGAACGGGCGGTGCCCGGCAGCCGTTGTTTCACTTTTCGCTGTGTGTTGTGTCCCGAGGGCTGCACGCGTCCCGAGGGTAAGCCTTGCCGCCATCCTGATAGGATGAGGCATTCTCTTGAATCTGTCGGCTTTGACATAACTGCCGCAGCCACCGACCTGTTGGGCATCAACCTTGACTGGAGCGGTGATGGTTCCTTGAGCAAGACCATCACGTTGCTCACAGCGCTCATGTGCCCCTGATTGAGGGGGAATCTTAGTATTGGGTTTTCAATCGTGTGGGACCACGCCGAGGGCGGGGCCCTGTGTCCTCACCACTTGTGGAAGACAAAAAAGACAGCCATCACCAGGCACACGCCGGCTGCTAAATGATTCCATCGCAGTGATTCGCCGTTGAAGAATATCGTCACGAATACCGTGAACACTGTGAGCGAAATCACCTCCTGGATGACTTTCAACTGCATGATATTGAATGGACCGCCGTTGCCGTCAAACCCGATGCGGTTGGCGGGCACTTGGCACGAGTACTCGGGCAGCGCCAGCAGCCACGAGAACAAAATAATCATAAAGAGCGGGGTATCGTCGTTGAAGACCTTGATTTGCTGCAGTTTCAAGTGGCCATACCAGGCAATCGTCATGAAGATATTGGACACGATAAGTAATCCAATGGTATAGAATTGTTGCATAAATCGTTGAAAGATTGTTTCTGTGGGTTATAGGTTGATGCGCTTAGCGTTGACGGGCTCGTTGACAAACACGCTTGCCAGGGGCGAGAAATGGTCGGGGTCCTCGGTCGTGTAGTAAGAGCATGTGCCACCACGGCTGCAATGGCGCTCGATTTCGGGGTGGCGTCTCAGGTAGTCGGCGAGGCTGTCGGCGACGATGGGACCCTGTTGGATGACATTCACGCCCTGAGGAATGTATTGGCTGATTTTGTTGATGAGCAGAGGATAGTGGGTGCAGCCCAGGATAACGGTGTCGATGTCGGGGCACTGCGACATGAGCAGATTGATGTCTTTCTTGACAAAGTAGTCGGCGCCGTCGCCCTCGCTCTCGCGGTTCTCGACCAGTGGCACCCATAAGGGGCAGGCGTGGCCGTACACCTTGAAACCGCTGTAAGTCCCCTCAATTTCGATGTTATAGCTGCGGCTGGCAATGGTGCCAGGCGTGCCGAACACGCCGATGTGGCCCGTACGCGTCAGTTCGCCCACCTTCTCGACCGTGGGGCGTACGACGCCCAGCACACGGCGGTTGGGGGCGAGGGTGGGGAGGTCCTGCTGCTGGATGCGTCGCAACGCCTCGGCCGAAGCCGTGTTGCACGCCAGGATAATCAGATGGCAACCGCGTGAAAACAGGTATTTGACAGCCTGTAAGGTGAACTCATAGACCAGCTCGCGGGAGCGTGTGCCATAAGGTGCCCGCGCGTTATCTCCAACAAACAGGTAATCGTACTGGGGCAGCACCCGCCTGATGTCGCGCAGGATGGTGAGTCCGCCGAATCCCGAGTCAAAAACCCCGATGGGAGCCTGCTCTATGCCGTTGTCGTGTATCATAATTGCAGTATCTGTCATTTCTGTGCTGCAAAGGTAAGCCATTTTTAGAGAATTGTTGTATATTTGCAAGTTAAAATGTGATTAGCACAATGATGCTACCCTTCAAGACATACAGCTTGAACCTGAAAGGGCGACTGGTGGCCATCGACCGACCGTGGGTGATGGGCATCATTAACATTACGCCCGACTCGTTCTACAGTGGCAGCCGGGTTAACGACGAGCATGTACTTATCGAGCGCGTCGGTAGGATGCTCGACGATGGCGCCGACGTGCTTGACATCGGGGCATGCTCGACACGTCCCGGAAGCGAATCGGTTGATGCTCAGGGCGAGATGGCACGTCTTGACTGGGCGTTGACTGCCATTAGACGTGCGTTCCCCGATGCTATCCTCTCGGTGGACACCTACCGCGCCGAGGTGGCACGCCGTTGTGTGGCAGAGTGGGGGGTAGATATCATCAACGATATCTCGGCAGGCACGCTCGACGCGGAGATGTTTGCCACGGTAGCGCAGCTCAAGGTGCCCTATGTGCTGATGCACATGCGCGGCACACCCGAGACCATGTCGTCGTTGACCGACTACCAGAACGTCGCCGCCGAGGTCCTCGAGTGGATGGCGCGTCGCATCGACGAGTTGCGCCAGATGGGCGTTGCCGACATCATCGCCGACCCGGGTTTCGGCTTTGCCAAGACACTTGAGCAGAACTACGAGCTGCTGGCGCGTCTTGAAGCGTTCCATGCCCTTGATGCCCCGTTGCTGGTGGGCGTGTCACGCAAGCGCATGATATACACCCCGTTGCAATGCACTGCCGATGAAGCACTCAACGGTACCACGGTCATCAACACGATTGCCCTGCTGCAGGGAGCGCACTTCCTGCGTGTGCACGATGTCAAAGCTGCTGTCGAGGCTGTGAAACTCACCACGCTCTTGCGTCAAGGCAGTATAAACAAGAAACTATCAACAGTATAATCCACAATCGCACAACATAACTCATGCTCAGTTCATTATTCTCACTTTTCAGTCTCAAGGACCTGATTGACATCCTGCTGGTTGCCACATTCCTGTACTACCTCTACCGCACGATGAAGGATTCGGGCTCGCTCGACATCTTTGTGGGCGTCCTGGCGTTTGTCGTTGCCTGGGTAGTGATGTACAAGATGATGGACATGCGCCTCATCGGCACCATCATGGACAAGTTCATCGACATCGGCCTGTTTATCCTCGTCATCCTGTTCCAGGACGAAATCAAGCGTTTCTTGACCGAATTGGGCTCCAGGCGGGGCTTCAAGATATTCGAGAAAATCTTTAAGAGCAAGGGCGAGGTTGTTGATGCTAAGAGGTGGATTATGCCCGTGGTGGTTGCCTGCATGAACATGTCTAAGACCAAGACGGGAGCCCTGATTGTGATTCAGCGCACGATGCCCTTGACTGACTATGAGCGCACGGGTGACATCATCAACGCCGACATCAACTCGCGACTGATCGAGAACATCTTCTTCAAGAACAGTCCGTTGCACGACGGTGCGATGATTGTTGCCAGCAACAAGATTATGAGTGCCGGATGCATCCTGCCCGTGTCACATGATACCAATATCCCTCGTTACCTGGGCCTGCGTCACCGTTCGGCAAAGGGCATCGCCCAGACGACTGACGCCATTGCCATTGTGGTGAGCGAGGAGACGGGACATATTTCCTATGCCCACAAGGGTGAGCTGCATTTGAATCTCTCCAGTACCGACCTTGAACACGCCCTGTCGGCTCTTGTTGAGAACGATTGAGTTGATAGCCCTCCCACTGAAAATAAATCAACTGAAAACTGAAAACTGAAAACTGACAACTGAACTATGTTTGATATCGACGGCACATTGGTGAGCCTTGACCTCGTGGAGCGCTTCTTCTGTTGCGACCTGGAGACGTGCTTGGGTGCATGTTGCATCGAGGGCGACTCGGGCGCGCCATTAACACAGGAGGAGTATCGGCGGCTGAAGGAAATCCTGCCCGAGGTGTGGGACGACCTGCTGCCTCAGGCCCAAGAGCAAATCAAGGAGAACGGCGTCGCCTTCTTTGACGTCGAGGGAGAACTGGTCACCCAGCTCGTGGGGGGCGCTAACTGCGTCTTCTCGACCTATGCGCCGGGCGGCATGTGCCTGTGTGCCATCGAGAAGGCTTATCGCGAGGGGCGCATCAAGTGGCGCAAACCCATGTCCTGCTACCTCTATCCCGTGCGCATCAAGCGCTATCCGGGCTACGAGGCGGTGAACTTCGACCGTTGGAAAATCTGCAAGTGTGCCGAGGTGCTTGGACGCCGTGAGGGCATCCGTCTGTATCAGTTCCTGAAAGAACCGCTCATCGAGCGCTATGGTCAGCAATGGTACGATACCCTGGTCGCCAACTGCGAACTTTATATCAAGGAATACCTGTCTTGAAAAAATATTATTTTTTTTATTGCCAGTTCGGAAAAATGTACTACCTTTGCCCCGCTTTTCGTAATCTCTGACAAGAAAAAGTGTGGCTTGTGTATATTGCGAAGTGATTATTAACGAATTAAAAGATATAACAATGGACTTGATTAAAGTTGCAGAACAAGCATTTGCTACAAACAAGCAGCACCCGGAATTCTTTCCTGGTGACACAATCACGGTAGCATACCGCATCAAGGAGGGTAACAAGGAGCGTATCCAGCAGTACCGTGGTGTGGTGATTAAGATCACTGGTGAGGGTGAGAAGAAGCGTTTCACCGTTCGCAAGATCAGTGACAACATCGGCGTTGAGCGTATTTTCCCGCTCGAGTCTCCGTTTATTGACAGCATCGTTATCAACAAGCATGGTAAGGTGCGTCGCGCTAAACTGTATTACCTGCGTGGTCTCACCGGTAAGAAGGCTCGCATCAAGGAGCGCCGCATTATCAAGAAGGAAGAGGCTTAATACTGGCCCATTCTTGAGAATAAGAAAACCGAAGGACCGAGGCATTAACTGCCCCGGCCCTTTAGTTTTACACCCAGTGCCTTGTCGGACCTTGTCTGACTTAGTCTGACTAAGTCGGACTTGGTCGGACTTAGTCAGACTTGGTCAGACTTGGTCAGACCTTTTCAGACAATGTCGGGGCTAGTTTGAGCTATTATTGTTTGGGTCTTGGTTGTTTTTTGGGGGATGGTTGGCGCGGTATTGTAGGCGAGCGCGTGTCATCTGCTCGCGCACGCCGCCTTGCTCAAGAAACTGTGCCTGCTGCTTCTCGAGCAGCCGCTCGAGCATGTGGGTTGCTTGATGAATGAGCGTGATGCACAGGTTGGCGAGTTCTTCATCGTTCAAGCGGTGCATCAGGTTAGGATACTCGTTCTCGAATTTATCGCTTTTGACATAGTCCCGCATTTTCAAGTAACGCTGATTGGTGGCGTCCCACCGCTGGAGTGAACGCACCCTTAGGTAGTCTTCATAGTCTATCAGCAGTTCTTCGAGACTTGCCTTGGCGACATTTGTCAGTTTGATTTCGGTCTCACGGGATGTAGTGGCAGCCTTGCTCCCCTCAGCGATGTTCTGTTTGCCACTGCGTGCTGCCTGAATCATTTGGTCGATGGTGCGGTCTGGCTTGGTCAGGTGGGTGTGGGCAAAATGGTAGGTCAGGTCATAGATAATCTCGGTGATCTGGTAGACCTTGAGTTTCCGGTATCCTCCCAATGGCTGCAAGAACCCCATCATAGTAGTGAAAATTGAAAAATGAACAATTGGTTTTTTCTCTCTCTTGTCGGACCTTGGTCAGACATTGTCAGACATTGTCAGACTTTGTCGGACTTAGTCTGACAAAGTCTGACTTTATTCTGGGTGCAAATTTAGTTGTTTTTCTTGATTTATTGGCGGGGAATGGTGAGGGAAGTCGCTAAAAAATGTGGAGAGTTTTTGTTGGTAATATTTAAATAATGTGTAACTTTGGGGGCAGAGAAAGCCGAATCGCTTGAAAGGAAGTAGGCACATGTTTTTATAAAATACAGGATGTAATATGGACGAGGAAATTAAGAATCCCGAACAGGCTCCCGAGGAGATGAAGAATGAGGCTGGCAATATCTTTGACCAATTGAAGGAAATGCTTGGCCAGACTGGCAGTGACGGCGTTAGTATTTTCGACCAGCTCAAAGACATGTTTGAGGGCAAGGAAGGCGAGCCCGGTATGCTCGACCAACTCAAGGAAATGGTGGATAAGGGTACCACTGCTGCTGGCGAGGTGAGCCAGGAGTTCCTGGAGAAGGCCAAAGCGATGTTCGAGACCAAGGAGGGCGAACCCAGCCTGCTGGATAAAGCCAAAGAGATGTTTGGCGAGGGCGCAACCGCTGCCGGCGAGATGATGGACAAGGCTAAGGACTTTGTAGAGCAAGGCACTGCCGCTGCTACTGAGGTCGCTCAGGACCTGTCACAGAAGGCAAAAGAGGCTTTTGAGCCGAAGGAGGGCGAAGAAAGCGTTCTTGACAAGGCCAAAGATGCGCTTGACGATGCCAGCAAAGCTGCCGAGGGCATGATGGACAAGGTACAGGATTTCCTGAAGAATGCCTTTGGCGGTCCCAAGGACGAAGGCGAGGCCTGATCAGTTTCCTGAATAAACTACGAATTACGCGAATTTTACGAACCGGGCGGAAGCCATTCGTTTAATTCGCGTAATTCGTAGTTTGCTTTTCGTTAGTCCAGGAAACGCTTGTCGAGGTCGCTGTAGCACTCGATGCGGCGGTCGCGCAGGAAGGGCCACCAGCGGCGCACCTGCTCGCTGCGTTGCATGTCGATGTCGATGACCAACAGATCCTCGCTGTCGTTGGGAGCGCGGTAGATGAGTTCGCCCTGTGGACCGGCAACAAAGCTGCTGCCCCAGAACTGGATGCCTTTGGTCTGGCCCGACGGGTCGGGTTCATGGCCCACGCGGTTCACGGTGATGACGTGGAGGCCGTTGGCGACGGCATGGCCGCGTTGCACGGTGGTCCAGGCCTCGCGTTGGCGTTCCTGCTCCTCGGGTGTGTCGCTGCTCTCGTAGCCGATGGCGGTGGGGTAGATGAGCAGTTCGGCACCGCGCATCGCCATCAGTCGTGCGCCCTCAGGGTACCATTGGTCCCAGCATACCATCACGCCCAGTCTGCCCAGCGACGTCTCGATGGGTATGAAGCCCTGGTCGCCTGGCGTGAAATAGAATTTCTCGTAGTAGGCAGGGTCGTCGGGGATGTGCATCTTGCGGTACTGTCCCGCCACGCTGCCGTCGGTGTCGAATACCACCGCCGTGTTGTGGTAGAGGCCCGTCGAGCGTTTCTCGAACAGCGAGGTCACCAGCACGATGTGGCATTGGCGTGCCACGTCGGCATATTCACGGGTTACATCGCCAGGAATGGGCACTGCGAGGTCAAAATTGTCCACATTCTCCACTTGGCAGAAGTAGAGCGAGTCGTGCAGCTCGGGCAGGACGACGAGTTGTGCGCCCATTGTGGCAAGTTTCTTGATTTTGCTGATGAGCGACTGGCGGTTGGCGGTGACGTCACTGCTATTGCGTTGTTGTATGATTCCTATTTTCATGACTAGAGATTAGTAATTAGAGATTAGTGATTGGTGAGGGCGCCTTTTGGCAGCTGCATGGTGGCGCAGTGCAGGGAGCCGTGCTGGCAGATGAGCGCCTGACAATCGATTCCCGTGACCTTGCGGCCAGGGAAGGCGTCGCCGATGAGTTGGCACGCCATGAGGTCTTTTTCGGGCTGTCCGTAGATGGGCACCAGCACCTGATGGTTGGTCACCAGGAAGTTGGCATAGGTAGCAGGCAAGCGCGAAATCTCATCAAACATGGCATCGGGTAACGGCAGCTTGATGAGGTGGTAATGGTCGCCCTTGGCGTCGGTGAACGCCTTGAGGTCTTCTTCCATTTGCATCAGTGACTCGAAGTGCTCGTCGTCAGGGTCATCGCAGCCCGTGTAGAGGATTACGCCGCCGGGAGCAAAGCGTGCCAGCGTGTCGATGTGCCCGTCGGTGTCGTCGCCCGTGAGGGCGCCGTGGTCGAGCCACAGCATCTTGACGCACCCCAGCCGCTCCAACAGCACCTGTTCCACTTGCTCACGGCTCATGGCGTCGTTGCGGTTGGGGGCGGTCAGGCAACAGGTCGTGGTCATCACGGTGCCGTTGCCGTCGGTCTCGATTGAGCCGCCCTCGAGCACCAGGTCGCGGTAGTTGAGCACCGGCATGTTGAACACGCCACGCTCGTCCAGACGCGATGTGACGAGGTTGTCGCAGTCGGCGGCAAACTTCATGCCCCAGGCATTGAAGGTGAAGTCGGCAAGCGTCATCTTGCCCTCGTGCCATAGGGCGATGGGTCCGTAGTCACGCACCCAAGTGTCGTTGGTGGGCAGTTCGACGATGGTGATGCGACTCCAGTCGGCATCGGTGCCTATGGCAGCGCGCACGTCATCGGCATCGGGAGCCACGATGACCAGCCGCTCATCGTCGTCCTGCAGGATGGCCTTGGTGAGTTGCACATAACAAGCCGTCACCTCGTCGAGCATATAAGCCCAGTCGGTGCCGGCGTGAGGCCAAGCAATGAGAATGCCGTCCTGGCAATCCCACTCGGCAGCAAAGCTGCGGTTTCTTTCAGTTGGGTGCATCTATTGTAGTGTGTATCGTAGTTTTATCGGTTAAGGTAATATACTGAGTTGTTAAACGAACAAAGCGAATTAGATATTATTTCCGAACTCTTGATAATTGTCCCAGTATGAATCTTGAGACTCAACAATCTCGTTGATGAAATCGAGGTAGCCATCCTTGATACTATAGCCATTGTCTTCACACCAGGCAGCATAGTCGTCTTCGAAGCCATCAACTTCTCGTCTCATTCTCTCAAATTCCTGGTCTAGCTCGGGCGTGTTGCTGTAACGGTCCAGCAGTTCACGAAGAATTTCAGAAATATCATTCATAGTCTTTCGTTTTTAATATTCAGGCGCTTAAGGCTCTCCTGAACAGGTTCTACTTGTTTTTATGGTTTTGATGTCCAAATTTAGTTCAATATTTTGAATTAATCGTTATTGTTTAGTTAATTTTTTCAAATACTACTAATTCTTATCAACGGCGATGAGTTTTGGGGTATAGAATGATACTTTCATTTTTCATTTCCCGAAAAAAGTTGTTGCATATTTTGCTTGTTATCTCCCTAATATGTCGTAATTTTGTGCCTGTGTTCGGAGGTGTATATCCTCTTGAACCGATAGTTAGACCGATAACCCAATTTATTGTTAATACAATCGCTTAAAAATGGCCATGAAATGGTTGAAGTTTTGGTCGCTCGCACTGCTCGTGTTCTTGATGACAGGCTGTGCCAGTGATAGTCTTGAGAAGATGATTCCTGCCGATGCTACGGGAGTGGTTAGTTTTGATGTCCCCGAGATTCTGAAGCAGGCCGGAATGCTCGATGACGACCGCATTGTGTTGCCCAAGTCGCTGCAGCAGGTGGTCGACGACAATGACACGTCGCCGTTGTGCGTGCTGCTCAACGACCTGCCCCAGATGGGCATCGACACCGACAGCAAGGCCTACTTGTTCTTCACGGTCAAGACCTTCGGGCGCGTGTTCCTTGCCGCCCTTGATGATCCTGCCAAGGCCCGCAAGACGCTGGCGATGCGTGTGGGCGGCGACTTTGAGAAGGTCGAGGGTCTGGATTGCATGTACGTCAAGGATAACCTGTATGCCATCGACGGCAAGGTGCTCCTCATCGGTACGGTGAACAAGGCGATGGAGGCATCGCGTGCCGCCAAGGCCGCCAAGGGCATCCTGTCGATGACGGCGACCAGCATCACCGATAATAAAGACGTCAAGTCGATACTGCATAACGACGATGCCGCCATCAATGCCTGGATGCAGGGCAAGGGGCTGAAAACCATCCTGGGCAAGAGCGATGTGTATCGCGAGTTGTCCCAGAAGATGCCGCTCATCGAGATTTTCACCGAGAGCGACATTGATGCTGTGGTCTGCAATATCAGCCTGGATAAAGAGCGTGTCGAGATGTCGACCAGCATCCAAGCTGCCGAGAACAGCGAATATGCACAGTTGCTCAACTCCACGCTGGGCAAGCCCAACGAGGACGTCCTCAAGGCTATCCCCAACTCGATGGACTACATCTTCACCATGAGCGTCAAGGGTGACAACTTCGTCAAGCTGAAACAGATTCAGCAGTTGTTGAGCATGTTTGGCAAGATTCCCTACATCGGCCGCATTGACCTGGCGAGCATCATCTCGACCGTCGACGGCCCGTTCACCATCGGTCTGGCGCGCGACCCGCACCTTGAGGGCGAATGGAACATGGTGATAGCCACCCGCTCGACCGACCCCGATGGCGTGGTGAAGCAGATCAGCACCTTTGCCAACGCGATGGGCCAGGCTCCCGAGCTGTATGAGAACGAGTATATCTACCAGTATGACAACAAGATGATACGCATCGGTGTGATTGACGGCATTCTTTACCTCAAGATGCTCGACTATGAGCAGACCGAGGGTTATGCCTACGAGATGAAGCCCGTGCGTGAATTCTTCAACACCGCATTGATGGGCATCTTTGCCCAGACGCGCAATGATAGCATCAACGGCTACTTTGAGTTCGGTCTGGAGGACATTTTCAAGGGCAAGGGTCACTTCTTCACCAACATGCCCAAGGCAAACGCTTCGCTGGAATTGCTGCGCTCGCTCTGTACCATCAAGACGGGTGACGGATTTGGCAACGAGGAGGAGGACGAGAACGATTTCTCATCGTTTGTGAGCGGTGCCATCGATAAGCTGCAGCCCATGGAGTGATGCCGCTGCGGTGACACTAGGGACACAAAACAAGCAGGACCAGCCTCACGGGCCGGTCCTGCTTGTTTTGTAATCGGGTTTGGAGCGGGGTTTAGAACTTGTAGTTCACACCGAGCCCGAAGACGCCCTGGTCCACCTTGCGGATGATGGTGTGGCGGTACTCAAGGCTGACACCGAAGTGGTTGGTGATTTCATATTCCACGCCGGCACCCAGGTTCAGACCTACATGGTTTTTCTCGCCCTTGTCGTCGAGTTCGCCCTTGAAGTCCACCATCGTGTAGTTAAGTCCAGCTATAGGGTAGATGTACAGCTGTTCATTCCAGAGTCCCACGAGGTAATGGGCGTTAAGGTTGATGTCCCACCACGACATGTGGTTTTTCTCGAAGAAGTAGTTGATACCGATTTCGGCACGCAGTTGGTCTAGGATGCCATACTGGTACCTGATGCCGATACCCAGATTCTTGATTTCACTGCCGTACACCAGCTGTAGGCCAGCGGCGCTCTCGCCCTGATGAGTCTGTGCGTTGCCCACGCCCATGCACAGCATGAGCATGCAAACTAGCGTTAAAATCTTTTTCATTTTTCAGATCATTAATGGTTATTGATAAATATACTTTTGCCGCAAAAAAGAAAAATACTATGTTGCTCAGAGCAGTATTATAAGCCATGGGGCGGTTCATAGACTGCTTTGAAGTGGTAAAATTACAATCAAATTCTGATACCTGCAATTTTTCGGGCTTTTTTCGTGTTGATTGCCATGCAAATAGGCCTTTTCGGGCATGGTCTTGGGAATGGGTAATAAAAAAAGCTGCCCTTGTGAGGCAGCCTGAGACTTTTTGCTAATAAGAATCGTGTTATCCCAAATAGGCCTTGAGCAGTTTGCTCTTCTGGCCTTTCAGGCGGCGGATGGCTTTCTCCTTGATTTGGCGAACGCGTTCGCGTGTCAAATCAAACTTGGCGCCAATCTCCTCGAGCGTCATTTCCTGACAGCCGATGCCGAAGAACATCTTCAAGATGTCCCTCTCGCGCGGGTTGAGCTGGTCCAATGCTCGGTTCACCTCCTTGGCGAGCGACTCCTGGTTGAGGGTGGAGTCGGCCATGGGAGAGTCGTTGTTGGGCAGCACATCCAGCAGGCTGTTGTCCTCGCCTTCGACGAAGGGTGCATCGACCGAGACATGACGTCCCGACACTTTCATCGTGTCGCTAATCTTGTCAACGGGGATGTCGAGGCGCTCGGCGAGTTCCTCGGCCGACGGACGACGCTCATGCTCCTGCTCGAACCTGGACTGGGCCTTGCTGATCTTGTTGATCGAACCCACCTGGTTGAGCGGCAGCCTTACAATGCGAGACTGCTCGGCAAGGGCCTGAAGGATGGATTGACGAATCCACCACACAGCATAGGAGATGAACTTGAAGCCACGTGTCTCGTCGAATTTCTGCGCTGCCTTGATGAGGCCCAGATTTCCCTCGTCGATCAAGTCGGGGAGACTCAATCCCTGGTTCTGATACTGTTTTGCGACAGAAACGACAAAGCGCAGGTTGGCATTGACAAGCTTGTCAAGCGCTGCTTGGTCACCTTGACGAATGCGCTGTGCCAGCTCGACTTCTTCATCGACTGTAATCAGCTCCTTGCGGCCAATTTCTTGAAGGTACTTGTCGAGCGAAGCGCTCTCGCGATTAGTAATGGATTTTGTAATTTTAAGTTGTCTCATCTAACTTATGTAGAATTTAAGCGTGCAAAGATACAACAAATTTTTCAACAGTCAAAAAATATTTTCAAAAAACAGACAATATTTTTTTGAATTCAATGGTTTGCTGTGTTCACGTTGGGGTTATCGTGTGTTTCACCCATCATTTCAGGCGTGAAAACCACAGCATGATATCAATATACAGCAAAAAGCGTGCCAAATTTCTTTGGCTTCCACACGGGGGGATTGGTTCACTCACCAACCCACACAACAAATCCCGCCGGTACAGGGTAGCGGCGTTGGGTAGAGCGTGCAATGAAAAGCGGTTCTTCTAGATATCTGGGTTTTAGGCTTATCGATGTGCGTTTGGCTTTATGGGGGGCTTCATGTTCCCATTACGCCATCATCTCTCCATATTCGTCGATGATGAGTTGCTCGACAATGCCTGCCAGTGGCTTCTTTTTGGCAGTTGAAATTTGTTTCAATTTGTCCTTGGTTTCCTCTGAAATCAGGATAGATAACTGCACTCGCTTTCCATAAATTTTGGGTCTACCGGCTCCGGGTCTAGGTCCTCCTCTCATAATGATTCAAGAATTAGGGGTTAATATTCAGATGCAAAGATAATACTTTTTTTTGAAATCTAACTATTTTCAGTAAATTTTTTTTGAAAAAAAGTTGAAAATCATAGAATTGCTTAGTTTGATGCCATTATGCAGCGAAAACGTATTTTCATGTTTTTCGCCCTGTTTTGCGCTTGCTGCAGGGTGATTAAACGTAAAGGAGATGAGGCAAATGCCCCATCTCCTAAAACGTGCTATGGAATGAAAAAGTTGTCTTAATCCTCGTCGTCGCTCAGGTCAACAGCGTAGTAAACCTTCTTGCCGGTGGGGTAGAAGCCGGTGATGAACATCACCTTGTCGGCGTCGCTGCTGCGCATGATCTGGTTGTAGATGCTCTCCACATCGTCGCGCGAGTCAACAGGAATGTTGTTGATGTCGGTGATAATGAAGCCGTCGCGGATGCCGGCGCTCTTGAACTTGCCTGCCTTGATGCCGACCACCTTCAGGCCCTTGGAGATGGCAAGGTCTTCCTTGTCTTCCTTGCTCAGCTCGGTGAAGGCACATCCCAGCGACATGACATCGCTCTGCTTGGTCATCTTGGTGTTGCCCTGGTCGTTCTTGAAGGTGACGGTGGTGTGGCGCAGCTTGTTGTCGCGGTAGTACTCGACCTCGGCCTTGTCGCCAGGACGCAGCTTGTTCATCTCTTCCTGCATCTCGCCACTGTCCTTGACGCGGGAGCCGTTGAGCTTCACGATGACATCGCCCTCTTGCAGGCCGGCTTCCTTGGCAGCACCGCGGTCGGTGACCTTAGCTACGTAGATGCCCTCGTTGGTGGCGGTGATTTTCTCCTCCTTGGCTTTCTCGGCGGTCAGCTCAGTGTACTGGATGCCGAGCACTGCACGCTGCACGGTGCCATATTGCTTGATGTCGGTGATGACCTTCTTGACGGTGTTGCTGGGCACGGCGAACGAGCAGCCGCTGTAGTTACCCGTCTGGGAATAAATCATCGTGTTGATGCCGATGAGCTCACCGGCGGTGTTCACCAGTGCGCCTCCCGAGTTGCCGGGATTGACGGCAGCATCGTGCTGGATAAACGCCTTGATGCCGTTGTTGTTGCGGCTGTTGTCGCTCATGCCGCGGGCCTTGGCGCTGATGATGCCGGCGGTAACGGTGGAGTTGAAGCCGAAGGGGTTACCCACTGCCACACACCACTGGCCGGGTTTGACAGCGTCGCTGTTGCCGAAGGTGATGGCGTGCAAATCCTTGGCGTTAATCTTGATGAGCGCGATATCGGTCTTCTCGTCGGTGCCCACCACTGTGGCGTTGAACTGGCGGTTGTCGTTGAGGGTGACCTCGAGTTTCTCGGCGCCGTCAATCACGTGGTTGTTGGTCACGATATAGCCGTCAGAGCTGATGATTACGCCCGAGCCTGCGCCGATGGCTTGAGGCTCGCTCTTCTGCTGTTCTTGCTGTTTGCGTTGTCCCTGTCCGTTACCACCGCCGAAGCCGGGGCCGAAGAAGAACTCAAACGGGTCAATAAAGCCGCCCTGGTAGTAGTTCTGCTTGGGCGTGGCAAGATTCTTGATGCTGACTACACAGTTGATGGTGTTCTCGGCGACGTCGGTAAAGTCGCGGCTCAAGTCCACGGGGCGAGATGCGGACTTAACAAAACCATCGTCGGTGGTCTTGCTCTCCTTGTTCAATACATATGTGTCGGTAATGACACCTTTCTTTTGCAACTCGCTTGTTGCCATCATGGTTGCTGCCGAGCCTAAAACCGACGCAGCCACGAGCATAATCGCTAATTTCAAATTTTTCTTCATGTGTCAGTTTATTGTTAAATTATTGTTGTTTTTAAATTTTCAAAGTGTTAAATTTAACTTTTCAAATGCTGTGCCAAAAGTACAACTAAAAATGACACTGGCAATATCTGTGCCACTTTTTTTAAAATAAATTAATAGCATTGCCGTGACTTTTTAATTAGTTTTGCATTGCACCTGCTCATGATAACAATTAATGACATTTTGTCACTGCCAAAAACGAGCTCCGACCCTAGTAAATATAAGATGTGGCACCCCGCAAGCCGCAGAGCGCCACACCTCGGTGTTAAATGCTGTCATGTGTGTGCAGGGCTAGCAGTAGCTGGGCTGCACAGGTGGGCGTTAGCCCGTTTTCATGTCAATTGCTGCTCAGGAGCTTGTCGTAGAGCGCAGTGACGTCACCGATGTCGACAACGCCGTCGTAGTTGACGTCGGCAGCAGTATTGCTGCTGGGGTTGCTGCCCGCCAGCAGGTCGATGAGCGCTGTCACGTCGCTGATGTTCACCGTGCCGTCATTGTTGACATCGCCAATGAAGGTGCCCGTGAACACAACCCAGTCATAGCCGTTGTCGTACAAGGGCGGCCAGAGTTTGTTCTTGGCTGTGGTAATCTGGCTGGCGGTCATCCTGTTGCCCTCGTTGGTATCGTAAATCGCGTAGAATTCGCCTGGGTCGCTAGCCGTGCGCGTGGGCAGGCTGTTGACGAGTGTGGTCATACCCGCACCGGAAATCTGGTTCTGGTAGCAGCGGAGCGTCTTCAACGCGGTGCAGCCCTGCACGTTGAGCGAAGTCAGCCTGTTGGTTTCGCATAAGAGCGTGCGAAGTTTGGAGCACCCTTGCACGTTGAGCGACATCAGCTTGTTGCCTTGGCAATACAGATAAGTTAGATTAGTCTTATTAGGGACGTTGAGCGAATTCAACTGGTTGCCAAAGCAGTAGAGGGTCGTGAGCGACGTCAGTGCCGACACGTTGAGCGATGTCAGCTTGTTGCCGTCGCAATACAGAGAGGATAGCTTGGTTAAGCCTGAAAGATCGATGCTGCTGAAGTCGCAGTCCGAGATTTCAAGGGTCTCGAGTTCCTTGCAGTTGGATAATCCCTCGATTTTGCTCAGGTTGTCATTGCCATGGGCGAGAATTTGGACCAATGCCGTGTTGCCTGACACATCGATAGTGGTCAGGTCATTCATGTAACAGCTGAGGTCGGTCAAGTCAGTGCAGTCGTGGCAACCCAGGACATTCAGCTTCGGGCAGTTGGTGACGGTGAGGTCAGTGAGCTGTGGGTTGCTGTGGCAATAAACTGCGGTCAGCTTGCTCTTGTCTCTTATGGTGAGCGATGTCAATTTGGTGCTGTTGCAGTTCAATAAATCCAAGTTGGTCATATAGGCTACGTCACTCAAGTCGCTGATGGATGTACTGTAGCAGATGAGTGTTTCCATTGCTTTGCAGTTCGACAGGCTGGTGATGGTTGTAAGATTGGCGTTGGGTGCGCAATCCAGGTAGGTCAATGCGGTGTTCCCGGTCATGTTGAGCGTAGTAAATGAGTTGCCCCAACACTTAATCGTCTCCAAGGCAGGACAGTTCGTGCAATCAAGGAGCGTTAAAGCTGAATTATAGCAATAAAGTTCCTTCAACTGGGAGTTATTCATGCAGTAGAGCGTGGTGAGCTGTCTCTTGCCGCAGACATTGAGACTGGTGATCTGAGTGCCCTCGCAGTCAAGGTATTTCAGATTGCTCATGTTGCTGACAGCGCTCAAACTGGAGATGGCGGTGTAGTAGCACAGAAGTCTTTCCATAGATGTGCAACTCTCCAGGTTGGTGATTGTGGACAGTTTTGAGCAGTAAGAGCAGTCCAGAAGGGTCAGTCCGGTGGTGCCCGCCAGGTTCAGCGTGGTAACTGTATGGTTGCTGCCGTAGCACTGAAACTCTGTCAGCGCCGAGCACCCCGTCACGTCGAGTGATGACAGCTTGTTGCGACTGCAGTTGAACACTAGCATTGACGTGTTGTTGGACGCATCGAGCGCGGTCAGGTTGGGGCGGTCGGTGATATACAATGATGTGAAATCGTTGGAAGCGCAGCGGATTTGCCGCAAAGGCGAATTTGAGGCTGGGGGCAGCGTGAGCGAGGTCAGTCGGTTGTTGTCGCAGTCCAGGTATTCCAGCCTGGTGTTGCTACTCACATCAAGGTCTTCGATGGAGTTGTTGTAGCACATGAGATTTTTCAGATAGATGAGTTTCTCGACTCCCTTCAACGAGGAGATACTCTTGTGTGAAACATTCAGTGAAGTCAGGTTCTGCAACTCGCTCGGGGTGAGGTACTGTTCAGCATGCCCCGACCTCATGTAAGTGCGGAAGTTGGCATCGGGAAAGTTGGCTGTGCTCAGGATGACGCCGTAGTTGTTGGTAATGTGAACATAAGGTTCATCGTGAACCAAATAACCACTGGAACCCAAATAAGCATCTGCCGGCTGGACAATCGCCTCGTTGCCATTGAATGTCAGGGAACCGATGTTGAAAAAGTTGTAATAGTTGCTTCCGCTAATGAATTTCACATCACTGTTGGCATTAAACTTGACATTGTTGAAACCCATCAGCGTCGTTCCCGGTGTAATGACGTAGGCCTCTATGTTCTCAAATGTCAAGGTGCTCGAACTTGTTTTTCCGCTTCCCTTGAAAGCTTTGGGCTCAGATGAAGTCTCACTTGTTTCGGCATTTACATTCATAAACCCTGGCCCTTTGATTGTTACTGGCACATTGTTGCTGTAGAAGACTGCCAAATCAGAACTATTGGAATTGTACAACGAAACATACACCGTGCTGCCACTGGTGACCTCAATCGTGGTGCCTTTTTCCATGTTAATCGTGTAGGACCTTTGAGTACTCAGGTAGCAGTCTCCTACACATTTAATGACCAATCCTGGACGGTTGATGTTGTGGATGGCATATTCACCACTGTTGGAGCAGGAGATACTGGCATTATTGAGCGTCAACACATTTGTTGATGGGTTGTAGCTCACAGTGCCGGTAATGATGTCATTACCTGTCACGTTGTTATAGTTGGCTGTTGTGACCTCCACGTTGCCCACTTTGAAACCATAACTGGTGGCCGCCGCTGCTGCCAGCCCTGTGAGCAGCAGAAACATGAGAGATAGTAACAAATTTTTCATAAGCATAGTGTTCGTTGCCTCTTGTTGTCCCCCGAATTTGGCATTAAAGGATTCGTCATTGAAAGCGCAGGGACTTTGTCTGCCAGCAGATGACAACACGCTTTCGTCTGGTCTATAGGCTCGGCAGTGGGGCACGCCCACATCTTTACGCCACAAATATAATAATTATTTATCAAATTAAAGAAAAAATGCAACAAAAACAGCTCCTTGGAATTGTTGGGGTAAAAGATAGGCGGTTATAGTTCAAATGCCTGAACTATAACCGCTGGACTGATGATAATTGATTCAAGTGTAGTCTTGCAACAGCCAGTTAAGTCGCTGTGGCAGTTTTTTTACTAATGGTTTATTCTATTAGTAGGATTGAAATTGGGGAGGGACGACATCAGTCGTCGTTGTCCTTGTCCTTGGCGATGGCTTGGAACAGCTCGGCAAGGACATACATGCTGCCACCTATGTAAATCAAGTCCCTGGGGTGGGCTGCTTGGCGTGCGGCGTCGAGCGCCTCGCTCACATTATTATAAGTAGAGCCTTTCAGGCCATGTTCATTTGCCTTGGTCATCAGGTCCTGGATGGGCAGGGCTCGCGGGGTCTGTGCCCGTGTGAAATAGTAGGTGGCTTTCTTAGGCAGTAACTGGAGGATGCCATCGACGTCCTTGTCGGCCATGAATCCCATGACCATGTGCAACTGGTCATACTCCTCGTGGGTGAGCTGGTGCATGGCTTCGGTGATGCCTGCTACGTTGTGTGCCGAGTCGCAGATGGTGAGCGGCTTGTCGCCGAGTTTCATCCAGCGTCCAATCAGGCCCGTGGTTTCGGCAACATGGGCAAGCCCTTCTTTGACGTCCTGGTCCTTGATGCGGTATTTGCCTTGCTTGAGTACTCTCAAGGCGGTGAGCACCGTGTTGATGTTCTCGATTTGGTAGTCACCCGTCAGGTCACAGTTGATGGCGCCATAGTCCCGGGTGTTGAGTTGCAGCATCCCGTTGGCGTGTTTGGAGCTGATGACCTGAGGCTCGTCTTCGGCAAACGTGATGTTGGAATACAACCGCTTGGCGGTTCTTTCAAACACCATGCGAACGATGCCGTGGGCGTTACCGATGACCACGGGCTGGCCGTGCTTGATGATACCGGCTTTCTCTCGGGCAATGTCGGCGAGTGTGTCGCCCAGGAACTGTTGATGTTCCAAACCGATGTTGGTGATGATGCTCAGGTCGGGCGTGATGATGTTGGTGCTGTCGAGCCTGCCGCCCAGTCCTGTCTCGATGACAGCCACGTTGACATGGCGCCATGCGAAATAGTCAAATGCCATTGTCGAGGTCAGTTCAAAGAATGACGGCTCGATGTCCCCGAGTTTCTTTTGTTTATTTTTCTGGTAGTCGGCGACCCATTGTATCACGAAGTTGCGGCTGATTTTCTTGCCATTGACGCGGATGCGTTCTCTGAAGTCCACCATGTGGGGCGAGGTGAAGAGTCCCACGCGATAACCGCACTTCTGTAGGCAGGAGGCCAGCATGTGTGCCGTTGAGCCCTTGCCATTGGTGCCAGCGATGTGGATAGTGCGGTATTGTCGATAAGGCTCCTTGTACAATTTGGCAAGAGCAATGCTGGTTCCAAGCCCAGGCTTGTAACCGTGTGCGCCCTGCCGCTCAAAGGCGGGACGTTGGTTGAACAGATAATCTGTCGTGCGCAGCCACAAGCGTTCTAATTCTTCTTTTCTTGCCATATTTTGGTTACATAAATGATTAAATAAGCCATCGTTATCCAATGTCATCCACTGGTGATACATGAAAAACAAAAGACAGTATGGCTGTAAGCCGGGTTATGTGCCGGCCATGTAGGCCGGTGCCTGTCATTTATCTGTCTGACGCATTGCTGCGCCAGTATAGCGTTCTACCCCCCGGCAATGGACGAGCAGCCCTTAGATGCCGGTATACATGAACTTGCAACTCACAGGTGGTGCGGCGCGCTGTGTCACCACAGTGCCCGGTGGGCTCTTACCCCGCCTTTTCACCCTTACCGCTCATGCGGCGGTTGTTTTCTGTCACCTTAACCCTGCGGTCTCCCACAGCTTCCCGTTAAGAAATGTGATGCTCTGCGTTGCCCGGACTTTCCTCTCGCAACCATATTGTTAACGAGCGACAAGCCGCCATACTGTTTTTGGTATCGCAAAATTACAATGAATATTCAAAATCAGCAAATTTTTGTGTATTTTATGACTTTTTATCAGTTTAAAGGGGATTCTATGATTTAAACTAGAAGATTTCATATAGAGTTGCAACTCATTTTTAACTTTTTTACTACTATTAGGTGTGATTGATTTTTTAGCCAAAGTAATCTCACGCCGGACTGCAGCCGCGAGAGTTGTTGCAGGCGCTTTTTTGGCGGCTGTCGGCGCTGGGCTGTAGGGTGCCGTGTTTTTGGTGCTCGGGCTGGCAATTTTACACGTTTTTTCACGTTATAGAGGTATAATCTGGTTATAAGAAATATAAGTATGGCATTGTTCAAGAATTTTTCTCTCAGCGCTTGGATTAAACAGTTCGGGCGGAGCTGCCGTCGTTTTCCCGTGTCGGTATTGCTGCTGGTCTTCCTCACGTGCTTTGTGCTGTTCCTCATTCATGGGGGCAAGGTGACCGACAAGTGGCAGTTCTTCTATATCTTCTATCCTGCAACCGGTGCTGTGCTGGGCGTGTCCCTGCAGTTGCTTACCGAGGACTTCAAGCGTCGCTCGGTCGCTGTGCTTACCCAGGTGCTGGTCCATGCCGCCTGGCTGGGGATTTCGTTTTATCTGGGGCAGTTTGACCGCTTCTCGCTGCCGCAGTTTGACGCTGTGACCGCCACTGTGGTGACCATGGTGCTGTCGGTGTTCCTGCTGTCATTTTACCGCAAGGGAGACGATGTGCCGTTCTGGTACTTCTCGTTGCAGACCATGGTTGCCATCATCGCCGGATTGTTCGTTGGTGGAGTGCTCACGTTAGGACTGATTCTGTTTGCCCAGTCGCTGGAATGGCTTTTCGATGTACAGGTTTCAGACAGCGTGTTTGGCAGCATCCCCACGGTGTGCATGCTGCTGTTGGCACCGCTATTGTTCATGAATCTCATTCCAGCTGGTGAGGAGAAACGCGTGCGCGAGGTTCAATCCTATTCCGGTTTCTTCAAGGGTGTGGTGCAATACCTGTTCATCCCGCTCCTGTTGTTATACATGGCGACGCTCTATATCTATGCCGCCAAGATTCTGTTCTCATGGCAGTTGCCCGTGGGGTGGGTGAGTTATCTGGTGACAGCCAGCATGGTGGGTCTGGTGATTCTGCTTTATCTCACCTATCCGTTGCAGCTTGAGCAGGGCAATTCTTTCTTCAAGACCGTGACCCGTTGGCTGCCCTTGGCGATGCTGCCGTTGCTGGCGCTGATGACGGTGGCTATCGGTCGCCGCCTGAGTGACTACGGCATCACGGTGAGCCGCCTGTATCTGGCGGTGTTCAACCTCTGGTGCTATGTGGTGTGCATCGGGTTGCTCATCACCCGCAACAAGCGCATCTGGTGGATTCCCGCTTCGTTTGCCGCAGTGCTGTTCCTCATCTCGGTGGGTCCGCAGTCCATCCCCAACATCACCCAGCGCGAGCTGCAGAGCGAGGCACGTAAGGCCTTTGCCGCATCGGGAGTCAAGCAACTGCCGCTCACGGGTGACCAGTACGAGAAGTGGCTCGACAGCGTTGACACTACGGTGGCCGCTTCGATTGATGGCAAACTCGACTACCTGCAGCGAGACTTCGGTTACAACAGCACGAGTGACCTGCTGGCCAAGGATGCCATCACAGGCAACCTTACCAAGCAGGGCAGTCTGCACGATGGCGTGTCTTTCAGCAGAGGCTATGGTGGCTATCATAATAATGACTTGATTAATAACGTCACGATACCGCAGGGCTATTCCCGCATGTACTATGTGGGCTTTAACTTAGACAAGACGACAGGCACAGTCATGGATAACGGTGACAAGGTCATCATCGTTATCAGCCCGTCGCATTTGCGTGGTTCCGCCGATGAGGCCACACTGCCAGGAGGAAACCCCGAATATCGCTTCGAAATCAAGGTGAGCCAGTTTGTGGAGCGGGATTGGGAACGGAATACTGAAGGCGATGTCGAGCCGCTGATTGTCGATAATGGCAAGGAATTGCTGATGTTTAATCAGTTCTCGTTCTGGGTGAATCAGGACAAGAACATTTTAATCGGTGGCCAGGGCATTCTGTTCACCAAATAGCCCCCGAGGACATAGCTTCTCATGATACCCGAAAAAAGTAGCGCTTGTTGATAACTTTTTTCGGGTATCTCTTGTGTATATATGGCGGTAAGGCAGTAATTTTGCACTACAAAATATTAATGTGTGCAATGAAGCGTTTTTTCTCGATTTTCTTGATGGCCTTTTCGGCCTTTTTCGTATTGCAGGCAGCCGTTGTCACCTTTGACTTCTCGACTGCCGAGGGTATTACTGCCATGGGTTATGAAGTGCCTGCCCAGGGCTCTGGAACCAATCTCGCTCCTGCCGGTGCAGTGACCGTGGGCGGTGTGACGCTGTCGGCGACCGACGGCGCGACTCCGACGCGCATCTGGAACTCGCAGGGCAGTTTCACGCTGCGCATCTATGTGGACGGCTCGGTGACCTTGTCGGTGGCCGAGGGCAGCATCACGGGCATCACTGTCAATGCCGCCAACACGTCCAACTTTGACCTCATCGCCAGCGTGGGTGACTATAGCGCCAGCGGTGCCGTGGGCACCTGGACGGGAAGTGCAGCGTCGGTGACGTTGACTCATGTGGGCACCAAGAATGCCCAGGTCGCCAGCTTGGTGGTCACGACCAGCGGTGAAGGTCCCGTTACCCCCGATCCCGAAGACCCCATCGACCCCGATATCGAGAAACTCGATTCGATTCACCATCTGGCAGCGCTGCCCGACGGCACCGAATTCCAGTTCACCAGCGACGTGTATGTCAACTATCAGTGGGAGAACTACTTGTGGGTGATGCAACTCAACGAGGAGGGTGACGCTTTTGCAGGACTCATCTACGGCAACACGGGCAAGGAGTACGCGTTGGGCGCTGTCATCCCCGCTGGTTGGACCGGCAAGAAGGCCACCTATAAAGGCTTGGTCGAAGTGACCAATCCTGCCCATTTCAAGAATGCCAAGAACATCCTCGACGAGGACTACTACTCGCCGTTTGACTGTACGGGCGGCCTCGCCTATATCGCTGACTCCGAAGAGGAATGGGTGAACTACAAGGTGTTCTTTGACGGTGTGCGCCTGAGCGACATCGACGAGCGCGGCAATTTCACCATCACCAGCCGCGAGACCGACGAGGAAGGTAACCCCATCGAGGCTACGATGGCGGGTTACAACAAGTTCGGCATCGACTACCCCGAGGTGGACCCGACCGAGGTCTATAGCATCGAGGGTATGGTCAATATCTATAACGACATCATCCAGCTCTATCCCATCAGCATCACTGCCGATGCGGGTGCGCCCCTGTGGAAGGCTCTCTATGAGGGCGAGGACGGCACTCAGTACAAACTCAACGACACGCTGTATGTCGCTGCCGCTGTGGATGCCGGGAATAGCAAGCTGGTCTTTGTGACCGACAATGTCAGCGAGATTTACTATGACACCTATGCCGACTGGGGCTATGCCGAGTGGATGGCATGGTATCCCGACTGGATTGCACTCGACTGCACCGACAACGAGGAAGCGTTCAATGCAATGGCCGATATGCAGGTGCTCGCTCCCGGTACGGTCAAGGGTGAACTTGCCGACCGCTTGACCAATCCGCGTCTGGTACTGAACAGCACGCCTGTTGCCGCCGAGGACGCTGAACTGCCCACGCTGAACCTCTTCCGCTATGACTTGAGCAGTGATTATCTGACTGCTCTGGGCAACGAGGTGGGCCGTGCCGACGGTTACTTCTTCTATCGTGACGGCAAGCCTTACCTGTGCAGCGAACAGGATACCGTGACGGTGAAAATCGACTTTGACTACGCACCCGCACTCGAGGCCGAGATGGCTGCCAAGGAAGGCTTCTCCTACGGTCTGCTGTGCGTCTTCACGCTCGATGAGGTGTGGGAGGAGAATTACGGTCAAACCCCCATGCGCCGCATCCACGCCACCGACGAGGACTACTTCACCAACTATACGATTCATCCCCTGGCCATCATTTCGTGTGCTTCGGTCGATGAAAACGTGGTGGACAAGCAGGTCGTTGACGTGAAGTATATTAGCACTAACGGCGTGATGAGCGAGACCCCGCAGGACGGCGTCAATATCGTCGTTACCACCCACAGCGACGGCTCCCGCACAACCGTCAAGCGCCTCAACAAGTAATGCTCGCGTTGCTCGCAGTTTAGAGTTTAGTGTTTAGGGTTTAGAGAGCATCCGCGCTCATTTAGCCTCACGCTAAGGCGCTAAGAATTTGAAAACAATAAATACAACAAATACAATATATTGATTATCAATACAATATAATTTATTTGTGCTTTTGTTTCTCTTGTCTTTTAAAACCTAACGCTTACAAAATAGACATCCGCGTTCCAGAAGATGGAACGCGGATGTTATTAGTGTAATTCGTTAAACATGCCGGCAGCAACCGAGTGCGGATGCTAAATATAAATCTTAGCGTCTTAGCGCCTTAGCGTGAGGCCCTACGATGCGGATGCCTCAAAAAAACGTAGCGTCTTAGCGCCTTAGCGTGAGGCCCTACAATGCGCATGCCTCAAAAAAACCTTAGCGTCTTAGCGTGGGGTATGAACGCGGATGCATAATTAAATGTTGTTTTTGTTGTTCAACGTTGTCTTTGTTGTATGAAAAAACCTTAGCGTCTTTGCGCCTTAGCGTGAGGCCCGGTTTAGCGCAGGTTGATGCGTTGCAGCACGATGACGATTTTGCCCTTGTTGTCGAGCAGTGCCATCTCTTGCTCGTTGATGCGCTTGCACGACTCGGTAGTTTCCAGCGCGAGCAGCAAGTCCGTCTCAAAGTCGATGTTTTCGCAGTCGTGCTCGGTCGAGTGCAGGTCCTCGAACTGGATGGCCATGTCCTTGGTGGGGTCGAGTGTGATGATGCCGTTGATGATGTTGCAGCCCGTGTCGCCGTGGATGGTCTGCATGACGGCATCAATCACGACGCGCATGTTGAGCTCGTCCACCTTCTCGCTGTTGAGCTCCTTGATGAGCCAGGCACCGTTCATGGCATCGAGGTTGTGACGCTTGAGCACCATGATGACCACACCCTTGGAGTTCATCAGGTTCAGGTATTGCGCATTGTATTGTGTTTCAAGCGTGAAGCGGCGCACGTCGGCGAGGGCGTGCATGATGGTCTTCTCGTTGGTGACGTTGCGGCATGACTCGCCCGAGGAGATGAAATCCTCAAACTTCAGGTTGTTGCCGCTCAGCTGGAATCTGCCGTTAATGGTGTTGCAGCCGTTGTTGCCATACACCTTGTTGCCTCCGGCAAAATCCAGATACAGGTAGGCACGCTCCAGCGTATAGACTTTCTTCTTGCGCAGATTCACGATGTCCCATTCGCCGTACAGTTGCTGTGCCGGGTTGGTGATGGCGACCTCGCGCATGGGCTGTTCAACGTCGGCGATGACATTCTCGACATTGACGCCGCGTTTCTCCATCTTCTTGTCTTTTTTCTTGCGCGCGTCCATCGTGGCGGGTGCCAGCAGCATCGCCACCAGTAGGCTTAAAATGATATATTTTCTCATTCCGGTAGTGGTCTATTTTAGTTTCAAACTTCAAATTTCGCATTTTTTTTTCATCCCGCCCAATTTTTTAGATACTTTTAAGAAAAATGTTCAGAATTGAATCTATGTGTTTAATGTAAAGCCCTAATCGGAATTTTCTTTTTCTGTTTTGGTTATGTTGAAACTAATGATTAATTTTGCTTTCGTTTTATACTATGAATGAGTCACTCATTATTTGATAATTATTATTATGGTGTTATCTTTTGGTAATAGTGAAGGTTGTGGATGCTGGGGCTGGGGTTTTCTCGTGCTTTTAATAGGTTCTTTTATAGGCGGTGTCCAAGATGGGGACTGGTCTACTTTTCTCCTGCTTTTCATTCCATCGTTCATCATTGTTGTTGTCGCTTTAACTCAGGCTAATAATAACGATGAGTCGGCTTCAGCTACAAAATCAGATGATGACATCACGCCTCTAATAAAGTCTTCTGATAACTCTATTCAGAATTCGATATCTGAGAATTATGATACTGAATATGATAATGATGACGATGACGATCTGGATAATGACGATGACGAAGATGACTTGTTTGGAGATAGAATAGATCATACAGACTATGAAATACAAGTCACTGCCGATGAATTTAACGGTATAAAAGCCAGTGTTAAGGAATTGCTGAAATTATGTCATCTCATAAGTGCTAATAGAGAGATGAGGCAATATTTGTTTGAGCGTGCTAATGATAAGAATACCATTGAAGGTGAGTATGACATGGACAAATTCTATGACACGCTTAAGCTTTTACTTGCAAAAGATATTGCTTATGTCTATGAACATTTGGGCTTTGATGTCGAAATTAATTTATTTGAACCAGAGGGACAACTTTTGCTTGCAATAGTTAAGACATTACAAGAAGATTATGAAACTAATAACTATAAGTCATTCAGGGAATTGATTAAATACGATGATGGCCTTACTGCTGCAATGCGCGACAATTATGAGGACATGCTAGATATCTATAAGAATCAAACAGACGTAAAAATCTCTGCCAAAGGATTTGATGAATTCTCTCTTGTGTTGATTATTGTGTATTCTCGTCAAGAGAAACGTTATCTGAAGAAAACACGCAATGCTCTTTTTCACTTTGCTCGTACAGTCATAGACATAACAGGAGAAAATGAGACATCGAAAGCTTTTCTAAAAGATTTGATAGAACGTGCAAAGGATGATGAAGAGGATTCTGAAAAGCAAGATAATAAAGATGAAACGGATGTTAAGGCTGAACCTCTAGGAACGATGGAGGATTTGCAGGAAATGATAGGGCTGAACCAAGTTAAGAAAGAAATCACAGAACTTAAGAATTTTATTGAGGTCAATCGTCGTCGTGAAGAAGCGGGAATGAAGACGCCTCCGATTTCCTATCATTGTGTTTTTACGGGTAACCCAGGAACTGGTAAGACAACTGTGGCGCGGATTGTTGCGGGGATTTATAAGGAATTGGGTATCTTGCAAAAAGGTCATCTTGTTGAGACCGACCGCTCGGGCCTTGTCGCTGAATATGTGGGTCAGACTGCTGTTAAGACCAACAAAGTCATTGATAGTGCCCTTGATGGAGTGCTGTTTATTGATGAGGCCTATTCACTCGTTGGAGCAGGAAATGAAGATTTCGGCAAGGAGGCTATTGCCACATTGGTGAAACGAATGGAGGATAACCGTGACAGGTTAGTGGTTATTTTAGCTGGCTATGAAGACGAGATGCAGCAGTTTATTGAGTCTAATCCTGGTTTGCGTTCTAGATTCAATCGTTACATTCATTTTGAGGATTATACCGCCGAAGAGCTAGAACAGATTTTCCTAAGTATGCTGCAGCGGTATGACTATATTCTACAGGATGAAGGAGAGCAAGCCCTAAGACGACATTTTGAGCAATGTGTTGCCAATAAAGGTAAAGATTTTGGCAATGCGCGTTATGTGCGTAATCTGTTTGAGCGTTCTATCAAGGCACAATCGGTAAGGCTTGCAGCACAAACTGATAATGATAAGACTCAATTAGCGACAATTATAGCAGATGACATTACCTCAGCTATAGCCGATAAACCTTAATTTGGATTAAATTAACTTAATTCTTTGTTGTTCCATTCGGTTTTCTTCTACTTTTGTCGTTGTAATAACACAATATGAGTAAGATAAAAATAAAATATCGGCGGTTGATTATGTTGCTGGCATTGCTGGTGACGGCAATGGGCATGCAGGCGCAGATTAATACTGACCAGGTGGTCAACATCGGGCGCAATGCGCTCTATTTTGAGGACTATATACTTGCTATCCAGTACTTTAATCAGGCGATTAAGGCGAAGCCGTTTCTTGCTGAGCCTTATTTCTACCGTTCGGTGGCAAAAATCAGCCTCGAGGACTACCGTGGCGCCGAGCAGGACGCCGGCTTGGCAATAGAGCGCAACCCGTTCATTGTCGATGCCTATCAGGTGCGTGGCGTGTCGCGTCAGAACCTGGGCAACTTCAAGGGTGCCGTCGAGGACTATGACGCGGGGCTAGAACTGATGCCCGAGGACAAAAACCTGCTCATCAACCGCGCCATCTGCCAGAGCGCGTTGAAGAACTATGACGAGGCACAACAAACCTTTGACCGGCTGTTGTCACTGGACCGCCGCAACGACCGTGCCTACATCGGCTTGGCGCAGATGAACCTTGCCCGTAAGGACACGGCAGCTGCCCTCGAGAACCTGAATCGCGGCATCGCCTTGAGCAAGAAGAACGCCAGCGCCTATGTCATGCGTGCCGAAATCGAAACCCGTAGCCAACGCGACTTTGAGCGCGCCCTTGCCGATATGGACAGCGCCATCCTGCTGGAGCCTCGTCACGCCGGCTATTTCATCAACCGCGCTTACATGAAATACAATCTGGATGACTACTTCGGTGCTATGGCCGACTATGACTATGCCATCAGCCTGGACCCTGCCAGCCAGGAGGCACATTTCAACCGAGGCTTGCTGCGTGCCGAGGTGGGTGACAACAACAAGGCAATCAGCGATTTCAACTTTGTGCTGCAGAATAATCCGTCCAATTTCATGGCGCTCTATAACCGTGCGCTGCTGCACATGCGCACGCGCCAGTTCCGTGAGGCCGTCAACGACTTTACCGCCATCCTGAAGAAGTACCCAAACTTTGAGGCGGGTTACATGGCACGCGGTGAGGCAAAGCGTCGCATGGGCGACAACAAGGGCAGTGAGGCCGACATGGAGAAGGCGATGTCGATTTTCCGCCGCAACAAAACGCATGTGTCGGACTTCAACCCTGTCGAGATTGAGCAGACTGCCGCCATCAAGAAAGCCGAGCAGCGTGCCATCGAGGGCAATGACGAGCCCGAGACCGCCGAGGAAATCATGAACCGTTTCAATACCCTTCTCACGGTCAACGAGAATGACCCCGTCAAGTCCGAATATGCCAACCGTCAGCGCGGCCATATCCAGAATGACAATATCGAGGTCGAGCCGATGCCCATGTTCGCCTTGTCCTACTATGACAAGGACAACAAACTCAACGGCAAGACGCACTATATCAGGGAAATCGGTGATATCAATGACTCGCGACTGCTGCCGGCAGTGCTCACGCTCGTCTCTGGCGAGGTGCAACTGGATGAGGAAATCATTCAGCGCCACTTTGCCGATATCGAGTACTATAACAGCCTGTTGACGTCGGCCAAACCCCGCAGTGTCGATTATTTCGCGCGTGGATTGGATTACCTGCTGGTGAAGAATCCCGAAGCTGCCGTCAGTGACGCCGATGCAGCCATTGCCCTGAGCCCTGGCTTCACGCTGGCATACATCCTGCGTGCAGACGCCCATTACGTTCAATACCGCATGGCACAAGCGCGTCAGGGCATGCTTGACGGGCCGGCAGGCGCCCCCGACGCCAAAACCGAGGCGATGTTGCACCAGCGTCAGGAGATGGCTTATCTCGATATGGTGAAAGCCGACCTGGACCAGGTCATCAAGCTGTCGCCCAAGAACGTCTATGCCCATTTCAACAAGGGCAACATCTATATGCTGCAGGGCGACTTGACCAGCGCCATCAGCTGCTATAACACCGCCATTGAACTCAAACCCGACCTTGCTGAGGCTTACTACAACCGCGGGTTGATGTACCTGCGCATGGGCAACAAGACGCTAGGCGTCGCCGACTTGAGCAAGGCTGGCGAGTTGGGTGTCCTGCCCAGCTACAATGTCCTCAAGCGCATGAACCGCTAGCCAACAAAAAACAACAGGGTGTGTCATAATTCAACTGCTAGAACTATAACCGCCCTGTGGGCGGGAAATTAAACAAATTAATTATAAAATTTTTAATAATATGATAATAGTATCAATTTTGATTTAATAATTTGTTTAATTTCCCGAAGTTTGGCAGCACCTTAGCAATTGATGCAAGCATCATTGCCTTCGGTTTGCACAAACTTTCCCGTGCGATAGCACGGTTATATTACCGAGCGTTTGTCTATAGGGAGAATGGTGATTAATAAGCGGGCATGTCTTTGATAACCTGTTCAGGAACAAAAGTGACAGCGCTTACCTTGCCGTTCTCGTCAAGGATAATCATGAGGCCGGCTTTGCCATTCTCATAATTCAGAATCGAACAATAGGTCTTGTACTCCTGGTACTTGCGGATATCCCACGGCTCGTTGCCCTTGTACTTGCCGAATATCTCCTCTGTCTTGGTGAGGGCGCCGTTCAGGTCGTCGGCTTTGGACTTGGATTTCAAGTCATCGGTAAGGCAGTTGTACAGTTCATTGTACTGGTTGTTAATCAGATAGTTCAGCAACTGATTACAACGCACGAAGTTAGGGTCGTCTTTGGCTTTGGGCTGAGGGGCAGGTGCAGGACCGGCGATATTGGCACTCATCAGCGCTTTGAGCATGGACTCTACCTTGTTGAGGCTGCCCTCGTTCTTGATGAGCACGGTGTAGTTATTGTCCAGCAGGTAGAAGCAGGGCAGGGTGGGCAGGTCGTACAGCTCATTCTGCTCAATCTGGCGGCTCTGGTTCCAGCCGTTAATCATCATCGAGGGATATTTGGACTTCTTCCACAGCTTGCCGTCCTCGTAGGGGTAGATGGCAAGGACGATGAGCTTCTTGTCATTGACGAGGTTGTTGATGAGCTCATTGTTGGTAAGGCGCTCCTTGACGGTCTCACACGACTCGCAGTCGGGATTGTTGAAGTAGACAAGGATATAGTCTGCCTTGAGGTCCTTCAGGTGGTGTACGGCCTTGTCTTTGGTGGTGACGTAGTCAAAGTCGGTGGCGGTGGAGCCAATCATGTTCTTCTTGGCACCCATCAACAGCAGGCGCTGTTTCTCCTTCTCGGCATTGCTGAGCACAAAGTTCTCGGTGGTATGTTTGAGAACGACCATGTACAGCTGCTCGTTGTGGAGGGGATCGGCGGGGTCGCTGAAGCGCTTCTCGGCAAGTTCCATCATCATGCGGTAGCCCTTGGGATCTTTAGCGAGGGTTTCCATCGTGGCATTCATGAGGAATTCGGCCTTGGGCTGTTCCAACTGTACCATCTGTTCCAGCAAATTGTTGTATCTCTCGGGGGCAGGCGAAGACTGTGCCTGGCTGCTGAGCCATCCTGCGATAGCAATTACGGCAACTAAAAAGAGTTTTTTCATTTTATCTCAAAAATTAATTTTTGGTTCTCTAACAATTAAATTTTGTGCAAAATTAAGTAACTTTGCGGAATAAAGACAAGAATGAATGAAAAAAATTACTAAAACGAATGCGGCGCGTTTGCTCGATGCTGCTCAAGTGGAGTATGAGCTCATCCCCTATGAGGTCGATGAGAGCGACCTGGGTGCCCAGCACATCGCCGACCAGCTGGGCGAGAATATCGAGCAGGTGTTCAAGACGCTCATCCTGCAGGGCGACAAGACGGGCCATCTGGTGTGCGTCATCCCCGGCGCCGAGGAGGTGGACTTGAAGAAAGCCGCCCGCGTGTCGGGCAACAAGAAGGTGGACCTCATTCCCATGAAGGAACTGCTGCCCACCACGGGCTACATCCGCGGCGGCTGCTCGCCAGTCGGCATGAAAAAGCCGTTTCCCACCTATATCGACGAGACCTGCATCCTGTATGACTACATCTACGTTAGCGCTGGCGTACGTGGCCTCCAGTTCAAGATTGACCCGCAGGCATTGGTCGCCTTTGTGAGAGCCGAGATTGTTGACCTGATAGCCGAGAAGACCGAATGATGAATACGATAGGCAAGATATTGACATTGACCACCTTCGGTGAGTCGCACGGACCCGCCATGGGCGGCGTGCTCGATGGCATGCCCGCTGGTGTGGACATCGACATGGATGCGTTGCAACGCTTCGTGGACCGCCGCCGCACGGGACAGACCGCTGGCAGCAGCAGTCGTGCCGAGCAGGATAGGGTAGAGGTGCTGTCGGGCATCTGGCAAGGCAAGACGCTCGGCACGCCCATCGGCTTCATTGTGCGTAACACCGATGCCCGTAGTGCCGACTATGAGGAAATTGCCCGTTGCTACCGTCCCAACCACGCCGACTACACCTGGCAGGCCAAATACGGCATCCGTGATCCCCGTGGGGGCGGACGTGCATCGGCCCGCGAGACCGTGGCGCGCGTCATCGCCGGCGGCATTGCGATTCAGGCATTGGAACGTCTGGGCATCACGGTCGAGGCTTGCATCGTGCAGGTAGGGCCTCACTCTGGCGTGACCGACGAGGAACAGCAACGCTTGGTCGGCGAGGCTGCCAAGGACGGCGACACCCTGGGCGGCATCATCGAGTGTGTCGTTAGGGGCGTGCCGGCTGGACTGGGCGAGCCGCTGTTCGGCAAACTCCATGCCCAGATGGCGGCGGCAATGATGAGCATCCCGTCGGTACACGGCTTTGAATACGGCGACGGCTTTGATATGGCCACCAGGCGCGGTAGCGAGGTGATGGACGAGTTCGAGCGTCGCGAGGACGGCACCATCGGCACCGTGACTAACCACTCGGGGGGCATCCAGGGCGGCATCAGCAACGGCGAGGACATCGTGATGCGCATCGCCTTCAAACCCGTGCCCACGCTCATGCGCCCGCTTCCCGCTATTAACCGCGACGGCAATCCCGTGACGTTGCAACCCCGTGGCCGTCACGACGCCTGCGTGCTGCCGCGTGCCCTGCCCATCGTCGAAGCGATGGCGGCACTCGTGATTTTAGATAACCATTTAATCAAGAAAACCAATGTGCTCTGACGATAAGAAACAGTTCTATATGGACTACTATCTCGCCGCTGGCGAGTGCAACCCCCAGGGTGAGATGCCCTTGACGCTGTTGATGACCCGCATCATCGAGGTGGCGACTTTCCATGCCAACTCGTGGGGAGCAGGCTATGCCCGCCTGATACAGGACAATCAGGTGTGGGTGCTCTCACGCGTGACCATCGAGATGACCGCTTATCCCAAGGTGAACACCAACTACCGCCTCACCACATGGATTGAGGACTATAACCGCCACTTCTCGCAGCGTAATATGCGTATTGACGATGCCCAGGGCAATCCGCTGGGCTATGTGCGCACCATCTGGATGGTTATCGACTTGACCACCCGCGCCAGCGTGGATATCTCCCAGTTGGGTTATATCAGCGACAAGGTCTCTGACCTGCCGTGTCCCATTGAGCCGATGAGCCGTCTGCGTCCCATCGAGGAAGGTCATGCCGTGGACTACACCTTCGGCTATATGGATTGTGACCTCAACCGCCACGTCAATACCGTGCGCTACCTCTCCCACCTGATGAACCTGTTCGACATGGACTGCTATGACAGCTACTTCATCCGCCGCATGGAGATTTCCTTCATCAAGGAGAGCCATTACGGCGAGACCTGCCAGTTCGTCATCGACGACACCGACCCCATGGACTCCCACATGAGCATCACCGATGCTGATGGCGACGACCATGTGCGCGCCCGCTTCCAATGGCAGCAACGGTAGTTGTGGCTGGAGGAATGATTTGATACATGACCAAACTTGAAGCGGTAGCGAGATAACACGCTTTTTCTTTTTATTTGTGGCATTTTTTGTTTATATTTGCAGCACCATAACCAATGATTATGGGGCATGATATGCTCATTTATGGATTAAAAACCGGCTTATATTAACCATTAATTGTTTTAAGCTTTATGAAAAAGTTTTACATGATTCTCGCAGCTATCGCTGCACTGTCAATGTCGGCCCAGGCCCAGTTCCTCAGTTGGGTTGAGGTGGGAGACTACTACAATGCCACCGAGCTGTACAACGGCTCTTACTTTGACATGGCACCGACCAACTTCTACATCTCTCACACCGGTGCCCAGATGATTTACACGCCCGACTTGCTGACCGGGATGGAAGGCAAAGATGGCTTGAAAATCAAGTACCTGAATTTCAAGTTCTATTGTGAGTCCTATGAAGAGATAATCCGCAATGCGAAGGTTTATCTTCGGGAAATTGATGAAACCGAGTTTGCTTCGGTCGAGGGTGTAAAGCAGTTCTTCGATTTTGGCGAACTGGTCGCCGAAGGCCGATATGACATAGACCTGCTTGAGTACTATGGCGAAGACCAGGTTTTGGCTCTGGAAATGGAAGAGCCGTTCCCGTTCACGCTTGGCAAGAGTCTGCTTGTGACCATCGTTTTAGACGCTGAAGATGACGATAACTGCACGATGGGCAGTGACTACGCTCCCTTCTACACCTCGGGAATTCGTGGCAAGGCGATGACCTATACCGACAACTGGACAAGCTTTGTGGACTATGCCAATGGTAGTGAGTTCCCTAATGCATCTGCTTCAGTGGGTTGCGGCACTAACGTCGAACTCCCTGTTACCGAGGTTGGTTACACCTATGAGAGAATGCTCGGCGATGTCAACGGTGACGGCTTCATCAGCATTGGCGACGTGACAACACTCATCGATATGATGTTGGGTTCTGATACCGGCTTCCCCGTGAATGCCGACATAAATGAAGACGGCAACATCTCTATCGGCGACGTGACGATGCTCATCGACTCATTGTTAATTGTGGATTAATCTGTTGCACTAATCGAAGAATCATTTTTTCAAGGATTTTAACCATCGTTTCGCGCCTAATAATGATCGGCCTCACGGCCGAGAAATCAATCAAAATTAAAAAAGGGGGTGTGTCATAATTCAGTTATGGCTCACCCTCTTTGCAAATCAACCGCCTGAGAATGCGATATTTTTCAGGCGGCTTTTTTTTCTGTGTTTTGCTTAGACATCCGATTCTCATGGAGTAAAAACCGAACTGTGACGGCAAAATGACAAAAATGGGGCGTATTTCCGCCGTTTCGGGTGGATTTTGCCATTATTGCAGCCATTTTCTTGATGTTGAAGGCGATGGCGAAGAATGCAAAGTCCATCGAGACCTTGTCTTTGCCGAAGTGGCGGAAGCGCTTGTAGTGCATGTTGTTCTTCATCTGCCCGAACACGGCCTCGGGCTCTATGGGTCTCCTGGAGCGGTGTTCGAGCCCTTTCTCGGAGTTGAGGTTTTCCCGTGCCCTCTGCTTGTAGGCGATGAGCCTGTGGCTGACCTCGATCTCTCGGTTGCCTCTTTTCTTCCTGTAACACTTAGGCCTCAGCGGGCATCCATGGCAGCGCTGTGCGCGGTAGGCGGCCATCTCGACGATGTAGCCGCTCTCGGTTTTTTCATGCCGTGTGCCCACGCGCCTCATGTGCTGTCCCATCGGGCAGACGAAGTAGTCGCCCTCGGCATTGTAGTGCAGGTTCTCGATGCGGAACGGGTTATCGCGGAAGGCGCGCTTCTGCTCCATGTGGAAGTAGTTGTACTTGACGTAGGCCCGGATGCCGTTCTCCTCCATGAATCGGTAGTTCTCCTCGCTGCCGTATCCCGAGTCGGCCACCACCGTGGAGGCCATGTGCCCGTAGCGGCGCTGGAACGATGTGAGGAACAGGGGCATGGTGAGCGTGTCGCCGGGGTTGTGGAACAGGCCGAAGTCCACCAGGAACTGGTTCTCGGTGGCTATCTGCAGGTTGTGTCCTGGCTTGGTCTGCCCGTTGTTCATCGCGTCCTCCTTCATGCGCATGAACGTCGCGTCGGGGTCTGTCTTGGACATCGAGTTGCGCTCGCCCATCTGCTCAAGGCGGCCGTCGTACTCGTCAAGCTTGTCGCGCTGCTTCTCCAGTTCCCGTGTATTTCGCTTGAGTTCGCGAAGCCTTGCCTTCTCTGCCTTGTCCTTGGCCTTCTCAGCCGAGGCGCGCTCAATGGAGCCCCGCAGCTCCTCGCATATCTCCGTCAGCTGCGCGGGCGTGAACTCCACCGGCTCGTCCTGGGCGGCATTCTCCTGGGCGATGGCATCGTCGATCTGGCTCAGCAGCACGCGTATCTTCTCCATCAGGCGGGCCCGGTTCCTCACCACAGTCTTCTTCCAGACGAAGGTGTACTTGTTCGCCTTCGACTCTATCTTCGTGCCGTCGATGTACTCCACGTCAAGGCTGACCAGGCCACGCTCGGCAAGAATCAGCACCAGCTGCGTGAACACGTTGTCGATCTCGTCCTTGACGCGCAGGCGGAAGCGGTTGATCGTGACGAAGTCGGGCTTCTCGTAGCCAGACAGCCAGATGTAGTGGATGTCGCGGCGGAGCGCCTGCTCAATCCTGCGGCACGAGTAGATGTTGTTCATGTAACCGTAGATAATGACCTTGAGCATCATCCTCGGGTGGTAAGGGCTGCGGCCGCGCTCCTTGTACAGCTTGTTGAATCGCTCCAGATCCAGACTGTCGACGACCGCATTGACCAAACGCACAGGGTCATTCGGAGCGATATCCTCATCGATTCTTTGAGGAAAAAGCACCAATTGGTTGTTTATGTGCTCACGAAAGTGTAACTTTGCAGACATATTTTTTTAATTTATTGATTGTCACAAAGTTACTAAAACTTTTTGACATGACAAAGCCTCCGCTTGGGAAAGTAGAGGCTTTGTTATATGTTTTACAGCATGTTACAAAAAGAAATTTTGACACACCCTCTTTAAAATTGTATTGAACTTTTTATCATCTGAATATAAATTTCTTCGTGTGCAGTATGGAATAGATTATAGGCCTTTAATTATGGCTTAATTTATTGACTATTAGTAAGTCGTGTATGCTACTATTATCTTTGCTGTTTGAGTGGGGTTAGTCGATGATGCTGGTGCCGTCGATGTTGGCGAACTGGTCGCGCAGGGCGGGAACTTTGTCGGCATCGGCCTCGATGGTCATCGAACACACGTTGTCGAAGGCTTGTTCAATGACCTTCAAATCGCTCTTTTTCACCACTTTCATCACGTCGTTCATGCTCAGGTAGGGGAAAGTGAACGACAGGCGTGCCTGCTCGTGGCACTCGAGGATTTCGCCCGCTTCGATGGCGAGTTTGGCTGCCTCGCGGTAGGCGACAATCAGCCCTGACGTGCCCAACTTGATGCCGCCGAAGTAGCGGATGACGACGATGACGATGTTGGTCAGTTCAAAGGAGTTGATTTGGCCCAGGATGGGTTTGCCTGCTGTGCCGCTAGGCTCGCCGTTGTCGCTGCTCAGGTACTCGTTGCGCTCGGTGCCTATCATGTAGGCCCAGCAGCAGTGGCGCGCGTCATGGTACTCGTTGGCATAGCGCTTGATGACCGCTCGTGCCTCCTCGGCGCTCGAGACAGGCTCGGCAAACGCCAGGAAACGCGACATCTTCTCGCGGTAGATGCCCTGCGAGACGCCCTTCACTGTCTTGTAGAAATCGCTCATGTTCTCTCTGTGTAGAAACGCAAAATCTTGCGTCTCAGTTATAAATTACCTCCTAAAATGAAGTCTAAGGCCTGGAATCGTAAAGCCTATTTTCGACAAAAGTACATAAAAACTCTCACTTGTACAAATATCATTTTTGTGTTCTTCGGCTTGCTGCTCATTGCCCACTTCTGGTAAAGGAATTTCATGTCCATCATCGAGTTTTAAAGTAAGAATAAAAAAGTTCAGAAAAAAAGTTGTGTGCTGATTAAACCGCACGGTGTTTTTCACGTCAAAGGACGGCATGAAACCCGGAACACATAATTAAACCATCTTTTTTTAAACAAATCTATATGGAAATCAAAACTATTACACTCCAGCCAGTAAGCGGCAATCAAAACTATGTTTACAACTTAGGCGACGTACAGGCCGTCATCAGTCTGGGCCACAGAGCATCGGTCACCAACGACTACCTCCTGATGATTTTTAATGAACGGTTGGCACTCATGGCCGATGCCCGCACGCGCAACCAGAGTGACACCACGCCTTTGCCCGCTAACAATGTGGTCAAGCGCACAGGGTCACTGTTGAAGGCTTCGCTCCACTCCACGATGGTGTGGACCCCCGGTAACTATTTCCTCATTGTTCGCTGCGACGAGACGGGTGACCTCTGCCGCTTTGACCTCATGCTCGACCAGTGCTGCACATTTCATGTGACGGGCTGCCGAGTCTGCGAGCGTTACAGCACTGAGGACATGCTCTCGGGACAGCTCTACAAGTCCGGTGCCTGGATGCTGCGCCACTTGATGACGCGACCCGGCTTGGGGCAATTCCGCGAGTGGGCCATCAGGCGAGCCCAGGAAAAAGCGTTCAACGCTAAACGTGCCTCACTGGGCAACGCCAAGGCTATGGCGTTCAACAGCAATATGCTGGTTGTCGCACATGGCAGTGCCACAAAGCAGGGCCGCGAAGCCATCAGTGCAATGGTCAATGCCGTTGATGTGATAGAGGGCGACTGCTCCACCTTTTTCGACAGGACGTGCGGAAACCCCTATGAGAACCTCAACTGTTACTTCAGCGAGAGGCTACACTACGACTACGTCAGGTCGATGGATACCGGTCGGGAAGGCGAGTTCTGCATGTTGTTTTACAACCTGTGGGCACTCAACGACAGTGACGGGCGCATCTTCATGGACAAACTGCTCAGCTACTGGCCCGACAAGCGGTATTTTGTCGTGTTCTATGGCACGCGTCAGGAAATTGATGCCTTGATGGAGCAGTATCCCTCGTTGCGTGGCTATTTCCCGCAGTATAACCGTATCGAGGAAGAAGCCCCCACGGCCGAGGAACTGATGCAGCAGTTCTTCATGGAAGCCGACAACGCGCAATTACGGCTCTCGCCGGCAGCGACCGACAAGGTCTGCCGCATCATTGCCGAGGCAGGCTGCCATGGCATAACCGCCCGATGGGACCTGAACGAGTTGCACCGCTATGTGCATGACACGCTGCTGCACGGTTATTGCCGTCACGCGGTGAACGACCTCCAGTCGGGCTACGGCATCAAGCACACTGTCGAAGTGACGCCCGAGGACATCGATTCCGACGCCCTGCTGCCAAAGACGAACTCTGCCGACAACCTGTTTGACGACCTCGACACGATGGTCGGCCTCGACACCATCAAGCAGCACATGACCACCATTGCCAACCGTGTGCGCTTCAATGCCGAACGCCGTCGGCTGGGACTGCCAGTGAACGAGGATGGCCCTTATCACGCAATCTTCACGGGAAATCCCGGAACTGGCAAGACCACGGTCGCCAGGATGATGGGCAAGATGTTCCACACGCTGGGGCTACTCTCCAAGGGGGATGTCATCTGTGTGGACCGTGCCAAGATGTTGGGAGAGTTCATCGGGCAGACCGAGCAAATCATGAAGCGCATCCTGGTCGAAGCCCGCGGCAACGTGCTCTTCGTCGATGAGGCCTATACCCTCTACAGGCGCGACAACGACAGGGACTATGGGCGCATCGCCGTGGAGAGCCTGCTCGGCGTCCTGTCCAGCAAGAACCCCGACATGATCATCATCTTTGCCGGATATGAGAAGGAGATGGACGCACTCTTCTCGATGAATGACGGTCTGGAAGGACGTTTCCCCTACAAGATTCACTTCGCTGATTATGATGCTGACCAACTGATGCAGATTGCTGCGAGAGTCTTGGCTCAGGAGCAGTTCATCCTCACGCCCGATGCACAGTCGCTGTTGCAGCAGACTATCGCCAGCGCGGTGAGCCGTCGCGACAGCAAATTTGGCAACGCACGATGGGTCAACCAACTGGTACACAACGGCATTATCCCCGCCATGAGCGACAGGGTCATGGCATCGGTCCGCGTGTTTGACAAGGCTGCATACCAGACCATCGAACCCATCGATATCAAGAACGCCTGCAGCAAGTTCAATGCGGGAACCGAAGTGCCGACCACCCGCAACATCATCGGCTTCCGCGCCTGAAAAATAGGATTGGCTAAGACATATCTTAGCCAATTTTGTTCATTTCTTGGCCGTTAGACCGATTAAAACCGTGTCAAGTGTAGTTTTGCAGCACCCGCGCCATTGGTTTTTGCGAAAAAATCTATATCTTTGCTGATTGTATTAGCATTTCCTGTTCACGATGAATATAATAAAGGAAATAACAGAAGATTTATCACTGAATGATTAACCATTAAATATATTTAGCTTATGAAAAAGAATTACTTATTGTTACTTGCATTGTTTATGGTTGCAATGTGCGCTGGCGCGCAAGTGTCGGTGTGTGGCGTATGGCCTGATGAGCAGGGCCATTTCAACACCTCTTTCATCAAGAGCGGCACGGTCACCTGGAACGCTGCCAGCCGCACCCTCACGCTGAACAATGCCGTTGTTGAATACAGCAGCGACAATGCCTATGATGGCGTTGCGACTATTCGCGTTACTGAAGACTTGACAATCGTTGTCCAGGGTGAATGCCGAGTGACAAACACCGGTCATGTGGCTCTGGGAATGAATAGTTATAACACCAAGAATGTCACTATCAAGGGCAATGGCAGCCTGACCACTTCCAGTTCGTGGATTGACATCTTCCTCGTTGTCACTCGATTGACCATTCAGGACATCACCTTGTATTCTGCCAAAGGCATCGGCAATAATTCCGAAGGCGTAGGCGTTGGCCTTACGTTCGACAATGTGCAGGCAACAATCAGGGGTGGGGTAGGCCGCATCGGCTTGGGCATCACCTTTAAGAATTGCTCAATTACCTATCCCGTTGGTGCCTATATCGGCGAAACCGAATATGGTGCATTCATCTATGACGGCAATGGTCACATTCCGGATGAGATTAGAATCTCTCGTAATGGCAGTGGCCTGAAGGGCGATGTGAACGGTGACGGCGAGGTCACCATTGCCGATGTGAATGCCGTGGTCAGCGTCATCCTGGGCCACAGTATTAACGGCATGGCTGACGTCAATGGTGATGATGAGGTCACCATCGCCGACGTGAATGCAGTCATCAGCATCATCCTTAACCCTGCCACGGCAGCGGGGCATGAGTATGTTGACCTGGGTTTGCCCAGCGGTACCCTGTGGGCAACGTGCAACCTGGGCGCCAACAGCCCCGAGCAGTACGGTGACTACTTCGCCTGGGGCGAGACTGCGCCCAAGGAGGTCTATACATGGACGACCTACAAGTGGTGCAACGGCACCAATAACACGCTGACGAAATATTGTACAAATAGTTCTTGCGGCTATAATGGCTTTGTTGACAACAAGACCGAGTTGGAGCCATCTGACGATGCTGCCTGTGCATATTATCCTGACGTGTGCATGCCATCGGTGGAACAGATTCAGGAACTTTGTGATTGCTGCACTTGGCAGTGGACTGAAATGAACGGCGTGAACGGCCAATTGGTCACCGGTCCCAATGGTGCCACCATGTTCTTGCCCGCAGCCGGCTACCGCTATGACAATCAGCTCAAGAACGTGGGCTCTTCATGTTACTATTGGTCGCGCACCATCTTCCCGAATTATCCCTACTACTACGCTTTTCACTTATTCTTCACTTCGGAGCTAGTGGATTGGGGCATCATTAGCCGCATGTATGGGTTCCCCGTGCGTGCGGTGCGTGTGCAGTAGAATCAGCACTGCTGCCCCTGAATGGGAAATAAAGTGAAATACTGGAAATTGTGATTAATAAAATATAACCGTTATGAAATTCTTAAGAACATTATTGCTCATGGGCTGCACAATCATGGCGCTTGCCGCCACTGCCCAGCAGCCCGACCCTGTTATCGCATCGATTAATGATGCCTATCAGCAGGCCAAAGAGGCCACCAAGAAGAACAAAGGCATGGGTAACGAGATGGTGACCACAATCAATTACACCGTGCGTGGACAAGGCAAAACCACCGAGACGCTCCACTTCTTCTTCAACACTGTCGAAGGCACCTATGCGTTCGTCGAAGACCGTGACCCGCATTTCTTCTACTATCCCCTTTATTACGTCACCCGCAGTTATAATATCGGGAAAAAGAAGTACAACGAGGAATACCTGTTCGACTCCTATTCCCAGCGGCTGCTGTTTGCCTTGACGCAGGACTATGATGAACAGGGCAAACGCTTTGACCGCCGCTTCTATTTCCATGAGGGAAGCCTCTACCACCTCGACGGGCCTGCTCCCACTGAGTTCATGATAGATATGGTCGGCTATCAGGCCGATGAACTGAGGCATGCATTCGACTGGCTGCTTCGCAATCCCAAAGAATGAAACAGCAGCACCATCGGTGACTATCCCTGTCGTGGTTGATGAAAATTTATTAGGGCCGCCTCCAGCGACATCCTTTTGGGCATCTGCGCCCGTGGTGATGCTGACTTCCTCGCTCCGCTTGAAAGCCAGCATTACCACGGGTTACCCATAGGCTCGCCCTTTGGGCGAAAACAGACCGAAATTAGGTCCTATTTACCACTTGACGCTATAAGCATGTTCAATAAAATAAGGCATGAATATACTATTTGGACTGCTGGTGCGTTATATATAGTGTAACATTATTAACTAATAACTAAAGAAGCCTATTATTTAGTATCATATTATTAAAAATCAGATAATTATGAAGAAGATTCCGTTATTAATGGCTATTGTATTGCCTTTCGTCTTCGTTTCATGCGGTGACGATAAAAATGAACCAGACACTCCCGATAAACACGAGTATGTTGACTTGGGTCTGCCCAGCGGAACGCTGTGGGCGACGTGTAACGTCGGTGCCGACAGTCCCGAGCAATATGGCGACTATTTCTCCTGGGGTGAGGTCGCACCTAAGGAGAACTATGACTGGCCTTTCTACAAGTGGGCACATTGGGAGTATGATACCATTAGCGATCATTATTATCATGTTGTGGAAGAGACATGGTATAAGTACTTTATCGAGAATTGGACAGAAAATGGTACAATCAAGGGAGATGGCAAAATGGAACTTGACCCTGAAGACGATGCCGCATACGTGAACTGGGGCTCCAAGTGGCGCATGCCGACGTTGGAACAGTTTCAGGAGCTTGTTGAGGAATGCGACTGGCAGTGGACTGAGAGGAAAGGCGTGAATGGTCAACTGGTAACCGGTCCCAATGGTAAATCCATCTTCTTTCCCGCTGCCGGTGGACGCGTAGACCATCTATTTAATGATGGCGAACATGCCTACTATTGGTCTCGCACGCTTTGTTCCCCCAACAAGCTCAATCTCGAAGAGGTCAGCCAGGGATATGCATATATCATGTCATCCAATTCGTGGCGCCATCATGTCTGGTACGATTCCCGATTCGAGGGAAACTCTGTGCGTGCCGTGCGCACCTCCCGCAAATAGAATTGATGCCGACAACTCAAGGCATCCGCAATAGAGCGATTAATAACTTGTTTTATTGTTGATGCTTCATGTCACTGACTCAAATAATTAATAGGTTGTCATCATGAAGAAGGTGTTTCTGTTAATGGCTGTTATATTGCCTTTCGTCTTTGCTTCATGCGGTGACGATAGAAATGAGCCAGCGGTTCCCGATAATCATGAGTATGTTGACCTGGGACTGCCCAGCGGCACACTGTGGGCGACATGTAACGTCGGCGCCAACACTCCTGAGGAATACGGCGACTACTTCGCCTACAATATGGGGTGCAATTCGAGCAACATGTTCTGGAACGACCACAGGTACCGCGCCTGCGGAATCCCTGTCCGTGCTGTGCGGGCATCACAGAATTAGAGTAGCGTATTTTCAAGCGATACACGAGGGTGTGTCATAATTGCAATTCCAACAAAAGAATCCGTGCTACGCACGGAGAAATTAAAAAAATTATTAAATTAAAATTGATACTATTATCATATTAATAAAAATTTTATAATTAATTTGATTAATTTCCCGCCCGCAGGGCGGTTATAGTTCTAGCAGTCACCTTCAACAGGCAGCAACCCGCCCTCAAGAATGGCTCGTCTATAAAGTTGTATCTTATCGTGAGTTCAACGAAAATTTTTCTAGAAATCAGCGGGTTAGCTACCTGATGACTTGTTGAGACGCAAAACCTTGCGTCTCTAATCGCCAGGCATTACCAAGCGGCTTACATCGAGACGCAAAATGTTGTGTCTCTACATGTCTGAACAATTGATTATCAGTAGTTTATTTTCATCATACTTACGCTGTCTTTGCACCGCATTGTTACTGACACCCTGAGACTACAGCTTTGAGACAGGAATCCCGTTTGATAAATCACCAGAAACCAAGCGAAATTGCAGCGTTTTTGGGGAATAATAACTACCTTTGTGCTATTATTAATAACATCAATCTTTATTAGTTATGAAAAAAGTGTTGATTCTCATGCTGATGATTCCGCTGCTTGCCAGTGCGCAGAATCGGCTTCGCGTTTCCGTTTTGGGTGACTCTTACTCGACTTTTCAGGGGTATATTCCTGAGGGAAACGAGACATGGTACTATACCCCTGCCGACACTTCAAGAACCGATGTGGACAATGTCACTCAGACCTGGTGGTGGCAGGTCATCAATCAGGCAGGCTGCCTCATCGAGAAGAACGACTCCTACAGCGGTGCCACGATCAGCAACCACGGCTACAACAATGAAGATTACAGCTACAGGTCGTTTGTCACCCGATTGCCGCGCCTGGGCAGTCCTGATGTGATTTTCATCTTTGGAGCCACCAACGACGACTGGGCGGGGGCTGAATTGGGCGATTATCAATATGATAATTTCATTCAGGCCGACTTCTACACCTATCGTCCCTCATTGGCTTACCTGTTACAGCAGGCAAAGGAGAGGTATCCCAATGTCAGAATCTTCTTTCTCATCAATGACATGCTGGATAAAGATTTTAAGGAATCGACCAAAGTTATTTGTAACCATTACGACATTCCATATATCGAGCTAAAAGATATTGACAAGAAACTTAATCATCCCACGGTAAAAGGAATGAGGTCAATTGCACAGCAGGTCTTGATGTTTATCAACAAATAAAACGAGTGCTGAAACGTTCTGTCTGGTTAAGGCATTCCACCTCTTTTCAAGGCAAATACTGCTGGACTACTTAATCAATAAACAATGGTACTCCAGATAAAACACCGCCTTGGCTGTCAAAAAAATGAAGAAAATGCGAATGTTTAGCCAAAAAATGCCTACCTTTGTGACAACTCAAATAAAAATTGCTTATTATGAAGAAAATATTATTGTTTTTACTGATGGCCTTGATGCTGAACCTCATCTCGACGGCTACCGACTTCAAAACCTTCGAGAACGAGAAACTCAAGATCAGCTATCCTGCCGATTGGGAAGTGTCTTATTATGGTGATGACTGGATGAACGTGGCTTCGCCTGATGATGAGATCCGTTTTGATGTCACTTACAATGATTATGGCCCAACAAAGAGTCAACTGAAAGAGGCGGCAGACAATTGGGAGTACATGAAAACGAGCAACGGCCACAAGGTGGACCAGAAACTGGTTAAAGATGACTATGTGCTCGTGCGTTCGATCAAAACCGATGAGGACGACGGTACGCAAACCGTAGTCGTGTGGTTCCTGATGATTACCAAGGAGCCGGAATGTTTCTCTGGGTCAATCCAGAGCCCGATAAGCCGCGCCAACGAGGCTATTGACATACTGGTAGAAATGCTCGCCACCCTCTCCCAGAAATAACAAGGGGTAATATTTAATTCTAGCCACAACAGCTTGATTGATAGCCTAATGTGTGTTATTCGTGTGGAGAATTGAAAAGGGTTAATTAAGAAAAAGGGTAGTGATTATCGGCATAATCGCTACCTTTGTGTGTTGAGATATAACGATAAACCAGTAAACGGGAAAGGCAACATGGATATAACGCAATCTTTCTATGATGATATGGCCACTCAATATGAAAAGCTCTTTCTTGATTGGCAATCTACAACCCATGAGCAGGCTGTAATTTTGGAAGAAATCTTTAAGAAGAATGGTTTCAGCAAGAATGCCTGCATTCTGGACTGCGCCTGCGGGATTGGAACGCAGTCAATAGGGCTGGCAGCCTTGGGCTATCACGTTAGTGCATCAGATATCAGTGAAGGTGAACTGGCCGAAGCAAGAGAAAGAGCAAAGAAGAATGGTGTCCAGATTCGCTTTGAACGCGCTGATTTTCGCAATTTGTCAGAAGCGTTTCCCGAGCAATTCGACATCGTTATTACCATGGATAACGCTTTGCCCCACATGCTTACAAGAACTGACCTGGAGGCTGCAGTAAAGAGCATCCTGGGGCAGACCAAGGATGGCGGCATCTTCGTCGCCAGCATCCGCGACTATGACAGCCTGCTGGAGAAGAAGCCGTCATACTCCACACCTTATATCCACAAGACCGATAAGGGCCAACGGGTATCATTTCAGACGTGGGTATGGGATGATGAACGGTATCACCTCATTCAATACATCATTGATGATGAGGAATCCCTCCAGATAAGCAAGTTTGAATGCGATTACAGAGCCACCCGCCGCGACGAACTCACGAGCATATTACTAGCCAATGGCTGCAGCGAGGTCGCTTGGATACCACCAGCAGATACCGGCTTTTACCAGCCCATAGTAGTCGCCAGGAAATAGCTCTCTGTACGCCTTTCCCAATCACCCACAATTGATTCACCCTGATAGAAAGGTAAACCAACCGCTGCCCTAAATAGCCCGATTTGCTGAAAGAAGCGTAATCCTGTTGGTCCTTTCTAACGGTATTTTAAGAGTCGTAAAGATGCTGTTTCCCATTTTTCTGCGGGACACAGAACGATAGATTCGGGTTTTAAAGAAATGCGCCACGAACAAATCGCGGCGCATTTCTTTAAAAATTCAGTTATTTCTGTCGATTACTTCAATAAAACCTTCTTACCGTTGACAATGTAGATGCCCTTATCTGGCCTGGACACACGCTGTCCGTTGATATTGTAGTAAGGACCTTGCAGGTTGATTGTCTCATTGTCAAAAATCTCACTGATGCCTGATTCAAAGGTGAGCTTAATCGTCAACTGGTCAGCAGGATTCAGAGGGGTTATGGGCATACAGTAGGCGTGGAACGGGCTTACCGAGTGGGTGCCGAGCACGAAGGCTGAGCCATCGGTATTGAGGACATAAGTTTCTTTCTGGTTTTTTATGGGCGCCAAGGTGCCTTTCATCTTATAGTCCAGTCCGGTAACAGCCGAGTTTTCGATAAGCACTTCAGCATTGTCGGCGCTGAATGTTATGGGGACGTTAACGAGCGACGTGCTTTCATTAATTGTGGCCGGAACGCCCAGCAGATAGGGATGGTTAGAATTCAATGTGGTTTCGGGGAAGCCAAAAAACAGATCGCTGCCGTTTTCATACTTAAATGTAACGACCATCAATTCGCCATCGGTGTTGTCGGTGTACCATCTGAGCGGCGTGTCAACTCCGTTGATTGTTGCCTGGCAACTTGTCGCGGCAAACGGGAGGTTCAGGGTGGTCCATCCCTTGCCGTTCTTGATGTCGAAGTATCGCTCGGGCGTCACTGTGTAGCTGACGTGTTGAGCCTTGATGTTAAACGGTGCGAAGTATGGATACCCGTCGATGAGCTTGACGTTCTGGGCCTGCTCTTTCTTGACGATGTTGTCGCCGGTGAGGGGGCTGTCTTCGGACGCAATGATAATCAGGTTAGGATTGGCGCTTGTGATGACGTTTGTCACCTCGGGGGCTCCAGTCAGGTCGATGGCGCACTCCGATGCGTCGGGCTGCAGGGTGGCAGTTGCGCGTTTGGTGCTTACTTTGCCATCGGCATCGTAGGTATAGTAGAAAGGCACTGTTGTGTAGTAAACCTCCGGTATGTCTTGTTCTATCTCGGCTCCATTTCTGATATACATGGTTGAGAAGCGGTAGCGTTCGCCACCGGTGAGAACTGGCGACTCGCGGTGCAGTACTACCGTCTGGTGTGCCGGAATCGTCTCTGGTGAGGACTCTTGCTCCAGATTGCCCTCGTCGCCGATGTACTTGAAACAGTAGACGTAGATTGCGCCATAGTAATCATGGTCGCTGTTGTTGGTGACCGTGAGGTCAAGCTTTGCCGTGGGGCCGGCAATCTCGGTGCCTTCGGCATTGGTGACCTGGTGTGTGATGGTGAGGTCGCAGTTGCTGTTCTGGTTGTTCTCGGCAACCGTTATGGTCCCTGTGTAGTAAGTTTCGTTTCTGCTTTGTATAGAGTAGTCTATTGTGCCGGCTTTTTTAGGCGTGAACGACAGGAAGAGTTCAATGGTTTCTTCAGGATTCACGTCTATTTCTTTGCCATCAAGCCATTGTAAATTTCTCTGGGCTAAAATCATGTCACCGTGAAAGGCGACGGGACCATTGTTCCTTACTGTGACCTTCAGCTCGCAAAGCTTTCCCACTGTGGGTGTAGGGGTTTCGACTTTCACCTCCTCAACAGTCAGCTGTGGCTCGATACACACGGCGGTGGCTGTGAGTTGCTTGTGGGCGTGGTCGAGATGAATCTCCATGTAATGGTTGTCACTACCTTCATCGAGCTGCCATGTGTCGGAGCCCTTTAACCTGCTGATGAAATACAGCTTGTAGTCTCCATCGGTTAATCTGGGATCGTCAACGGGATTGATGTAAAAAGCCTGTCCATATTCACTATAACCGAAGTTGGGCGTGAAATTGAGCGATAGCTCCCATGGATAATCTTTTGTCACACTTCCGTCATTTTTGACAAGCCGGCATCCAAGCTCAAAATAGCCCTCTACTGTATTAAAATAATGGCTGTTCATTATTGGACTGACAAGATATCCACTATCGAAGAGGGGACTAGTGCTTTCCATACCTGGAGTGTTAAAGTCGTTATTGCCTTGAGCATCGCAGAGCAGCCAGTTTTTCAGTACTGTCAGCCTGAGAGGCGTTGCAGTACCACCCCCATTGGGCTTAACACCAAAGAATGCGACCTGGTCGATGGCGTAGTTGTCATTGTTCGGGCTGCCTCCGATACCCTGCTCATTAGGATCCATGAGCACGACTTTATAATAGCCATCGCTATAGCCGCCCCAACCCCAGTTCACATGGAAGTAGTCTTCTTCGAGATATCCATCAACGACAAACGAGTGAGCTCCATCTATCGAGGTGCCACTGAACATCACTGGGCGCATAGCCACGAGCTCGGCATAGAGCATATCGACCCACTCGATGTAGCTGCGCTGGCAGCGCCATACGGTGCTTGCACTGGCATCGTAATCAAAATACTTGATAATGCCTTGCAGTGCATCATAGCCTGTTGCGCCACTCTCTTTACCATAATGAGTGAGTGATGCCGTGCCCACATATTTCATTAAACGGGCGACCTCGGTGCCGTCTTCGCCTTTGGTGTAAGTAGGATATATCTTGCTCCAGTCAAAGGTTGTGGGCTCAAGGGCGGGCAATGAGGGATAGTGGGTGCTCGCGGTGTTTTCGGGGGTAAAGCCGGGGATTGCAGTTGTAGACCCCGTGGGCCACTTGTGGTAGAACATCACCTGGGCCATTGCCGTGTTGGTACAACCGGTAGCACAATGCTGACCGTCAACTATCGGGCACTGGTCATTGAAAGGAGTGCCTTGGTTCCATTGGCTCTTGAGCAATGGCGCAATGGGAGTCTTGGTGGGAACACCTGGCGCCGAGCGAAGTGAGCGAGCGGTATTTACGTCCTTAACACCAGCGGCGCTTGCCATGTAGCTTTTAAGCCACGAGCGCATGTTGGGGGGCATCTGCTGCTCGTTGAAAGTGCCGTGGTCACAATAGCCGAGGATGTCATTGCTTTGGTCATTACCAACGACCAGCACAAAGCCTTCGTTATTGTCCAGATTTACAGCATAGGCCATCGTTTCACACTCATTGCTGGTTGCAAATGACGGTGCTTGCTCGATAGGCAGTGCTTTAATTTCACTGATCGAGACATTTTTGCCGACCTTTTGTTCCACAAACTGTTTTGCAGTCTGTTTTGCCTGTTCCTTTGAGAACTGCGTGGCTGTCATCATCAATGCAGCCAGCATGCAGAAGAATAGTAAAGATGTTCTTTTCATTTGTTTATTATGTTTATTGGGCTTAATGAATATCGTAGCGCAAAATTACATTTTTTCTTTAATTTGGCGCAAATAATAACGGTTTTCTTTAATTTGCAAATAAAAATCGTTACTGCATAATGACACCCTCAACGGGCAGCAGATTTTTTTGCCTGTTCGTGTTTTGGGAGAATCTAAATCTTTCCCGTTTTTGCCAACTCGCAGGCTTCGTAGTATGTGTCAAGGCTTCCGATATCAAACCGGCCGGCACTCATGGGCCACGCATGCATGGTGGTATGCTCCACCATGTAATGCGCCAGATTACCCGGTGCATCCTTGCCACACCCATTCTCTACCGAGTGGCGCACCAGGTCCAGGTCCTTCTTCAGGTAGATGTAGAAGGGTGGCACCGCCCAATGGCTCTTTGGCACCTGCGGTTTTTCCTCCATGCCGAGCACCATGTTGTTGGCATCGAGTTCGACCACTCCCGTCCTCTGCAATTTCTCCACTGATGGCTGTTCGTGGCACATGATACAGCTCGTTCCCTTCTCCTTTGCAAAGTCCACAAACTCCTGAAACGAGAAAAACAACAGATTATCTGCCGCAACCACCAGCAGGTCGTCATCTATCTGTAGCTTTTCCATAGCAAAGAGCAGGTCACACACGGCGCCCAGCCTCGACTCATTCGTCTCAGTCCCGTCATCAACAATCGTGATGGGTTTCTTCCATCTTGCATCATCATGCTTCCATTTGTCAAAAATGGGCGCAAAGCGATGATTTGAGACAATCACGTGTTCAGTAATTTCTGGAATCCTGTCGATATCATCCAGCATCCGTCCTAGGATGGTATTCTCTCCAATCTTCAGCAATGGCTTGGGAAAGTTCTTTGTCAACGCCCCAAGCCTGGTCGCATATCCTGCTGCTATTACAATATTCTTCATTTTCGGATTCTGCGTTTTTTAGATGATGTTGAAATCCTATACAAACCTTGCGCCATCATCAGGTTTCACCCAGAACACCTGGAAGGTTTTCTCGTATTCCGGGAACAGCTCCAGATATCTTGCCGTCAGCCGTTTCTCAATGTCGTCCTTATGGGCAGGGTCCACTAGCGCAATGCATGCCCCCTTGAAGCCGGCACCGGAAAAGCGGCCGCCATAGACGCCAGGCAGCGTACGCATGATATCATAGATGGCAATCAGTTCAGGCGAGCCGCACTCATAGTTGTGGATGCTGCTCTCGCAAGAGTCAAAGCTCAACTGCCCAAAGAGTTCCAAATCACCTTTCTCCCACGCCGTCACCCCCTGACGCACACGGCTGCACTCGCTATAGAAGTGCTCTGCACGGCGTGCAAATCTGGCAGGCATGGCTGTACGCGTCTTGTCGAACGTCGCTTTGGGGATATCGCGCAAAAAGGTCTTGTCGAAGGTCTTCAACGGCTGCTCCGTATATGCCAACATGTTCCATGCTGCGGTCTTGCACTCATCGACACGAAGGTTATAATCACTATTCACCAGACTGCGCGTAAGCCCTGAGAAGAAGATGCCAATCTCAAACTCCGGCATCTCAGGATTGCGCTTGATGATATGCCAATCGTTCGTGGCGCAATCAAGGAACAACAGGCCGTCCTTTTTGCCCAATGCAATACATGCCTGGTCCAGTAATCCGTTGTTTAGCCCGATATATTCGCGCTCAGCCTCCGAAGCTATCTTCACCACCTCAAAAGGCTCTAGCGAGATGTCGTTAGCCTTGGCAAACGCCATCACATAGGCCACCAGCACAGCAGCCGAAGAACTCAAACCGCCTACTGGCAGCGACCCCTTGATTACACCATTGATGCCTCGTTTCAGCCCAAAGCGCTTAAGAAGCGCATACTTGGCGCCACGGGCATAGTCGCCCCAATGTCCTTCTTTCGCCTGCGGGGGTGTATCAATATCAAAATCAACTGTCCCGTCAAACGTCAACGACTCCAGGTGCACATGATTGTCAGGCCAATTATCAGTTTTGTCTGTTGCATCCGTGTTCGTCACGTCAAACCACAAATCCACACCCTTGTCTATCGCAAAACCAGTAACCAGCCCATGCTGGTGGTCAACGTGAGCACCCAACGGGCACACACGGTAGGGACTAAAGATATGATACCGGTATTTCTTCATAATGATGGCAAAGTTACGAAAAGATGCGTATAAAAACCAAATTTCTTTGAACCCGACCAAAAATGTTTTCTAAATCTCGGCGAGTTAGCTGTCTCTACATATCTGGTCAATTATTATAAGGACTTTATTTTTTTCGAACTTACGCTAAATAGTTTCCTCCTTACCTAGTCGTGAACTTATATTCTGCCTCTGCTTATGCTCTCGATTTTGGTTGTCTAACCATCTACTTTCACCTTTATAGGTGTAGATTGTGGGGATGGGACGAGGTGTGCTTGTGGTTCCATGCGGTTATCAAGGTGCGGAATTTCTTCGCAAATAGTCAATAACTCCCAAAATGTATGGAAGTCTTGCGAAAAATTACTATTTTTGCAAGGTCATAAGCCAATGAAATTGAGAGCTGATTTCGCAAGAACATATTAAAGAAAAACTTGCTAAATCATTTGCGAACATTTTGGCAATGCTAAATAATTGATAATAAACAAGATTTGAGATTCATATCCCTTTATAACCAGGTATTTGACAAGAAAAAATATGGTTTTTGCGAAAAATGAGTTTTAAAGGCATCAAATCATGCTAAATCAATACATTAGAACAAAAAATCATTCGCTCTATGATGAGCGATTTCAATAAAGTCCTGTTTTCAGGACGGTTGTAGAAGCCTATCGTTTGGGTAGGTATGACAACCCGAAGAACTTGACCGTCCCATCAGAATTTCTCGTTGTAGAAGCCTATCGTTTGGGTAGGTATGACAACTTACTTCTTCTGCGCATTACTATTAGACCAACTTGTTGTAGAAGCCTATCGTTTGGGTAGGTATGACAACAAGTGCACACAATCCTCAGGAGTGAAAGACATCTCGTTGTAGAAGCCTATCGTTTGGGTAGGTATGACAACTCGTTGTTGTTGTGACCGGAAGTCTCGGTGGCAAAGTTGTAGAAGCCTATCGTTTGGGTAGGTATGACAACTGCGTGTAGTCCAGGAACGTCAGGCTGACGTTTTGTTGTAGAAGCCTATCGTTTGGGTAGGTATGACAACCTGAAAAATAACCTGTCAAAAATTAACAAAACTGTTGTAGAAGCCTATCGTTTGGGTAGGTATGACAACTCCTCTGCATCGATTACCTGAATGGGTGTTTGATGTTGTAGAAGCCTATCGTTTGGGTAGGTATGACAACATGGACAATGGGGAGGTTGTCTTTTCCTCATTGAGGGTTGTAGAAGCCTATCGTTTGGGTAGGTATGACAACTCCAGTATTTGGTGCCATTCACCGGTTCAGTGAGATGTTGTAGAAGCCTATCGTTTGGGTAGGTATGACAACTCAAAAATTACTGTACCTGTTGCTATTACTGAGACGTTGTAGAAGCCTATCGTTTGGGTAGGTATGACAACTGTGACAGCTCCACCCACAGTAACGTGATTAACAGTTGTAGAAGCCTATCGTTTGGGTAGGTATGACAACATGTTAGGATTCGGATTTTTCTTTTCCATTTTAGGTTGTAGAAGCCTATCGTTTGGGTAGGTATGACAACAAAGGCCTCCCGGTCGACAATGCGATCGAGAGGCCTTATTTTGAAAGATGCTAATAGCGGAAATCTGTTTTTTTGAGAAAAGAATTGGAGATTTGTATGGAGAACTGTATCTTTGCATTTAATTATTTTCTTTACCAATGACATTTTCATTTTATGGATCAACAGTCAACAAATCCAATACATCAGCTGGAACTTGAAAAAGCCATCACCTTCTTTATGGTGCCCTTCTTCTTCGATTATGAAGAATTGGACATCATTAAGAAACAAGACCGATGGCAGAAAATCTCACGCGAGATCTACAATCAGGAGGATATCCTGTATCCTTACATCATGGACGTGTTCAAGCAGAAGAACATGACAGCAAATACCCGACTGGACATTTATGAATTCAAGTCCCAGAGTAAGGGCATCAAGTCAGAATTGTTTATCGACAGGATACTGGGGAAAACCAACTATGCCGTGCTGGCCAAGAATGCCCAGGAGAAAGCCTGCCCCGCCATCGTGCCGTTCAAGCTGTGCAAAGATGAGAATTATGGGCCGCTACTGTTCATCTCTGCTGCGGCCAGGATGGGAATTTTGACATTCTCGGTAGAACTCATCGGTGCAAAGACATTGCCCGACCTTATGAACTTCAACTACTATTGCCACAAGAGGGACCAGCTGGACAGTTACAAGTGCGTGTGCATCAGGCCCGAGAAAAAGAATGACAGCTCCGCTGCCATCGACGCTCAGAGCCTATATCAAATGATCCCTGATTTCTGGAAACTGAATCAGTACAACACGAGGGAGGAAATTAATTACCTGTGCTGGAATTTTGACGAATATGTCAGCCTGCTGTTGGGGACGATGGGCAAAGCCCGTGTGGATCAATGCCGCATCAAGTATTTCACCAGTAAACGAATGCACCATTTCACTTTTTTCACGATACATGACACTGATAATCAGGTCAAAGCCGCAGATCTGCATTCCTGGATACTGCGACTGTCGCGTTGTGAAACATCAAGCTATATGTTGCCTATTGATCAGTTGGTTAAAACAGAAGCTGTGTTACAGACGTTTGAGAACATCATGTTTGCTTCGTCACTTGAGGGAACCGTGATGGCGTGTATCGGTAAAGACGTCAATTCAGCATTCATCAGGAATATCCACAGCAACTTCAGCCATCAATATCTGGTGATCTATCTGTTGGTACTCATTCAACGCTACACGCTGCAGAGCATTGAAAGACAAATTACCGAGTATGAGTCAACCGACAAGAATGATGATGTGCGGCTATGGAACCTCATCGATGTGATTTGCCGAATCAAGGTCAAATGCTACTACACCGACGTGTCGATCTACACCCATCACAGCCAGTTCTATCAGCATTGCTGCCGCAACCTGAATATTCCTGTAACATTCAACGAGGTGGGTGAAAAAATCGAATTGCTGAAAGCCACAACCGACCGAAGAATGCAACAAGCCTTGAATGAACAGAATGCATTGTTGCAAGGGCAGCTGGAAGAACATGAAAAAGAGATTGAAGCAGCCGAGCGCCGACAGCACCTCTTGAACTGGATTGTCGCCATCTTGACCATTGCTCAGGTGATGCAATCAACATATGAATTATCCAAGCCAAGGTATTATTGGGATGACCCGGCTTTATATTGGAGTGTTGGGCTTGGGGTGTTGTGTGCAGCAATACTCATTCTTGTAATGTGGAAAGATATTAAGGCCTTCTTCAAGTCTATCTTCACAAAAAAGAAAAAAGATTCAGTGGAAAACGAAACAATCAATCAATAAAAAACCTATACACTATGTCTACATCAGATTCTTTCTATTCGTTCGGGGTGGACTATACCAAGACCTATGACCAACAGCCCGACTGCAGGCGTCATGTCTTTGGAGCCTATGCCAACCTGGCTCGCCACAACATGACGCTTGTCGTGAACACTATTATGCAGGCCATCGGCATGCCAACCTTTAATGAGAATATAATCTCAGATGCATTCAACAGCACGCATCGAAAGGAAATCGACAAGCTGGACAATATCAAGAAAGTCTTGCTGCAAGAGCGCTTGTATCGTCATTTTGCATTCTTGAAACGCATGAAACTGGAGGACTCCAAGAAGAAGACCGTACAACTGAATACGTTGCTCGAGACACTTTCTGATTTCACAAGAATGATGGCCTATATGCGCAATTTCTATACGCATTACAATCCCTATAACTCAAGGGACGAAAAAGAAAAGCAGGGCGATCTGAATAAGAAAATGGGAGAACGCCTGCAGTTCCTGCTTGAAAACAGCCTGCAGATGTTGAAGGACACCGAGAAACTTGACCATGCCAAGAACGAGGTGTTGTCATCATTGCGTGTCCCTGAAAGAAAAACAATCAGGCCTGGCGACACTGAATACAGCAATATTCATGATCTGTATTTCACAAAGAACAAACGGAAAGGTATCAAATACGATAAGGATACCAAAGTATTTACGCAACAAGTATATATCTTGAATCCTGCTTATCCGGCCAAGATGACCGATAGTGACGGATATCTGTCCCTGGCGGGAATGGTGCACTTCCTCTGCCTTTTTCTCGAGAAGAAAATTGCCTTTGAGCTGATGGATGAAGTAGGGTTCACCCAGCAGTGCCATTTCAACGGAAGGGATGCTGAGCAACAGTTGCTCTATATCAAGGAGGTCATGTGCATGAACCGTGTGCGCATGGCTCAGCCTCGATTGGACAGCGAGATGAGTGATACAGCGCTGGCGCTCGACATGATCAACGAGCTGCGCAAGTGCCCTGAGCCGCTCTTCAAGGTGCTGGACAAGGAGGCACGCAATGAGTTCAAGGACGATGCCACGGTACAGTGGGAGATGGAGCACAATGTGGAAGCCCGTCCAGGCGAGGATGAGGAGAACAACAACAATGAGGACGACATTGAAGAACCTGATGAGACCATCCGGGAGGATAAGGCGGTACCGCGCAGCACCTTCGTGCGCTGGAATGACCGTTTCCCGCAGATGACGCTGAGCTATATCGACATGCAATCAGTGTTGCCCACTATCCGTTTCCAGTTGTACCTGGGTAAATACCGCTTTGCTTTCTATGAACATGATAAGGAGTATAGCGTGGACAATGCTGAACGACTGCGTGTGCTCCAAAAGGAGATGCATGGCTTTGGCCGACCCCAAGAGGTGAAGGCGAACTTGAAGGACAAATGGAAGGACTATTTTGAGCATAAGACCATCGAAAACGGCCTGACCATGAAAGAACCTGATAAGGCTGGTCAAGCGCCCTACGTGACTGAGCAGAATCCGCAGTATGCCATCGATGAAAAGAGCCACTCGATTGGAATCAGATGGGGTGAGTGGAGTAGCGGCCATGGTGGATCTCATTATGGTGACCTGGACAAGCTCAATATGTTCATCCCCTGCTTGCCCAAGCCCAAGGCTGATGAGGACAAGGATAAGCAGAGAAACCATGCAGAAAAACTCCTGCCTCCCAAGTGCATGTTGAGCCTATATGAATTGTCGGGACTTGTCTTCTACCACTATCTGCTGAAAAAGTGCGGGAAGGAAACGGGTCAGGTTGAGCGGCACATCATCACCTATCATGACAATTTAGTACGCTTCTTGACTGATGTCAAAGAAGGCACAATCATTCCAGTAACCGATGTGGATGACCCGAAGGGTTACTTGGAAAAAATGCTCATGGAGTCCTATGCCCTTCGCCTGTCTGACATTCCTGAAAGAATAAAGAAATATCTGCTTAACGAAACTAAAAGCAGAGAATATAGACTGAAGGAGTCGGCAAAGAAACGTCTAGAAATTCGCCTCAAGAAGGTGATGAAGGATTTGGAATCCCATCAGGCAAAGAAAAAAAGAATCGGTACCAAAGAGAATAAATTCAACCGCAAGAGGTCAACAATCAAAACGGGAAAATTAGCCAAAGATCTGATCCGTGACATCATGGACTGGATGCCGCGAGGAAGTGTGGGCCGCATGAATCTTTCGGGAGAGAGTTACATGGCAATCCAGGCAGCTCTGACGATGCTCGGACAGCAATTTGACCGGGGAAAAGCCAATGTGGAAATTTATGATTTGGTGGATATATTGGTAAAAGCCAAACTCATCATGCCTGATAGTGATGTCGAGGGAGCAGATTTTAATCCATCACATTACCATCCTTTTATGGATGATGTCTTGACAGAGGATAGATGTGGACCAGAGACATCATTAGAGGATGTTTATGAATGGTATCTTGAGGAGGAAATTGCACATATCAAGAGGTTGATCAGTAGCATTAACAAGGTATCGACGGATTCCTTGCTGATGAAGCAATACAACTTGATTCCTTTCCTGCATTGTGGCCGTGAGCGCTGGAACAAGGTGGATGACGAGGCCATCAAGAAATTGGCAGAAAAATACCTGAACAACCCGATCCAATTGCCGAACAGCCTGTTTGCAAAACCGATTTTTGAACTCCTTAAAGAGGTCGCTCAAGAGAAAAACTATGACCGGTTGTCCCAAGCACTGGAGGCGGCCTCTCAAGATGCAAACAATTTGAGCAAAAATACGGCTTATCTGATCGGTCTTTACTTTGAAATGGTAGAGGGCGACCATAGTCAGGCTTTCTATAACTCGTGCCCGGCCGATGATGGGACCGTCAGCCCCTACCGCCACGTCTATCGGGTATTCAAGAAACTATACGGAGAAATCATTGAGAACACTAACCGAACGACTTCACCTGCTTATTCTAAAAAGGAAATCAGTGACATTCTCGCTGGTAGGGAAGTGAATGGTAAGATTCTATCAGATAGAATCAGTCGCTATGTCCAAAAAGCCGTGGATGAATTCAAAAAGCAAAAAGATGATGACCTCAAACAATACAGAATAGAAATTAAGGATGCTGCCTTCAACGAGAATAGAGTTAAACATCTGAGGAAGAAGGCTTACGAAATTTTCGAGGAAGTCGACGTCAAAGTAGATCAAAAACGTGAAGAATTCGAGCGGCTTACCGATCAATACAGGCAAGAGGTTGAAGCAAAGCTCAAGAAGTTGCTCAAGAAAGTGCAACTCAATGAGCGGGCGATTCTCCGCTTCAAGACCCAGGACATACTATTATTGATGATGTCCAGGGATATCTTGAAAATGGGCAGTGATAATGAGTTCAAGTTGGAAAATGTTCTTTCAGAGTCGCTGTTGGAGAAACGTGTGGATTTCTCCTGGAAAGTTTCTGTCAACGACCAAACAAAGGATAATGTCACCACCTACAAGACGATAGAGCAAAAGAACATGAAGATGAAGGACTACGGGCAATTCTATAAATTTGCAAGTGACCACCAGCGATTGGAGTCCTTACTGTCTCGGTTGTCGCCATCGGTATTCCAGCGTGCCGAAATTGAGAATGAGTTCTCTTATTATGACTCCAATCGTAGCGAAGTATTCAGGCTTGTCTATATTCTTGAAAGTTTTGCTCTGGAAATGAAACCGGGTCTCAAGGACGATAATAATGCAAAAGAGCCGTGGTTTAACTACATCAGGAAGGGCAAGCCATCCCCCAAACGCAATAGCTTTATAGAATTGCTTGAAGTGTTAATAGCAGGTGCTGACGGAATACTCGATAATCAAGAGAAAGAGTTGTTACGGGAAATCCGTAATGCCTTTGGTCATAACACCTATGATGTTGATTTTGAGACAATCTTTTCAGGCCCTCGGAAAAGCAAGCGTAAAGTACCCGAAGTGGCTAATGGCATCAAAGACAATATGGAAGAAAAGACGACTAATGTCTTAGAAAAGACCAAGAAGTAGATTCATCATGTGGACTCTGTAAAATCAGGAATAGTTGACAACAAAAAAATATGATTTTTGCGAAAAATGAGTTTTAAAGGCATCAAATCATGCTAGATCAATACATTAGAACAAAAAATCATTCGCTCTATGATGAGCGATTTCAATAAAGTCCTGATTTCAGGACAGTTGTCTAAGCCTATCGTTTGGGTAGGTATGACAACTAGGGTTTCTTGTTTACGATCCTTTTTCGGATTGGTTGTAGAAGCCTATCGTTTGGGTAGGTATGACAACTTGTAACGTAAACGGTGCCGAAAGGCAATCGCTTTGTTGTAGAAGCCTATCGTTTGGGTAGGTATGACAACTTACCATCGATGTGGTACGACTGAGTAGTTGGTGTTGTAGAAGCCTATCGTTTGGGTAGGTATGACAACTTAGAGATTCTTCGATTCACTCATTAGAGTTTGTTGTAGAAGCCTATCGTTTGGGTAGGTATGACAACACTAATGGTTGCAGGTGAGGGATAGGTGCGACTGTGTTGTAGAAGCCTATCGTTTGGGTAGGTATGACAACTTTGATGTCATCATTAACAGCCTTGGCCTTCTGGGTTGTAGAAGCCTATCGTTTGGGTAGGTATGACAACTGGTTTTTTGTTAATTTTTTTCAACAACAAGGTCGTTGTAGAAGCCTATCGTTTGGGTAGGTATGACAACAAAAAATCCCCGCATTGCGTTTAATTTGCAATGCGGAGATTGAGTATAAACTTATAGTATTTGAACCCGGCTATCCCGTTTTTCCCCTAGCTCTTAATCGTCCCGGTTTTGCGTCCGAGTTTCCCTCTGTTTCTCACATACTGGGCGCGTTCTGAGTTGAGCCGGTTTGGGATGTTGGCTCGCTCGATATAGCCCATCTCAGCTAAAACGGTGATCAGAATGGACGCGATAATTGGGTGTCTTTAAGGATGAAAAGGGGTGAATAATCGGGTGTCACATTTCTCGAGAGCCAGTTCAGTTTCTTGGTCAACATTATAATATCTTACTCGAATTTGCTGAACGGAGGTTTTTTGTTGGAAAGTTCAGTGAAGTGTCTTATCTTTGCAGTGCTTACAAACTGGTATGCTTTAACGGTGTTATTTACACAGATGATGATTGGGGACAACATCGCTTACGACTAAATGAATTATCTTCAAATTCAGGAAATATGAAAAATATCAACGGTAACCATGTGGGGCTGAGGCTCGCCATTCTGGGTTGGATGCTTTGTACAATGCTGTCTGTGCATGCACAAAATGTGCGTGAGACCGTACGATTGGACGAGGGCTGGAAATTCTCTATGGGCAACGCTGCCGACCCTGCAAAGGACTATGGCTGCGGCACTGAGTATTTCAACTATTTGACCAAGGCCAACTCAATACACAACGAGGGTCCATACTCCATCAAGTTTAACGACTCTACATGGCAGGAGGTGCGCGTTCCGCACGATTGGGTGACTACCTTGCCCTATGCTCAAAAGGCCAGCCACTCGCACGGCTACAAAACCGTGGGTTATCAATATCCCGAAACGAGTGTGGGTTGGTATCGCAAGGTGATTACAATCCCCGAGTCGGACTTGGGCAAGCACATTGCCCTGCAGTTTGACGGCATCTTCCGCAATGCCCGCGTATGGTTCAACGGCTTCTATATGGGTACCGAGCCCAGCGGCTATGCCACGCAGGTGTATGATGTGACCGAATATGTGAACTATGGCGGTGAAAATCTTGTTTGTGTACGGGCCGATGCTACGCTCGAAGAAGGCTGGTTCTATGAGGGCGCCGGCATCTATCGTGACGCATGGCTCATCAAGTCGGCTGCCGTCAGTGTAGCTCCATTCGGCACCTTTGTCTATGCCGACCTCAAGGCCCCATACACCTCGGCGACCATTCATGTGGATACCGAGGTAAACAATCATTCGTTGGAACCACAAACGTGTACCGTCGAACACCGGCTGCTCGATGCTCAAGGCAACGAAGTGGGCAGGACAAACACCGCATCACTTAACCTGAAAGCCAAGCAGACCAGCGGCTGCAAACAGATGCTGACACTTGACCGGCCGCATCTGTGGAGCACCAGCGACCCCTATCTGTATCAAGTGGAAACGACCGTCAAGGTGAACGGACTGGTGACCGATGTCTACATGACGACAACGGGCATCCGTGATGTGGAGTTTGACGCCGACCGGGGATTTCTGCTCAACGGAAAAGAGGTTGAACTCAAGGGCGTGAACATGCATCAGGACCATGCCGGCGTGGGAGCCGCTATCCCTGAGGCTCTCATGGCGTGGCGCATCAAGCAGCTGAAGAAATTGGGCTGCAATGCCTATCGTGCATCCCACAACCCGATGACGCCCGCGCAACTCGACATCTGCGACCGCGAGGGCATACTCGTCATTGACGAAAACCGACTTGCGGGCATCAATACCGAGCACCTGAGGCTGCTGGAAAACATGATTAAGCGCGACCGCAATCACCCGTCGATTGTCCTGTGGAGCGACGGCAACGAAGAGTGGGGTATGGAGAATACCGTTCAAGGCACACGCATTGCAGCCGCCATGCGTGAATATACCCGCCTGCTTGACCCCACCCGCCATTCAACGATAGCCAATGCCGGAGGCTCTGAAATGATTAAGGGACTCGATGTGGTGGGATTCAACTATATCGCACAAAACGACGTAGATAACCGCAAGGCAGCCAACCTCACATGGAAAATCGTGGGCACCGAAGAGACCACTGGCTGCGGCACGCGTGGCGTCTATTTTGACTCACCTGACCAACCCGGCCACATGGTCAGCATCAACCGTGGCACGCAGCCTGGCGTGGAGAACGTGATTGAGCGCGGATGGAAATTCTATGACGAACGTCCTTGGGCGGCAGGTCTCTTCTATTGGACGGGCTTTGACTACCGTGGTGAGCCCAATCCCCTGTCTTATCCCGCCCATGACTCGGAATTCGGCATCCTTGACTATTGCGGATTTCCCAAAGACGAGGCCAGCTACCTTAAAGCATGGTGGACCAACGAGCCCGTGCTGCACATCTTCCCTCACTGGAACCTGCAGGGCCATGAAGGCGAAGAAGTGGAGATTTGGGCCTACAGCAACTGTGATGAAGTGGAGCTGACCGTGAACGGCAAGAAACTGGGCCGACAGGCGATGCCCAAGAACGGTCACTTGAAATGGAAAGCCGTCTATCAACCGGGCCGCATAGTTGCCACTGGATACAAGAACGGAAAGCGCATCTTGAAACAAACTGTCGAGACCACCAACCCTGCGGCAAAAATTGTGTTGACAACCGACCGAGAGCTCATCACTGCCGATGGACGCGATGTGGCCATCGTGACCGTTGAGATTCAGGACAACAAAGGGCGTATCGTTCCTGATGCCTGCCCCATGCTCACCTGCTCACTTGAGGGAGACGGCCGCATTTTGGGTGTAGGCAACGGAGACCCGTCCTACCTTGGTCCCGACCATCCCAATGAGCTGGACTGCCACACATTCCAAATTCAGGCATTCAACGGACTGGCCCAGATTCTCATCCAGAGCGGACATACGCCCGCAGCCCTTCAACTCAGTTGCAGCAGCAACGGCCTAAAGTCCGGAAATTTAAGTATTACCGCCGAATAAACCAGAAAGAATACTTCGGGATGTCAACCTTCGCTATCAACAGCAACCCGATGTGGGTGTGTCATCATTGTGACTCGGTAGCATAACCGTGCTATTGCACGGGAAACAAAAAAAAATTTGAAATTAAAATTGATGTTTCTGGCATATTAATGATGATTTTATATTTAATTTGTAAGATTTCCCGCCCGCAGGGCGGTTAGAGTTTCAGCCTTCCTTATGAAAACAATTCAACTGAACAATGGTGTGGAGATGCCCGCACTGGGATATGGTGTATTCAGACTTTCTCCAGCCGAATGCGAGTGCTGCGTGCTGGACGCCATCGAGATTGGCTATCGCAGCATCGACACCGCCCAAGACTATAAGAATGAAGAAGGTGTGGGCGCTGCCATCAAGCAGTGCGGCATTCCGCGCGACCAACTGTTCATCACCACCAAGGTGTGGATTAGCAACGCCGGCGAGGAAAAGGCCGCAAGGAGCATCGATGAGTCGCTGCTCAAACTGCGCACCGACTATGTTGACCTGCTGATGGTGCATGAGCCCTATGGTGACTGCTATGGCACCTATCGAGCTATGGAAAAAGCCTATCAAGCCGGCAAAGCAAGGGCCATCGGACTGAGCAACTTCTATAACGTGCGGTTTATCGACATCGCCGAGCACATGGACGTCAAGCCCGCTGTGCTACAGCTCGAGACTCATGTTTTTGCCCAGCAAAAGGCCATGCGTGCGCTCATCAGGGACTATGGCACGCGACTCATGGCATGGGGACCGTTGGCACAGGGCCGACACGGTTTCTTTGAAAACGAGATACTCAAGGCCATCGGAGCAAAATACGGCAAAACCAACGCCCAGGTGGCCCTCAACTGGCTGGTGTCGCAAGACATCATGCCGGTGCCCAAGACATCGCACAAAGAGCGCATGGCAAGCAATCTTGACATCTTTGACTTTGAACTCTCCAGCGAGGACATGGAGGCCATTGGCAGCTTAGACCAGGGCGAAACGCTCATCAACGACTTCAACAACGACACCGACCTGGCACAGATGTTCCTAGACCTCAAGCCCTGGAGCTAGGAAAGATAATGTAAGCCGAGAGAATGCCAAATTATTTGGCAATTTCCGAGGCGCCGCCTATCTTGCCCACAGGGAAATCTCATGCAGGCAGGACATCATCGGGGCGCCCTACCTATTTTTTTAGTTATTGCTGTCCGGCAAAAGTTTTTTCCGTTTCGTTCGTTTCGTTCGTTTCGTTCGCGTGCGTGGTTTTTTCGTGTTTTTTGCCAAATCAGTGCCGTGATATGGCACTCCGTTTTCGTTATTTTGCACCGCATTGAGACAAAAAGTTTTTGACATTCCCCAAATAGTCGCAGAAATTGACTATTTTTGTGGGTTATAATACTTTAATTGTTTTAGTACATGCCTAATAACAACAATAATCTTCATGCGGCTCGAAATTTGAGAGATGACGAATTCTATACTACTTATGAGAGTATTGTAGAAGAATTGTCTCACTATAAGCATCATTTTAACGGAAAAGTTGTCCTCTGCAATTGCGATGATCCTTTTGAGTCAAATTTCAGCAAATATTTCCTTAAGAATTTTAATGTTTTAGGCCTAGCTCGATTGATATGTACATCTTATAAAGGTTCTCAAGTAATAGCGACACAGTTGAATTTATTTGATGAACAAAATGATGTAGTTGTAAATCGTCATGGTTATGTAATGGACATTAGCTATATTGCTGATGGAGACAATGAGTTTGCAGACGATTTTATTGAAAACTGGATAAGAAGGAAAAGCCCTATAAAAAGGCTTAAAGGAAATGGAGATTTTCGTTCCAAAGAGTGCTTATCATATCTAAAACAGGCTGATATCATTGTAACAAACCCTCCTTTTTCATTATTCAAAGAGTTGGTTGCTATCTTGGTCAAGAATAAGAAAAAATATCTCTTGGTTGGTAATCAAAATGCTCTAACCTATAAAGAAATATTTCCGTTAATTCAAAATAATGAAGCGTGGACAGGATACAGATTTGGTGACATGAAATTTAGAGTTCCGCCTGATTCTGCTCCTAGAAAAACTAGATTTTGGATTGACGAAACAGGCCAAAAATGGCGTAGTCTTGGAAATGCCATGTGGCTCACTAATCTGGATATAGAGAGAAGGCATCAGTTATTAGAATTAACTAAGAGATACTCACCCGAAGAATATCCAACTTATGATAATTATGATGCTATCAATGTGAGACGGGTTGATGATATACCGATGGATTATACTGGCATAATGGGCGTACCTATTACTATTATCAACAAGTATAATCCTGAGCAATTTGAATTGGTTGGCGAAGCGAATCATGGTTCAGATAATGAATATGATTTATTCAAGCCTTTAATTAATGGCAAACTCTTATTCAAGAGGATTTTAATAAGAAATAAAATGCCTGTAATTGAAAGAATCAATGATTTTAGGATTCTCGACCTTTTCTGCGGTGCTGGTGGTTTCTCTTATGGAATGGAGAAAAACCCTCACTTTAAGACTTTAATATCCCTTGATAATGATAGTTTTGCTGCTGAAACCTTCAAAAGGAATTTTCCGGATTGCGATGTAATGGTTGGAGACATTACCAATGCCGATATTCAAGAGCAAATTATAACAAAATCAAAGGCACTCGGGATTAATATGATTATTGGCGGGCCTCCTTGTCAAGGTTATTCCAATAAAGGTAAAAAATTGGGGTTGAATGATCCTCGAAATTTCCTCTTCCGAGAATATCTTTCTCTAGTCGCCATTATAAAACCCGAAGTCTTTGTTATTGAGAATGTAAAAACGCTACTATCGACTTCAAATGGTTGGTTCAAAAATGAGATAGTAAACGCCATAAAGGAATTAGGTTATCTTGTTGAATATGGTGTGCTAAATGCTTCTCATTTTGGAGTACCTCAAGCTAGAGAAAGGGCTATTTTCATATGCTCTAAACGTAGATCTATTCAACTGCCTCAACGGACTTCGATTACTCTAACTACTGTTAGGGATGCAATATCAGATTTGGCTTATCACGAATCGGGAGAAGGGGCTTTTGAAGAAGATTATTTAATTCCTATTTCAAGCCCTTACCAAGCATTGATGAGGGCAAACTCCAATAAGTTATATAATCATATTGCATCAAAGCACAAGCAAGTTGCAATAGATAAATTGAAAATGATTCCTCCAGAGAGGGGAAAAGAATTTTTGCCACCTGAGTTAATCGGGAAACAGCAATTTAAAACTACGTGGGGAAGACTAAAATGGGATGAGGTTTCCCCTACCATTGACACTAGATTTGATGCGGCTTCAAATGGCACAAATAATCATCCTTTTTTGAATAGGGCCATTACTCCTAGAGAAGCAGCACGTATTCAATCGTTTGATGACTGCTTTATCTTTTTTGGTTCAAAAATAAGAATAAGAAAACAAATTGGAAATGCAGTTCCACCACTGATGGCTGAAGCTATAGCAAATAGTATTTTTAATACACTTAGTTAATTTTATAGTATTATGAATGTTGAAATGGCATATCTTGTCGGGTTGATTCTTGGCAATGGTGAAATACAACGAGATTCAAAGAAGACCAATATAACAATTGATATCCCTCACAAAAACTCGTATACAGAAGACAAGAAAGACATTGCTATCTATGTTATGGCCAGTGTTGTGGATATAAGACAAATAATTGAGCCATTAATTGGTCATCAACTAGTAGTGACACAGTCTAGTCGTTCAACAAAATTATCTTTTGAGAAAGACAATAATGAATATGTGATAAGAGAAATCATTAGACTGATAGGCACTGGTTATCATCACTCAACCATGAGGATGAACAAAGAATTATTCAAAATCACAAGAGACGAGAAAAAATCTTTATTAAGAGGTATTGCGGATTCTACAGGTTATATAAGAAGAAGTAATATCGCTTTTGGTAATAGCTGGGAACATCGAGTTTACATTGAAATACCAGGTAATTGGTATATGGTTATCGATATAGCTAATATGTTGCGAGATGTAGATATACCAGTACAAACTATTGATTTTGGACATCCAAATACAAGAGATGGAAACTTGACTAAGTATAATCGAGGTAAATGTAATTTTTGGAAAAAGGAACATCAATTAAAAATTTATGCTAATGAGTTTATTCCCATTGGTTTTAATGTGAAGCACAAACAAGAAGCACTTATTAAATATAGCGAAGAACTACTTCAGCATATGAGTGTAGAAAGAACGCATAAATTCTATTGGGAGAGGCGAAGTAACAATAAAACTAAACCCGCACATCCCGGAGAGAATGATTCATTTCTTCCAAAAGAAATAAGAGGTAGGCATTTTGATTCATGGACTGAACTAGCACGTTTTTTAGGATATGGCCCGCAACGTTAGAAAAGAGTTTGAATTATACGAACCAATGCGAATATGGTTTAAAGAGTACCTTGAAGATAAATATAAAGGGGCTATTATTCAAACCATTGATTCCCATGCGCGTAATCTTGATGTATTTCTAGAGGAAGCGGGAATTCTCAGTCATTATCCTCAAACTGTGGGTCTTGATATTCAGATTGATGTTCTCGGAATTATTAAACAACGTAGTGTTTCGAAAATCGCGTTTATTGAAGCAAAAAAACACAACTCAACCTTCATGATTTAGGTCAACTATGGGCATATTGTAAATTATGTGACCCTGCTGAGGCTTTTCTTTTGTCTTCAGCTGGTTTAGGTAGTTTAGATAAGATATTAAAGAACTTCAAACGAACTGACTTACTGGATTTTGGCGATCGGAGAGTTATAAAACAAATGCGAATCGCAAAATGGGACATCGCTCGAAATAGTGTGGATTATAATTCGATTGTACCATTACTATAATTGACCGCCTTTCGGGGCGATTTAATGCCAAATAGGTTTAAACAGGGACGGTTCTTTTGATGTAATTTCCCGGGTGAGGCAAACGGCCACGCCAAGGCGAGGCTCTACCCTTTTTATGGTTATTGCTGTCTGGCAAAAGTATCGTCCGTTTTGTTTGTTTCGTTTCTTTCGTTCGTTTCGTTCACGCGTACACGGAGCCGGCTCTTGTAGTGCTGCAGTATGGCATTGTTAATAAAAACGTGGGGATTTCACGTGTACACTGGGATGAAACGAACGAAACGAATGAAACGAACGGAGCGGAAAACTATATGTTTAATCATGGAATTGAAATTGTTGTGTCAAAGATTGAGATGACACAATTTTCATTTCGTTTATTTCATTCATTTCATTCTATTTATATATAATAGCGAAATGAAATGAACAGAATTCAGGCTCATTGTTTGAGTTTAACAGTTGACTTGTCAACCTCGATGAGCCATCCTTGTTTCCTCGGTCAATAAAAAACCACTCATGCTTCTGAGATGAAAAGAACACCGACAAGATACCTTTTGATGGGTGTCCTGCCGGGCTTTCTTTGTAATAGAATGACTAATAAATTACTTCACTTTCTTGATGTCCTTGACAAAGAGGATTTTCTTTTGCTTTGCCATCTGCTTGAAATCTTCGGCTGTGGCGATGCCAGGCGCTGCGCCAAAGTGCTCACGCTTGAAGTTGCGCCACGGCAGGAAATAGCAGGGATGGTGCTTCTCCATGATGGGCAGCAACACGCGGCTCCACCAAGTGGCATTGGGCGAATTCTTGTAGCCGCACTCGGTGAATGCCAGCAGCAGGCCATGCTCCTGGGCATAGGCGTCCAAGAAGTCCATATCGGCATTACACTGCTTGACAAAATCTTCTTCGGTACCCCACTGATAGGCGTCAAGGCCTAACAAGTCAACACGCTCGTCACCAGGCCAACGGTTATAGAATTCCTGCGGATTGACACCCAGGTTGGGCGAGCAACTCCACACGATGGACGCTGACAGGCTCTTGTTGAGGTAATCTTGAGTAAGATTCCACAAGCGCAGGAAATCCTCGTCGCTGCAATTGCCCTTGCCCCACCAGAACCATCCGCCGTTGTACTCATGCCAGGGACGGAAGATGACAGGAACGGGCTTGCCGTCCCCCGCGGTGAGCGAGAGGATGAAGGTCTCCACGCGTTTTAGCCAAGTCATGAACTTGTCGTGGCCCTTGCCACCGGGCAGAATCTCCCTGACCGTGCTCTTGGGGTCAAGGACAAGACCGAGCTGACCGGTTTTCTCAAGATAAGGCTTTGCTGCCTCAAACGACTTGATGTCGCTCTCAATCCAGGCGGTGGTGCCCAACATGGGATTGCGCGGATGCCATGACAGCGTCACGATACCGCCACGCTCATATTGCTTGATGATTTCTTCACGAATCCAATTGAACGGCACAGAATCCAGGTTCTTGTCGTCGCCCATCTCGATGCCGCCCAAGTCAAAGCCCATCACACCGGGGTAGTCGCCAACAAGGTCATAGGTGTCGGAACGGCCCTGTTCCCACTCCCAGGTGATGCCATAGAAAGGGTCATCCTGATGGCCGTACATGATGCCACGTTTTTGCAGCTTGGTGAGGCGCTCAATCAACTTTTGCGCCGGGGTTTTCTCAACTTTGGGTGCACGGGCTCCTGCCTGTGATGCGCAAAGGACAAACAGCAGGGCGATGAGCAACAGTCTTGGTTTCATCATTTGAATAATTCCTCCTTGCAAGGCATAGCCCAAGCAAGCTTGGCTCTGCCTTGTTTCGTTCGTCATTTTCATTTTTATTTTTATTGTTATTGATAAGGTGATTATCGTTACCAGCCCTGAAAATATTTTAATGCTAATTTCGCTAATTAGACGAATAAACGAATAAAATAATATTTCGCATTAAATTAAATAAATTCGTGTAATTCGCATTAGCCCCGCAGGGGGAGCTGGCAGCTATGTTTTATTTAAGCTCGAAGATGCGGCTGGCGTAGTCGCTGGCCAGGGGCACTTCAAGACCGATGTCCATCAGGAAGCGGCCGGTGAAGGTCTTGCCGTTGAGTTCGCATGGCTTTTGGCCCACCTTGATGTTGCGCTCGGTGATGGTGTAACTGCGTTCGGGGTCAAGACCCGCAAGCTGGATGCGCGGCAGTGGCTGGTCAACGTAGTTGTCAACCTTGTAGACGAACCACACGGCATGGTCCATAGCATCGTTGCTGAACATGATGGACGAGACGCCCTTGCGGTTGTAGGGCGAAATCAGACGATAGAGGTTGCCGGTCTGCACGACGGGGCGCAGCAACTTGTAGTCGGCAAACGCCTGTGTGCACTGGTCGTGTTCCTCCTGGCTCATGTGCCGCGGTTGCAGCTCCATGCCCAGACGTCCGCTCATCGCCACGTCGCAGCGGAACTTGATGGGGATGACACGGCCGCCCGTGTTCCAATAAGGAGAGCCGCCGATGTGCTGTGCCATAGCGTTGGCAGGGAAGAAGTAGGAGGTGCCATACTGGATATAAACGCGCTGCAGGGCGTCGTTGTTGTCGCTTACCCAGAACTCGTCGAAGTAGGGCAGCAGGCCATAGTTGGCACGGCCACCACCCGAGGCACAGTCTTGCATGACCAGGTCGGGATACTTGGCGCGGATGCGCTTGAGCACGTTGATGAGACCGCGGTGCCACAGGATGGAGATATTGTTCTGCTTGTCCTTGGGCAAGTATAGCGAGCCGTAGTTCTGAATTGAGGCATTGGCATCCCACTTGATATAAGCGATGTCAGGATTCTGCGTCATCAGGTTGTCCACGATACCGAAGATGAAGTCCTGCACCTTGGGGTTGGTAAGGTCGAGTACAACCTGTGTGCCGCCACGGCCTTGTTTGAGTTCGCGACCCTTGGTCTGCAGCATCCAGTCGGGGTGTTTCTCGTAGAGTTCACTCACGGTGTTGCACATCTCGGGCTCAATCCAGATGCCGAACTTGATGCCACGCTGACGGGCAGCCTGGGTGAGCGTGCTGATGCCGCCGGGCAGTTTGCGCTTGTCAACCACCCAGTCGCCCAACGACGAAGAGTCGTTGTTGCGGGGATACTTGTCGCCAAACCAACCATCGTCCATCACGAACAGTTCGCCGCCGTCAAACACGACGCCTTCCCACGAGTTGAGCAGGATGTCGCCCGTCTTCATGCCACGGTGGAACATGCCCTCGGTGCGTGCCCAGCGATGGATGGTGCGGCTGGCACCTCCCAGACCATCCTCAGAGTAGGCAAGGGCCAGATGCGGAGTCTCAAAGAGTTCGTTGGGCTCGAGTACATATTCTGACGACATGGGGTCGATACCAGCGTAGAACTGGTGCTGACGATGGCCTGTGGTGTTGATGCGGAGTTCGTAGTTGCCGCTCCAGCACAGGATGGCAGCAATGACGCGACCCGTGGTCTCCTGAGGTTCACCGTCGAGCGAAATCATCAGCTCGGGAGCGTCCAAGTGCGAGTTGCGGGCGCCGTCGGTATTGCGGATGGTCTTCAGGCCTTGTGTAAGCGGTTCGGTCGTGGGTTCGGTCTCGGCTGCCCAGTTGCCGTGCAGGTGGCTGATCCACACGTCGCCTTGGCGCAGTGTCAAGTGGCCGGAATCGAAGCGCTTGAGCGTGATAGCACGTTTCTCCTTGTGAGAGATTTCGGTCCAAGTCTCAATCACGTCCACGTTCTTGTAGGCTTTATAGAACACCTTCACTGTGACAGGCAGCAGTTTGTCGGTCATCGTGAAAATGTGAAGCTGCGAGCGGTCGTCGCTGCTCGTTTGGTAGTCGGTGACCTTGAGCTCAAGGTTCAGGTCGCCGTCGGCATGCTGCACCTGAATAGCAGGCAGATGGATGGCATCCACGGTGCCGAATGCGGGCAATGCCGAGAAGTTAAGGTCGGCACCACCGTCACGCAGTTGCTGCAGTGTGGCGCTCTTGTTGCCGTAGTAGCCCATGCGCTCGCTGCAAGGATAAGAGAGAATCTTTTCATCGTTTTGATATATTTTGGTTAATGTTGTTCAACTGTTCAATTATAAACGATATAGAAGTTGATCCTGAAAGTTTTTTAATGCTAATTATACTAATAGACTGATTTTTACGAATAAAAAAGATATATATCTTAGTGACAATTAGTAAAATTCGTGAAATTCGCATTAGCCCCGCAGGGTTTGGCTCAACAGCTATATCATTGCCATTGAATTAAGAGATTATCCCATGACGACCTCGACAATGTGCTTGCCGGGTTGTGCGGGCACGACAGCGCCCTCGACCGGCATTCCATCAACAGTCATCTTGGCAACGCCCTTGCTCACGCCCTTGGGGTTGCTCACATGGATTTCATATTCCGCACCGCGGAAGCGCCTGGTCACCGTGTAGTTGTGCGCTGTCTTGGGCAGACACGGGTCGATGAGCAGACCATCATAGTGCGGCTTGATGCCAAGGATGAATTCCGACACGGTGTACCACATCCATGCTGCGGTGCCCGTGAGCCATGAGTTCTTGCCCTCACCGGGACGATAGGCGTCCTTGCCTGCCACCATTTGGCAGTTGACATAGGGCTCGACCTTGTGCAGCGTTTGGCGGTCCTCCTCGACGTAGCTGGGCAGAATCTTCTTGTAGTGGCTCCAAGCGTCATCGCCTCGGGCAGCCACCGTCTCGCCGATGATGACCCAAGGATTGTTGTGGCAGAAGATGCCCGCATTCTCCTTGTAGCCTTCGGGATAGGAACTGATTTCACCCATCTCGACATGATAGGTGGTGAAGGCAGGATTGTTGAGCACGATGCCGTGTTCGCATTCCAGGCGTTCTTTTACCGAGTCGAGCGAACGCTCCACGAGCCCTTCCTCCAGACCGATGCCCGCCATGGTGCACCAGCCCTGTGACTCGATGAAGATTTTGCCTTCCTCGCACTCGTTGCTGCCGATTTTGTTGCCATAGAAGTCATAGGCACGCAGATACCATTCACCGTCCCAGCCATGGGCCTTGACGGCATCGACCATCTCGTCGACATGCCGCTGGGCACGGTCGGCCTCTACGGCGAAATCGATATCTTTGAGATTTTGCATCGTCTTGATGCGGTCAGGCAGAATCTTGCAGAGTTCGACGTAGTCTTTGCCTGTCACGACAAACAGTCCGGCAATCATCAGTGACTCGGCTTGTGAGCCCTCGGTCTTGTTCTCAGTGGTCTGGAAACTCTCGTTGGGGTCCCAGGAGAAGCAGTTCAGATTCAGGCAGTCGTTCCAGTCGGCGCGGCCGATGAGGGGCAGACTGTGCGGCCCCAGATTATTGACCACGTGGTTGAATGACACTTGCAGGTGTTCAAACAGCGTGACCTCGGTGCCCGGTTGGTTGTCAAACGGAACCATTTCGTCGAGAATCGAGAAGTCACCCGTTTCTTTGATATAGGCCACGGTGCCGAAGATGAGCCAGCAGGGGTCATCATTGAAGCCGCCGCCGATGTCGTTGTTGCCGCGCTTGGTCAATGGCTGATACTGATGATAGCAGCCGCCGTCGGGGAACTGCGTCGATGCGATGTCGATGATGCGCTCACGGGCACGCTCGGGGATGAGGTGTACAAAGCCCACGAGGTCCTGGTTGCTGTCGCGGAATCCCATGCCGCGTCCGATGCCGCTCTCGAAGAAAGAGGCTGAGCGTGACATGCAGAAGGTGACCATGCACTGATACTGGTTCCAGATATTGACCATGCGGTCGAGTTTATCGTTCCCGGTGCTTGCCGTGTAGATGTTGAGCAGGTTGTCCCAATAGTTGCACAGTTCGGCAAAAGCAGCATCCACCTTTTCGCTGGTGTCGAAGCGTGCCATCATAGCCTTGGCCTGCGTCTTGTTGATGACCTGCGGAGCGATGAATTTCTCCTCTTGCTTGTTCTCGACATAACCCAACAGGAAGATATAGTCACGGCTTTCACCGGGATGCAGTTCCACCTCTATGTAGTGCGAAGCGATGGGGCTCCAACCGTGGGCATGGCTGTTGTGCGGACGGCCTTCGATGACAGCATCGGGATTGGCAAACTCATTATAGAGGCCGACGAACGTCTCACGGTCGGTGTCAAAGCCTTGGATAGGAACGTTCACACCGTAGAATGCGTAGTGATTGCGGCGCTCGCGGTATTCGGTCTTGTGGTAGATGACCGAGCCCTCGATTTCGACCTCACCGGTCGAGAAGTTGCGCTGAAAGTTCTCCATGTCGGTCGCTGCATTCCACAGGCACCACTCGGCAAAGGAGAACAACTTGAGGCGCTTCACCTCATTGCTGTTGTTGGTGAGCGTGAGTTTCTGCACCTCGCCCCAGGTGTGAAGGGGCACAAAGAAAAGCACCGATGCCTCGACACCGTTCTTGCTGCCCGTGATGCGGGTGTAGTTCATGCCATGACGGCACTCATAGCTGTCGAGCGGCGTCTTGCAGGGCTTCCATCCCGGATTCCACACGGTGCCGCCATCGTTGATGTAGAAGTAGCGACCGCCGTTGTCCATAGGCACGCCGTTGTAGCGGTAGCGCGTCAAGCGGCGGAACTTGGCATCCTTGTAGAAGCTGTAGCCGCCTGCGGTGTTGGAAATCAGTGAGAAGAAATCCTCGTTGCCCAGGTAGTTGATCCAGGGCCACGGCGTCTGCGGGTCGGTGATGACGTATTCGCGGTGTTGGTCGTCAAAGTGACCGTATCTTTTGTTATCCATATCTTATAATTATTGTTCGAGATTGCGTTCCATGATTTCAAGACACATGCGCGAGTTGTGATATGGGCATTTCCAGAAGCCTGCCTTGTCGTCGCGGCGGTTGATGTTACCCTGGGCATCACGACTCCAGAACCACTCGCCGCCCTCGCGGTCGATGAGGTTGTCCTTGATGTATTGCCAGCAGTGCAGCGCCTTTTGCAGCGCGCTCTCGTCGCCGAAGCATAGCCGGTGTCAAGATTGGCCTCGTGTACCATCGACCCGTCGGCATTCAAGCCTTTTTCGCTGGCTTTTGCCACGAGTTTCACGATGGGTTCCACTTTGTCAAGCACAGCCTGGTCGCCCAGCACCAGTGCCGCCTCGTGCATGAGCCATGAGCACTCGATGTCGTGCCCGTAACTCTCGAGAGCCCCTGCCTCGCGGGTCCAGTCCATGGCAAAGAACAGGTCCAGATGATGCGTCACGGGATTCAGAATCTTGTCGGTGAAAATATCGATGAGGTTGCGCAGGGCTTTCTCCACACGCTCCACAACGTCGCTAGACACTGTGCTAGCATCGCATTCCATGAGGCAGCGGTACAGGTTGGTGTAGGGCTCGATGATGTGTAGATGGGTGTTCTGCGACTTGGGGAAGTTGGCGTCGAGTTCCGACAGGCGCATGTCGGCAATCTCGTTCCACTGGCGCGTTTGTGCCTCGATATAGCCGTTGTTCACCTTGTCTAACGAGTGTTGTTCGATGCAGTCAAACAACTTGATGGCATAATCCAGCGCCTGCTGGTCGCCGGTAGCGCGGGCATATTCGCTCAGGCCATAAATCATGAACCCGATGGCGTAGAACTGCTTCTTGGTATCTTTGGGATTGCCCAGATAGTCCACCGACCAGTAGGTGCCGCCAAACTGGTTGTCGTAGAAATACTCGATGATGTAGTCCTTGATGAGTGTTGCCGCCATCAGGTACTCAGGAGCGCCCAGCACGCGGTAGGCAGCCGAGAAGGCCCACAGGATGCGGGCCGACAGGATGCCCCCCTTGTCGGCGTCTTTGACGAGCTCGCCCTCACCGGTCATCTGACCGTAGAAGCCGCCGTGCTCGTCATCTATCATATTGGATAGCCAAAAGTCCAGGATGTTGTTTTCCAACACATCCTGAACTTCGGCTTTCAGCGTCTTGATATCGTCGTTCATCTTACTTCTTGATGGGATACAGATGGAGCAGATAAAGCATGATGATAATAATGGCAGCAGGGAAGAGCGAGAACAGAGCCCAAACCATGTTGCGAACTGATTCCTCGTTGGTGATGGTTACCACCGTCTGGCCCGTGGCAGGGTCAGTACCCGAGATGAAGCCGGCGAAGCCCAGCAGCAGGGCAACCAGCGAACCCGAGATGGCGGTGCCAAATTTCTGTGCCATCGTACCCGACGAGAAGATGAGGCCCGTCGACGAGGTGCCGTTTTTCTCGGTGGCGTAGTCGGCCACGTCGGCATACATAGACCACAGCAGCGGGGAATAGAGGCCCACGCCAACCGAAGTGAGGATAACGATGCCCACCAATACCCAAATGTACTTGGGATCCATCGGCACAAAGAAGAAGGCGATTGAGAATACCATGCAGATGATGGCTGCAACGGCAAAGGCTTTGCGCTTTGAGCCCATCCACTGGGTGAACTTGGGCGACAGACCACCAAAAATCATGCATGTCACCTCGCCAAAGGTCATGAATACCGTGTAGTTGATAATCAGGCCGCTCACGGTCACGTCACCGTGCAGACAGTATTCCATCAGGTAACCGGCCACGGCATAGCGGAAGCCGTTGAAGAAGTTGGTGCAGATGCCGACGAGCGTCAGGTAAATCCAGGGCTTGTTCTTGAACAGGTCGGCAAAAGGCTTGAAGGAGAACTTCTCGGCACGAATGGGTTTCAGACGCTCCTTGGTCAGCAGGCCGCAGGCCAGCGTCATGATTGTGGCCAAGAAGCCAAGGCCAGCGCCCAGCACGGCATATTGATGTGCCTCGGTGCCGCCTACCATCTTCTGCAGATAGGGGAACGAGAGCAGGGTGATAAAGCCCATGGCATAGGCGCCTACCATGCGGAACGACGAGAACTGGTTCTTCTCGTTGTCATCGTCGGTCATCACGCCCAGCAGCGAGCCGTAGGGCACGTTGACGGCAGTGTAAACGGCCATCATGAGCAGATAGAGCGTGTAGGCATAGATGCGCTTGCCAACGGGACCGAAGTCGGGCGTGTAAAGCAACAATGCGAAGATGAGGCCCAAGGGGATGGCACCGAAGATGAGCCATGGACGATAGGTACCCCAGCGCGACTGTGTGCGGTCGGCCAGACTGCCCATCAAGGGGTCGGTAACGACGTCAAACATGCGGGCGATGAGCATCAGCGTTGCCGTGTCGGCAACTGTGAGGCCAAAGACGTTGGTGAAAAACAACGGGAAAGCGATTGACATGACTTTCCAGGTAATACCACCGGCAGCCGCATCACCAAGGGCGTAGCCGATTTTTTCTTTTAAACTCGCCATTTCTATTAATAGGAATTAAAGTGAGGAATCGGGAATTGTTTTCAGTCCGTCACCTCGTTTATGATTCGTTATTATTTATTCTTTATTGGTTGTTCGGTTCTTCTCGATGAGTCGCTTGATGGTCTCCACGCTGGCAGTGGTGGTCAGGCCGTCTTGCGGCGTGTTCATGCAGTAGTCCACCAGGCGATCGATGGTCGAGGTGGCCACATGCAGGCGGGTGTCGCTCGAGGCGTAGTAGATGAAGACGCGTCCGTCCTCGTCGGCAATCCAGCCGTTAGAGAAGGCCACATTCATCACGTCACCGATATACTCGTCACCCTCGGGAACGAGGAAATAGCCGCCGGGTTGTGCGATAACGCGCGTGGGGTCGTCGAGTGCTGTCATGTACATATATAATACATAGCGCAGTCCCGAGGCGCAGCCGCGCACGCCATGGGCAAGATGCAGCCAGCCTTGCGGAGTCTTGATGGGGTGGGGGCCCTCACCGTTTTTCACTTCCATGATGGTGTGATAGTGGCGCGCGTTGATGATTTTCTCATCAACGATTTCGGCATGGGTGATATCATCCACCAGCGCCCAGCCGATACCGCCGCCGCTGCCTGCGTCGATGAAGCCGTCTTGGGGACGGGTATAGAAGGCATACTTGCCGTTTACAAACTCGGGGTGAAGCACCACGTTGCGCTGCTGGCTCTTGCTCTTGAGGTCGGGCAGGCGTTCCCAGGTCTTGAGGTCACGGGTGCGGGCAATGCCGGCAGTAGCCGTGGCAGCGCTCAGGTCGCCCGGGCAAGTGTCATCGTGACGTTCTGCGCAAAAGATGCCGTAAATCCAGCCGTCTTCATGAGCCGTGAGGCGCATGTCATAGATGTTGGTGGCGGGAACCACATCATCGGGCATCGTGATGGGCTCGGGCCAGAATCTGAAGTTGTCCACGCCGTTTGGACTCTCGGCAACAGCGAAGAACGACTTGCGGTCGGCGCCTTCAACCCTCACAACAAGTACATACTTGCCCTGCCATTTGATGGCGCCTGCATTGAGCGTCGCGTTCATCATGATGCGCTGCATCAAGTAGGGGTTGTCCTGCTCGTTGAAGTCATAGCGCCAC
>CADCFN010000014.1 GCA_902800715.1 uncultured Bacteroidales bacterium
CTGTCTTCGGAATCTTGACGTGGACTCGGCGGTTTCCCTTCCTTGTCTCTGCACTGTCAATTTTCCTCATTGCAAACATTTCAATGAACTCAAAATGCTCCCGGCACACCCGCCAAAAAAGGCGTCAAAAAAATCGCTCACGCAATTTGTCATATTGTGAGCCGAAAAGCGATGCAAAATTACAGCCGCCGGACAAACCGACCAAATATTCCGAAAGAAAAATCTAATATTTAACCTATTTTCACAATTAAATAGCAAAAACGGCTAAATATTAGATTTTTCTCGTAGAAAACCTACCGAAAATGATAGGTAAAATTATTTCAATGCCAAAATCGCGCTATCAAGCGTTGACCTGCACCTTGATTCCCGCGTCACGGAAACGCTGTGCGATGCGTTCCAACTCCTCCTTGGAAACCTTTTCGAGGTTCTCGGCAGGGGTTTTTCGGTCGATGCTGTAGAGCATCACCTCGCGCGGCTTGATTTGGAGATAAGCACTCAAGAGGGCATCAAGTTCCTCGTCGGTGGTGTTGTCAAAATGTTTACCCTCGAACTCGCCACGAATCATGATGGTCTGCACCACGCACTGGCCGTTGAATCTCTTCAGGTCGGCAATGACACCCTCGGGCAGGCAATTGGGGGAAACAGGACGATTGATGGCAATGAAAGTGCGGGGGATGGCGCTGTCAAGTTTGAGGATATTATTGTCCACCTTGAGCAACGCCTCGACAACTGCAGGCTTGCCAGCCATGGTCGAGTTGCTGAGCACCGACACCTTGGCATTGGGGAAGAACTCGGTGCGCAGTCGCAGCACATCCTCGACCACCTTCTTGAACTCGGGGTGCAGCGTAGGCTCACCATTGCCCGAGAAAGTGATGACGTCGAGCGTCTGTCCAGCCTCTTTCATCTCCTGGAGTTTGTGTCTGAGTTGTTTCTTCACGGCATCGCGCGTGGGGATACCATCCTTACCGGGACCCTGAGCGTTGAAGCCCGCCTCGCAGTACAGGCAGTCAAATGAACAGATCTTGCCATCATTGGGCATGAGGTTAATGCCGAGTGACATTCCCAGCCTGCGGCTGTGGACAGGACCGTATATTGTCGAATTAAAAATTACCGTTTGCATGGTTCAAAGTTTTATCTGGTTAATTGTTGTTTTAAGTATCAATTCTCGCCAAACGTCATTACACATTATTAATAATAGAAAGGCTAGATGAGGTTCATCTGCTGCAGGATGTCAGCTACATCGATGTGAGAGAGCGTGCGTCTGCGCTGCAAGGCATCAGAAAAGGCGTCCATCGCCTTACGGACACGGGAGTCGGCAAACAGGCGCATCATGCTGTCGAACGCTTCATCAAAGATAGGCTCTACCTCATCACGTTCCAGCTGGCAGTAGTCGCGCCCGTCATCGCAGGCAGCATTGAACAACTGGTCACGCAGGTTCTGGTCCACCTTCTCATTGTCAAGCACCATGCGGCGGCACAGCACGTTGGCAACCGCCAGTCCCACCGAGATGCGGTAATGGCCCAGGATGTACTTCCAAGCGCCCCGAGGCGAGAGCCGCGGGTTGCCGGCAAAGAAAAACTCGGGCGTGAACTGGATGCAGCCGGGTCCCTCAGCATCAAGGGAAATTGCCGTGAACAGGTCAGAAGCATCGAAGACCGAAAGTCCCAACGCCATACCTGCAGCGCCATAACTCCTGTCCAGCTCGTCACGATATTTCATAAGCTTTTTATCTGACATATCTTCATTATTTGCGTCCAAAGTCAGCGGGTATCTCGCCCCACTCGGCAGTGTTCCACTTGAGGATGGCGTTGGGCCAAGTGTGCGTCGCCAGCCAACGTTCGGCACGGGCAATAATCTCAAACAGGCGCGCATTGGCTGGGGTGCGCGCCAACTTGGTGCGGCATTGCCCTGCCTTCACCCATGCCTGTGCCGTCTTACTGTCGCTATAGATGGCAGTGTGGTCGTTGCCCTGATTGTGGAACAACGCCAGGGCATGCACGATAGCAAGAAACTCGCCAATGTTGTTGGTGGCATCGGCAAACGGTCCCTGATGGAACAGTTCGGCGCCAGTAGGCACGTCCACGCCGCGATACTCCATGATGCCGGGATTGCCAGAACAAGCGCCATCCACAGCGATGCTGTCGTGAATAATGCCGGGGATGGCGTCATAGTTGACAAACTCGCGCGGCGCACGGGCTATCGCCCTGAGGATATCCATCTCGCCAGGGTCGTTGCGGAAAGCCTCGACGGCTTCCTGCTGGGTGTCGAATGCCTTGTATCGGGCACCAGGATATCCCTTGACACGCAGCTCGCATTCAGCCCACGAGTCACAGATGCCAGGTTCGGTCCCCTGCCACACCACATACCACTTGCGCCTATCGGTTGCCATGCTGAATATCCACTTTGGTTTCTTAAAGCGACAAAATTACATCATTTCCCTGAAAACGGCAAATTTTGTTTCACAAGCGGAGGGGACGGAGGGAACGGGGACAGAGCCACCGCCCACGGGACAATGCTGGCGATGTGGCCGTGGCGGGAGCCACGGCATAGTCGACCCTGTCGCAGGGAGGGGCCTCGCATACGGGAGGGACCTCGCATACGGGAGAGCTCTCTACTGGAGATTGCGGGGGAGATGGGATGAGGTTAAAGGGATTTCAATAACTTGGCTAGACGGCGGGCGGTGCGGGCGGTAGCTGGGCCTGTTTCAATGTCGGTGGAGTCGAACTGCAGCTGGGCTTGTGCATAGAAGGGGGAACGTGATTGCAGTTCATTTTTAACCAATGGTAACACTTCGTGAGCGGGGAGGGTGTTGATTTTGGGCCGTTTGCTCTTTTGTTCGGGCAAGAGCAGACGGGCGGTGATACGCTCGGGACTAGTGGTGAGCCAGATGGTGACGCCTGCCTGATTCATCAGCGCCATGTTATCGCCGTGGCAGGGGGTACCGCCGCCACAGCCGACAATGACATCGGTCATCGATGCCACCTCACGCAGCGCCTCGGTTTCCAGTTCGCGGAAGCGGTTTTCGCCCATTTCATCGAAGATTTGTACTACCGTCATGCCTTGGCGTTGCTCGATAAACTCGTCCAGGTCGATAAAACGGCAACCCAACTGCCTAGCAAGCACCTCGCCTAGCGTGGTCTTGCCGCAGCCCATGTAACCGATAAGGAAAACGGTTTTCATCATAGCCATCCCGCCTCGCGGTACCAGGCAATCGCCTCACGAATGCCTTCCCGCAGCGGATACTTGGGGTTGAAGTTGAAGTCGCGCTGGGCGTCACTGGTGTCGCATTGCCAGTTGCGCTGTTTCAAGATTTTGAACTTGTCGCGGTTGAGCGCGCTGGCCTTGAGCGTCACTTTGCCAATCCACTCTGCCACATTGCACACTATCTTGACCAGCCACAGTGGACAGGTCAAAGGAATGACAAATTTCTTGCCCAGTTCCTCGCAGACGATTTTGCGGAATTCCTGCTGCGTGTAAGCCTTGTCCTCGCTGATAAAATAAGCCTTGTACAAGGGTCCCTTCTCCAACGCATCCATCACGCCCACCACAAGGTCCTTGACGTAGATGAATGTGAGCATCTGCTTTTCAAAACCCACACTGAAGTCAAAGCCCCGCTTGATGCTCTTGATCATCAGATAGTAGTCCTTCTCGTGCGGTCCGTACACACCCGTGCAACGGAAGATGGTATAGGGGAAACCTTCGACGCTCTGTAGGTAGGTCTCCGCCTTGAGTTTGGAGACGCCGTAGAAGGTGTTGGGCATAGGTACGTCGGTCGGCTTGATGGGGGTGTAGTTCTTTTCATCGCCTGGTCCCATGACGCTCAGGCTGCTCATCATCAGGAAGACGTCAGGCACCATCTCGGTGTCCTGCAAGGCATCGACCAGGGCACGCAGGTAACCGTAGTTGACACGTTCAAAGTCGAGATAGTTGGTGCTCTTGGTCACGCCCAGGTTGTGGACAATATAGTCCCACCTACCCCACTCGCCCGCATGGTCGCGCAGGGTTTCCTCCAGGCGGTCCTGGTCGTCATAGTCCAGTTCGATGAAGTGGATGCGTTCGTCCTGCAGGAACTCACGGCTCGTGGTGGAGCGCACGGCAGCCCAGGTGTCGTAACCCCGCTTGAGTGCTTCCTCAACGAGGAAGCCGCCGATGAAACCACCGGCACCGGTAATCAAAATGCTTTTCATGAATTGGTATCCTCGGAATGATGCTTAGCCTGACGCAGTAGCGCCAACTTTGTGCCTTTGGTCTTATTCTTGGCGTTGAACTCGACCGCCTCAACGACATGCTGAGCGATATACTCGGGCGAGATGTTCTTCAGGCAACGGTAGTCGCCATACTTGCAGGGCTTGTCGCCGTTGATGGAGCAAGGACGGCAGTCCATATCGAGTTGAATATCGTCTTCGACAATCTGATTATAGCCCAGATAACCGCAATCGGGTGAAGTAGGTCCCCAGATGGTCATCGCCTGAAGGTCCACCAGCGACGCCAAGTGCATGTTGGCAGACTCCATAGTGAGCATCAAGTCACATTTAGCAAAAAGCGCGTATTCATCGATGAATTTGTGCTTGACCTCTGCCATCGAGATGACATTCTTGTACTTGCGGGCAATGCCGCGGAGGGCGATTTTTTCAGCTTTTCCGCCACCCATGAGGAAAATCCAGTAATTCTCGTGCTTGGTCAACTCGGCAATCACCTTTTCCATCTGGTCCAGGGGATAAGACTTATTGGTGTGTGACGAGAACGGAGAAATGGCAATCCAGCGCTGTCCTTCTTCCTTCTCCAGCACAATGGGGCTCACAGGCCAATCACGACCGTCATAGAGGTGCGTGAAATTGTCGGGTGTTTCAAATCCCAATTGCCTGAACACGTTGCGGTAGCGCTCATGAACGGGTGTCAAGGGCTCATTGGTCCTGTGGGTCGTTAACGCCTTGCGCTTGGATTTTTCCCTGTCAAAACGGGCAATCTTGGCACCATGCAGACGCATGTAGGCATCGATAATCCATGTACCGCTCACGTTGTGCAGGTCGGCAACCGCATCGATGTCATAGAGATGATACAACTGCCTTGCCAGCTTCAACAAGCCGAACAGCCCGTGGTGTTTCTCCTTGACATCAAAATCGACCACCTTGAGGTTGGCAGGACGGTCATGGAACATTGATGCGGGCCACATCTTGGTGAGCATGATGAAGCGGGTATCGGGGTTGGCTTTGCACACAGGGTACAAAACAGGAATTGTCATCGCCACATTGCCAAGCACCGACAGGCGCATGACAAGCACGTTACGCAAGGGTTTACCATTGGTTGCCATAAAACACAGGAATAGAAGTCAGTTTTATTGTTGGGCAAAGTTACATCATATCAACGAGATATGCAACAATTTGGCCATTATTTGAATATCCCTAATGGTTTACTCTGCCACACGCTCGCCCAGCAAGGTAGCACTGGAGGCACTGAGCACACGGCACATCACCTTGTCACCCGGCTTCTCGCCATGGGCCGGGAAAACGATGACTTTGTTCTGCTGAGTGCGTCCGAACATATCGTCGCGGCTGCGCTTGCTGTAGCCCTCGACAAGCACCTCGAAGGTCTTGCCCACGTCAGCACGGTTGCTGCACAACGACAGTTCGTTCTGCAGGGCAATCATACGGTTGAGGCGGTCGATTTTCACGTCCTCGGGGACGTTGTCGGGCAGATTCTTGGCCGCGAAGGTGCCGGGGCGCTCGCTGTACTTGAACATGAAGGACGAGTCAAAGCCCACCTCGCGCATCAGCGAAAGCGTTTCCTGGAAATCCTCCTCGGTCTCGTCGTGGAAACCGGTGAACATGTCGGTCGAGATGCCGCAGTCGGGCATGGCGGCGCGGATGCGTGCGATGCGGTCAAGATACCACTCGCGGGTGTACTTGCGGTTCATCAATTTCAGCACCTTGTTGCTGCCGCTCTGCACCGGCAAGTGGATGTGGTTGCAGATGTTGTCATGGTTTGCCATCGTGTCGATGATGGCGTCGCTCAAGTCCTCGGGGTTGCTAGTGGTGAAGCGCACGCGCATCTCGGGGGCAGCCTCGGCGACCATCGCCAGCAGACGTGCCAGGTCAACGAGCTCGCTGCCGTCAGCAGGTTTGTAGAGGTAGGAATTGACATTCTGCCCCAGGAGGGTCACCTCCATGAAGCCACGCTGACGCAGGTCGGCCAACTCATTGAGGATGCTCTGCGGCTCACGGCTGCGTTCACGTCCTCGGGTATAGGGCACGATGCAGTAGGTGCAGAAGTTGTTGCACCCCCTCATGATGCTGATGAAGCCGCTCACCTTGCTGCCAGCCACGCGCGACGGGATGATGTCGCGATAGGTCTCGGTAGTGGACAGTTGGGTGTTGATGGCTTTCTCGCCACGCTCGGCAAGGCCGATGAGCGCCGGCAATTCCAGATAAGCGTCGGGACCAGCCACCAAGTCCACACCGTGCTCGTTGATGAGCACCTCCTTCATGCGCTCGGCCATGCAGCCGATGATGCCAATGATGAGGCGGCGCTGGCGCTTGTGGCGGTAGGCGTTCAACTGGTTCAAGCGCGAGAAAATCTTTTGCTCTGCATTGTCGCGCACCGAACAGGTGTTGATGAATATCGCATCGGCCGTGTCAATGTCTTCACAAGTTTCATAGCCTGCCATCTTCATTACCGTAGCGACCACCTCGCTGTCAGCCACATTCATTTGGCAGCCGTAGGTTTCCAGCATCAGCCTCTTGGGCGCATCGCCCTGGGCGTCATATATTAAATTCATTGCCATATCTTCGTTTTTTGCATTGAGGGCGCAAAGGTACACAAAATCCGCCACTCCCGCAAAACCGCTCCAGCGTCAACGGATTAAAGCAGCGGCCGTTTTGGCGGCGAGTCGGGCGTTGTTGAGCACCAGTTGAATGTTGCTGGCGAGGCTGTCACCGCCCGTAAGGTCCTTGACCTTAGCGAGCAGGAATGGCGTCGTTTCCTTGCCACGGATGCCCAAGCGGTTGGCCTCGGCGATGGCTTCGTCTATTGCCTTGTTGATGACGTCGGCGGGCATGGAGTACTCCTCGGGGATGGGATTGGTGACAAGCATACCGCCCTGTAAGCCCATATCGAGTTTGGCACGGAAGGCGGCGGCGAGATCCTCAGGCGTGTCGATGCGGTAGTCCACCTTGAAACCACTGTGGCGGGTATAGAAGGCGGGCAGTTCCTCGGTGCCGTAGCCGATGACGGGCACGCCCTTGGTCTCGAGGTACTCCAGCGTGAGTCCCAAGTCGAGGATGGATTTGGCGCCGGCGCAGATGACCATGACCGGTGTCATGGCGAGTTCCTCAAGGTCGGCACTGATGTCCATTGTGGTTTCGGCGCCACGATGTACGCCACCGATTCCACCAGTGGCAAACACGCGTATGCCTGCCATTGCGGCAATAATCATCGTTGTGGTCACGGTGGTGGCGCCATCTTCGCCACGGGCGATAAGCACGGGCAGGTCACGGCGCGACGCCTTGGTTACAGCCTGGCCCTTCTTGCCCAGATACTCGATTTCATCGGGTGTGCAGCCCGCTTTGAGCTTGCCGCCGATGATGGCGATGGTAGCGGGTACAGCCCCATTGTCGCGGATGGTCTGCTCGACCTTGAGCGCCGTTTCCACGTTTTGGGGATAAGGCATGCCATGTGAGATGATTGTCGATTCAAGGGCGACCACAGGACGGCCCTCGTCAAGTGCCTGCTGCACTTCGGGTGAGACGGATAAGTAGTTGTTCATATTTCTTAATTTTTAGTTGATGTTATCGTTACTAGAGGGACTGGACAAACTGGACTTGCTGGAGGGGATGAAAGGACTATTTATCATTTTTTAACGACAATAGTTGCCCACATCGGGATTGACGGTCTGGAGAGACAGCAGGGTGGCATGGGCTGCCTTCATTCCAGTTTTAGTCCGGTCGGGGAAGGGCTCTTGCTGCATTGTGGCGTGGACGATGCCAGCGATGAAAGCATCGCCCGCCCCAGTGGTATTGATGACACGGGTTGGAATCGCATTGAAATGCTCGTGACGGGTGCCGTCGCTGCAATACACGCCGTCGCTGCCCATGGTGATGTAGACCTCTTGCACACCCATCGCGGTGAGGCGCTGGGCGGCAGCCTTGGCTGTGTCACAACCCGTGACAGCTTGGGCCTCGATGAGATTGAGTTTCAAGGCGTGAAGGCGCTTGTTTTCGCTCTGTTGCAGGGCTTTGATAACGCGGGGCGCCTTGGCAGTGCTCACCGTGTCCACAAACAGGGGTGCTGTGCAGTGGTCAATGAGATACTGAAGCGCCTGGACAGAAATGTTGGTATCGGCAACCACCAGCGCCGAGCGATTGATGACGTCGATGCGGGACTGGAGAAAATCGGGGGTGATGCGGTCAACGATGTCGGTGTCGGCCACGGCGGCAATCATGTCGCCCGTCTGGTCGTTTACACACAGATACAGTCCGTTGCGCATCCCCTCACAGCGCTCACTCAACGAGAGGTCCAGTCCGATGGCCTGGCACTCACGCCAGCACATCTCGCCGAAAGTCTCGCCGCCGAAAACGCTCAGAAATTTCACCTCATGGCCCATCAGCCGCAGGTTGTGGGCGATGTTGCGCGCCACGCCGCCGCAGCCCAGAGTAACCTGTCCCGGTACCGAGTCGGCTGGGACAAACGGGGCGGTCAATGCCGCCGAGATGTCCATATTCACGCCCCCAATTACAGTTACAAATCCGTCCATTATCATTCCTTGCATAAAACTTGGTTTATTTACTTAACAGGAATTGGAGTGGCTGATTTAGTCGCTTACCCCAACAAGTCTCGTTGTGGTCATCGCCGTCAAACACAAGACTCATGTAGTGCTGAGTGTCCCAACCTTTGGCACGGATGACGCTGTCCAACTGCTCCTGGTACTGCCCGTAGTCAGCGTCAAAACCCTCGGTGCCGTGGTCCATGTAAATGAGGCTGCCGTTAGCCTCGGGCAGGTGTTGGCCCACATAGTTGCGGAAGCCTGTTGCCCATGGCTCACCATCGACGCCATTAGGCAAATGTGCCATCGACAGGTGAGACGACAGGCAGGCTACGCCACCGAACACTTGAGGATATTCACACAGGGCGTAGAGCGAAATCAACCCGCCCATGCTGGAACCCATCATGAAGGTGTGTTCACGGGTGGTCAATGGTTTGTAACGCTGGTCGATGAAGGGTTTCAATTCCTCAACGATGAACTGCAGATAGGCATCGGCAGTGAGTTTTTTCAAATCAGCATCCTTGCGGTCGGCTTCGGCAACATGCTGCCATGTTTTGGTGGGGAAATACTCGGTGAGGCGGTCGTCGGTGTTGTAGATGCCGACAACGATGCACGGCCTGATTAGACCGGCCTGTATCAGGCTGTCCGTCACCTCGTCGACCTGCCACTCCCGGCGGTTCCACGTCGTGGTGGCATCGAACAGCATATTGCCGTCGTGCATGTAGAGAACAACGCAAGAGTCACCTGTCTGATAACCCTCTGGAAGCCAGACGACCACATCTCGCGACGGGACATATTGCGACGTGAACTGCGGGAAGCGCTCCAGCGTCCCGTGGGCCACTGTGGGTATCGAATTCTTGGGAGGTCTCATGAACCATGCCATTGCTCCTAGCAGCAGCAAGAGGGCGCCAATTGACCAGAGTATCATCTTCTTTTTATTTCTTCTTGCCATTATGTTACTGTATTTGTCATCTGCAAAGATAAAACAATTCAATCATAATGGCACATTTTTTATGGTGAAATGGGATGACTTTAGGCAAAGTTTTATATCTTTGCAGGTTAGAAAGAAATGAACCATAAAACTAAAACTATATGATGACCGATAACGATAAAGTGCTGGATCCCGATGTAAAACCATTATACATCGTGACAGGCTCGACCGACAGCATGGGTAGCGTGATTACCCGCAAACTGGCTGAACAAGGCAAGGCCGTGTTGCTCGCAAGCCGCGATATCGCCAAAGCCGAGAACTATGCCACCCAGTTACGCAATGTTACCCGCAACAAGGATATCACCTGCCTGCAGCTGGACCTCAACTCCTTTGAACTGGTCAATGACTTTGTGCGCCGCCTGCGCGAACTCAACCGCCCCGTCGCAGCGCTCATCAATAACGCCGGTCTGCTGCCCCGTCGCAGCGAGATTTCTCCCGACGGATTTGAGCACGCAGTCCAGGTAAATTACCTGAGCACCGCCCTGCTGTCAATGAAGGTGTATCCGCTCATCCAGGAAGGCGGCAGCATCATCCTGTCTACCAGCGTGTCACGCCGCTTCGTGTCACTACCCTATGAGTTTCCTGCCGTGTCGCATTTCACGCCCTGGGGAGCCTATGCCCAGAGTAAACTGGCGCTCACGCTGTTCTCGATTTACATGTCGAGCGTGATGAAGACGCGCCGTGTGGCAGTGAATTGCGTCAATCCCGGTCTGCTGAAGAGCGGTGCCATCGCCATGTCGCGCTGGATGGACCGTGTTCCCGACTACCTGAGCCGCAACATCCCCAGTCCCGAAGCCGGCGTGGTGCCCACGCTGCGTGCCCTCGAGAGCAAGGATACCGGCTACATCTTCTCGGGCGCAGATAAGAAAGTGAAAACATCGACCATGCTCAAGAACCGCGAGATGTTCATCCGCGTGTGCAACGACACGATGCGCATCTTGAAAGAGCATATCGATAAATAGAGATTAGTGATTAGAGAGGGCATGAAGGTTATCGGCGAAACCGACCGCCTGCCGCAGGGTAGCACAGTCGCCACTATCGGCATGTTTGACGGCGTCCACCTCGGGCACGCCACGTTAATCGATTTCCTCAAGCAACAGGCAAGCGCCCAAGGCAAGCAATCACTGGTTATCACATTTTTGCGCCATCCTCGTCAAGTGCTGCGTCCTGACGAGCCTTTTGGCCTTATCATGCCGCTAGCCGACCGCTTGAGCCAGCTTGAAGCCCTCGGTCCCGACCTGCTGCTGACACTCGACTTCAATACCGAGATTGCCAAGCTCAACTCATCCCAATTCATTGAACTACTGCATGACCGTTACGGCGTTACGGCGCTTGTGGCGGGCTACAACCACCACTTCGGGCATAACCGAGGCGGCACTTTCGCCGACTATCAGCGTGATGGCGAGCGCCATGGCGTGAATGTGCTCAAAGCGCCTGAATACCTAGGACAATATGCACCCGTGAGTTCCACCATCGTGCGCGGACTCATCGCTGCGGGCAGGGTTGTTGATGCCATGCACTGCATGGGACGCCCTTATACCCTCAGGGGCAAAGTGGTTCACGGCTTCCATAATGGCAGGGGACTGGGATTCCCCACCGCCAATGTGGGGATGATTGATGCCGGCCTGCTGTTGCCCCATAATGGGGCCTACGCTGTACTGGCTCACGTTGCCGGACAACGGTTGCAGGGCATGGCGAACATCGGCAAGCGCCCCACCCTCGACAACGGCAACCAGTTGAGTATCGAGGTTAACCTGTTTGATTTTGAGGACGACATCTACGGAGAGGACATCATGCTGGAATTCATCAGTTTCCTGCGCCTGGAATTCAAGATGTGCGGACTTGACGAACTCAAGCAGCAGCTGACACTAGACCGCAGCAATGCCAAGCGACTTTTAAAAGAATACTTAACCACAAAACAATCATAGAGAAAAATGGACATCATCAACTTGTGTGAAAACAACTCGCTCGTGGGACAGTTCATGAGCGAAATCCGCAACAAGGATTTGCAGCAGGAGCGTCTGCGCTTCCGCGCCAACATTCAGCGTCTGGGCCAAATCATGGCTTACGAGATTTCAAAGAAACTCCAGTATAAGACTGTGGGAGTCGAAACACCTCTTGGCGTGAAACAATGCCGTGTGCTGAACGACCCCGTGGTGCTTGCCACCCTGCTGCGTGCCGGTCTGCCTTTCCACGAAGGCTTCCTGAATTACTTTGACGGTGCCGAGAACGCCTTTGTATCCGCCTACAGGAAATACTTCCCCAAGACCGACGACTTTGTTGTTCACATCGAGTATATCGCCAGTCCGCGCCTTGACGACAAGACGCTGGTCATCGTTGACCCGATGCTCGCCACCGGCTCATCGATGGAACTCGCCTATCAGGCCCTGGTCACCAAGGGACATCCCGCCCACATCCATGTGTGCAGCGTTGTAGCCACACCCAAGGCCATCGAAATTGTGCGCCAGCATCTGCCTGAAGACAAGACCACCTTGTGGACCTGTGACATCGATGACGAACTCAACGAGCACAGCTACATCGTGCCCGGTCTGGGCGATTGCGGTGACCTGCTCTACGGTGAGAAAGAGTGATTTACTAGAGAAACTAGATAGTCTAGACAAACTAGATAGTTTAGATGGTCTAGAAACGACAACTTAAAACTGACAACTGATATGGTACGAAAATATGATTACCTCATCATCGGCTCGGGTGTTGCCGGTATGAGCTTTGCCCTCAAGGTGGCAAAGACGGGGACTGTGGCGCTCGTGTGCAAGTCCAAAATGGAAGAGGCCAATACCGACCTCGCCCAGGGTGGTGTCGCCACAGTGACCAACCTCGAGGTGGACAACTTTGAGAAGCACATTCACGATACGATGGTGGCAGGCGACTGGCTCAGCGACCCCGAGGCCGTAAAAAAAGTCGTCACCGAGGCCCCTGCACAAATCCGGGAACTCGTAAGTTGGGGCGTGGACTTTGACAAGAACGAGAAAGGCGAGTTTGACCTGCACCGCGAGGGTGGTCACAGCGAATTCCGCATCCTGCACCACGCCGACAACACAGGTCACGAAATCCAGGTATCGCTCATCGAAACCATCAGGAATAATCCCAAAATCGACGTCTTTGAGGACCACTTCGCCGTGGAAATCCTCACCCAGCATCACTTGGGAAAAATTGTAACCCGCCGCACACCAGGTATTGAATGTTATGGCGCATACGTGCTTAACCAGGAAACGGGTGAGGTAGACACTTTCCTGTCGCGTGTGACGTTGATGGCGACTGGAGGTGTAGGCTCGGTTTACCGCGCCACCTCCAACCCGCTGGTAGCCACCGGTGACGGTATCGCTATGGTCTATCGCGCCAAGGGCACCGTACAAGATATGGAGTTCGTACAATTCCATCCCACAACTCTTTATCACCCGGGTGACCGTCCCGCCTTCCTCATCACCGAAGCGATGCGCGGCTACGGTGGCGTGTTGCGCAACCTGGCTGGTGAGGAATTCATGCAGAAGTATGACCCGCGCCTGTCGCTGGCTCCGCGTGACGTGGTGGCACGTGCCATCGACAGCGAGATGAAACAGCGAGGCGAGGACCACGTCTTCCTGGATGTAACCCACAAAGATGCCGAGGAGACCAAGCACCACTTCCCCAACATCTACAAGCACTGCCTGGACCTGGGCATCGACATCACCAAGGAATACATTCCTGTGGTGCCTGCAGCACATTACATGTGTGGCGGTATCAAGGTGGACCTGAATGCCTGCTCCAGCATCAAGCGCCTGTATGCCGTGGGTGAATGCTCCTGCACTGGTCTGCATGGCGGTAACCGTTTGGCGAGCAACTCGCTCATCGAGGCAGTCGTGTATGCCGATGCCGCCGCTAAGCACGCCATTGAACACCTCAACGAATACACCTGGCGCGAGGACATCCCCGCCTGGGACGATGCCGGCACAACGCACCCCGAGGAAATGGTGCTCATCAGCCAGAGCGAGAAAGAGGTGGGCGAAATCATGTCGACCTATGTAGGCATCGTGCGCAGCAACCTGCGTCTCGACCGCGCATGGAACCGACTGGACATCCTCTATGAGGAGACTGAGCGCCTGTTCAAGACCAGCAAGGTGTCACGACGCATCTGCGAGTTGCGTAACATTATCAATGTGGCTTACCTCATCACTCGTCAGGCCAAGGACCGCAAGGAGTCACGAGGCCTGCACTACACCATCGATTATCCACCCCAACCCAAAAGTGAGGAAGATCTGAAGTTATAATAGGCTTTCAGGTGCCAACTAGTTAAGAAGTGTACAACAATCTACTAACAACGATAAAATTATGAAGTACTACATTGCAGAAAACGGCCAGCAGGCCGGACCATTTGAACCTAGTGAATTGCTGCTGCACGGACTAACCGTCAATTCGCTTGTGTGGTGTGAAGGTATGCCCAATTGGACCTCGGCAAGCCAGGTGCCCGAGTTGATGGCGCTGTTGAGCGGACAAACCTTTAATCCGGGCAACATCGACACCCAGTTGCCACAGATGCCTCCAATCGGTGGCAATCAGCCCCAGGTGCCGCCGTTCCAGCCGACACAACCGACGACCTATGGGCAGGGAACGCCCAACCAGCCCTATGCTCCGCCGCAATACGGCCCCAGCAACAACACTCCCACCAACCGGATGATGCCTAAGACGTGGCTCACCGAGTCCATCATTGTCACGGTGCTCTCGGCCTTGTGCTGCTGCAACCCGATTGGTCTGATAGCGGGTATATACTCGATTTTCAAAGCCTACAGTTCCAAGAACAAGTTCATGGCAGGTGACTCCATGGGCTCGGAAAAAGATGCTTCTACAGCCAAGAAGTGGATGATTATCACAATAATCATTGGAGTGGTATGGACCTGCATCCAGACTTTCCGCCTCCTCAGCAACCCCGAACTCTTGCAAAATATTCAGGAAGGCGCATTCGGGAATCTCTACGGCATGTAAGGAGTTAAAAGTTAATAGGAATAGTTAATAGTTGGCTGACGACTGGGTCGGTCAACTATTTTTATTGTTGACAACGAGCCACACGCCTGTGAAGATAAGTGCGGCAGCCACGCCATGCATCCACTGCGGTGCGGCAAGACCCATCGCCATGCTGGCAACGACCGCGACAAAGGGCTGAACATAATTATATACGCTCACAGTGGTGGGCAGCAGCCGACGCTGGGCAAACACCACCAGCAGGAAGGTGAAGAATGTCGCCCCAGCCACAATATAGATGATTTCGCTCGCCGTTCGGGCACTCATTCCTGCCCAGTCAATCTGCATGATGTGAGGTAAAGTAAACGGCAGGATAAAGAGGCTCGCAAAGGTGAATGTCCACTTGTTGAACGTGAAAGCGTCATACTTGCGAATGACCTTGGAATAATGTGTCAGGTAGAAAGCATAACCCACCTGTGATATCAGAATCAGGATGTCACCACGGAAGTCCGTTGGCCTGCCATCCCCCGCCGTTGTACGTGTAATCAGCAGTATGGCACCGACAAAGCCCATGATGATACCCAGTGCACGCCGTGGCGTGATGCGCTCGTGCAGCAGGATAGACGACAGGATGAGGGTGAAGATGGGCATGGTCGTCAGCTCGATAGTGGCATTGATGGGCGAAGTGAAGCTCAAGCCCACGATGTAGCCGCCCTGAGCCAAGGCAAAGCCGAAAAAACCAGCCCCAGCAATCTTGAGAAAATCACGACGCTCAATGCGCTGCTGCGGCACAATAATCGACCCTAGCCAGAAGAGCAATGCTGCCCCAATGACTCGGAATGCCACCAGTTGCGGTCCCGTGATGCCACCGTTGGCGAGCACGTCCTTACTGAACGTCGCCATCAACCCGAACAGCACCATGGCCAGCAACATCGCGCCATGCGCCTTCAAGTCCTTATGATTAACGCTATCGTTATCGGTTTTCATGAAAAAAAGATTGAAACGTCACTTGACATCGACGTTTCAAGCCACAAAATTACAACAAATGTCTTTGCATGAAAAGAGAAAAACAAGAAATACAAGATGTACAATCATGGAATTGTTGTTCTTGTATTTCTTGTTTTCAAATTCGCGGGTTGGCGGATGCCGATTAGTTCAATTAGTGTAATTCGTAGTTTTAAATTACTTCATGAACTTGGCGAAGTCGGTCTTGCGCATGTCGCCGTCGTGAATCAGCGTGCTGTGCATGGCGAAGGCGATGTCGGGGTTCATCATCACGTGGCCCTTCTTGGCGAGGTTGAGGTACTCGCGCAACAGGGGACGATAAACGGGATGAGCAGCCTTCTCGATGATTTCATGAGCACTCTGTACGGGATCCTTGCCACGCAGGTCGGCAATACCCTGGTCTGTGATGATGATGTCCACCGAGTGGGGGTTGTGGTCGGGATAGGATACCATAGGCACGATAGTGCTGATGCAATCGTCCTTCTTGATGGACGGGCACAGGAAGATGCTGATGTAAGCGTTGCGGGTGAAGTCGCCCGAGCCACCGACACCGTTCATCAGACGCGTACCGCTGACGTGGGTCGAGTTGATGTGACCATAGATGTCGGCCTCGATGGCGGTGTTCATCGTGATGACGCCCAAACGGCGAACCACCTCGGGGTTGTTGCTGATTTCGCTGGGACGCATGAGCACCTTGTTGTGCAGGGCCTCACCTTTCTCAAAGAACTCGGTCATAGCGCCGCTGGAGAAGGTCATCGAGCAGGTGCTGGCAAACTTGCACTTGCCACTCTCGAGCAGCTCGAGCACGCTGTCCTGAATCACCTCGGTGTACATCTCGAACGGGGGGATATCATCACTCTTGTCGAGGGCATCAAGCACGGCGTTGGCGATATTGCCCACACCACTCTGCAGGGGCAGGAACTCCTTGGGGATGCGGCCAGCCTTCAACTCGTTAACGAGGAAGGCGCACACGTTGCGGCCGATAGCGGCAGTCACCTCGTCAACGGGGGTGAAAGCGCCCTCCTTGCTGATGGGCAGCGAAGTCTTGACAACGCCGATAACCTTCTTGGGGTCTACATGGGCGGTGGGAGTGCCCACGCGGTCATGAGGTGTGTAGATAGGAATCTCGCGACGATAAGGCGGGTCAACGGGTGTATAGACGTCATGCATGCCGCGGATGGTCTCGGGAATCTGGTCATTGACCTCGACAATCACCTTGTCGGCCATCTTGAGCCAAGTGGCGGTGTTACCCATCGAGGTACCCAGGATGAGTTCGCCGTCATCGGTGATGCTCTGAGCCTCGACGATGGCGATGTCCATCTTGCCGTAGAAACCATAGCGGAACTCCTGTGCCAGCTCGCTCAAGTGGCGGTCGTTATAATGGATGGCATTAGCGTTGATGGCCTTGCGCATGTCGGGATGCGACTGGTAAGGGGTGCGGAAGTTCAACGCATCGGCGCGTGTGAGCTCGCCATCGATGTGGTCGCTAGTCGATGCGCCACTGAAAAGGTTAATCTTGAACTCGCGACCAGCCTCATGCTCGCGCTTGGCGCGCTCGGCGATGGCCACGGGCACTGCTTGAGGACAACCAGGCGAGGTAAAGCCCGAAACACCCACAGTGAAGCCATTTTGTACAAATTCGGCGGCTTCCTCGGCCGAAAGAATCGGATAAATCATATTACGTTAAAAATTTCTAGTCCAAAGGAGCGCAATAAATACACTAAAACGCACAATGTATCAGTTTTAGGTTTTCATGTAGTTATCATGCTGCACTTGCTGTACTTATTGTTTTCCTTTATTATTCCTTTAATTGTTAATGTTGTAGTTCTCACATTTTCAGTCTTGCACGGATAGCGGCGCTCTGCTCCTCATAGCCCGGCTTGTTCAGCAGGGCGAACATGTTGCGCTTGTAATCCTCGACACCGGGCTGGTCAAACGGGTTGACTCCCAGCATATAACCGCTGACACCGCAGGCTTTCTCAAAGAAGTAAATCAATTGTCCCAAGTAGCGCTCGGTGACAGCAGGCATCGTGATAATCAGGTTGGGCACGCCGCCGTCGACATGAGCCACACGTGTACCCAGCTCGGCCATCTTGTTGACATAGTCCACATTCTTGCCAGCGATATAATTCAAGCCGTCAAGGTCCTTTTCATCGGCAGGAATAGTCACTTCATGCTGCTGGTCGCCCACACTGAGGACGGTCTCAAAGATGGTGCGCTCACCATCCTGAATCCACTGGCCCATGCTGTGGAGGTCAGTCGTGAAGTCCACGCTGGCAGGGAAAATGCCCTTGTGCTGCTTACCCTCGCTCTCACCATAGAGCTGTTTCCACCACTCGGCAACATAGTGCAGGCGCGGAGTGAAGTTGGCGAGAATCTCAATCTTCTTGCCATTCTGGTACAGGACATTACGGGCAATGGCGTAGTTAAGAATCTGTTCATCGCCGTCGCGTTCCATCTCGACAGCACCTGCCACCAAGGCACGGATGTCAAATCCAGCCACAGCGATGGGCAACAGGCCAACAGGAGTCAGCACCGAGAAACGGCCTCCGACGTCATCGGGGATGACATAGGTGACATATCCTTCCTGGGTAGCCAGACCACGCAGGGCGCCTCGATGGGCATCGGTCACGGCTATGATGTTGCGCATGGCAAACTCCTTGCCCTCCTGCTTCTCGAGCATATCCTTGAAGAGGCGGAAAGCGATGCCCGGCTCAGTGGTCGTACCCGACTTGGAAATCACGATGATGCCGAACTTGTGTCCACGCACCAGGTCCATCAGGTCATAGAGGTAGTCCTCGCCGATGTTGCTACCGGCAAACAGCACCTTAGTGCCACCAGGCTTGTAAGCAGCAAAATGGTCGCTCAATGCCTCAATGACGCATTTGGCGCCCAGATAGCTGCCACCGATACCGATGGTGATGACAAACTCACAGTCCTTGCGCAACTGGGCTGCACTATTCTCGATGTCCTGCAAGTGTTTCTCGTCAATACTGGTGGGCAAATGGAGCCAACCGAGGAAATCATTGCCGGCACCACTACCACTCTCGAGGGTATGCTTTGCAGCAAGAGCCCTAGATGTCAAGGTCTTGATGCGGGTTTCATCACTCTTGTTGAGTGCATGTTTGGTGATAACTTGAATCTTGTCGTTCATAATTATGTTAGTTTTAAGTTTTTATTCTTTGTTGGCATTCAAGCAGTCTGGAGTATCCAGATGCTCTAGTTATTTTAGATGGGCTTGGTAAAGGCACGACGGCGCTTGTGCTGGTCGGTCTCGAAGTATTCCCACTGCTTGAGCACCTTGGAGTTGAGTTCGAGCTCACGGTTGCTCTCGGCATACTTGTAGCCATTGGCATTGAAGCAGGGAATCAGGTCGGTAAACAGCAACGAGTTCACGCCCTTGTTCTGGAACTCAGGCTTGACAGCGATGAGCATCAGGTCCACTACGTCGTTGTGCTTGAACGCGCGCAGCAGGTGTTTCCAACCCATGGGGAAGAGGCGACCGCGGCACTTGATGAGCGCCCTGGCCATCGAGGGGATGGAGATACCCACAGCAATGAGTTCACGCGTGTCCTTCTCAATAGCCATTGCCAGGTCGTTCAAGGGCAGGAAAGGCAGGTACATCTTGATGTAGTGCTTAATCTGCTTGTCGGACAACGGCGAGTAACCGAATATATCGTCATAGGCCACGTTAATCAGTTTGAAGATGGCATCACCGTAGTCGGCGACAAGTTTCTTGCGGTCAGTGTACTTGATGGTCGTCAGGTTGTAGCGCTGTGCCACCAGGTTGGAGATACGGATCATCTTCTCGGGGATGTCAGGCGGGATGGTGATAAGCATCTCAATCCAGTCGGCATCCTTGACAAAGCCCAGACGCTCCATGTGCTTGGGATAATACGGATAGTTGTAGATGCCACCACTCGTGCCCACGCGTTCAAATCCCTCGACGAGCATGCCCTCTGGGTCCATATCGGTGAAACTTAACGGTCCTGTCAAGTGCTCCATACCCTTGGACTTGCCCCACTTTGTCACAGCATCGATAAGGGCGTCAACGACCTCGGCATCGTCGATAAAGTCGATATAGCTGAAACGAACCTCTTTTTTCTTGCTGCGCTCGTTGCACACGTGGTTGATGATACCAGCCACGCGACCCACAATCTTGCCGTCACGGTAAGCCAGGTAGTAAACCGCCTCGCAGAAGTCAAAAGCCGGATTCTTGTCAGGCATGAGGGTGTTGAGTTCATCGGTCACCAGTGGCGGAACAAAGTATTCGCTGTCCTGGTAAAGTTTGTCAATGGGGAAATGCACAAACTTGAGCAAGTTGCCCTTAGTGGGTTGGATTTCTCTGATTTCAACAGCCATAATGATGTATTGGTTGTTTAGTGGTTATTGGTGTTATCCCGCATAATAGACGTTATTGAGCCACCACAACAGGGCCAATAGCCCCACTATGATGATGTTCAACTTGAAAAAGAACCAGAAGTAATAACGTCGCTCGGGAGTCATGATTGTCGCTCAATTAGTTTGCAGATTTGGCGCGGTCATGCACCAGGTCATAGGTAATGGAGCCGTTGCCGGTCTTGATGAGCACGTTGTTGTCGCCACTGAAGCTGATATTCGATGCTGCACCATTCTTGCCAGCATAGACGGTAAAGTACTTGCGGGTGCTCTTGTTGAAGCCGACTACCGAGCCCTTGGTGTCCAAGAATACCAGATAGCGGTCATTCTCGAGCTTTTCCTTAATCTCCTTCATGTTGATGATGGGCTTGTCATACTGGGTGGGCTTCATTTTCACTTCCTCGCCTTCCTTGAGCTTGTCCATATTCTCGGCGTTGTCGTGGTCCCACTTGGCATCGGCATTCTCCTCACCAGCAAGGGCTTTTTCCTCTTCCTCCTTGGCCTTGGCTTCTTCCTCGGCGTCTATCTCTTCCTGGGTTGCCAAATGGATGGCACCGATGTTGGCAGCCTCCTGCTGCAGGAATCGGCGTTCAACGCTGCCAGTGCCCTCAAGCGGGCCACGGCTGTAAACATACTGGCGGCCATCGGTGCGTGAACGGATGGTACCGTCATAGGACAAGGTGGTGAGTTTCTTGCCCTCCACGTCATACAGGCACAAGGTCACGCGACCATTGTTGCCCTCACCGGCACCCTTGAGGTGGTTGAGGAAAGCAAAATAGAGGCATTCCTTGCCATCGACCGTGGCGGCACGCGGCACGTTCATGGCATCGGCAATCAGTGATGAATTGTCCATGCTGATGATACGGCCGTCAAAATATTTGGTCTGGCCCAACTCGGTTTTCCATTGTGAACCGTCATGTGTCAAATTATAGACCTTGATAAAGGGGCGGTCGGTGTCATCCTTGTAAGTCACACCGACGATGCGCTCGGGAGTGTCGGGATCGGTGCTGTGGAACTTCACGGCGCAGCCGGTATAAGCCTTGTCATCGGTCATGCCGTTACGGCTCAGCTCGGCACTGAACACCGCCATAGGATCCTGACTGTTGTCGGCTGCCAGTGCAAGGCTGTCACCGCGGGCTTCGAGCCTGTCATTCTCCTGACTGTTGCAGTGGCGCAACAGGCTCAACAAGCCGATGGCAAGCACTGCCAACACAATGCCGATAATCAGGTTGCGGTTAAAGTTGGAACGTCCGCCATAGTTGTTGTCGTCTTCCTCTTCTTCCTCCACCTCGACGGGCTTGGGCTGTTGCCAGGCATTGGCAGGGCGCTGGGGTTGGCTTGCCGCAGCACGGCGCTGCTCGTTGTAGGTCATGCCTTGACGGGGAGCGTCGGTCGTGGTAGTGGTAGTAGTAGCTGCAGAGGGCTTTACCTCTTCCTTAACTGCCCTGCCACAACTGGGACAGAAAACCGACGTCGCAGGAATCTGCTTGCCGCAATGGGGGCAAGCCATGTCGTTACTCATGCGGTAGCCGCAACGGTTACAAAATACTGAACCCTCGGGAACCTCGTGTCCGCAATGTTGACATCTCATAATCGTAGTCTATTTTTTTACCAATGGTTAAACTTCGTTTAATTTTAAACTACAAAGGTAGTGCAAATCACTTGCAGGGCAAACAACTTTAGGCGGTTTTTTGTAAAAAACCGCCAATTTCTCTATCGGTCACCCACTTGGTCACCCTTGAGCGCTATGATAAGTTGCTAACTAGCTCCTCATGTACAATTCGGCATAATTTGCCCAGTCTTGCAAATAGGTAGCCCAAATTGCTATGGCGTATAGGTTACCAATAAGCAGGACAATAGCCAGATTGATGTCGGCATGGTTTTTCCGGATGATGCCTTTCACCAAGCACACTAGCGTCATTGCCAACAGGAGAATGGCGATAACGATGGTGATGATGTGAGCGTAGGCCGGCGGCGTGGGTACAACCGAGCAGTGGAAAATGTCTGGCGACAAGTTGAATACAAAGTATACTGCAAGGCCTAAGGTTGCCAGACCGTTGATAATCAGGGGCACAGTATTCATGCTCGACTGCTCTATTCCGTAATATAAAGCGAGAAGCGGATAGAAGAATAGTAATAGCATACCCAACAAGGACATCCCTAATAATATGTCATGGTTAGTGTGCTCAAAAGCAAAGTCCCATAAACCTGGGTGCAACACAAGGATATGAACAAAACCAGCAACGATGGTGAACACCAGCCAGAGCTTGTTCTGTTTCCCGCGGGTCTTCCAAGCCAAGGAGACCAAACTCAGTATCAAAATGGCCCATATAATGGTAACAAGCGACAGGGTGTGACTAACCAAAGTATCGCTCCAAACCATCATGTTGTTGAAGCTTTTTTCAAAACTTAAAAAATCAAACATAATTCACAGAATTAAGGGTAATTGAATTGAAAAAAAGTTATCAGTAGCGTTAGCCGCTAGATTGGGGAGGGTTAGAGGAACATTATGAGGAAGTATCCTCATCAAATCACTATTTTACCATTAGTTTCATAGCAATAATCGTTCCATCCGCGCGGGTTACTGCTATCAATGTTGGTAAACTATTGAAAAACGCTTGTTTTTGGGAGGATGATGCACAATTCTGTTAATTGTATTTTGCCGTGCTTCGCTCCATCGACCACAACATTAACTTGGCAAAGCGCTATTCGCAATTGGGATTGGCAACCCACGAAGCAATCTAAACGCATGTGAAATACCGCTTAAGCCCTGATAAGGCCGCTTGCTATCTAGTTCCCTTTTTTATGGCCTAGTGATTATTCTGAGATGCCTGTAACGGCTCGAGGCAGTTCCAGATATTGGGGGTCCAGCAGAATGCCGTATTGTTGTCCGCGCTCACCAGTGATGCAGTAGTTACGCGCTAATTCCCTGTCGCTGATGACGTTCCTGACACAACGATTGATTCTCGAAATCGTCTGGTTGAGGGCATCGCTGAACGGGTCACACAGGTTGTTGACCGACTCTTCCACCCTGGCTTCGTTAGCACCGGGTTTCACCATGCTGTAGATGTCGATGATTTCGTCACGGTACTCATCGATGTTCTTGAGGATAATGCCGCTATCCGACTGCACGCGGTGTTTCATGAACAGGATATAGATTGTGCGGCACATGGCGGGCATCTTGATTTCCATCTCGTCATACTCGGGCAGCACGATTTTCATGTCGCCGTTGACCAGCACGTGGCCGGGGCTAGGTCCCAGGAGCACTTTGCCTTGAAGCATGGTGGTCATGACCTGCTGGGGGTCTTGCTGATATTTGGCGATGAAAGCGACAATGCGCGCCCTGAGGTCTCTCACATCACGTTCATATTCCGACCTAAGCCTGTTGTACTCCAGGACTTCCTCGGCCTCGATGTCGATGGTTTCAGGCTCCGTGAGGCTGACACTTGTCGTGATGAAGTCAACATCCTCCTCATTGGATGATGCGGGTTCGGCAGGGGGCTCCGAGTAATCAGAGCACGTGGCAGCATCCGAGAGCATATCGTCCTTGGCTTCCAGACTGGCGCGGTTCTCCTCTTCCTCACGCATGCGCTTCCAGGCTTCCCTGCGCATGCGTTCCTCTTCTTTCCTGCTCTGCTCCTCGAGAATGATTTCCTCTTCTTCTTCACGGTCTTGCTTGCTGAGCTTCCTGCTCAGTTTCTTGAGGCGCTTACCAAAGGACTGCCTTTTCTTTTTCTCACAGGCCTCACTAGGCGCCGAGGAGGAGAGGGACTGCTCTTCATCCTTCTGGAATCTCTGATGATACCTGATGATGGGCTTCTCAACACGCGTGTGGTCCTGCGGCATGCCCTCATCGTCAAATTCCATGTAGTCATCATCATACACGATATTACGCAAGACACCGCTTGACGGAACCGAGAACTGTGATGTTCCCCACTTGCCATGTGGCGGCTCGTTGCGGTCGCCGTAGTCCTCCTCCTTGATGATGACATCGCCCTCGGTGTCATCCATCACATCCTGGAGGCAGTCGCTGAAGGCATGGACTGCTGCCAACAGCGAATAGCTGTCGCTGCGACCGTACCGGTTGAGGTGCAGTTGCACGGTGGCATATTTGCCAAGGTTTGCCACATTGAAGCGGCGTGCCACAATGAGGGTGTGGTCGATGTCCCAGGTTTCTACCCACTGCAGCGAGAGCGGATGAATCATGGGTTCAATCATTGACGCAAACCATCGCAGGTTATACGTTTGTTTGGGGTTTCCACAGACGTAGATGATACCGTATTTCAGGTCTTGGGTAATAGATGATGCTGACATAATGAGGCGGGATTGAGTTAATATTATAAAATAAGCAAAAATCATGCCAATTGCGCCGCACGGCAAGAAGTGTGGCGCAATTGGCAGCGTTCATAGGAACTGTGTGTTATTCAAAGAAATCCTCCTCGTTGGTTCGCTTAATGTTCATCAGGCGATTTTCGTGGGATTCGCATGGCATAGACATTACATCTGACATCTTCTTCATCCACCTGAGTCGGGACTTGCGTTCCTTGGCAAACATGGCTTTGGTGCCCGCTTCGTCCTTGTCAAACTGCATGCTGTGATCGATGCTAAGGGAGTAAGCTACCGCCTCCACATCATGGTCGGCGCCGATATAGGTGAATTGCCAGCCTTGCTCCTTATAGCTATCGATGAGCGCGCGGATGGCGGAGTGGGTGAACTCATGCGAGGCGTTCTCATAACCGTCGGTAATGATGGTCACCAGTGCCAGCGACTCCGAGTCCGAGTTCTTGCTCTTGAGGGCATGGACACGGCTGATGGTCGTGCCTACCGCGTCATAGAGCGGTGTCATGCAACAAGGACGGTAGTCTCTGTCGGTGAGCGGGCGCACCTCGGCGACGGGTGTGTTGTCATAGATGGTCTTCAGTTCGCAGCCACAGAAGGCAACGAGGGTAACGATGTGTTCCTGGTCTGGGTTCTTTTCCTGGGCACTCTTGATACTGCCGATGGTCTCGTTCACGCCATCAACGGCCTGACGGGCGATGCTTGACATGGATCCGCTCTTGTCGAGGATAATCACATTGTAAACTTTAGTTGGGGTATTCATAACTGTGAATTTTTTAAATGGTGAATAATTAATTGTTTCTATTACCGGGATTTTTCCCGTTGACATTGCAAAATTACAACCGTTTTACAGGCATGGCCATTTACTGCAAGGTTGCAGTTTTTCTTGCAGCTGAAAAACGCACTTTTTGATACAATAGAGTTGCCCTAGGGGGAAAATCTATCATTAAAAGGCGCAAAACCTAAAAACAGACATTTGAAAACAGATATTTGAAAACTTTTTTGTAACTTTGCAAGTTAAATGATTCTTAACCCAAAAAATGAAAGTTAAAATCCATCACGAAGGTGAGAACATACTGCTCGTCCTGTTCCTGATTATTGTGGCCAGTGGAGCATTTGCCTATCGGTTCTTTGACTATAAGCCGGTAGCTTGGTGCTTGATTGCACTCATGGCAATCCTGTTCCTGCTGGTGCTCAATTTCTTCAGGCTGCCCCGTCGCCATTTCAAGGGTGACAACAGCGACGGCACTGCTGTGTTGTCGAGTGTTGACGGCACAGTAGTGGCCCTGGAAGAGGTCTATGAAGACGAGTACCTGCACCGAAACGTCATCCAGTTGTCGGTATTCATGACCGTTTTCAACGTCCACGCCAACTGGGTGCCCGTCAAGGGCGAAGTCACCTATGTCAAGCATCACTCGGGTCGTTTCCTGGCTGCCAACCTGCCCAAGTCGAGCAGCGACAACGAACGGTCGTCGATTGTCATCCGCAGTGCTACAGGCGAGGACATCCTTGTGCGACAAATAGCAGGGGCTGTTGCCCGCCGCATCGTGACCTATGTGGAACAAGGGGAAACCGTTGATGTCAACGACTTCATCGGCTTCATCAAGTTCGGCTCCAGGGTGGACATTTTCCTACCCCTTGATACCGAAATCAAGGTCAAGCTGGGCGACCGCACATGGGGCGGCGAGACGATGGTGGCAAGGCTGAAGAACAGATAGGCTGAAAACCGATAACCAAAAGAGAATCAAGCATGAATGCGATTCGTAACAACATACCCAATGCCATCACGTCGCTGAACCTGTTGTTTGGCTGCATGGCATGCATCATGGCATTTCACTGCTATGACCCGATGTGCTGCTCTGACCTCAAGGGGTATGAGTGGGCATATATACTGATAGCCCTATCGGCTGTCGCCGATTTTCTTGATGGACTGGTGGCACGACTGCTGAATGCCGTGAGCGGTATCGGCAAGGAACTGGACTCACTCGCCGACCTCGTGAGTTTCGGCTTGGCACCTTCCCTGGTGCTTTATAACATGATGCTGGGCCACGGGGCGGGCCATTGGGCATTGATAGCCCTGCTGATACCCGTCTTCGGCGCATTACGCCTTGCTCGTTTCAACGTCGATACCAACCAGGCTACCACTTTCACCGGAGTGCCCATTCCCGCCAATGCCATCTTCTGGATTGGTTTCACGGCTTGGTATGCGATACATCCCCTCCCCCTCTGGGCGGTGATTCTGCTTATTGTGGCAATGGCATTGCTGATGGTGTGCAACCTGCGCATGTTCTCGTTGAAAATGCACAATCTGTCATCACTCAATGAGAATTGGGCACAATATTTGCAGGTAGTGGCTACTGTAGTGCTTGTTGCTCTGATGGGATTGCCCGGACTGGCTATCGCTATTGCGCTCTATGTGCTGCTGTCTGTTATTAAAAGAGAGAAATAAATGGGAACATTTCTGTTGTTCATATTGTTCATACTGTTCCTGCTAGTGGGACTCCCGCTGATACGGGGATGGTTCTACATGCAGAACCTGAAACGACGTGTCAATGAGTCATTCCGCGGCCGCCAGCAACATGAGCGTCCGCAACGCGACGATAACGAAGAATACACCGAGACCGGTGAGCGAAAGATTTTCACAAGCAACGAGGGTGAGTATGCCGACTTTGAAGAAGTGGGCGGCACCATCATCGAGGAAACCTCCTCAACTGCTGAAACCCAAGTTATCATTGAGGAGCAGATTACCGATGCCGAATTTGAAGACATCTAACCGATAAACACAGCACAATAAAACAACCGTGCCGCTGACTGTACTGGTCATGCGGCACGGTTTGTTTTTAACGGGAATTGTCCCTGCTATCAGTCGCTGCACTTAGCGCAGATGAACTCGCGGTTCAGGCGGGCGATGTTGCTCAGCTTGATGTTCTTGGGGCACTCGGCGGCACAGGCACCAGTATTGGTGCAGTTACCGAAGCCCAGTTCGTCCATCTTGGCGAGCATGGCCTTCACGCGGCGCTTGGCCTCGGCACGGCCCTGGGGCAGCAATGCGAACTGGCTCACCTTGGCGCTGAGGAACAGCATAGCCGAACCGTTCTTGCAAGCAGCGACACAGGCACCGCAACCGATGCAGGTAGCGCTGTCCATAGCCTCGTCGGCAGCCTCCTTGCTGATGGGGATAGCGTTGGCATCCTGGGCACCGCCAGTCTGGAAGCTCACGTAACCACCAGCCTGCTGAATCTGGTCAAAAGCGTTGCGGTTAACCATCAAGTCCTTGATTACAGGGAAAGCAGCCGAGCGCCAGGGCTCAACGGTGATGGTATCACCATCCTTGAAGCGGCGCATGTAGAGCTGGCAAGTGGTAGCACCCGTGGCGGGACCGTGGGGGTGACCGTTAACATAGAGCGAGCACATACCGCAGATACCCTCGCGGCAGTCGTGGTCAAAGGTGACAGGCTCCTCGCCCTTCTCGATGAGCTGCTCATTGAGGATGTCCATCATCTCGAGGAAGGAGGTGTCGGTGGGGATGTCGCGCATCTCGTAGGTCTCAAAGCGGCCCTCGGCATGAGCGTTGGCCTGACGCCAAACCTTAAGTTTGAAGCTTATACTTGTATCCATTTTGTTAGATGAATTTTAAAGGGTGGTTGATTATGACTTATAGTTACGCGTCTGGACCTTGATGGCCTCGTAGTGGAGCGGCTCCTTGATGAGCGTGGGAGCGGTCTCATCGTTGCCGTTGTACTTCCAGCAGGCGACATAGAAGAAGTTCTCGTCGTCACGCTTGGCCTCGCCTTCCTCGGTCTGGTGCTCCTCGCGGAAGTGGCCACCGCAGCTCTCGTGGCGGTTCAGGGCATCATAGGCGATCAACTCACCCATGGTGATGAAGTCACGCAGGCGGAATGCCTTGTCAAGCTCTACATTCATACCCTCTTGGGTGCCGGGGATGAACAGGTTGGTCTCGAATTCCTTGCGCAGGTCTTTGAGTTTCTTCAATGCGGTCTCAAGGCTCTCCTTGGTGCGAGCCATGCCCACGTAGTCCCACATCACGTTACCCAGCTCCTTGTGGATGCTGTCAACAGAGCGTTTGCCCTTGATGCTCATCAGGTTGTCAAGGTTGGCCTGAACCTTCTTCTCGGCAGCGTCAAACTCGGGGCTGTCGGTCGAGAAGTGAGGCACAGTAATCTGGTCGCTCAGGTAGTTCTGGATGGTGTAAGGCAGCACGAAGTAACCGTCGGCAAGACCCTGCATCAGCGCCGAAGCACCCAGGCGGTTTGCACCGTGGTCACTGAAGTTGCACTCACCAATAGCGAACAGACCCTTGATGCTGGTCTGCAACTCATAGTCAACCCAGATACCGCCCATCGTGTAGTGGATAGCGGGATAAATCATCATGGGGTTGTAGTACTTCACGCCGTTAATCTCGTTGGCGAGCTCGCCAGGATTCACGTCGGTGATTTCCTCATACATGTCGAACAGGTTACCGTAGCGCTGACGAATCACGTCAATACCCAGGCGGTTGATGGCCTCGCTGAAGTCCAGGAACACGGCCTTGCCGGTGTTGTTCACGCCGAAGCCCTTGTCACAGCGCTCCTTAGCAGCGCGGCTGGCCACGTCACGGGGAACGAGGTTACCGAAGGCGGGATAGCGGCGCTCCAAATAGTAGTCGCGCTCCTCCTCGGGGATGTCACTGCCCTTGATTTGACCTGCCTGCAACTTCTTGGCGTCCTCAATCTTCTTGGGTACCCAAATGCGGCCGTCGTTACGCAACGACTCACTCATCAGCGTCAGCTTCGACTGCTTGTCACCGTGCACGGGGATACAGGTGGGGTGAATCTGAACATAGGCGGGGTTAGCAAAGTAAGCGCCGTGGCGATAGCAAGCCATGGCAGCCGAGCAGTTGCAACCCATAGCGTTGGTGCTCAGGAAGTAGGTGTTGCCATAACCACCAGTGGCGATAACCACAGCATGAGCTGCGAAGCGCTCGAGCTTACCGGTCACCAGGTTCTTGGCGATGATACCACGAGCACGGCCGTCGATAATCACCACGTCGTGCATCTCGTAACGGTTGTAGCTCTTCACCTTGCCGGCATGAATCATGCGGTTCAGGCTCGAGTAAGCACCCAGCAGCAGCTGCTGACCAGTCTGACCCTTGGCGTAGAACGTACGGCTTACCTGAGCGCCACCGAACGAACGGTTGGCGAGCAGACCACCATACTCACGGGCGAAGGGAACACCCTGTGCCACGCACTGGTCGATGATATTGTTGGACACCTCGGCCAGGCGATACACGTTGGCCTCGCGGGCACGATAGTCACCACCCTTGACGGTGTCGTAGAACAAGCGGTAAATCGAGTCACCGTCGTTCTGATAGTTCTTGGCTGCGTTGATACCACCCTGCGCAGCAATTGAGTGAGCGCGACGGGGAGAATCCTGGATGCAGAAGTTCAGCACGTTGAAGCCCATCTCGCCCAGCGTGGCGGCTGCCGACGCACCTGCCAGACCGGTACCCACGACGATGATGTCGAGTTTACGCTTGTTGGCGGGGTTGACGAGTTTCTGATGAGCCTTATAGTTTGTCCACTTCTCAGCGATGGGTCCCTCGGGAATCTTGGAATCGATGGGCTGAGCGTTCATTTTGTTTTCTTCCATTTGTGTTACAAATTTTAAAAGGTTAATACTCAGCGATTAGAGGGCAAAGAACCAGGTAAAGTAGCAAGCCTCTACAGCAAACAGGATAAACACGATGGTGGCCCACCACTTGGAGATGCACTGCCAGCGGGGAATCCACTTGTCGTTAGCGGTACCCAGAGTCTGGAAAGCGCTCCAGAAACCGTGGCTGATGTGGAACCACAGGGCGGCAAAGCCGATGAGGTAAACGGGCAGTACCCACAGCTGGCTAAAGGTAGCCTGCAGGTAGTGAGTGCCGTTCATCACATGGTCACCCATCATCTCGGGCAACTGCATCTTGGCCCAGAACTGCACGAGGTGCAGAATCAGGAAGCAGCAAACGATAAGACCCAGGACGAGCATGTTCTGAGAAGCCCACTCGACATCCTTGGGCTTGGTAGTCACAGCATAGCGGTTATTGCCACGTGCCTTGCGGTTCTGCAACGTGAGAATGAACGCGAAGATGATGTGAATTGCAAAGCCGCCTGCCAGGATCAATGTACCCAGCAAGGCATACCAATTAGCACCGAGGAACTCGCAGATGGCATCATAAGCCTCGAAGGAAATGAGGGCCACCGCGTTCATCAGCGCATGAAAAGTAACGAATAGGACAAGGAAGAGGCCGGTTACCGACATCACAATCTTACGTCCTACAGATGAATTAGTTAACCACATAAAATTGATGATTTTTTAGTTATTAATTGAATTGATATTTCGTTAATTACAAGATTATCCTGCAAAGATAATAAAAATTTTCAATTTTCCACTCAACCCCAACAAGTTTTCCCATTTAAGTACCCCAAAATCATGTTCCAAGCAATAGTTTATACATTAGAGTGGAACAAATTTGATTTTTATTTGTATTATTTTATCTGTTTTGCGCGGAGATATGCCCTAGCGGGCGAATCTATTTCTTAGCGGCTTAGCGTGAGGCATAGGGAGCCTAACGATGGGGCATTGCGGCAACTCTACACGGTGGGAGACGCAAAATTTTGCACGGCTGTCCCAAGAAAATTTTAACACTGTGTTTTTGTGTTATTTCTTGGGGCGGCTTTTGACAATTTGCTATTTTCCATCTTCAAACAAAGATCTCACAACTCCATACTTTGTCGCATTCTTTTCCACCTCGGCCTCTTCAAGATTGAACTGTCTGGCCAAGTCCCGGAGCCACACTTTTTCGGTCAATGCCGTGCTCAACAAACGACTGAAGTCATACAGAGACCCTTCAAATTTCAGCTCATTGACAGCCAAAGACAAAGCACAAAATACAGTCACGGCAATATAAATCTGTATCATTACTGCATTTGCTGATGTTCCGAAGAATGACTCAATGCGAAGATGTTGCTTAATCCACCTGAAGAAAGTCTCTATTTCCCACCTATATCTGTATAGTAAAGCGATAATCAGTGGCGGCAAAATGAAGTTGTTGGTCAGGAACATCATCAGTTCGTTCTTTTCCGCACAGTAGTATCTTACTAGCCTGAGCTCACCGGGATAGCCCGCCTTTGCCCATCTGTTGGTGAATCGGATGATGTGGTCGCCCATTATCCGCATATCATTCTCCCCTGTCGTGGCATTCAAAGAATGTGTATCCCTAATCACCTCGTAAGCCATCCTGGCTTTAAGCCTTACTACAAACCATGCGCCTTCCTTGTTGATATGGTTCAGACTTCTGGTCTTGACGTAAGCTTTGTCGAACATGTAAATCGACCCTCTGCGGAACGGATAATCCTCAAGGAACGTCTGGTCCCGTTCCTCATGCCCCGTCAGCAAAGCCATAGTGGGGACATGCCGCAGCAGGTCATACAATGTATGCAACTTCAGGCCGCCTCTTCCCCTTTGCGGTGTGGACCACGCGAAGCGCCCCAAGTCAAGATATATGGTAGAGGAATCCCCAGCGAAGAAACCGTTGACTTTGAACCTGGCACCGATTTCGGCCAATTCATCATTTTTGACGCTTGTCTTTGATGCCTTCTCCATCATTCGCTGTGCAAGTTCGCGGAAAACTGCCACATCCCGACGTGCATTGGCGTTGGCAATGGTGTTGCGGGAGACGTTCTTGCCTATGCCCATACGATAGAGTTTGGACCTATGCCCACGAAGTGAACATTCAATGTCGCGCAAGCTGACTCGGCGGGTCAAATGTGCCCAAGTCATGGTCACTAATTGGTTCCAGCACGAGAAGGATTTGACATAGGCATTCGCATGATACCGTTTAACAAGCATCTCAAAATAGTCCCTGTCGATATATGTACAGAGTTGGGTCAGAACATAAGGTGTCTGGGTCATTTTGTAGCATTTTGATATTTCTACAAAAATAAGCCCTTTTACACTGTTTTAGAATCCTCCGAATCACAGATTACCACATAACCTATTGCAAAACAATATTATACGAGCATTTGTTAATTTTTTCTTGGGACAGCCGTGCAAAATTTTGCGTCTCTACAATTTTTGGATGTTTCCCGGATGTAAAAAAAAACTGAGGTCACAAAATTGCCATGAATGACAATTTTGTGACCTCAGTCGTTTGCTGCAGTTAGCTCTGCTTAGTCGTTCAGGATAAGCATGGCGTCGCCGTAGGCGCCGAAACGGTATTTCTCCTCAATAGCCACCTTGTAGGCGTTCATCGTCTGCTCGTAGCCACCGAAGGATGCCTGTGCCATCAGCATGATGGAGTAAGGCATGTGGAAATTGGTCACCAGAGCGTCACAGGTAGTGCATTCGTAGGGCGGGAACAAGAACTTGTTGCTCCAGCCACCATAAGGCTTGATGTGACCGTTCATGCCCACACAGGTCTCGAAGGCGCGCAGTACCGACGTGCCGATAGCGCACACCTTGTTGCCGCCATCGCGCAGGGTATTAACACGTTCTGCCAACTCGACGCTGACATCCATCTCCTCGCTGTCCATGCGGTGCTTGGTCAAATCCTCAACGTCGATGTCGCGGTAACTGCCCAGACTGATGTGCATGGTGATGAAGTCGCGGTCAATGTCGCGGATTTCCATGCGGCGCATCAGCTCACGGGAGAAGTGCAGTCCTGCTGCAGGTGCCACCACGGCACCCTCCTTGCTGGCAAAAATGGTCTGATAGCGCTCTGCATCATCCTCCTCGGCTTCGCGCTGGATATAATAGGGCAACGGGGTGTTACCCAAGTTATAAAGGTCTTTCTTGAACTGGTCATGGTCGCCGTCGTAGAGGAAACGCAACGTCCTGCCACGCGAGGTCGTGTTATCAATCACCTCGGCCACCATCGAGTCGTCCAGACCGAAGTACAGCTTGTTACCGATGCGGATTTTGCGGGCGGGCTCCACCAGCACATCCCACAGCTTGTTGTTGGGGTTGAGTTCTCGCAACAGGAACACCTCGATACGGGCGCCCGTCTTCTCCTTGTTGCCATAGAGCTTGGCGGGGAACACCTGAGTGTCGTTGAACACGAACAGGTCATGCGGATTGAAGTATTCAAGGATTTCCTTGAAAATCCTGTGCTCAATCTGGTTACTGCGCTTATGGAGTACCATTAGGCGGGACTCGTCACGCACGGGTACGGGATGCGAGGCAATAAGTTCCTCGGGCATCTTGGTATTGAATTCTGAAAGTTTCATATTTCTATCAGTTGTTTAGTTTCCAGTTTTTAGTTGTCATCCTAATTTCTAATAGCTAAAAGCTCACTTAATCTGCGACGTGCGCTTGGGCGGGGCGTCACAGCGTTGCTTGGCTTGCTTGCGGGCGGCACGCTCAGCCTTTTGGCGGGCAGCACGCTCGCGGTTCTCGATGCGCTCACGCTCCAAGCGCTCGGCGGCAGCCTGCTCGGGTGAGACATATTCCTCGTTGTCGAGCCGTTCGACCAGCGCCTCCAGCGTGAGGCACTTGTCAACAGTGATATCACCCACGCGGGTGCGTCGCAGGGCGGTCAGATGGGCACCGCTGCCCAGAGCCACACCGATGTCGCGGGCCAAGGCACGGATATAAGTGCCCTTGCTGCACACCACCCTAATCTGCAACGTCGGCTCAGCGGGCAGACCGCATTGCAGCACCTCAATCTCGTCGATGATAAGCGTCTTGGGGCGGATTTCCACGTCCTGCCCCTTGCGTGCCAACTTGTAGGCGGGCTTGCCGTCGATTTTGCATGCCGAAAACGAGGGGGGCACTTGCTCGATGCTGCCCGTGAACTGCTCTTGCAGCACGCGGTCGATGAAAGCGCGGTCGATGTGCTGCCACTCGTAGGTGGCATCCACCTCTGTCTCCAAGTCATAGCTGGGCGTAGTCGCTCCCAAACGAAGGTCGGCAATATACTCCTTGACGCCTGCCTGCAGTTCATCAATGCGCTTGGTGGAATGGCCGGTGCAAAGCAGCAGCACACCCGTCGCCAGCGGATCGAGCGTACCGGCATGACCCACCTTGACCTGTCGCGTTCCTAGATGGGTACGCAACACGGCACGCACTTTCTTGACCGCGGCAAAGGAGGTCATCCTCAGCGGTTTGTCGATGCAGAATATTTCGCCTTCTATCGGATTAAGCATTGTTACTCTTAACTACGATTTGCGCTAATTATACTTAATTGGCATGCGCATTCAATGATTACGAATTAAACTAATGAATCTCTTGAAACTGTGGTGAAATCCGTGTAATTCGTAGTCCTTTGTTTACATTACGGGAGCGGGCATCAGCTGCGACAGCGCAATGGCGACGAGGCCGGCAACAACGCAGTAAACGCCGAACCACACCAGTTTACCTTTCTTGACGATATTAATCATCCACTTGCAGGCCAGACAGCCAGCCAGGAAGGCAGCGATAAAGCCTACAACCAGCGGCAAGGTGTCGATACCGCCGAAGGCCTCTTCGCCCTTGACGACCTTGAGCACGTCAAGTAAAGCCTCGCCCAAGATGGGCGGGATGACCATCAAGAATGAGAACTGTGCCAGTGACTCCTTTTTGTTACCCAACAGCAGACCAGTAGCAATGGTGCTGCCCGAGCGCGACAGGCCTGGCATCACGGCACAAGCCTGGGCGATGCCGATGATAAAGGCGTCCTTCCAGGAAATCTTTTCCTTTTGACGCGGCTTGGCATAATAAGAGAATATCAGCAGCGCGGCAGTCACCAGCAGCATGATGCCCACGATGAGCAGTCCGCTGCCAAAAACCTCCTCCACCTCGTCCTTGAAGAAGAAGCCCACGATGCCAACGGGAATCATCGACACCAGGATATTGAGGAAATACTTGGTCTCGTCGTTCATCTTGAACTTGAACAGACCCTTCAATATCCAGTCAATCTCACTCCACAGGATGACGAACGTGCTCAGCACGGTCGCCACATGGACCAAAATGGTGAACGTGAGGTTATCGGCACCCTCGATGCCGAACAGATAGCTGCCAATGGCCAAATGGCCGCTGCTGCTCACGGGCAAATACTCGGTAAGTCCCTGAACAATGCCCAGAATCAACGCTTCAAACCAATCCATAATTGATTACTCCTTGTTGTCCTGTTCTTTGTCTTTCTTGCGGTAGATGATGGCAAATGCCATGAGTACAAAACCCAGAAAGGCAATGATGGGACCAGTAGTAATACGGCTGGCCTCAAAGATTTTCTCATTAAACTTGTCGCCCACGTTGGCGTCGCCTGTCATCAGCCAGAAGCCAATGATGATGAGTAACAAGCAGATGGCCATGAGTATGAAATTGATTTTTGTCAACGGGTAGGATACTTTACCTTTAGACTTGTTTTCGACTTGAGTTTTCTTTTCTTGTGTTGCCATTACATTAATTAGTTTTTTAGTCCTAGTAGATGTTGCAGTGATAATACTTGATGGGGCATACCTCTGCAATTTGCTGCAAAATTACAACATCCAAAGCCCTTTGTCAATACTTTTAACCCATTTTATGATTTAGGTGGTTATCGTTTAAACCATTTAGATGCATGAAACCAAGCCCATAACATCTCATTTTCCAAAACAGGACCAACATTCGCATCAACCCTATCCTGACTAGAATTTTGAGAGATTCAAAAGCAGGAGCAACAGTTGTTATACAGTTCCTCAAAAAAAGGATTTTATGGGGTTTCGAAAGCCTCGACGAGAAGTTTAAGGTTGTCGATGATGTCGATGTGCTGGGGGCACTGGGCCTCGCACTGACCGCACTCGAGGCACTCACTGGCCTTGCCGTGACTCTTGGCAACCAAATCGTAGTAGAGCTTGCTGTTGCTTTTCAGTTCGGGGAACTGCTGCACGATGTTGTAGAGGCTGAAGTACTCGGGGATAGCAATCTCCTGTGGGCAGCCCTCGGTGCAGTAATGACAGGCGGTGCAAGGAATGGCAATAGCATCACGAATGACTTGTGTCGCTTGGGTGATAATGTCTTGTTCCTCTTCATTAAGAGGCTGGAAATCCTGCATATAGGACGTGTTATCCTCGAGCTGCTCCATGTTGCTCATGCCGCTCAACACCATCATCACATTGGGCAATGAGGCACAGTAGCGGATAGCCCATGAGGCAGGGCTGGCATCAGGGTTATAACCCTTGAATAGCCGTTCGATGCCTTCGGGCACACGGGCCAGCGAACCGCCCTTGACGGGCTCCATGACGATAACGGGTTTGCCGTGCTTGACACAGAGCTCGTAGCACACCCGCGACTCGATGGCGGGGCTGTCCCAATCGAGGTAGTTAATCTGCAGCTGAACGTATTCTATCTCGGGATGCTTTTCAAGGATTTCTGCCAACAGTTTGGAGTCGTCATGGAACGAGAATCCGATGTGGCGAATCTTGCCTTCGGCTTTCTTGCGGGCAATGAATCCCCAACCGTCCATGCGGTCCATGACCTCGACACGCTCGCGGTTAAGGGCGTGCAGCCAGTAATAGTCAAAATAATCGACACCGCATTTCTCCAACTGCTCGTTAAAGACGCGCTCAAGGTCGGACTCTTCGTTAATGGTCCACACGGGCATCTTGCTGGTGACGGTGAACGCCTCACGCGGATAGCGTTTCACCACAGCCTCCCTGAACGCCACCTCACTCTTGCCACCATGGTAGGGATAGGCGGTGTCAAAGTAGGTAAAGCCACGCTCGATGAACCTGTCGGCCATCGCTTTAAATTTCTCAATGTCGATACTTGTCTGGTCATCGGGATTGACCAGCGGAAGACGCATCAATCCAAATCCGAGCTTTTTCATATTCAGCTATCAGTTTTAAGTTATCAGTTGGATAATTTTAAGTCTGTGAAGCACTTGACACCCCTTAAGTAGTGAGCAGTGATGATGTTCACACGCTCCTCGGGAAGGGTCCTTAACAGATTGACCTCGGGCTGTGAAGTGTAATTCTTCCGCATCTTGCGGAAGTCGCGATGAGCGCGAATAATTGCTCGAGCATCGCCAAAGTGGAACTTTGCCAACGCCATGCCGAAAGCCAGCGCGTCCATCAGACGGCGCACGAACAATAGCTTCTTGCCCTCACCGTGAGGCAGATTCTTGTGAAGCAGCAGCAGGTTGTTGCGGAAGTTGAGGTAGGTCTTCCTAGGGTTGCCATAAGCAAGGCTGCCGCCTCCCAGGTGATAGACATGACTTGACGGCACCATCATCAAGTCGCTGCCCGACAGACGGATGCGCCAGCACAGGTCTATCTCCTCCATGTGGGCAAAGAAGTCCTTGTCCAGTCCGCCGGCGTCCTGATAAAGCTGGCTGCGCACCATCAGGCACGCCCCTGTAGCCCAAAAGACGCTCTTGGGACCGTCGTCATACTGGCCATGGTCATCCTCGACATATTCAAAGATGCGCCCACGGCAATAAGGATAGCCGTGACTGTCTATGTAACCACCCGCGGCTCCGGCATAGTCAAACATCGTCTTTTCGCTGTCATCGCTGTCATGCAGCAGTTTGGGCATCACGGCACCCACTTCGGGGTGCGCCTCCATATAGTCCAGCAACGGGTTGAGCCATTCCTGCGGTGTGCGCACGTCGCTGTTGAGCAGCACCGTGTAGGGGTACATTGTTTGGGCAATCGCTATGTTATATCCCTCGGCAAAGCCGTAGTTCTTGTCAAACTTCAGCACCTTGACCTCGGGAAACTCCTCTTGGAGCACCTGCAGGCTGTTGTCGGAGCTGCCGTTGTCGGCAACAATCACGTCGGCAATAGCGGCATCAGTGCCCGCAATTACCGTGGGCAGATAGCGCCGCAGCAATTCAGCACCGTTCCAGTTCAATATGATGACAGCAACCTGTTTCATCGTTATTCACTTATTAATGAATTATCTCAGCATCGATGGTGAGGTCGTCGCTGAGGGCCAATAGTTTCACATTAACAATCTGGTTGGCGAGGCTCATATCGGGTTCTACATTGACGCGGATGTAATTGTCGGTGAAGCCGTGCATCCTGCCTTTGCCACGACCGTGTTCCAACAACACGGGACGCACGGTGCCCAGATAGCGGCGGGTGAAGTCTGCCTGTTTCTCATCGCTCAGGGCAATCATGCGGGCAGCACGTTCCTGCTTATCCTGTTGCGTGACGATATAGGGGATGCGCAATGCCATTGTGCCAGGACGCTCGCTGTAGGGGAAGACATGCAGGTGCTGCACATCAAGCCCAGCAATAAAGCTGTAACTGTCTTCAAACAGGTCGGGCGTCTCGCCACGGGTGCCCACCATCACGTCAACGCCGATAAAGCAGTCGGGCATCAACTCGCGGCACCGCGCCACCTTGTCGGCAAACAGCTGGCGGTCGTAGTGGCGGCGCATCAACTTGAGTACCGGGTCGCTACCGCTCTGCAGCGGAATGTGGAAATGCGGCATGAAGGCTCGTGAACGAGCACACCAGTCAATGATTTCATCGGTCAACAGGTCGGGTTCAATCGATGAGATACGGTAACGCTCGATACCCTCGATATCATCGAGCGACTTGAGCAAATCGAGGAAATTCTCGCCCGTGTTCTTGCCGAAGTCACCGATGTTCACGCCAGTAATGACGATTTCCTTGCCGCCCTCGGCAGCCACCTCACGAGCCTGCTCGGTGAGTAGGGCGATGGTGCCGCTGCGACTGCGTCCGCGAGCTGCGGGAATTGTGCAATAGCTGCACCAATAGTCACAACCGTCTTGTACCTTGAGCCAATAGCGGGTGCGGTCGCCACGGTCGCAGGAAGGCGAAAACAAGCGGATGTCACGCGTGGGCGTCACCTGTAACTGCTGCTGGCGGTCCTCAAACCATTGGAGCACATAGCGGGCGATGTCAGGTTTCTGCTCGCTGCCCAAGACGATGTCCACCCCATCGATTTGGGTGATTTCCTCGCCCTTCAGCTGGGCATAGCAGCCTGTAACGACCATCAGTGCATCAGGGTACTGGCGGATGAGGTGACGGATGTGCTGGCGGCACTTGCTGTCGGCCAGGGCGGTCACGCTGCATGTATTGACCACACACACATCGGGCACGCCGCCGCGCTCGACAGGCACGATGCCATGTTCGGCGAGCAGCGACTGCATTGTTGCTGTTTCCGAGAAATTGAGTTTGCAGCCCAATGTCTCGAGTTTCACCTTATGTTGGATGATATCGCTCATTTTCTATCGAACGGATGATACTGAAGATACGGATGGAACAGAAAAAACTCCTCACTCCTAACTCTTAACTCCTCATTCCTCACTTCTTACGTCCACGGGGCTTGCCAGAGCGGACTGACTTGCGCCCGGGCCTGCCGACCTTGTTGTCGCGGGCCTCACGAGCCTGACGGCGGGTGCTGTTGCCACGGCTGCCGCGTTGCTGACGGCGCGAGGCACTGCCACCCTCATACTGCTCACGACGACGCTCATCGCGCGACATGCGACCGCTCATGCTACGGCTGTTCTGCTCGGTGATGGGCTCACGGTCGATGCGGTGAGTATTGGCAGGGTTTTCCTCGTCCACAAGGACGAAGTCGAGTTGTTTCTTGATGAGGTCGGCTCGTGCCACCTGGATGGTGATGTCATCGCCTAAGCGATACACTTTGCCACGACGACGGCCACGGATGCAGTAGTTCTTCTCGTCGAACTCATAGAAATCATCATCCAGACCACGGATGCCTACCAAACCCTCGCAATGCGTCTCGTCGAGTTCGACATACAAGCCCCACTCGGTCACGCCCGAGATATGGCCAGTGAACACGCCACCCAAGCGTTGGCCCATGAATTCAACCTCCTTGTATTTGATAGAAGCGCGTTCGGCATTGGCAGCAAGCTGTTCCTGAGCGCTCATGTGCTTGCACTGGTCCTCGAGTTTGACGGGGTCCACACTCTTCTCTCCTGCGGCATACTTGTCCAGCAGACGGTGTACCGTCAAGTCGGGATAGCGGCGTATGGGCGAGGTGAAGTGGGTATAGTAGTCAAACGCCAGGCCATAGTGGCCGATGTTGGTCGCGCTATAGATAGCCTTGGCCATCGAGCGGATAGCCAAAATGGCGAGCATTTCTTCCTCGGGTTTGCCCTTGGCCTGCTCCAGCATCTTGTTAATGGATTTATTGATATCCTTGCCAGAGCCCTTGGTACGTATCTTGTAGCCGAAGTGGGCGGCGATGTCGGCAAAGTTCTGCAGTTTGTCCAGGTCGGGCTGGTCGTGGACGCGATAGACAAATGCCTTGGCGGTCCTGTTCTTGGGCACCTTGCCGATATGTTCAGCCACCTTGCAGTTGGCGAGCAGCATGAATTCTTCGATGAGTTTGTTGGCGTCCTGTGCCACATGGACATGGACGGCGGTGGGCATGCCCTGCTCATCGATGTCAAACTTGATTTCCTCGCGGTTGAAAGATACCGATCCTCCTTCCTCAAAGCGGCGACGCCTCAACTGCTTTGCCATCTCGTTGAGCACAGCGAGTTCTTCGGCAAGGTCACCTTTGCCGGTCTCGAGGATGTGCTGTGCCTCCTCGTAGGAGAATCGCCTGTTGCTGCGGGTCACCGTGTGGCAAATCTTATATTTCTTCACCCTGGCTTCGGCATCCATTTCCATAACTACCGAGTGGGTGAGCTTGTCCTCGTCGGGGCGCAGCGAGCAGATGTTGTTGCACAGTTTCTCGGGCAGCATGGGAATGGTGCGGTCCACCAGATACACCGAGGTGGCACGCTCGTAAGCCTCCTTGTCGATGATGGAGCCGGGCGTTACATAGTGGCTCACGTCAGCAATGTGGACGCCGATTTCCCAGTTGCCGTTTTTCAGTTTCTCGATTGACAGGGCGTCGTCAAAGTCCTTGGCGTCGGCGGGGTCGATGGTGAATGTGGTCACGTCGCGCATGTCGCGGCGACGGGCGATTTCCTCGGGCGTGATGCCGTCATCCAGGGCCTCGGCGGCCTCGGTCACGTTCTCGGGGTACTTGTAAGGCAGACCGAACTCGGCGAGGATGGCGTGAATCTCGGCATTGTTTTCGCCAGCAACACCCAGCACGTCAACCACCTCACCGATGGGCGAGTTGGCTTCCTCGGGCCATTCGACAATCTTAACGACCACCTTGTCGCCCGTCTTGCCACCAGCAAGTTTGTCCAGCGGGATGAAGATGTCGGTGGCGAGGAACTTGCTGTCGGTAGCGAGTTGGGCAAAATATTTGAGCACCTGTAACGTGCCGACAAACACCTGCTCCTTGCGCTCGAGAATCTTCACGACTTCGGCCTCGGGCTCCAGGCCGTGGCGTGCCGCACGGATGTGTACCAGCACGCGGTCACCGTTCAGGGCGTGCATCGAGTTGCGCTCGGCAACCATGATGGGCTTGCCGTCATCGCTAGCGGTGTCCACGCTGTTCTTGCCGTTGCCGCGGCGAATGAAGATGCCCTCGGCAACCGATGAACGGTTAGCCGACTTGTAGCTGCCGGGGCCTACCTGCACCAAGAATCCATCAACAGCGAGTTGGTCCAGTATCTCAACGATGAGCATGCGGCGCTTAGGCGTGTTAGCGCCCACAGCTGCCGATACCTGCTTGTAATTGAATGGTGCTTCACCCTGCTCGTTAAAGAAATTGATGACTCTGTCGTGGTACTCACGACGTTCCTGTTTCAACGATTGTAATCCGCTTTTCTTTGCCATATATCGTTATGTTTTATTTCCTTGTTGTTCTTGACAATCCACATTAATAGGCAAAGATAGTGATTTCTCATCACATTACAGGTGACAATGCACGACTTTTCGCATTTTTTTCGTAAAAATCACATTTGACAATTTTTAAGAAAGGCATTCACGGTTTTTTTCTTAACTTTGCAGCCAACTTTACTTTGAAGACAAATATAGCAATGGATTTTAACAAAATGTTCAAAAACACAATATACTCCTTATTGGCAGCTTTTACCCTGATGCTCATGCCCTGCGTGGGGGCATCTGCTCAGCAGCAGACCGACATCAACAAGCCCACACGCGAACGCTCAAAGAACAATGATAAGAAGTCGGCTTCCACCAAGAAAGACGACAAAAAGAACGATAAGAAAGACAATAAGCAGGACGAGAAGAATTCTCCCGTCAAGGCTACCGTTAAGCCCGCTACCAAGCAGGACAACACCGCCAAGCCTGCTGCCAAGCAGGATGACAAGAAAGACGTGAAGCCTGCCGAGGCCACCAGCGAGAAAAAGCAGGAAGTCAAGGAAGAGTCCAAGCCCACTTCTCCCAAGCCCGTCAATCCCAACTTTGACGGTATTGACGTGTCCAAGTATCAGTTGACCATCGACTGGCAGGAAATCAAGAAGAATTCCAAGATACAATACGTCTACATCAAGGCGACCGAGGGTTGTGACCATACCGACCACCGCTACGAGGACAACATCCGCAATGCCCGCAGCCATGGCGTGAAAGTGGGCAGCTACCACTACCTCACCAACCGTTCAAGTGCCACTGCACAGTTCCAGAACTTCGCGCGCACGGCACGCAAGGAGGAGCAGGACCTCATTCCCTTCATTGACGTTGAGGAGTGCAACCGTTGGAATTCACAGCAACTCAGGGACAGCCTCAAGGTGTTTGCCGACCTGCTGGAGGACTACTATGGCTGCAAGCCGATGATTTACACCTCCGAGAGCTTCTTCAAGAAGCACCTGGGACGCGCCTTCAAGGACTATCCCCTGTTCATCGCCAAATATAGTGACAATTCGCCAAACATCGGCTACAACTGGGTAATGTGGCAATACTCTGACAAGGGTACCATCCCCGGCATCAAGAGCAAGGTAGACCTGAGTCGCTTCAACAAAGGTTTCAGCCTGAATGACATCATCTACCGCCCTGGCAAAGGCAAGAACAAGCCTAAAAGCAGCGTCAAGGAGTCGGTGAAGCCCTTAGAGAAACCTACCAGTGTCAATATGACCGAGCAGAAGCCGAAACAGACGACCAAGAAGTCCAAACGCCAACAGGAAGAAGAAAAGAAGAAAGCCGAAAAAGAAAAGAAGACTAGAGAGCTGAAACAAAAGCAAGCCGAAGAAGACGCCAGGAAACAAGCCGAGCAGAATCGCAAAAATCAGGCAAAGCAGGAACAGATAAAGCGAAACCAGGCTCAGCAAAAGGCTAAGGAAGAAGCCGCCAAGAGAGAGGCAGAAGCCAAAGCCAAGCGCAAAGCAGAAGCACAAAAGGCACGCGAGCAGAAGGCCAAGCAAGAAGCCGAACGCAAAGCTGCCACCAAGGTCAGCAAAAAGGCTGCCAGCGCCTCCTTGACCAGCAAGTTGAATCAGGCGCAGCGCAACGACAGCATCCGCTCGGCCAACAGCAAGGGGCACCCCACCAACAAGAGCTCGGCGGACAACGACTAGTCATCAGCGCGACTTCCGACGACAGTGCCGCCAGCATGAGCACCAACTGAACAATGAACCATCAGGTACTCACATATCACCACAGGCCATTGTTAGCCATCATCGTGCTGACAATGGTCTTGATGTGTTCATGCCAAGGCAACGGCAGCGGCAACCGCAACAAGCACCCCCAAGTGTCGCCTCGCAACGAGCAAGCCAAGTATGACGGCATCGACATCTCGAGCCACCAGGGTTACATCGACTGGGCCAAGGTGAGCAGTGACAAGGACATCCGCTTTGTCTATATCAAGGCCACCGAGGGAGCCACCTACCGCTCCACCCACTATGTCCATAACCTCACCCAGGCACGGCGCTACGGCCTGCTGGTGGGCAGCTACCACTACCTCAGTCCCACATCGTCAATCGACGAGCAGTTCGAGAACTTCTCCAACTATGCCCTCAAACACCTTCAGAATCTCATCCCCATGCTCGATGTGGAAGTGCGCGGCGAATGGTCACGCAGCCAACTCATTGACAGCGTGGAGAAATTCTGCCAGCTCACCGAGGAGTATTATGGCGTGCAGCCCATGATTTACAGCACCATGGGCTTCTATAACAAGAACCTCGCTCCCCACTTCAACAAGCACCGGCTCTACATCGGCAGGTACTCCAACGAAGAACCCGAAATCAACTGGGAGGGCGAGTACACCATCTGGCAATACAGCGAGACGGGCATTATCCCCGGTATTGACGCCTATGTGGACCTGTGCCGTTATAGCAAGGACGGCTGGATTGACGATATCCTACTGCCCGAGAAATAGTTAATAGTTGGTTGAGGGAAACAAAACTGAAAACTGAAAACTGGCAACTGAAAACTGAAAACCGAAAACCGAACATGACCCTTGTTGACATTCTTATCATACTGATTGTGCTGGGAGGCATTGTGCTGGGGTACCGCAAGGGCCTCATCGGACAGATGTCTTCTATCATCTCATGGATAGTAGCCATGATCTTGTGTTACAAGTGCGGCGACCTGGCAAAAGACATCTTCCTCGCTATCGTCCCCAGCGCTGCCGATTGGCCCCTGTCGAGCATCACGGTCAAGACCGTGTCGCTAGCATTTGCGTTTCTCATAGTGATGCTGGTCATCAGGCTGGTGATGCGCCTGTTCAAGGGTACCCTCGACAGCATTCACCTGGGCTTTCTCGACAAGTTCGGCGGCTCACTGCTGTTCATGTTCAAGTATGCCTTCTTGCTGAGTATCGCCTTGAACCTGCTCTACGCCATCAACCCCGACATGGACACCTTCGGCACCGAGCACATCATGAACAACAAGCCCTACGAGTTCACTCTCGACCTCATGCCCATGGTCCTGGGCAGCGAGAAGATGCCCAGTGACTCCCTCAAACTCTACCGCGATCTCATTGAGCCGGTCCCCGTAGACACCAAAGACTGAAAAATAACTAAAAACCAAAAACCAGAAACTATGGACTAGGGACTAGGGACTAGAAACTAAAAACCAACATGACCCTCCAACTGACAGCACCGCAACAAGCCAATGGCACCATCAGCCTGCCCACGTCCAAGAGCATCAGCAACCGGGCGCTGATGATTGCTGCCCTGTGCGGTGGTGAGCCTCAGGTACTGCATCCCGCCTTGTGCGACGACACTGCGGTGATGGTCGATGCCTTGGCGCGGCAGGAGGGCGACATCAACGTAGGCGCGGCAGGCACCGCCATGCGTTTTCTCACCGCCTATTTCGCCACCCGCGAGGGCATGACAATCACCCTCGACGGCGTGGAGCGCATGCGCCACCGTCCCATCGGTCCGCTGGTCGATGCCTTGCGGCTGCTGGGCGCCCACATCGAGTATTTAGGTCAAGAGGGTTTCCCTCCGTTGCAAATTACCGGGACCGCGATGCATGGTGGCGATATCACCATGGCAGGCGACGTGAGTTCACAGTTCATCTCGGCGGTGATGATGATACTGCCAGCCATCGGTGGCGGCGCAATCCAGCTCAAGGGCAATATCGTTTCGGCGCCTTATATCCACATGACGGCAGCCGTCATGCGCAGCATGGGAGCACAGGTTGATTTCACAGGTAACACCATTGCCGTAGGCAACGGTTACAAGGGCAACGACATCGTGGTCGAGGCCGACTGGAGCGCTGCAGCGCCATGGTATGCCCTCGCCGCCCTGCTGCCGCAATCCAGCATCACCCTCCAGGGACTGACCGCCGACAGCATCCAGGGCGACGCCCGCCTGGTGGATCTGGGCAGCCGTTTGGGCATCGCATCACGTTTCGACGCCCATGGCGTGACGCTCGACACGAGCCGTTTCATCGACTGCTGCTGTTCCAACTTTGCCGATATGGCGGCGACGCCCGACCTCGTTCCCTCATGGGCGGTACTGATGTGCCTGCTGGAGCGGTCTTTCCGCATGACGGGCGTGCGCACGCTGCGACTCAAGGAGAGCGACCGCATCGAGGCGCTGCGCCAGGAATTGCTCAAACTGGGCTATGTCCTGAAAATCGAGGGCGAGGACGCCATCTCATGGTATGGCGAACGCGTAGCGGTAACCACCCAACCACCCGTCATCGACACACACGGCGACCACCGCATGGCAATGGCTTTTGCCCCTGCTGCAGTACGTTTCCCTGGCCTTATCATCCGCGATGCCGACGTCATTTCCAAGTCCTACCCTGCCTACTGGCGCCACCTCACCCAGTGCGGTTTCATCATCACCCCAATCGACTAACCGCCCACCACAAAACCAAAAAATAGAGCGCCTTTGTACCTCACGCTAAGACGCTAATGCACAAAGGTTTTAATATAGAAAACAATAAATACAAAGCGGATGCCATATACAAATCTTAGCGTCTTTGCGTCTTAGCGTGAGGACCTAAGGCACAAAGGTTTTAAGAAGACAATAAATGTGACGGTGAAATTGTTATTAATAGTAGAGGAGGATACTACTACTGAATATTGGCACAATAAATGCATACAGAACGATGATTATGAAAATAAGACTCATTATTATAATGATACTATCCACATTGCTCGCACTCGAGGGAACGGCTCGCACCAACCTCGACCGTATCGTTGTCATCAGTGACACCCACTTGCTGAGTCCTGAACTCATCACAGCCGGCAATGCCATCAACAGTGCCGATGCCGTGGAGCTCAAGATGATGGCACAAAGTGATGATATCATGGCTGCCCTCACCGACAGCATCATCAGCATCAAGCCGACTCTGGTACTGCTAACGGGCGACCTCACCCACAATGGTGAACGCGCCAGCCACGAGCGCATGGCTCAGCACCTGGAGCGCATGGCACAACAGGGCATCCAGGCACTGGTTATCCCCGGTAACCACGATTGCAACAACCCGGGTGCCAAGCGCTTTGACGGTGACCAGACGCTCCCCACCGCGACGGTCACCCGCGAGGAGTTTGCACAGATTTACCGCAACTACGGCTACGGCAAGGGCAGCCGTCGTGACCCTGCATCGTTGAGCTACTGCTGCGAGCCTGTCAAGGGCGTGGTCGTCATCGGCATCGACAGCAATATGGACGAACTCAACCAGCTCACCAGCCGTGGCGACAGCACCAACACCTACTACAACAGCGGACGCATCAAACCCGAGACGCTGCAGTGGGTCATCGAACAGGCAACCACCGCCAAGCAACAGGGCAAACAGGTCATCGCCATGATGCATCATCACCTGGTGCCGCACTTCGACAATGAAGAGCGCCTGCTTGCCAACTATATCGTCAACCACCACGACAACGTCGCCCATCAGCTCATGGAGGCAGGAATCCACGCCATCTTCACTGGGCACCTGCATGTGACCGATGCCGCCACATTATATAATAATGAGGGCACCGACAGCATCGTCGAGATTGCTACCGGCTCGGCCATCTGCTATCCCTTTGCGCTGCGCACCGCTACCCTCGACAGCGAGCACCACACGCTGGCTATCGACACGCGCTGGCTCACAGCGACACAGTCCTGCCCCAACCTGCGCGAACTGGGGCGCCAACGCATCATCAGGTCAACACCTGGCGTGGCGTCAATGCTGTCCAGCAAAGCATGGAGCAAAGTGGGCGGACGTCTGCCCCAGCTCAAAGCGATGCTAGAAGCGGGTGGCGGCAAGGTGAACCTGCCCGAAACGCCCCAACAGGCAACGCAGCTCGCCTTGCGGCACCTCAAGGAAGTGCTCTCACGCACCTTGCTTGCCGTGGTCGAGGGCAATGAGCAGGACAATGACATTGAGGATATCATCGAACAGGGCAAGCAAGGCATCCGCGAGATGATTAAGGAAGTAGCCCCCGACCAGGCCGACAACCTGTGGGAATTCTTCCAGGGCAGCGTATATCCGCAATTGGAGCCGCTGGTGCACAGCGTCCTCGAGGACCGCAACGCAGTGGGTTCACCGCTCGAGTCACACACCGATGACCTGCACCTGATGCTCAAGCTGTAAAAAAGCGCTATTTTCGACAACACAGTTGCGTTCCTTCAAGAAAAAACACTATATTTGTGGTCACTGAATCATCAACCCTTAATGATGATGGTATTGGAGTAAAACCAACATGGCTGTAACAATGGAAAACGAGAAAACCGCCAAAATCGCCATTATCAGTGACCTGCACGTGATGGCACCGAAACTGCTCGTGAATGACGGAAAAGCCTTTCAGGAGTATTTGAACCGTGACCGCAAGATGCTGCAAGACAGCCTTGAAATCCTAAAGACACTTGTCGGTGAAATCCTTGAACTCGGACCGCAACTCGTGCTGGTGACGGGCGACCTCACCAAGGACGGTGAACGTGAGAGCCATGAGTTGGTGGCAGAGCAGCTACAACGGCTGGTGGATGCAGGCATTCAAGTGCTGGTTGTGCCAGGCAACCACGACATCAACAACCCGGATGCGCGGTCCTTTGATGGCGACGACACCACACCGACGCCTACCATCACCCGCAAGGAGTTTGCCGAGTTTTACCGCAACATGGGCTATGACGAGCGTTCACGTCGCGACCCCGACACGTTGAGCTATTGCCGCGATGTAACGCCCAACCTCACCATCCTCGCCATCGACGCCTGCATGGACCGTCTCAACACCTTTGTCAGCCGTGGCGATGCGCGTGACCACTGCAAGACTGGCGGCAGCCTCGAGGCATCGACCCAGCAATGGCTGGTCAAGCAAGCCAGCAATGCCACTGCTGCCGGCAAGCGCGTCATTGCCATGATGCACCATCACCTGGTGCCACATTTCCACATGGAGGAAGTCCTAGCGGCGCCTTATATGGTGGACGATGCGTACCAACTGTGTCAACGGCTCATTGAGGCTGGCGTCCATGTCATTTTCACGGGACACCTGCACATCAGCGACATCAGCCAGACGAACATGAAAGAAGGGAGCATGGTCGAGATAGCCACTTCGGCAGCAGTGGGCTACCCTTGCCAGTGGCGCATCGCCTCGTGCAACACCATCAGCGGCAAGCTGCAACTGCGCATCAGCACCCTGAACAGCTTGCCGTCTGACTCAAACTTCGGCGAACGGGCGCGTAAAATGTTCGTTGAATGCATCCCCACCATGACGCGAGGTGTGCTCACGCGCTATTGGACCGATATTTGCGAAGCCATCGACAAATATAGCGAAAGGCATCCCTTCGTGATGCGCTACGTCAACATTCCCGACACGCCCGAAGCCATAGCAGAACTGTTGCTCAAGCACCTGCAGGAGCCTGTTACACAGGTCTACATCGCCTTTGCCGAAGGTAACGAAAACGGCTCTGACAACCGACAAATCGTCGAGCGGCTCATCGACGGCGTGAACTGCATCGTCAACGAGACCGTGAGGGGCATCCTCAAGCCACTGGTCAAAGTGGCGATGAGACTGCGCATCTACAGTACTTTCCGCCTGGTGCTGCGCAGCATCCTCGAGGACCTCAACGAAATCGGCACGGGGCACGAAACCGTAATCAACGATCACACGGCCATCATCGACCTGTAAATACCTGAATCTTGACATAATAACCTCATGCAATGTTAATATCTTTGAAATATGTCTATATTATTCAATTAAATCTTTTTTAACGCGATTCTATTCAAAAAAAGTAAACATTTGTCCAAAATCTCTACTGAAATGAATAGTTTTGGTATCATTTTGCCTAAAATTTTGCAAATTTGTTTGGTTTGGTGCGTTTTCATAATTATTTTTGCAACTATGTTAAAATAAGCATCTTATCAAAATCGTGACATTATGAGTGCCCCCAAGATTGAACTGACTTCTAGAGAAAAGGAAGTACTCGAATTGCTGTCAACAGGGTATAACAGCAAGGAGATTGGAGAGAAAATATTTATCTCATCCAACACTGTGGAGTATCACCGCAAGCAATTGCTGCGTAAAACCAACTCTCGCAACGTGGCTGAACTTATAGGTAAAGCTTACCGCACAGGTTTGTTAAAAATAAACGATTAATATCGACTTACCCTACAGTAAAAAACGAACAGGCTATGCCGATTGGCATAGCCCTTTTTTTATCCTCCAAGAACAGACAAATAACACGCCCGCGTCAGTATGTGCTGACAGCGGGCGCTGTTATTAGGTAAACTGAAAATGATGAAGAATTACTTCTTCTCCTTGAGCAAGTCGCGAATCTCACCGAGCAGTTCTTCCTGGGTGGGACCAGCGGGAGCCTCGGGCTCTTCCTTCTTGGGCATGAGCTTGTTCATGGCCTTAATCATCAAGAAGATGCAGAATGCGATGATGATGAAGTCGATGACATTCTGGAGGAACAGACCGTACTTGAGCACTGCACCAGTGGCCTCGGCAGCAACGCCGGCGTTGGCGGCAACCGTGCTAGCGGCATCGGCTACAGCATCAACGGCACCCTCGGCACCAACAGCCGAAGCAGCTTCACCAACCATCTCGGACACGGGGGGCAGATGATACTCCAGTCCAGACAGGTCAACGCCACCAGTCAACAGGCCGATTGCGGGCATCAACACGTCATCAACAAGCGAAGTGACAATCTTGCCGAAGGCACCACCGATGATAACACCGACAGCCATGTCCATTACATTACCCTTCATTGCAAATTCCTTAAATTCTTTAATGAATCCCATAATTCTTCAGTTTTTAAAAATTAATATAATCTTTTACTAACTATTAAACATTCTTAATTCCAGCACAAAAATAGCAATTTGCTACATAAAAAAGACGTCATTTCAGATTTTTTCTTAATTTTGCAGTCGCAAACGCGACTGCTCCCGAGCTAACGTCATTGCAAAGATAGTAAAAAATTAACATTAAAGTTATATAACTGCATTATTTATTAAAAAATCATTAAAAAAAGCATTATGGAGAAGATTAAAATCGGTATTAATGGATTCGGACGTATTGGCCGTTTTGTATTCCGTTCAGCATTTGAACCCGAGAACGTTAACGAAATCGAGGTTGTAGGTATCAATGACCTGCTCGACGTTGACTACATGGCCTATATGCTCAAGTATGACACCATGCACGGACGCTTCGAGGGCACCGTGGACTATGACCTGGAGAAGAAAGAACTCATCGTCAATGGTCAGCACATCCACGTTTATGCCGAGAAGGACGCCGAGAACCTCCCTTGGGGCGAAATCGGTGCCGAGTATATTGTTGAATCCACCGGTTTCTACCTGACCATGGACAAGGCCGAGAAACACCTCAAGGCCGGTGCCAAGTATGTGGTTCTGTCTGCTCCCAGCAAGAAGGGTGACGACGGTCGCCAGGCCGACATGTTCGTTTGCGGTGTAAACACCGACAAGTACGCTGGCCAGACCATCGTCAGCAACGCCAGCTGCACCACCAACTGCTTGGCTCCCATCGCCAAGGTCCTCAACGACAGCTTCGGTATTGAGAGCGGTCTGATGACCACCGTTCACTCGGTAACCGCTACCCAGCGCACCGTTGACGGTCCCAGTGCTAAGGACTGGCGCGGTGGCCGTGCTGCCTGTGGCAACATCATCCCCAGCTCGACTGGCGCTGCCAAGGCTGTAGGTAAAGTCATCCCCGAACTCGACGGCAAGCTCACCGGTATCTCGATGCGCGTTCCCACCCTCGACGTATCGGTTGTTGACCTCACCGTGAACCTGAAGAACCCCGCCACCAAGGAGGACATCTGCGCTGCTATGAAGAAGGCTAGCGAGGGTGAGCTCAAGGGTATTCTGGGTTACACCGAGGACAAGGTTGTCAGCAGCGACTTCCTGGGTTGTGCTCTGACCTCTATCTTTGACGCTGATGCCGGTGTTTATCTGACCGACAAGTTCGTCAAGGTGGTTTCATGGTATGACAACGAGATTGGTTACAGCCACAAGATGCTCGACCTCATCAAGGTGATGAAGAAGTACAACGGCTAATCAACCTCCCACTCAACGACTATCCCCGCGATGCTCACGCACCGTGGGGATTTTTTTTATAAAAAAACAATAAAAAAAATTTGGAGTTGTGCCACTTCGATGTTTAACTTTGTAACCGATAAACCGATTTTTATTAACCATCAAAACAATTCACGACAATGAAGAAATGGAAATGTGTTGTGTGTGGTTACATCCATGAGGGTGACACACCTCCCGAGGAATGCCCGCTGTGCGGTGTCGGTCCCGAGGACTTTGAGGAAGTGACCGAGTAAATCTGCTCCTTCCCTACCCCCCATTTTTGTGGGTGATTTCATCAAGAGTAATTATTCATCTGTTTAACTTAATAAAAAAGAAAGAACAACTAACTGACAATTATGGCTAAGAAATGGATCTGCACCGTGTGCGGTTATGTACACGAGGGCGACACGCCCCCCGAGAAATGTCCGCAGTGTAAACAACCCGCCGAGAAGTTCAAGGAACTCAAGGAGGACGAGGAAGTAACCTATGCCGCCGAGCACGTTATCGGCGTTGCCAAGGGCGTTGACCCCGAAATCCTCGCTGGACTGAAGGCACACTTCGAGGGCGAATGCTCCGAGGTGGGCATGTATCTGGCTATGTCACGTCAAGCCGACCGTGAAGGCTATCCCGAGGTAGCCGAGGCCTTCAAGCGCTATGCATTTGAGGAGGCCGAGCATGCCGCCAAGTTTGCCGAACTGCTGGGTGAGGTCGTTTGGGACACCAAGACCAATCTGGAGAAGCGCATGGCAGCCGAGGCAGGTGCCTGTGAAGACAAATTCCGCATCGCTAAGCTCGCCAAGGCTCAGAACCTCGACGCCATCCACGACACCGTTCACGAGATGGCACGCGACGAGGCCCGCCACGGCCAAGGCTTCACCGGCCTGTACAACCGCTTCTTCAAGAAGTAAATACAGCCGCACATCAACCGACTAAACGGTTGCCAAAGGACATCCTTTGACAACCGTTTTTATGATGAGTGCACGCCAAAACATCAAAGATGCTTGCAATGCGAATATCTAATTTCAATCAAAAAAGAACAGAGCAAGACTATCATCATCACCACTAAACCCTAAACTCTAAACTTGAAACGCCTGAGCCGCATGGCTCAGGCGTTTCAATAAGTTGTACTCCCGCTGGGAATCGAACCCAAATCTAAGGTTTAGGAAACCTCCATTCTATCCATTGAACTACAGGAGCAACAATGCATCGGCGGGCATGCTAGCCACGCCTGCCGATGCTAGTCATTAATTACTTCCTTGCGCTTGCAAGAGCTGCCTCCTTCTTGTCGCTGCGGCGGGCAATCCAGTAAGCCACGGGCGAAGCGATGAACAGTGAGGAGCAGGTACCGATGATAACACCGAGGATCATCGCGAAGATGAAGCTGCGGATTGACTCACCACCGAAGATGAGCATGATGAGCAGCACGAGCAGGGTCGTGATAGAGGTCATCATGGTTCGTGACAGGGTGCTGCACAACGCCTTGTTGAAGGTGGTGTAGAGATCCTGCTTGGGATAGAGCGAACGGTACTCACGCACACGGTCAAATACAACCACGGTATCGTTCACCTGATAACCGATAACGGTCAGGATAGCGGCGATGAACGTCTGGTCAATCTCCATTGAGAAGGGCAGCATGCCGTGCAGGTTGTAGAAGCCGATTACCACAAACGAGGTGAACGCTACGGCAGCCAGAGCGCCGATAGAGAACGCGATGTTGCGGAAACGTAACAAGATGTACAGTGCCATAGCAAGCAGCGAGAACAGCACAGCCCAGATGGCCTGGCGGGTCATGTCGCTAGCAATGCTCGGACCTACGGTCTCGCTCGATACAACACCCACGTCTTCGTTAGACATGCTGAAGTCTTCCTTGCTCATCGAACCGAGGTCACTCTTCATACCCTCATACAGCTTGCTCATGATTTCATCATCAACACCCTCGCTGTTGTCCTCAATCTTGAAGTTGGTCGAGACGCGAACCTTGGTGTCGTTGTCGATGGTGATGACCGAGGTGTTAGCACCGGGGAATTGTTCCTCGAGTTGTGCATCCAGAGTCTGAGTCGAAACGGGATGATCAAATTGTACCACGAAGTTGCGGCCACCCGAGAAGTCGATACCACGGTTCAGACCACGAACGCCGAACAGGATACCCATGATGACGATAAGAGCCAGCACGATATAGGCGGTCTTCTTGGCAGCGCCCATGAAGTTGAACGATACGTTCTCCATCAGGTTGCGGGTCATCGGTGTGGTGAAGGTCATCTTGTCGAAGGTGCCCTTGTTCACAAAGTGCTCCATCACGAGGCGGGTTGCAAACACTGCAGTAAAGAACGAGCAGCAAATACCGATTACCAGAGTAACGGCGAAACCGCGGATGGGACCAGAACCCAACAGAATCAGGATGATACCGGTGATGATAGTGGTCAAGTTGGAGTCGAAGATGGCCGAGAATGCATTCTTGTAACCATCGCTGACGGCAGCCTTGAGACCCTTACCGGCACGCAATTCTTCCTTACAACGCTCAAAGATAAGCACGTTAGCATCCACTGCCATACCCAGCGTCAGCACGATACCGGCGATACCCGGCAGGGTGAGCACGCTCTGGAACGATGCGAGGATACCCATGGTGAAGAACAGGTTGAGGAACAGACCCAGGTTAGCAATCATACCAGCCTGCCAGCCGTAAGCGCAAACCATGAAGATCATCAGCAGCACGAGGGCGATGATAAACGAAACAAGACCCTTGTGGATGGATTCCTTACCCAGCGACGGGCCAATCACGCTCTCACTAGCTACATTAACACGTGCTACCATCTTACCAGACTCGAGCACGTTAGCAAGGTCGTTTGCCTCCTCAACGGTGAAGCGACCGCTAATCTGCGAGCGACCACCATCGATTTGACCGTTCACATTGGGGAACGAGTATACCTGGTCATCAAGCACGATGGCGATGGCCTTACCGATGTTACCAGCGGTGATACGGCTCCACTGACGGGCGCCCTCATCGTTCATCGTCATCGAAACCACCTGACCCTGCATCTGGTCAAACTCGCTGGAAGCGCGGGTCACAACATCACCGTTCAGCACGGGCTGACCGTTGATAGTGCGCAGGGCAACCAACTGGAATGCCTCATGGCCGTCCTGAGTCTTGATACCCTTAACGGTCCAAGCGAGCTTCAGGTCAGCGGGAAGGATAGTCTTAGCCACCTGTGAATTGATGATGGCATTGACAGCAGCAGTATCGCTGGTAGCTACATAACCCACAACGGGAGAGCCTGCACCCGAGGAAATCAAGGCTTCAAAGCCAGTGAGTTGAGCCAGGGTGAGGTCACTCTTCTTGGCAGGAGTAGCGGCAGCAGCGGCAGCCTTGGCAACGCTATCTGCGGTGGCCTTAGCGGCAGCATCAGCAGTGGTAGCGGCGCTGTCAGCAGCAGCGGTTTCCTGAGTCTGGGCAACAGTCTTGTTAGCCTGAGACTGGTCACTGAGCTGACGCAGTACGCCTGCGATGTCACTCAATGTATAGGTCTCGTAGAACTCCAGGTTAGCGGCACCCTGCAACAGTTTGCGAACGCGCTCGGGCTCTTTTACACCAGGGAGCTCAAGCAGGATACGGCCAGTGCTCTGCAATTTCTGGATATTGGGCTGTACTACACCGAAGCGGTCGATACGGTTGCGCAGTACCTTATAGGAGTTGTCCACCATGCTGTTCACCTCGTCGTTCAGAATGTTCTGAACCTCAGCGTCACTGGCATTGGGTTTCTCCTTGATGCGCTCGATGCTACGGAAGATCTGAGCCAAGTTGCCCTCGGGAGCCAACTTCTTGTACTCCTTGCAGAAGGAGCCCACGAAGTCGTCCTGAGCCGTCTGGTTGCTCATCACGTTGTCAATAGCCTGATTAAACTTCTTGTCCGGATTGTTGTTCGCGAGAGCGCGCAAGATATCGGGCACTGAGATTTGCAGTGTCACGTTCATACCACCCTTCAAGTCAAGGCCGAGGCCCAACTCTTTCTCACGAACCTGCTGGAAAGTGTAATAACCAAGATACACTTTCTCATTTGCGAGGGAGTCCAGATACTCATTCAAAGCAGTCTTGTAAACATCATTGCTGGTGTCAGCGCTCTTGATGCCGGCAGCAGCAAGTGCCTTCTGCTCCGCCTTGTTCTGGTAGTGATTGCTCACCACTGTAAACGACAGATAGAAAAGGCAAATCAAGATCAATGCATAAGTAAGGACTCTAATAAAACCTTTAGTTTGCATTTGTTTGAATTGTGAATTATTTAATTAATTTTTGTTAATTTTTGTTTCACTTGACTTTTTCAGCCTGCAAATATACTGCTTTTTCTGAAAGTGAGGCATAAAAAAAACAAGTTTTTGCTTTCCACCTTATTATATTTAAGGGGAAAATACCGTTTTGGACCAATTTTACACCCCATTTTGCGCCCTAAGTACACTCAAACTGTCATTTCGGAAACATTTTACAGTACAACAAAAAAACGACAATTGCGTTGACTTCACCCTTCAACATTTGTCATAAAGGGAGAACAATCAACGCAATTCGCACGTTTATGTCAGAGCATTCAGGCGTCGAGGCCGCGGTCGATGTTGCGCTTGAGGGCCTCGGCATAGTTGTTGATGCGTTCCATCTCGCGGGGAATCTGAATGCGCTGGGGGCAATGTTCCACGCACTGGCCGCAGCCGATGCAGTGGTCGGCCTGGCGCAATTTGGGCACGCTGCGGTCATAGCCGACAAGGAATGCCCTACGCGCACGCGCATAGTCGGGGTCGTTGCGGTCTCGGGTGAGGTTGCCCTCGGCGATACACTTGTTGTAATGGGTGAGCACACCGGGGATGTCGATGCCGTAGGGGCAAGGCATGCAGTACTTGCAATCGTTGCAAGGGATGGTGTTGTATTCCACAATTTCGTCGGCGACGCCATAGAGGAAGTCCTTATCTTCGTCGGTGAGCTCCTCAAGCGGGCAGTAGGTGCACAAGTTTTCCTTCAAGTGCTCCATATAGGTCATGCCGCTCAACACGGTGAGCACGCGCGGGAATGAGCCCGCAAAGCGGAAGGCCCACGAGGCTGGCGAGCGCTCAGGATTACGTGTAAGCAACTTCTGGGCAAGAGGTGTGGGCAACGAGGCCAGTCGTCCGCCCAATAGCGGCTCCATGATGACAGCGGGGATGCCACGCTTGTCAAGCTCGGCATACAGGTACTCGGCATTGGTGTTCTCCTCGTTGAAGTCCTTGGCATGTCTCCAATCCAGGTAATTCAACTCAATCTGCACAAAGTCCCATTTATACTTGTCGTGATTCTCCAGCAAATAGTCAAACACGGCAATTTCGCCATGATAGGAGAAGCCCAGGTTGCGGATAACGCCCTTCTCGCGCTGCTCCACCAGGTAGTCCAGGATGCCGTTATAGATGTAGCGTTTCCTGAAAAGTTCCATCGCTTCCTCACCAGTGCCTCCACCGATTGCATGGAGCAACATGTAGTCAATATAATCGACCTGGAGCTCCTTGAGGGAATTTTGGAACATCTCGATGCTAGCTGCGCGGGTCTGAGTTTCGGGTGCGAAATTGGAGAGCTTGGTGGCGATGAAGTATTCGTCACGCTTGTGGCGGCTCAAGGCAATGCCCGTGGCATGCTCACTCAGGCCCTTGCAATAAGCGGGCGATGTATCGAAGTAGTTCACGCCATGCTCGATGGCATAGTCAATCTGCTTGTTGACCATCTCCTGGTCAATTTCAGAGTCATTGTCGCGGCCGAAGGCTTTGCCGTTGGTGGCAGGCAGACGCATCAGACCATATCCCAGGATGGAAACTTTCTCGTGAGTCTTGGGGTTCTCGCGGTAGGTCATCTTGCCCACGGGCGGTTCCTGACTTGATTTTTTCTTGTCATCGCCGGCAGCGCAGCTCACAATGACGGGTGCGGCAGCAGCGGCGGAGCCCAGACCCAGTGCCTTAAGGAAGGTGCGGCGGTTGAATGTCTTGCTGCTCTTATTGTTGTTATGATGGTTGTCGTTCATAGTTGGATTGTGCTAGTGGGATTATATCTCGTTATGTGTCTCGTGACCCTCGACAAAGATGGCGCTGAAAGGCCTAGCCGGGCAGACATACTCACAGGTGCCGCAGCCGATGCACATGGCACTATTGACGGCAGGCACCATGGGCGATGTGTCATCGTCGGCGTTGCTGGGCACCATCATGATGGCGCCAGTAGGACAATGGCGGGCACAGTTACCGCAGTTCACGCCATCGTTCAACACCACGCAGTTGGCTTTGACCCATACGGCATGGCCAATAACGGTCGATGATTTCTCGGCAACAGTGATGGGCTTGATAGCACCGGTGGGGCACACGCTCGAGCACTCAACACACTCGGGACGGCAGGCGCCACGCTCAAAGCTGAGTTCAGGCTGCATGAACCTTGACGGGTCGTTAGACGGACGGAGCACACCGTTAGGACACTTTGCAACGCACAATTGACATGCCGTGCAGTGCTGTGCAAAATGCTTGGCGCTAACCGAGCCCGGCGGTGTGATGTGCGTTGTGCGCTTGGCAGGCACCTTGTCCTCGATGATGGCGAGACCACCATCCACCTTCTTGGCAGCCTGGGCGAGAGCGATGTCGGCCCCCACAATGGCGGTTCCCAAGAGGAAGGCGCGACGGGTGTTGTCGGGTGCATTCTGTTCGCCATCGGCAGGCTTCACCGCTTGTTGTTGCATCGCCTTGGGATGACCATAGTGCAGTGCACCGAAGTTGCACTTCTCGATGCAGTTGCCACAGGTCACGCAGCGGGTGTAGTCCACCTTGTGGGTCTTGAAGTCGATACAGGATGCCTTGCAGTTTTTGGTACACAAGCTGCACGACTTGCACTTGTCGGCATCAAAATAGACCTTGAGCCATGAGAATCGCGCCAGCTGAGCCAGAATCGTTCCCACGGGGCAGATGGTGTTACAGTAGGTGCGTCCACCACGCCAAGCCAACACAACTATTATTATAAATGTGGCAAGGGCGACCAGGAAGGTGGGCAGACTCTTCATCCACACGTCAACGCTATAGAAGGCATAGCTGTCCATGCGTTCGGCAAGCGAAGCCAGCAGATTATTGCCCCACTGATAGACGGGCAACAGCAGATTGGTCACCATGCGGCCATAACTGCTATAAGGCGCCAACAGGGCTACCAGCGCATGAACGCCGGCAATAAAGGCGGCGATGAACACCACCAGCACACCGTAGCGCAACCAGCGTTTCTCGGGGCTGGCCGTAAACCTGTTCTTGCGGCGCTTACCATGAATCCACGACACGATGTCCTGGAAGATGCCCAGCGGACAGATAACCGAGCAATAGATGCGGCCAAAAATCAGCGTCAGCAGCACTAACGCCACAATGACTACCACATTAAGAGCCAGCAAAGCCGGCAGGAACTGGATGCGCGCCGTCCAACCCAAGTAGTGGTGCAGCGCGCCACTCACGTCGAGAAACAGCAGCGTCACCATGACCATCATCACGGCTGCCAGCACAATGCGTACCTTCCTTAACATAATGAAATAATATTGGTCAAAAAGTGAATGTTGATTAGTTGAATGTGCAAAGATACTTAAAAAAAAGAATTACACGGCATGGAAACCAGCTTTTTTTAACTCGGGCAATGCCTTTCAGTCGATATTCTGATACTCACAGAAAAGGACTGTGCCGAGAGCTTAGCCGCTCCCGGCACAGTCACAAAGCATTTAAATCTTATGCTTCATGGAGTCACTCCATGAGGACAATCAAATTATTTCTGCAGCACATAGTCGAGCAGCAAGGTCAGGTCGTCGATGTCAACTACACCGTCCTCGTTCATGTCAGCAGCCTCGCCAAACTCTTGACCTGCGAGTATGCCGTCAATCAGGGCGACAACATCATCAACATTAACAAATGTGTCACCATTTACATCACCGAGTACAAAGGTGGGATCGGGAGGAGTTACCCAGTCACCAACGGTGAAGGGAATGGGATCGTTGAAGAACCAGTTCCAGTCATAGTTGTTGGGGAAGTAGGGTGACCAAACAACAACATAATACTGTGTACCCTCGGTCAGGTAGTAAGAACCGCTGATGTCGATAGAAGCAGTCTCATTCTCCTGAAGATTCACCTCAGCAGTGTAAGTTGAAGATGCTACAGTATATTTTCCATCATCGCCCTTGGTTGCGAGAGCCCAGCGGATGTTGCCCTGCCAGGGACCGCTCAGAGCCTGTACCTCAAACGAACCACGAACGTCGTTGGCAGGCATAACCTCCTGCAGATAGGTGGTACCGGTAACTACAACACCACCATTCTCACCCTCTTCAGAGGGACGGATGCCCATGATGGCATACTGGTCGGCGTTGAAGCCTTCCTTGTACTCATCGTGCTCATAGGGAGTGTCACCGTAGATGCGCGGTGACAGCAGGTCGAAGCTGAACCAGCTGTTGTATTCCTCGGGCTGGAAACCCCAGATGATGCGAACCCTACCCTCAGAATCATAACCGTCCATCACGAAAGCGTGACCAACGTGTGCATTCTGGGTACCATCGTTAAGAACGGTCCTGTAACCAAAATAGAGAACGGGACGGCCCTCATCGAGCTCGGTGTAAACCTTCTCACGCCAGGTTTGCTCGGCAAAATTGGCCTTCTGCAGGAACTGCATGTTGGGGTTGTAGTCGAAGTAAGCAATCATACCCTTCATGATCTGATCATAGCTTACATTGGTGCTGCTGGTAGAGAACCTGGCATTGAGGGCAACAGCGACGTCATAAATCATCTGAGCGCAATCCTGCCAGTTGGTTGAAGTCTCGGTATAACCATTCCTCATGTTACGGTACTTGTAGCTGTGGTTGAAGTTGGCAGTAGCGGTCTGAATGTTGCCGTTCAGCTCATAGTGGAAGGTGTTCGAGCCGTTACCATAAGCGGGGAACTGCAAGCCCTTCAAGATGTGAGCAACAGCGATGGGAACGCAACCAGCATAGCAATGCTCACCGTTAGAGATGGGGAAGTAGTTGTTGTAGGGAGCAAACTGATGCCAGTGGGGACCCTCACCATATTCGTTCAAGAACATGGGAGCTACACCGTTGGGGTTCATCTTAAACGAGGGAGCCTGGGCTGCTTGAGGGTTCTTACGCATCAAGTCCAAGCCTTGCTGATAGCGTTTAAACATAATCTTCACGGGCTCGGGAGCCAGATTCATGTCAAACGAACCACGGTCGCTGTAAGCCAGAACGGGATCAGTCATGTCATCACCGGAAACGATCACGTAGCCCTGACCGCCCTCACGGTTGAACACATAATAATCAACCTGACCTTTCATGTTCATAGCGGTTTGGCTCAACTGCATCTTTACATTAGAAGCGGTAAGCCTTGTCGAGCTGGTGAACTGCTGCTTGGCAATAGCCATAGCCTGCTCGGTCGAAATGCTCTTAGCATTCATGTTATTTCCACAAAGTGCTAAAACAGTAAGTAAAAATAAGAATTTCTTCATAAAATAGTTTATAGTTTATAAAATATTAATAGTACTCACAGGTTATTGTCAGCATAAAAAATAAAGAGCAAATGTATGAAGACAAGCGAATTAGCATCATCAAAGATGACACTTCACAATCACGGCTCATTAATCTGCTGATTCACGGCTGCAAAGGTAAGGCTTATACACTAAAGTGTCAAAAAAATGCCAAAAAAAAATACAATTTTAACAATAAAATAGTTGGAATGCAGAGGTCGGTGATTTCTCTCTGTACCAGACTCACGCCCCGTCACAAATCAGTTCAGTTCAAGAGAAATAATACAGTAAAAAACAAAAAAATAAACACCCCGTTTCACAACGCGATGTTCATTTAGGATGAATAGTATTAATATTTCCAACTTTGCTGCAAAGGTACTACCATTTTCGATACTGTCCAAATATTTAGTGTAAAAATTTGTTATATTTAGTTAACTGTTTTCAGTAAGTCAAAATCAAACTGGAAGTTCAGCGTGAACTTCCAGTTTGATTGATATCCCAGGTCTACGATAATCCTCAACCTGGCGAAAAAACACTAAATTTCTCAGCTTTCACTCATCAGCATATCAATGAGTCCGGTCACATCGGTAATCGAGAGTTCACCGTCGCCATCGATGTCGGCTGCTGCCTCGTTGATGGTCAAGGAACCACCGAGCAGGAAGTCGACGAACTTGGTCAGGTCATCAATGTCCACGCTGCCACTATCGTCCACATCACCCACAATAAATTCGGGTTCCTCGGGCTCGGGCTCCCAAGTGTTCTCGTAGCTGATCTCAATATCATCGATGTAGCAGTACTCCGATGAGCTGCCTGAGGACTCCTTGATGCGCAGCATGATAGGCACATTGGTGGGCAGAGTAGTAACTGTCACCGTTATTGTTTCACCAGCCTTGACATAGAAGTTGTAGGGGTAGGTATCCAGACTCTTCCAACTCTGGCCATTGTTAACGGAGTACTGTGGCCAAATGTCTACGCCAGTTGATGTGGGATTGTAAATCTTGAAGCGCACAACAAGTGGAATCTTGTTCAGGTTCTCGACCGTGTTGAAGTAGCTGCCGTTCTTCAAGGCAACGGCGTGTCCCGCAGTCACCTGAGCGGTGTCCACCACGGCGCAATTATAGAAGTCCCAGTTGGCATATACACCAGCCACACCGCGCTCGTTGAGCGTAGCTCCCACTGGCATCTTCTCAAAGTCCTCGATCGAAATCTTGGAATTGTCGATGACGACATCAAAGGTGATGATGCTATCGGCCTCGGCGATGTTCAAGAAGGCATACTTGCTCATCTTGCCGTCCCAGGTGCGCAAGTTAGGCTGAGAGATGTTGGTGATAGAGGTGACTTTGGCAACTCCGGGGAAGGGATCATTGTAACTATCGTTCATCCCGCTGAATTTCGCACGGAGCAACTCATAGTACATGTGATTGGGATTAGAATTGACCAAATTGTTCTCCCAAACCTCGACATTGGTCGAATCAACGCGCCAGATGAGCATGCCGGGACCGGCAAGGTTCTTGTCCCACTTGATGCGCTGGCGGTTCTCGATGATGAAGTACTCACCCTCGTTGGCGGTGTTCATGCGGTAACCCGTGTTGCTCTTTTCAAGGGCAGGCACTGTGACGGTCCCCACACTATCAATCAGGGTAGGCTCGGCAAATCCGAGGGCATAGCGCTCAAACAGGCTGTAGCCTGCAGGGTTGCGACCGTTGTTGCTCCTGAAACCGCTGGCCATGACCGACCAGGTCATGGGATGCTTACTATTGACACCACCACTGCCTTCGCCATCGGCATCGTAGAAGTCGGGAAGACCCAGCACATGGCTGAACTCATGGCAGATGGTGCCGATGCCGGCAACATTGTTATAGTTGATATAGTACTCATTCTCTTCTCCTGTCATATTGGTTGAGCAGGCATAGAGCTTGAAATTCACACCATCAAGCACGGGAGAATCCTCGAAATTCTTCATGTGGGGCCACAGGTAATCCCTGTTATTGGCAGTGACATCCGAGCCATGACCGGCAACCATGAAGAATACCATATCGGCAGTGCCGTCCTCATCAGTGTCATACTGGCTGAAGTCCACCTCGGGGTCAAGCGCCTCGAGGGCGGCAAAGAAGATGGAGTCGCACTTGAACTGATGGGCGTCGGTGCAGGCGAAGGGCACGTCCACGGGACCCAGAATGTCAAAGTGCGGGTCAAACTGGTGGAACGAGTTGTCATAGTAGTAATCACGAACACTACCCATCGCCTCAACCTTAGTTCCGAAGGGAAGTGTGAAGCCCTGATAGTCATGGCTATTGATCATGGCTTCATAGAAGTCAACAGGCGTGTAATTACTGGGGACGTAATCATCATATTTCCTGTCCGTGTAATTGATCAGAATAATCAATCCACGGAATTTGCTATAGTCCATGTGGCCTCCATGCCCCACGCCACGCAGCAAATCGTTGCGGTGGCTCAACATCTTCTTGCCAAGCTGCACCATGTCGTTGCCAACCAAACCCTTGGGCAGGCTGGCGAGGACGGCACGGTCGGCTACGGTGCGCTTTGCCTCGTCGCGTGCAATCAGGTCACCGGCGACCAAGCTGTTGCCGTCAAGACGGGCATAGGTATAAAAACCAGCCTTATTCTTGACCACGGTATAGCCATCGATGGTCGTCAAGTAGTTACAGAACTCGTCACCATGCAAAACCACGGTGAGTTTGGTACCATCAGGTTGTGTCACCTGGCCGGGGGTCGGGTCGGCCGGAACCGCTCGCGAGACGAGGCACATCAGTCCCAATGCAAAAAACAATAAAATTTTTCTCATAATCTAAATGTATTATATAATAATTATTTTACCACAAGTATCTAGGATAATCAACCAGTGATATGGGCAATCACCAAATTCACGTCAGCAATATTAATCTCACCATCACCATTCACATCGGCACGTTCCATGATGGGACTATCCTTATCAGGATTCAATATGAAACTGATGACGGCATTAATGTCTGACACGGTGACCTCACCATCGCCATTCACATCATAGGGATTGACGTCGGGTGCCCAAATCTGGTCATAATACAGCTTAATGTCATCAAGATAGCAACCCTGCTTGGCATGGCCCGAAATCTCGGTGATGCGAATCATGATACGATTATCGGTGGGCACTCCCACAAGAACAGTACGCGAGCTCTCGGGGTCGATCACAGCCTGACCGTTAAAGGGAGGCTCCTCCCATGTAGCTCCTTTGTCAAAAGAGTAGGTCAGCCTAAACGTCGCCTTAGTAGAGGTAGGATTGAATACCGTATAGCTCACAGCATAGGGCATCATGCTCAACGGTGAAGAGGTAGATACCATACTGGGCTTTTTCATCTCCACGGCATGCTGGCCATTGCAATTTCCCTCACCGGGGCTGACGACAGCGCACTTGGAGAAATCCCACTTGGCGTAAACACCTTCAACTTTTTGAGCCATCAGGTTATCGGTAACCGGCATATTCTCAAAGTCCTCAACAACAGTCTGGACCAAAGTGTCGGGTGAGAGCTGGAAAGAGACGACATTACCCGTTTCATCAATGTCGGTAATGATGAATTCATTGAACAATTTGTCCCACGTCAAGAGGTTTGGATGGGTGAAATTGGTGATTGAGGTAACGCCCCCCGCACCAGGGAAGGGGTCATACTCGCTGTCCGAGCCGTTATAACGGGCGCGCAACAACTCATAATACATATGGTTAGGATTGCAATTCACGGTATTCTGCCACCACACATTCACGTTGCTGGAATCGACGCGTGCCACCATCATGCCATGACCGGGTAGGAAGCCGTCCCACTTACCATTCTGACGGTTCTCGATGAGGAAGAATTCGTCTTTGTTCATCGTGTTCAAGCGGTAACCCTGATTGCTCAAGTCGAGCGGCTGCATTTCATAGCGACCGCCCTCGGTAAGTGTGATAGGCTTCGTGAAGCCCAGGGCATAACGCTCATACAGGCTATAACCCACAGGGTTGCGGCCGAAGTTATCGCCGCTACCACCCGCCATAATAGACCAATCGCCGGGATTACGGCTCTCACCGCCGCTGCCCGAATAGTCGGTATCGTAAAGGTCGGGCAAGCCCAGCACATGACCAAACTCATGGCAGAAGGTGCCGATGCCGTTCACACTGCTATAGTAACCTTCCCAACCGGCAATCTCGGTAGAGCAGGCATATAACCAGAATCTCGCGCCATCACGAGGTGTCTCGTTATACAGATAATACATGTGCGGCCACAGATAGTTTTCATTATTGCCGCTGTAGTTGGCTGCATATCCTGCCACGAGAAAGAACACCATGTCAACGTAGCCATCGCCATCAGAGTCATAGTCATTGAAATTCACGAGGCTGTCCACGGCATTAAGCGCAGCCTTGAAAATGGGGTCTGCACGGTCGGTACCCTGAGGATAGATGCTGTTATAAGGCACATTCACGGGACCTACAATATCAAAATGCGGGTCAAAGATTTGGTTGGAGTTATCATAGTAATAATCACGCACACTGCCAGTCATATCCACATGCCTGCCGTTAAGCGTATAGCCTGTAAAGTTGTGGGTATTGACCATGTCGTCATAGAATGCGTTGGCATCAGGCATAGAGAATTTCTTATCGGTGTAATTGACCAGGATAATCAATCCGCGAAAGTTCTCGTAATCCATCAACCCCTCAGCACCCACACGACGCATCGCTGCGTTGCGGCGGCCCAGCTGTTGGATGCCCGATTGAATCATTGCGTTGCTGGTCAGCCCTTTGGGAATGGATGCCAAGGCAGCACGGTCGGCAGCGGTGCGCTGCGCGGGGTCACGGGCGATGCGGTCACCAGCCACGATACGGTCACCCTCCAGACGGGCATAAGTGTAATAGCCCGCAGTATTCTTGACTACCGTGTAACCGTCACTGGTGGTCGTGAAATGGAAAAACTCGTCACCATGCAGTTTCACGGTCAGCATGGAGCCGTCAGGCTGCGCCACCTTGATGGGCGTCGGGTCGGCGGGAATGGCTCGTGCAGTCATGCAGAGCACGCTCAACACTAAAAGAAGCAATTGCTTTTTCATTACTCTCTGTAATTGGATATTCTAAACATATATACTTGTTAATACAAAATCAAGCTGATGACCTTATTGATGTCGGCAACAGTGATTTCGCCGTCGCTATTGACATCGGCACGACGCAACAGGTCAGCATCGGTAGTACCGTTTAAGATGACGTTGATGATGGCATTCACGTCGGCAATAGTGATTTCCCAATCACAGTTCACATCACCAATAATATCTTCGCCAGGACCGCCTTCCTCACCCGTGTAATAGATAGTGAAGTCATCCACATAGGTGGCGGTATTCTTGTTGCCGGCACGCTGGTAGATGCGGAACAGCGCGGGCTGGTTGTTCTTCAAATCAAGCATCCAGTAGCAGACGGTTCTGGACTTGCTTCCTGCAACAGCCAGTTCTGCGTCCTTGGAGGTCTTGGCGTACACCCAAATGGGTTCTCCATTGCTATCGTTCTCGACTGAATACTCCAGTGAGTATTTGGCCTCGGTGGAGGTGGGGTTAATCAGTGTCAATGTTGCCATATAGGCGTTATAATAAATCGGTGTCGTTGTGTAGAAAAGGCTGGGAAGCTTCATCATCACACTGTTCTCGCCATTAGCCTTGTCGGGACCAGGTGCGCGCACACCACTCTTGGTGAAAGACCAGGTGGCAAAAACGCCCTCAACGTCTTGGTCGGCCGTGCCGGTAGATACGGGCATGCCCTCAAAGTCCTCGACAAGCGTCTGCAGCGAACCGTCCTTCACAAGATTGAACGAGATGACTTCGTCTTCCTCGTTGATACCTGCGATGATGAACTTGCTTTCATTGCCCTCCCAAGTTTTGAGGCTGGGATAGGTATCATTGGAAATCATGATGTTGCCGGTGGTGCCAGGGAAGGGGTCACTAGACAAATCACCCGTTTTGGTATTACCGGCACGCAGCATCTCGAAGTAGTTGTGTTCTGGATCACAATTAATCTTGTTTTGTGCCCAAACGCTTAAATTGGTGCTGTCAACACGGGTAACAATCATGCCGTGGCCGGGAATATGGGCATCCCAACCCGTCTTCTGACGGTTCTCGATGGTGAAAAACTCGTTAGGAACCGATGAGCGCAGAATGTAACCCTCACGCGACGTGTTCACGGGATTAAGGGTATAGCTGCCCTCCTTGTCAAGGGTCCTGCCAGGAGCCCAACCAAGGGCATAGCGCTCAAAATAGGTGTAACCCGCAGGGTGACGGCCATAGTTGTAGTCGCCACCGGCAGCCATCACATCCCAGCCACCGGGATCATGGCTCTGACCACCGCTCTTCTCATAGTCGGTGTCATAGAAGTCGGGCAGACCAAGCACATGGCTGAACTCATGGGCCACAGTACCGATACCCTCGACTGCCACAGTGCTGGGATAAGCCTCGGCGCCATAGAGCTCGGTAGAGCTGGCATAGCGGTCGATGAACTTGCCGTCAAAAGCATAATAGGTTCCACTCAGGTTAGAAGCGTGGGGCCACAGGTAACCTGCATTGTTGCCCGAATAACTTGATGAGTAACCTGAAACCAGGAAATACACCATGTCGATTTTTCCATCGTTATTGTTGTCATACTTGGTGAAATCCACTTCAGCATCAGCTTCTTTCAACGCATTGGTAAAAATCACTGACGAAAGACTCTGGCACTGCGTAGACCTGGCTTCATACAGGTTATTAGGAGATCCATATTTGGCACGATAGGGGCCATATACGTCAAAGGGGGGCTGGAAAACGCCATTGGACTGATCCCTGAAATAATCGTGGACGCTACCGGGACAAGTCACATCACGGTCGGTGAAGGGGTCATGGAATCCCGTGAAATTCTCGCTGCTGAACATCTCGCTATAGAATGACATGGGACTGTCACTCATGAACTGACGGTCCTTGAAGTCAATCAGAATCACCAAGCCGCGGAAGTTTGAAAAGTCAAAGTTCGACAGGTCGACATTGCGCTTGACACGGCGCAAGCGTCCCTCGGCAACTTCGGTCTCATCGACAAGGTTTTTTGTCGTGGCGGCAAGCAACTCCATCTCGGCTGCGGTGCGGCTGCCTACATTGTGGGCGAGCACCTGGGTGGGCACCAGTTTCATGCCATCGCGCTGGGCATACACGTAGGCGCCGGCATCGTTGAGCATGATGGTGTAGCCATCTTCGGTAGTATTAAAGTGGTAAAACTCATCTCCGACAAGCTTCACTGTTACCATGGTGCCGTCAGGCTGAGGCATCATGACCGAGGCCCGATGGGCTGGATTGGCAAGCAACTGAAGGCTTACTAAGGCTGTCAAGAACAGCAGTGTAGTTAATCTTTTCATCTTGTAAATCAATTATTTTGTTTTTATTTGGTCTATGTTAGTTAAACGTCACATTAACTGGAGTGACGAGACTTCACGCCACCCTGCATTGGTTTATTGCTTACAAACAGACCCGCAAATTTACACTATTTTCTTGCATTTACCCTAAATTCTTTACGAATTAACACATCTTATAATATTTTTCGCATCAAAGTGACATAAAAACAAACCAACTTTTCTTAATTTGGGTTGACAGTATTAAATTGTTTGGTTTACATCGTTACAGAATATGTTATCATCTTCGCTAAATTAGGTTGACAGAAGTTTTGCGGTAGTCTTTTCTGTGACTTTGACTTCCTTTTGTTGAGGCTGCACACCATGCTGATATGCCTGAGGGAATGCTGTTACTGACCCATATTGGGGCGCGTATGCAGCAGATTTTGGCAAATTAGCGAATGTTCCACGATTTATTAACAATTATAGTTAGTTTTAAACAATTCACCCATTTTAACGGAGTTTTTCAAGGTTTTTTGAGTAAAAATCTGTTCCTTTGCACCCGTGAAACAATGTGCGAGCCGAACGTAATGAAAGTTTACTTTCAAATTGCTGAGGCGAAGCCATTGTTATCCAAACAATGCGCGAGCCGAACGCAATCGGATGCTCGCATCGGAATTGCTGAGGCGAAGCCATTGTCAAAAAAAACATATTTTGATTTGATAATAACTCCTAATGGGAAAGATAATAGCAATTGCCAATCAAAAGGGCGGCGTGGGCAAAACAACTACCTCAATCAACCTATCGGCAGCACTGGCCGCCAGTGGGAAGCGTGTTATGCTCATCGATGCCGACCCACAGGCCAACGCCACGTCAGGACTGGGAATAGAGCCCAAAAACATGTCGTCAACCATCTATGAATGCCTGGTGGACGATTACCCCATGCGCAGCGCCATTGTGGACACCTGCGTGGACGGCCTCAAGCTCCTCGGGTCACGCATCGACCTGGTGGGCGCCGAGTTGGAACTGGTCGAGAAGAAAAGCCGTGAGCGTGTGCTCAAGGGCGCCATCGACCAGGTCAAGGACGACTTTGACTACATCATCATTGACTGCAGTCCCTCGCTGGGACTGATTACCGTCAATGCCCTCACCGCTGCCGACAGTGTCATCATACCTGTCCAGGCCGAGTATTTCGCCCTCGAGGGCATCAGCAAGCTGCTCAACACGATACGCATCATCAAGGGCAAACTCAACGCCTCACTGCGCATCGAGGGTTTCCTGCTCACCATGTACGACGCCAGACTCAGGCTCGCCAACGAGATTTTTGAGGAACTCAAGGGCCACTTCGGCAACATGGTGTTCAACACCGTGATTCCGCGCAACATCCGCATCAGCGAGGCGCCCAGCCACGGTGTGCCGGTCATCCTGTATGACCCCGATTGCCGTGGCTCCATCAGCCACATGCAGCTGGCTCAGGAAATCATTTCACGCGACAAAAAATCATAACAGAACAAATCCATAAAACCGAACCAAGATAATGAAACGCAACGCATTAGGCAAGGGGCTTGGCTCCCTGATCTCGATGGATGACATCCAGACCGAAGGCTCGTCGGCTATCAACGAGATACCTATCAGCCAAATCATCCCCAATCCCGACCAGCCACGCCAGAACTTTGACGAGGCGGCACTCGAGGAACTTGCAACCAGCATACGCGAGCTCGGCATCATCCAGCCGCTCACCCTGCGTAACATAAGTGACAATTCCTACCAAATCATCTCGGGTGAACGACGTTACCGCGCTGCCCTGTTGGCAGGCCTCAGCTCGGTACCTGCCTACATCCGCACCGCCAACGACAGCGAGGTCACCGAGATGGCGCTCATCGAGAACATCCAGCGCGAGGACCTGAATGCCATCGAGATTGCGCTTACCTTCCGCAAACTTATTGACCAGTATAATCTCACGCAGGAAAGGCTCAGCGAGCGCATCGGTAAGAAACGTGCCACCATCGCCAACTTCCTGCGACTGCTCAAACTGCCCGCCGAGGTACAGCTGGGCCTGCATGACCACACCCTCGACATGGGACACGCTAGGGCATTGCTCTCGCTCGACAATCCCAAGCTGCAGTTGAAACTCTATAACGAGACCATCAAGAAAGGGCTGTCGGTGCGCCAGGTCGAGCAGCGTGCCAAGCAGATGCAACAGGCAGCCAACGAGGACCGCGCCAATCAAGACGGCGGCAAGCAAATCAACGTCAAGGACTACGAAATCCTGCAGCGCCACCTGACGTCGGCATTTGGCGTTCCCGTGAAATTCACCTGCGACAAGTCGGGCAAGGGAAAAATCACGTTCCCGTTCAGCACCGAGGAGCAGCTTGAGAAAATCATCAGCATATTTGACAACCTGAAGGATAGCTGAATTATCTAGACAACGTGCATCGATTGACCACATATCGCTTGAACTGGCAACGTCTTGCAGCCATCGTGATGCTGTGCCTGATGTGGCACGGCGCCACCGTTGCGGCCCAGGAGACCACGCCTGTCGCGCTGGGCGATAGCGTTGTCATACAGGGCGGCAAACAGCAAGTGCCCACCCACCGCGTGAGACGCCCGGTCGTCATCGACGATACCACAGCAACCCATAACGCCCCAGTACGCGTGGTCAATGCCTCGGGCGACACCATCATGTTCGCATCCATCGATTCCATCAAGGGACTCGAGGGTGTCGAGATTCTTGTGGACAGCACTGCATCGCCCACGCTGGGCAAGGTGCGCACCTTCAACCCTGACCCGCAGCGGGCCTTGTGGCTCTCGGCGCTCTGCCCCGGATTGGGACAAATCTACAACCGTCGGTACTGGAAACTGCCCATCGTGGTGGGAGCCTTTGTGGGACTCAGCTACGGCACGTCGTGGAACAACCGCATGTACAAGGACTATTCCAAGGGCTACCGCGACATCATGGACAATGATCCCGACACACGCAGCTATATGGACTTTTTCCCGCCCACTGTCAAGGAGAGCGACCTGGATAAGGCCTGGCTGGAACGCATCATGAAGAGCAAGCGCGACTATTACAGGCGGTACAGGGAAATCTGCGTCATCGCCATGGTGGGCATCTACCTGATTAACATCGTGGATGCCTATGTGGACGCCTCGCTCGCCCATTTTGACATCACCCCCGACCTGACGCTTGACGTGGCGCCCACCGCCATCGACAACAACGGTGTCATCGGGGTCACTGGACCGCGACTGCCCTCACTGGGGCTGCAATGCGCCTTCAGTTTCTAGAACAACGATTTTAACGACACGACAATATGAAGAAACAACGACTCATCACATTACTACTCACGGCGACACTGGCAGCGACATCGCTGCTGGCGGCTCCCCGCGAGAAAAACAACATCCTCTCGCTCAAGCAGACCATCACCGACGATGACATCGTTTTCCCCGAGAGTTTTGACACCGACGTGTACAAACTGATGACCAACTGGTATCTGCAGAACTATGCGGTGCTTGACGCCGACGTGGAGAACAAATCACACGGCGAGGTGAGCGAGGAGACCTACATCCGCCGTCTCGCTGCCATCCCCTCGGTCATCGAGATGCCTTACAATCAGGTCGTGCGCAAGCACATCGAGCGCTACGTCTATCGCAGCCGCACCCTCGTCGAGGAGATGCTGGGCATGAGCCTGTATTACATGCCCATCTTTGAGCAGGCACTAGAGAAAGAAGGTTTGCCACTGGAACTCAAGTACTTGCCCATCGTCGAGAGCGCGTTGGACCCCAACGCCGTGTCACGCGTGGGTGCTGCTGGACTGTGGCAGTTCATGGTCGGCACCGGCAAGGGCTTGGGCTTGGAAATCAATTCGCTCGTCGATGAGCGCCGCGACCCTTACCGCTCCAGCGCCATGGCAGCAAAGTATCTCAAGAACCTGTACCAGATTTACAACGACTGGTCGCTGGCTATCGCCGCCTACAACTGCGGTCCTGGCAACGTCAACAAGGCGTTGCACCGCAAGGGTGATGCGGGCGACTTCTGGGACATCTACGACGAGCTGCCCCGTGAGACGCGAGGCTATGTGCCTGCATTCATCGCCGCCAACTATGCGATGACCTATTACAAGCAGCACAACATCAGTCCGTCGCTCGCCAGCAAGCCGCTCATCACCGACACCGTCAGCGTCAACCGTCGCATCCATTTTGCACAGATTGCCCAGGTGCTCAACATCCCCATCGAGGAGATACGCACCCTCAATCCACAATATCGTGCCGACGTCATCCCCGGCGATAACCATCCATATACCCTCGTGCTGCCGTCACAGCAGGTCTACAGCTTCATCATGAGCGAGGACAGCATCGACAACTATCGCGATGACCTGTACGCCCACCGCGAAGTGGTCGAGCCGGGTGGCAGGGTATCCACAGCCGAGGAGTATATCTCAGGACGCGCTGCCTTTGCCGACATGCGCACCATCAACCACAAGGTGGGACGCGGCGAGACGCTCGCCAGCATTGCCGACAAATACGGCATGACCACCAGCGATCTTATGGCACTCAACAACATGAGCAACGAGCGCGTAAGGCGTGGCGACAACCTCAAGGTAAAGGCGCCTGAATATAACAACGCCAGCGCCGACAACGAGGACATCATCCCCGTTACCAGCGACCAGTCCACCGGAAGCGATTTGGCAATGGAGGACACGGGCGACAACAACGAGCAGCAGCAGTTTGACGAAGTCAAGAACATTGAACGCCAGGCAGCCGAAAAAGCACCGTACAAGGGCTCATATACCGCCAAATCCGATATCCAGCCCACCACCACGACCAGGAAATCCTCGGTCAAGAACGACGACCAGACCACACGTCAGCGGGCATCCAGAGCCAATACCGACAACTGGCGCAAGCGCAATGAGCGATATACCAGCAGCAGGGACAACGGCAAGCACAAGCGCGATGACAAATCCCGCAAAAAAGAAGAGGCTTCGCACAGCTCCAAGAGCCGCAAAGGCAAAAAGTCGTCCAAGCCCGAACAGCCCAGCGAGGTGACCGTCAAGAAGGGCGAATCACTCACCAAGATTGCCGAAAAGGCAGGCGTTACGGTCAAGGACATCGAACGTGCCAACGGCATCGAGAACGGCAATAAGATAAAGGCCGGTGAGAAAATCAAGATTCCCACCAAGGCCGAAGCCAAACAAGCTGCCTCCGCCGAGAAGAAAGGCGGCAAGGGCAAAGCTTCCAAGGACAACAAATCAAGCGGCAAGTCCAGCAAATCAAGCTCGACAAGCAAATCAAGCAAATCGAGTTCGTCGAGCAAGTCCAGTAAATCTGGCTCGTCAAGCAAGAAATCTAAGAAGAAATAGAGACATCGCGGGTGAGGTCCACAATGACCTCGCGCGCAATCAACAGACCGGCCGCGGCAGGAACGAATGCGTTGCTGCCCGGCTGTTTTTTTCCGTCAACATATACAGGCACGTCAGGATTCCAGCGAGGCTCCTCCTCGCTATACACGCACTTGAAATGGTGAATACCCTCGCGGTGCAATAACTTGCGCAGCATCCGCGCCAGCGGGTCGATGCGCGTTGCGTCAAAGTCTGCCACGCGGAACGCCATCGGGTCCATCTTGTAGGCCGCCCCCATCGAGCAGATGTGCGTCACACCCAGTCGCAGGCAGCGACGCGCAATCTCCATCTTGGCAGTAATCGTGTCCAGACTATCGACCACATAGTCAAAGCAGGAAAGGTCGATTTCATCGGCGTTTTCGGGCAAGTAGAACATCTTGTGTGTTGTCACCTTGCAGTGGGGATTGATATCCAACACACGCTCGGCAGCCACGTCCACTTTGGCGCGCCCAATCGTGCTATGCAGCGCAAAAATCTGGCGGTTGATGTTCGTCATGCTCACCGTGTCATCGTCAATTAGGTCCAGCGCCCCCACCCCACTGCGGGCCAGCGCCTCGACCACATAGCCGCCCACGCCGCCAATGCCGAACACCGCCACGCGGCTCCGCGCCAACTTCGCCATCGCCTCGGCACCCAGCAGCAACTCGGTACGCGCAAACGGATTCTCTACCACATTATTCTGCTCATTCTCCATATCCGAACACATATATTTTGCCCGCAAATTTACTATAACCACCCCCAACAACAGCCTCAATAGACGCAAAAAAACGCATTTTGACAAAAAATGTCCGATTTTTTGTCCCCAATTCAAAAAATTGACTTACCTTTGCACCCGCTTCGACGCCCAGATGGCGGAATCGGTAGACGCGTTGGTCTCAAACACCAATGGGGTAACACCCGTGCCGGTTCGACCCCGGCTCTGGGTACGA
>CADCFN010000015.1 GCA_902800715.1 uncultured Bacteroidales bacterium
ACCATACTTCTTGCAAGCCTCAGCAGCCTCGATGGTGATCTTGTCACCAGTCTCGTCGCGCTTTACAAGACCCAGGTCGTAGTACTCACTCTTGAGGTCAACAAACGGGAGGATGAGTTCGTCCTTGATCATCTTCCACAGAATGCGGGTCATCTCGTCACCGTCCATCTCCACGATGGGAGTGGTCATCTTAATTTTTTCGATCATGATTGAAAAATAATGTGATCAGTTGTTATTGAAAAATTGAATAGTTGTTTTGTATTGTCGTTCAGCTGTCAAGGAGAGATTTCTCTAAACCCTAACCTCTAAACTCTAAACTTCCAGTCATGGGCTCAATGCCCATGACTGGAATAAAATTACTTCTTCTGGGAAGCGTAGAAGTTCATCAGGCAGCCCTCGGCGAGGATGGTGCGCTCGTCGGGAGTCAGGTTCTGGAAGAACAGGTGCAGGTCATGTACGCCGTCGGCAGCGATAACCTTGGCATCGATTTCCTCCTTGCCGTTGATGATGGCCTCACGGATGCCGGGAACGAATACCATGTCACCGGGGTTGTAGTTGAACTCAACATCGGGAGCGATGGTGAAGGGAACGATACCCCAGTTGATGCAGTTGCTGCGATAGCGCTTGGTAGCGTATTCGTAGCAGATGTTGGCGTCACCGCCGAGCACCTTCTGGCACGATGCGGCCTGCTCACGGGCGGAACCGTCACCGGGCTTGTGGGCGAATACGCAAGAGCCGAACGAGGTGTTCTCGGGCTTGGCACCTACCTTAGCGAGTGCGTCGAGCACGTTCTGCGGGCACTTGCCGTCGCGGCGCTCGAGATCCTGAGCCTGGATGCGCTTGCTCAAGCCAACGTACTCAGGCACGCGGCGTGACAGGGCGAACTCAGAGAGCTTCAGCGGGTTGGAGCGGTAGCTCGAGGTCTCACCGCTGGGAATCAACTCGTCGGTGGTGGTTACACTGTCGTGGATAACGGCTGCAAGTTCGAGCAGCATGTTGTCTTCCATCTGGTACATCTTGGGCCAGTCCTTGATGTTGGGACCATAGCGCAGCTCAACGTCGGCATTAGCCTTGTCGAAGCCGTAATAAACGCGGCGCTCATAGATGTTGGCATCGTACTGATAAGGTTTGTGGTCGTCGGTGTAGTCAACGTCGGTAGCAGCGGTGATGACGCCTCCGTTAGCAGCGGTAGCTGCAATAGAGCGGGCATCCATCAGGGCAACCAGCGAAATCTGACCCTGGCCAGGCTTGGAACCCTCGCGGTTGGGGAAGTTGCGGGTGGTGTGGCGGATACTCAGACCATTGTTGCTGGGCACGTCACCGGCACCGAAGCAAGGACCGCAGAAGGCGGGCTTGATGATAACACCAGCCTCAAGCAACTCTTCAACGATGCGCTCACGAACGGTAGCCATGTAAACGGGAACCGACTGGGGATAAGCGCTCATGGTGAAGTAGTCGTTACCGATGCTCTTGCCACGCATGATGGAAGCAGCAGCGCTCAGGTTGTCATAGGTACCGCCCGAGCAACCGGCGATGATACCCTGGTCAGCCTGTACCTTACCGTCCTTCATCACCTTGTCAACGAGGTCACACTGTACCTTGTCGCCGAAGCGCTTCTTGGTATCCTCCTCGACCTTGCGCAGGATTTCGGTGGGATTAGCCTGCAGTTCGTGGATGGTGAATGCGTTGCTGGGGTGGTAGGGCAGAGCGATCATACACTCCTGAGTGTTCAGGTCAATCTTGATCATGCTGTCATAGTAAGCCACCTCACCGGGCTGCAGCACCTTGAAGTCCTCGGGACGTTTGTGCAGCTCGTAGTGGTGCTTAACCTCGTCATCAGTTACCCAGATCGAGCTCAAGCAAGTGGTCTCGGTGGTCATGATGTCGATACCGTTACGGAAGTCGATAGGCAGGTTCTTCACGCCGGGGCCAGCGAACTCGAGCACTTTGTTCTTTACAAAGCCGCTCTCGAAGGTAGCCTTTACCAGCGAGATAGCAACGTCGTGGGGGCCTACACCCTTCTTGGGAGCGCCTTCCAACCATACCAGGACAACCTCGGGAGCATTGATGTCCCAAGTGTTGCGCAGCAGCTGCTTCACGAGCTCACCACCACCTTCGCCGACGCCCATGTTACCGAGCGAACCGTAGCGGGTGTGGCTGTCGCTACCCAGAATCATGTTACCGCACTTCACCATGGCCTCGCGGGCGAACTGGTGGATTACGGCCTGGTTAGCGGGCACGTAGATACCGCCGTACTTCTTGGCAGCCGAGAGACCGAACACGTGGTCATCCTCGTTGATGGTGCCACCGACAGCGCACAGCGAGTTGTGGCAGTTGGTCATTGCGTAGGGCAGGGGGAACTTCTCGAGACCACTGGCGCGGGCGGTTTGGATAATGCCCACGTAGGTGGGATGCCGTAAGTAATGGTGTTCTCACGAGCCTCGTCAGGCGTGGGAAGACCAGTAGCATCAGTGCGAATTTCGTTACCGTTGATTAAGTAAACTCCTTGTTTGATTAATTCTACCATGATAAAACTTAAATGTTAATTGATATAGGGTTATTAATTCAATAATGCGTGAATAAAAACTGTTAGCGCAACCATATCAGCACTGCCTCCGGGAGAGATGTTGCGGGCAATGAACTCGCGGTTCATCTGTTCCATGCCTTGCATGCTGTAGCTGCCGAGCAATGTGAGGGCCTCTTGTTTGACCTGTTGGGCTTGGTCATAGCCCACACGGTGGATGACGTTGGTGTCATCGAGCTGGCTCATGATGAGCAGCAGCAGGCGGTGGCAAGCGGTGTCAGCATCTTCGGCAAGATAGCCACGATAGGCGGGCAGCCAATCGTTGAAAAGTCTCGTGTAGCCGTCTTTAGCAAAGTCCAGGGCGCCTTTCACACGGTGAGCATTCACGGCATCGTTGCCGTGGGTGCCCGCCGTGGGAGCGAATTGTCCTGCGACCTGCATAATCAGCTCACGCAGTTGCTTGCTGCTGATGTTGCCATCCCGTGCCATGCACCATGAGGCTGCCAGTGTGGTCAAGCCCATGGCAAACAACGCACCGCGGTGGGTATTCACCCCGCCGGTGGCGTTGAGCATGGCTTTCTCGGCATCGATACCGATGCGGCGCACCTCATGCGCATCGGGTATGTCATATTGTTCACCCGATGTACTGCCAAGCAACGCCAGCTGTACCATGAAGGGCTGCAGCGAGTCGATGCTCTTGCTCATGAGTGCCAAGTCCATGTCCTTATGTGCCCCGTTGTCGATGCGGTCCACCAACCCGGGTTTGGGTGTAGTGTAAAGTTCGGCACGCAGGGCATTGCATGCCATGTGGGCGATAAGGTAGGGCTCGGTGGTCTGTGGCACCAGTGCTGCGGCTTGGCTCAATGACCATTCAGCCAGCCATTTGCGCATGCGGGAGGCGCTCACGGGTTGTCCGTCAAGCATCAAGCGCTCGACAGTCTTGACCGTGATGCCATGCTGCGGCAACTGCTCCAGCATCAGCTCATTGTAGCGGGCGGTCAGCGCATCGATGGGTTCGCTGCCCACAACACGTGTGGTCACGCCCAGAGCGGGTGCGATGTGGCGTGCGAACAGGTCCAGGTCCAGCGTGATGTGGGTGTCGGTAGCGTCGGTCACCTGCTTGAGGAAGTAGGTGGGGAACGTCAACTCACTGATGGCATAGTCGCTGCCTTCGACCACTACGACATTGTCCAGGTCTTCACAGCCCGCTTGAATCATGGCGAGACGTTCCTGGTAGCTGAATGTCGAGCGGTCTTCCTTCACGGCGATGACATATAGCGTCGATGCCTCTTGTGAAGCCTGAGCAACGAGATAGCGGTGACCGAGCGTGAACGGGTTGGCGTTCATCACGATGGCAGTGGCGCCATCGGGGCGGTCACCGCGAACGCGGCGCAGGTAGTCGATATAGCGGCTGATGCCTCTCACACCGTTCTCCATCAGGATAGCCTTAGGGGAACTGGCGATGATTTTGAAGCCCATGCTCTGGAAGATGGTGCTGTTCTCGGGCTTGGTGAAGACCTTCACCGAGTCGGCGCCTTGTTGGGTCGCCATTCCGATGAGGTGGGAAATCAGCTTGTTGCTCAAACCGGTCTCGCGAGCGGCCTCACCCACGGCTATGCACTTGATGACGTTGCCCTGCAACCCTCCGCCAACAACGATGTTGCCGTCGTCATCGGTGGCTACGGCATAGTAGTCCACGTCTTCAAGACGCAGCCCGTTGTCGGCAAGAAAGCGCTCCACTCGGGTCCGGTTGGACTTGAGTGAGAGCGGCATGTCGCAGATTTCAAAGTTATCGTACATAGTCTTCTACCACCTTCTTGATGTGTGCCATCAGCTCCTCCTGCGAGTGGCTGCGGTTGCGCATGCACCAGCGCGCTTCGTGGTCGCACAGCAGGCAACGGCGCGGCTCGCCACCCACCTCCTGGCGGGTGATGGGAGCGCCATCAGCACCCATGACATCAATGTCGAACAGCCGCCCTAACGGGTGGCTGTCTTCAATGTCACAGGTCACACGTTTGGCTTCGAGCGCCGGCAAGTCGGTAATGAGGTAGGCCTCATAGCCGGTTGCCAGATCGCGGGCGCGGGTTGCGCTCACATGCTCTCCCAAGCGGTCGAGCAGTGCGGTCAAAGCCGCCTGTGCGGTCACCACCGAATAGAGATTACGCTTGACGCTGCCGGGCATCACCACCGTGAGGCACACCAGGGTGCTGTCGGGGTGTTGCTGCAAGAGTTGCTGTTGCAGGGCGTGACGGTTGTCACGGCTTTGCAATAGGGCGTCGAGCGTAATCTCCATCGCTAGTGCTATAGGGTGTTAGCTAAATAATGCGGTGATTTAGCCTACAATGTTCTTGATAACGTCCTGTACCGAGCCGTCGCGGTTCAAAACGACGCCGACAACCTTGTCACCGAAGGGCAGGGGAGCGGGGTCGCCGATGATTGAGCGAGCCTTGGCAGCCAAGTCGTGGATGTCCACAATCTTCATGCCGGCAGCCTCGAGACGCTCTTTCACCTCGGGACGGTTGGGGTTGACTGCGATACCGTACTCAGTAACGACAACGTCAACATTGCTGCCCGGAGTGATGAGGGTGGTTACCTCGTCAACGACGCAGGGGATGCGGCCGCGCAGCAGCGGGCAAACGATAACCGACAGGGCGCTGTCCATAGCGGTGTCGGGGTGACCGCCGATAGCACCACGGATGATACCGTCGCTACCCACGAGCACGTTCACGTTGAAGTTCACGTCAACCTCGAGGGCCGACAGGATAACGACATCCAGGAAGTGGGTTGCAGCACCCGGCTCCATCAGGGCAGCATACTCGTTGGCCGACACGCACTTGTGCTTCGGGTCGTTCATCAGCGACTCGGCAGCAACCTTGTCAAACGACTGAACGTCGATGATGCGGTCAATCAGGCCCTCCTGATGCAGTTTCACCATGTGGCTGGTGATGCCACCAAGGGCGTAGCTGGCCTTGATGCCTTTGTCAATCATGCCCTGGCGCAGGTACTTGGTCACTGCGAGTGCAGCGCCACCCGAGCCGGTCTGCATCGAGAAGCCGTCCTCAAAGTAACCGCTGTTCATCACCACCTTGGCAGCCTGCTTGGCGAGCAGGATGTCGCGCGGATTCTTGGTGTCACGGATGGCACCTGAAGAAATCTTGCTTGAGTCACCTACCGAGTCAACGACAACAACATAGTCCACGTCGGCCTCGCTGATGGCGCTGTGCTGGTTGGGATAGTCTACCAGGTCATCGGTCAGGATGATGGTCTTGTCGGCATACTTGGCGTCAGGCAGGGCATAACCCAGCGAACCGCAGATGCTCTTGGCGTTGGGGCTGGTCGAGTAACCGGCAGCGTTACCCAGGGGGTCACTTGATGAAGCTCCCAGGAAGGCAACGTCGATGTGCAACTCACCGCTCTTGATGGCATAGCCGCGAGAACCGTGGCTGCGGAAGATAACGGGCTTCTCCATCAGGCCATGCGATACCTCGGTAGCGAGGGCACCGCGCAGACCGCTGGTGTGCAACTGGGTAATGACGCCGTTCTTGATGTGCTCAATCAGGGGCTCATGCACGTCGATGAGACTCGACGAAGCAAGCGTCAGGTTCTTGAAACCCATCTCGGCGAGCTTGGCAACAACCATGTTGATGACCTTGTCACCGCTGCGGAAGTGGTGGTGGAACGAGATGGTCATGCCGTCCTTGAGACCGCTCTTCTTGATGGCATCCTCGAGGGTTGTGAGTTTGCCGTGGGTGCGTTGCAACTCGTGGCGCGGCGTGATGTTCTTCTTCATGTGGGCGTCGTTATAGACAGCCTTGTTCATCTGCTTTGCAGCCTCTGCAATCAGGGCTGCTCTATCTTTGATACTGTTCATGCTAAGTCCTCCTTTGTCAAGATGCCCGACGCGATGGCCAGGTCGATGGTACGTTGTGCTCTGATCTCGATTTCCTTCTCCTTCGGAGCGAAAATCTCATTGACAACCTCGATTTGGCGAGGATTGATGATTGACTTGCCGTCAAATCCCATTGCCTTAATCATCTCAACTTCGCGACGGAAGGTGTCCATGTCGTTGAGGTTGCTGAACACGGTGTCAAGGGCGTCGATGCCGGCAGCGCGGGCAGCCGTAACGATGCACTGACGAGCCATTTGCAGCTCCATGCCGAAGAAGGGCGAGTCGCCCGTCGTGCGCTGTGCCTTCAGGTTAGCGCAGTAGTCCTCGGCGCCCAGGGCGATACCCATCATGCGCTTGCTGGCGGTTGCGATAGCATAAGCGTTGAGCGCGCCCAGCGTGCTCTCGATGGCAGCCATGATCTGGGTACGGCCTACGCAGCCCAGCTCGGTCTCCACCTTGATGATTTCCTCTTCGAGTTCCTTTACCTCCTCGGCGGTCTCGGTCTTGGGCATGCGGATGACGTGAACGCCAGCCTTTACTACTGCCTCAACATCCTTCTTGCCGTAAGGGGTGTTCAGCGGGTTGATACGTACCACCATTTCGGTCGTGCCGTAGTCGATGGTCTTCAGTGCGTTGTGAACCAGCAGACGCGCGGCATCCTTCTCGGCCATCGAGACAGAGTCCTCAAGGTCGAGCATGATTGAGTCGGGACTGTAGATGTGAGCGTCGGCCATCATTCCCGGGTTGTTACCAGGGACAAACATCATTGTTCTTCTGAGTCGTTGCATAACAATTTTCTCGTTTTTGTGATGGTTTTTTAGTGTTAATTAGTCGGCCCACACGTCTTTGCCGGTGGCGCGAACGGCAGCTGCCGTCACGCGGGCGCGGATGGTGCAGTCCAGGGCTCCCTTGTCCGTGGCTTTCACCTCGGCTTGGTCGATGCCCAGGCCCTGCAGGGTCTCGGTGATAACTTTCTTGATTTGGTCGCCAAACTGGTAGTGAAAATGTCGCCGGATTCAAGCGTTCCGGCCATTGCCGTTTTGATCTCCATTTTTTAGGAAAAAAGCGTTTTTTAAATATTAATAAAAGTTCGTTAATGTAGTCAATTAGATGGTTACTGGAAAACTTGAACATGCCCAAGGCCATGATTGTTTCACTTTCGATGCTTCAGGCACTGCCAAGTTTCTTTAAAAACGCCCAAAATTAGGCATTATTTTATAACTGGCAAAATATTTTAAGCACCTTTTTTAGACACCCTTTTTGAACACTAAAACTGCTTATTTTTAGGCACTTTGAAAACCTTAGTTTTCATGTTGGAAAAACTAAAAAAGCGGCTTTTTCAGTCGCTTTGTCTTTCATTTTGTCATTTTTATGCGTTTCATCACGTTTTTCTGTTCTCATGACCTGTTTTGCCGTATTCAACAGCCTCCTCGGCAGCGATGGGCACAACGTCCTCCTGAGGGGTGATATATGCTTTGCCGCCCGATGTTTTCTCCAGCACAATACGGCTCAGGACCAGGTCCAGTTCCCGCAACGTGTCGGTGCGGTTGTTGGGCGACAGCTGGCATTCCCACACGACAATCACGTTCCACCCAGCCGCCTGCAGCAGAGCCTGGTTGCGGGCATCCCGCTCACGGTTACGAGTGATTTTCTCCTGCCAGAACTGCGCATTGGTCGTCGGGCGGTGCTTTTGGCAGTCATGCCCGTGCCAGAAGCACCCGTTCACAAAAATCACCGTCCGCCACTTCCGCATCACGATGTCAGGTCTTCCGGGCAACGACTTCACATACAGCCTGTAACGGTACCCTTGCCGCCACAGCCACCGCCGCACCACCAGCTCAGGCTTGGTGTCGCGTCCCCTGATGCGGCTCATGCAACGATGCCGCTGCTCCGGTGTCATCCTATCCGCCATCTCCCCGCAAAGTTACCACTTTTATGCAACCTTACCAAAAAAATAGTATGACCGTGCTGTTAGCTGGGGAAAATGTTGTATCTTTACACTCCGAAAAAAATGAAGAAATCATGAAATTCAGCGAAGTTTTAGGCAATGAGCAGGCGATAGGGCAGATACGGCGGATGATAGATGCCGACCGCATGCCACACGCTCTGTTGCTCTATGGTGAGCCGGGTGTGCCCAAATTGGGACTGGCGATGGCTGCAGCACAGTATCTGCACTGCAGAAACCATGTTGACGGCGATTCCTGCGGGGTGTGCCCGATGTGCCGGCAGCATCAGTCGTTCAACCAGGTGGACACTCATTTCAGTTACCCGTACACCAACCGCAAGGGCGACAGCAACAACCCCTGTAATGCCGATGACTATATCGACGAGTGGCGGGAATTTGTCACCAACTATCCTGTCGAGGACTACCAAGCTTGGCTCGGATTGCTGAAGAATGATAACGCACAGCCTCAAATCTTTGTATATGAGGCAGATAACATTATGCGTAAGATGACGTTGAGCGCCTATACCGCCAAGTATAAAGTACTCATCCTGTGGCTCCCTGAGAAGCTGAAAGATGAGGCTGCCAACAAGCTCTTGAAACTCATCGAGGAACCTTACGACGACTGCAAGTTCATCCTCGTGAGCGACAACGAAAAGGGCATCTTGGGCACCATCCTGTCGCGGTGCCAACGCATCGAGCTGCGCAAGCCTTCCACTTCGATGGTGGCGCAGTATCTGGTCGACCGCTATGGCATGGATATGCAGGACGCACTTGCGCTGGCCGCTCCCGCCGACGGCAACGTGACGATGGCAGAGCGCATGGTGCAGACGGGCAGCGAGTATCACGAGTTCCGTGAGCGATTTATCGAGTTGATGCGCCTGTCTTATCAGCATGACCTTGGCAAACTCAAGGGTTGGAGCGAAGTCATCGCCGACATGAAACGCGAGAAGTCGCGCCGTTTCCTCGCCTACGCCGTGCGACAGGTGCGCGAGAACTTCATCTACAACCTGCACAACCCCGAACTCAACTATCTCACACGCGAGGAAGAAGCGTTCTCGACGCGTTTCTCGCCCTTCATCAACGAGCGTAATGTTGAGGGCATCGTCAGCGAACTGGAACGTGCCAGCACCGACATTGCAGGTAATGCCAACGCCAAACTGGTCTTGTTCGACCTCACCATCCGTCTTTCCATCCTGATCAGGAAATAATTGTAAACGTCAGGATTAACTTACATCTAACCACCAGTCACCGATATGGTTCCTTTTCTTCAACAGGTAGTGCAGTATTATCTTGAGGCTCAAGGCCTTGAGGATTACTGCTTTGTCTTTCCCAACCGTCGCAGCGGTCAGTTTTTCACCCATTACCTCCAGCGGGCGCTGGTCGGCGCGTCCAAGGGCAAGCCGGTTCCTCATCTGCTGCCCCATGTGACGTCGATTAACGAACTGCTCGCCGAGTTGACTGGCACGGTGGCGGCAACCGACATCGAGATGATGTTCGCCCTCTATGATGCCTATTGCAAGGCGATGGGCGATGCGGCGCAGGAGTTTGACAAGTTCATCTATTGGGCACAGCTCATCATCGGTGACTTCAACGATATCGACAAATCGCTTGCCGATGCTGCCGATATCTACCAGAACCTGAGTGATTTGCATGGCTTGGTCGCCAATTTCCTCACTACCGATGTCGAGGAGAAGGTCAAGAGAATCTTCGGTGAAGGGCTTTTTACCGCTTTCTTTGACACCAGCGCCGAAGCTGCCTTGTGGCAGCAAAGGACCACCGTGAGCCAACCTGCTCAGGGAAATACCGACCCCGATGACGTGAAGCAGAAGTTCATGAGCCTGTGGAACGCCTTGGCTGACATCTATGTCAATTATCATCAGACGTTGGACGCCAAGAGGGTCGTTTCGCCAGGCAGGCAACTGCGGATGGCCGCCGAGAATCCGCCTGCACAGTTGCGCTATAACAGACTGATATTCGTGGGATTCGGTGTGCTATCGGCTGCCGAGATGAAATTGTTTGACCATTTCAAGAACATGGGAAAAGCCGACTTCTGGTGGGACACTGCCGGCATCAAAGCCATGCTAGAGGCTTCCAAACAGGACCCCGGCGCGCAACTCATCAACGGCTATTGCAAGCACTTTGATGCAAAACCCATTGAACCGGTCAATAACGAGAAGCAAACGCTGCGTGTAGTCGCCGTGCCCTCGATGGTGGGACAGGCCAAGGTCGCTTTTGACGAGGTGGCGCTCATGCCGGGAACCAAGTCATCGACAAGCCTGGATACAGCCATCGTCTTGCCCGACGAGAGCCTGCTCATCCCGCTGCTGCATGCCGTGCCGCCAACGTCGCTCATCAACGTGACTCTGGGTTACCCGTTGCGCAATTCAGGCATCGTTTCGCTGATGCACATTGTGGCCCGCATGCACCATCAGGCCAGCAAGGAACGCAAGGGGTGGACCTATTATCGTGAGGACGTGAACGACATCCTGTCGCATCCCCTCATCAAGACATTTTTCACTAGCGAGGCGCTTGACAAGGCTACCGAGTTGGCGCGCACCAATCGTTTCCGCGTTCCAGCTGATAAGCTGGTGACGCTCTCGTTCGGTGACTTGTTTGCGCCGGCAATGGACAGCGACCAGCAGGGCAGCGACAGCGAGTTGCGGGCCAGTTATCTGGACCGCCTGTTGGCATTCTCCAACTTGTTGATGGCGAAGATGCAAAACGCCCCGGTCGGTGACGAAGATGAGGACGATGAAAAAGAGGCGGTGCTGCCCTTGCAGCAAGCCTTCCTGCTCATGTATATCGATGTCCTCAATCAGCTCAAGCGTTCACTGGACGAGTGCGGTCAGACGTTGCAGCGCAGTTCGGTCTTTTTCCTCATCGACCGTCTCACGGCATCGTCAATCGTGGCGTTCACGGGTGAACCGCTGCAGGGCTTGCAGGTGATGGGACTGCTCGAGACGCGCAGTCTGGATTTCAAGCATGTGGTGGTCTTGTCGATGAACGAGCGCATATTCCCGCGCCGTCATGGCATCAACTCGTTCATTCCCAACTACATGCGCCGTGCCCATGGCATGTCCACCATCGAACAGCAGGAGGCAATTATGGCCTATAATTTCTTCCGTCTGCTCAATCGGGCCGAGAATGTGACGATGATATATGACTCGAGCACGCAGAATGCTACAGCGTCGAGTGAGCCCTCACGTTACATCACCCAGCTGGAAATCATCTACGGCAAGAAACTCGAGCATATTGAGAAGAGCCTTGTGGTCCAGAAGTCTTCATCGGTCAAGATTCAAGTGCCCAACACCAGTGATATCGACCTGCAAGACCGATACACACGCAACCCCGAGCATGGTGGCGGCAAGTACCTGTCGGCAAGCGCCATCAACAAGCACATCAACTGTCCGCTCAATTTCTATCTGCATTATGTGCAAGGCTTGAACGATGACAATGAGTTGAGCGATTTCATGGATTCCAGCACATTCGGCACCATCATCCATGACACCCTTAACGATTGCTACATGGTTGATTCGGCAAAGGGGCACACTTTCACACGCGACGAGATTGTTGACTTCAAGAAGCGTCGCCTCAAGCCGACGGTGGAGCGATACATCCGCAAGCATTATATGCATGTGCCTGATGATGAGCTGGATAGCGATTCGCGCCCGATTACAGGAGATGCCCTCATGCTCATCGACACCATCATCAGCTATGTGGGCTTTGTGCTGGACTACGATTTGGATTTGATTGACCGTGAAGGGCCATTTACCGTCCTTGAGTGTGAAGAAACCCACACGTTCCAACCCCTGAAGCTGGGAAACGTGGAGTTTAACTTCAGTTTCAAGCCCGACCGCGTCGACCGTTTGGCAAACGGCATGGTGCGCATCGTGGATTACAAGACCGGCAAGGACGTGACCGGCTACTCGTCGATAAATGATTTGTTTGATAATAAGGCCAGTAAGGGACGTCGCAAGGCCATTCTGCAGCTGTTCCTCTACTGTTATGCCTATCTGTGCAAGCATCCCGAGCTGGAAGCTGTGATGCCTGTCATTTACAAAGTCGCCTCGATGAAGGAAAGCGGTGTGCTGAATGGGAAAAACGGCCAGTATGTGTTCTCACTGCAAGATGCACAGGCGATGGAATTCATAGGAATGATGCAGGATGAAGTGGATAGCATCTATCATAAAGACTTCATCCAGGCACCAGAGGGGTCCTCGACGTGCAATTATTGCCGTTTCATCGACTTCTGCCGTCGCACCCCGGTTGTTTACAGGAAATGATTATTCCTTCTTGCCCTGGCGGCGGGCAATGTCCTCGTTCAGGCGGTTTTCATCCTCCTCGGTCCACAGGGGGTTCTCTTCTTCACCCCAGTCGAACGCATCATCGAGGGGTGTCGGATCGTCAAAGCCGAAGAAAGCGTCATCGGTGAATTCCTGCAGCTCACGCCCTTCCTTCTTGGTGGGGCGGCCCATGCCTCGCTGGCGGTTGACAAAGCCGTCGATTTTCACCATTTCCAGCAGGCGCAACTGGTCAGGACTGGTCACATTCTTGAGATACTGGGGCACAAGCTTGGCGCCCACACGGTTGTTGAGCAGGCCGATTACTTCAAAGGAGTAGGTGACAGGCGGTTTACGCACATCGATGCGGTCACCCACCTTGATGCCGTGTGATGGCTTCACCGTCATGCCGCCGATAGTCACGCGACCCAACTTGCACGCCGTTGTGGCGATGGTGCGGGTCTTGAACACGCGTGTGGCCCACAGCCACTTGTCAATTCTCACTTCCTTCATGCCAGTATATCGAAAAAAGCACTAAACTCTAAACTATAATTCATGTGGCTAGCCACATGAATTATTTATTATTGTAATTATTCATGGCGAATGTCATGCCCGACAGGCAGAAGGCCTTGATGGCATCGACGGCCACCTTGGCGCGTTCGGGCAAAATCGCTAACTCTTCGGGGGTGGGGTAGCCCAGCACATAGTCCACCTGGGCTCCCGGCGGGAAGTCGTTGCCGATGCCAAACCGCAGTCTTGCCCACTGCTGGCTTGACAAGCACTCATTGATGCTCTTCAGACCGTTGTGGCCGCCATCAGCGCCCTTGGGACGGATGCGTATATGGCCAAAGGGCAATGCGATGTCATCAACAATAACCAGCAGGTGGTCAAGGTCGATGTGCTCCTTAATCATCCAGTAGCGCACAGCCTCGCCGCTCAGGTTCATGTAGGTCGACGGCTTGAGCAGCACCAGTTGCTGGTTCTTAAGACGCATCTCGGCAACAGCGCCATAGCGTTGTGTCGAGAAAACAATATTGGATGCCTCGGCGAGAGCATCCAATATTGTAAAGCCTATGTTGTGGCGGGTACCCTGGTACTCTGCACCAATGTTTCCCAGTCCAACAATAAGGTACTTCATCTGTTGTGTGCAGATTACTCGGCAGCAGCCTCGCCCTCAGCTTCGCCTTCACCTTCCTCGGTGGTAGCGGCAGCAGCAGAGTTACGGGTGGCGCGAACACCAGCAATCACCAGATCCTTGGCGTTAACCAGCTCATAGTTGTCGAATTGGCAGTCACGAACCTTGATGGTCTTGCCAATCTCCAGGCTGTCCACGTTGAGCATAATGGTCTCGGGAATGTCCTTGTACAGACCTTTAACCTTCACCTTCTTCATGCTCAGGTAGAGCTTACCACCGGCCTTAACACCGACAGCGTGACCCTCGAGGTGAACGGGAATCTCAACAACGACGGGCTTGTCCTCGGTAACCTCGAGCAGGTCGATGTGAAGAACAGCGTCGCTAACGGGGTGGAACTGCAGGTCCTTCAAGACAGCCTTGCGGGTCTGGCCATCATAGGTCAGGTCGATTACACAAACGTCGGTGCTGTAAATCAGCTTGCGAACGTCGGCAAATTTCACTACCAGGTCGGTGGTGATGATGCCCTTACCGTCACGGCCGATGGGAACGACCTTCTCGCCAGCGAGCAGCTTGCCATTGTACTTGCCGTCCTTGTCGAGGTCAACGAGCTTGCCACCATTCAGGACAACGGGGATCTTGTTCTCCTTGCGGAGCGCCTTTGCGGCCTTCTTGCCGAGGTCGGTACGAGCCTCTGCATTCAATTGAAAAGTCTTCATTTTTAAATAGTTGTGTTACTCAAAATTAAAGTAATTGGTTCATAAAAACGCTTCCTTTAATTTCCCATCACACTGGAAAAGTTTAAAAAAGCGGGGCAAAGATACTACTTTTTTTCCAACTGGCAATACCAATGCCCATAAAAATGAATGTCAGCAACCCTGCAGAGGGTGCTGACATCCATCATGTTTGTTGTTTCTCTTGGTTGAGAATTAGTCAACGTTCAGGTTGACGCGCTTCAAGTCGATAGCCTTGAGATCCTTGTTGGCGGCAGCCAGGAACTGTGCAACAGTCTCCTTGTTCTCGCCAGCCTCGTAAACCTGCTCCATCAGGACGTTCTCCTGATAGAACTTGTTCAGGCGACCCTGGGCGATGTTCTGAATCATCTGCTCGGGCATGTTGGCCTCTTTCTGCTTAGCGGTCTCTTCCATGAGCTTCAGTGCCTCAGCAACCTGCTCCTGGGTCATGTAACCCTTGCGGACGGCCTCGTCGCGGTGCTCCTCGGTAGCGCAGTAGTAGGGGTTGAAACCGGCCTTCTTCAGGGCGTTCTCAACAGCCTTGCTCACCTGCTCAGCCTTGGTCTTGTCGATAGCCACGCGCAGCTCCTCGTCGATAACCTCCTGAGGAATCTGGTCGCGGGTAGCCTTGATGGGATTCATCGAAGCCACCTGCATGGCGATAGCCTTGGCAACGTCCTCAGCTACGCCCTCAAGATTGAAGGCAACAGCAGCTGACAACATACCGTTGAAGTGATTGTAAACAACGGTCGTCGGGGCATTCAGGCACTCATAAGCACCCAATTCCATCTTCTCACCGGTGATACCGCTCAGGGCGGTGATCGTCTCGGCTACGCTCTTGCCATCCATCTGGAGGGCGTTGAGCTCGTCGAGGTTAGCGGGCTTCTGGGCCATAGCGAGGTCCAGGATAGCCTTGGCGAGGTTGACAAACTTCTCGTTCTTGGCAACGAAGTCGGTCTCACACTTGAGGGCGATGATAGCAGCAAATTTGCCGTCGGTCTTGCCGATAGCGATACCCTGAGCTGCCTGACGGTCTCCACGCTTGGCTGCGATGGCCTGGCCGCGCTTGCGGATCAGTTCCATAGCCTTGGTGATGTCGTTGTCGCTCTCGATGAGCGCCTTCTTGCAGTCGCTCAAGCCTGCGCCAGTCATGTCGCGCAGTTTCTTGATGTCATTGATGGTTACAGCCATAATTCGGTTTTAGTTAAACTAATTTGTTAGTTGTTATAGTTTGGAATTATTCCTCTGTTTTGGGAGCCTCTTCAGCTTCAGCCTTGGGAGCCTCTTCTACTGCACGGCGAACGCGCTGGCGGCGGGGCTTGGGAGCCTCTTTTGCCTCCTCGGCTTCACCCTCGGCAGCATTGGTGTCGATTTGCTCAACCTTGCGCTCTTCCAGACCTTCCTTGATAGCCTCGCAAACGGTAGCCAGGATGATGTCGATTGACTTGCTGGCGTCGTCATTGGCGGGGATTACAAAGTCAACATTGCTGGGGTCGCTGTTGGTGTCCACGATACCGAACACGGGAATACCCAGGCGGTTAGCCTCGGCAACAGCAATGTGCTCCTTGAGCACGTCAACCACGAACAACGCGCTGGGAAGACGGTTCAGGTTCTTGATAGAACCCAGGTTCTTCTCCAACTTGGCGCGCTGGCGGCTCAGCTGCAGCTTCTCGCGCTTCGACATGTTGGCCATAGTGCCGTCGGTTTCCATCTTGTCGATGGTGTCCATCTTCTTCACAGCCTTGCGGATGGTGGTGAAGTTGGTCAGCATACCGCCGGGCCAACGCTCGATAACGTAGGGCATATCAACGCTCATGGCACGCTCGCGGGTCACGTCCTTGGCCTGCTTCTTGGTGGCAACAAAGAGTACGCGCTTACCGCTCTTGGCGATGTTCTTCAGTGCGTTTGCTGCCTCTTCCAGCTTTGCGCCGGTCTTGTATAAGTCGATGATGTGGATACCGTTACGCTCCATGAAGATGTAGGGCGCCATAGCGGGGTTCCATTTGCGTTTCAGGTGACCAAAGTGGCATTTTTAAATTGTTTACGTTCTACTAAATCAATCGCATAGTAGCCACCGCAGTTCCCAGTGTGAGTCTATGCGATTTGGATACTAAACTCTTCAATAAGACTGCCACAACTCGTGTGGCGATTCTTATTATTAATGTAGAGCAAGCATCGGACCACGGCAAGCCGCGGACCGTCGTCATGCGGCGATTAACGCTTGCTGAACTGGAATCTCTTGCGGGCCTTGGGCTGACCGGGTTTCTTGCGCTCTACGGCACGCGGGTCGCGGGTCATGAAACCCTCCTTGCGCAGGGCACTCTTGTCCTCGGGGTTGATCTTCACCAGGGCGCGGGCAATAGCCAGACGCAGGGCCTCGGCCTGTCCCTTGTAACCGCCACCAACGAGATTAACCTTAATGTCATACTTCTCAGCGGCATCCAGCGTGCTAAGCGGCTGCTTAACGATGTATTGCAGGATGGGGTTGGGGAAGTAGTCTGCCAACGGGCGTTTGTTCACTGTGATTTCGCCATTACCTTCTTTCACATATACGCGTGCGATAGCGGCTTTGCGGCGACCTACTGCATTAATCTGTTCCATGCTTCTTACTTGAGTTTGTTGATGTCAATAACTTTGGGTTGCTGAGCCTCGTGGGGATGCTCCGGGCCGTTGTAAACGTGTACGTTCTTCAACAGCTGAGCGCCCAGGCGGGTCTTGGGCAGCATGCCCTTGATAACCTGCATGTACAGGGGATGCATACCTTTGCGGAGGTCTTTCTTCCTCTCGCTCTTGGCTTGCAACTGAGCAGGGGTCGAGAAACGCTGGCCACCGGGATAGCCAGTGTAGCGAACATACTGGTGCTCGGTCCACTTCTTGCCAGTCATCTTGCACTTGTCAGCGTTGATGATGATGACGTTGTCGCCACAATCAACGTGAGGAGTGTAGTTGGGTTTGTACTTGCCACGGAGAATCTTAGCCACCTTCGAGCACAAGCGACCCAGAATCTGGTCGGTAGCATCAACTACCACCCATTCCTTCTTTACGGTTTCGGCATTTGCCGAAATGGTTTTGTAACTTAAAGTATCCACTTTTTTAAAATCCTAATTAATAGTTAGTTAATTGCCCAAGCAACACCCTGCGGAACGGCCAAATTCCACACGACATTGCCCTAATGAGCTATTACTTTGATAATAATCGGCGCGCAAAGGTACTGCTTTTCATTTTCCCCACCAAAACATTTCTGCTTTTAACCCATGCCAATCAGCCAAAACCGCCCCAATTTTAAATTATTTAACAAAGATTAACATCTCAAATCTGCTTTTTTCCCCTTTTTGAACCGAAAAATACCCTCAATCGGGCATTTGAGAAGGAACCATTTTATACCTTAGTGAAGAAATACATTAGTCCTTATTATTATGTGTTTTCACGAAATGTGGGCGCCGTTTGAACAATACGTCTTGCCAGCTAGCTTCATAATCAAGTTGAGGTTTTGGTAACTTGCGTTTTGACCAAACCGACCACGGAGTAGAGTGATAAGGCATTGTAAAACATTTGTGATAACCCTTCTGTTCTAACGAAGATATTGCCTTCTTGGAATTTCCAAAAATCAGAACAACATCAACTAAATTCTGCTCTATAATGTGCGCTAGTTCAGTCTCGCCTTCTTCTCTTTTGTGGTTTGGAATGCACCAGTATTTCATGCCTGGAAGAGCATCGGCCAATGTCTCAACTCCTTGTTCAACACTATTGTAACAGATAGTGGGATGGTCATATTGAGATAGTACTTGGGCCGAAGCGTAGTACACATGCTCGCATTGTTTGTCATTGTTCCAAACGATTGTTGAATCTAAGCATGTGTGATTAATGGAATAATCAACAATAATGCAAAAAAAGGCAAGAGCTATTAAATATCGAGTTTTGGTAAACAGTTTTTCTGTTTTTAGATATAGGTTTGAGGTGAGGCACGACAAGATAAATGGAAAGTAAACAAGAGACAACGGGCGGAAATGGTAAATAAGGTGTGCAGATGGCACGATCACCAGAATCATCCACAATATGCATATGATTGGTGTCCACTTAAGGGTTTTTAGCTTCACTGTAGCCAAAATCATGCCTAGCAGGATACATAATTCATATAGATTGAATAATTTGTTGCGCAATAGGTCTTTAATCAGTTCATTGTTAAGGAACGACTCAACAGCAAAGAATTTGCTATAAAAACTGGATGTTGCCAAAAAATACTCATTAATCATTGCCATGAAGCATCCTTCGAACACTAGTACAAGTATGAATGGTAATGTAGATGTAAGAAATCCAAGAAACTCATACATGATGCTAATCCGAAGTCCATGATGTTTACGATTCATGACCCAAATAACGATAAGTGGCATGATAGCCTGCATTGCAGCAATATTATATTTTATAAGCAACAACGCTCCCGTAGAGAAACCGAGCCAAAAACACGCATAGCGAATTGTACTTTTGGGCATATTGTTTCCATAACAAATTTCGCACATTTTCCACAGAGATAGAGTTAAGAAGAGATTGCACCAATCTTCAGCTCTAATTTCTCGGTGAAATGGGTATAGAAAAAAGGCAAAGGTCATGACCAAACTACATATTATTGCAGTTCGTCTCGAAGTGAAAATATAAGCTGAGCGATAAACAAAATAAAATGTCGCTGCATAGGATAATGTGCTCAGCCACCATACACCAATATAATCGTAATGACTTATTAGCCATCCCAAACCGTATATAAACCATAAGAGTGGACCTTTACTATCTGAAAAATCTATGTACGGTTTCAAACCCTGCATCCACCATTTTCCGGCAGTAAAAAACCATGCACTATCACAACGACAATACAAATCGTGTAAATAGCTATCAGGTGAAAGCAGCAGAAGCAGCAGGATGGAATAACCCCAAAAGCATAACAATATCTTTAGTTCAATTCTTCGTAACCGTGACATAAGCGGAAATATTGTGTTCATTAGATGTGTCATTATGACTGGTTCGCTCTTCGAAAGGGTCCGCCAATGAATTTCTGCAAAGGTAATGGATTATAAAGGACTGTGCAAGTTTTTTCTCTTTTGATTGGGGTATACTGGACATGTCGTTGGCTCTTTGAGCGGCTTACAGATGTACATTAAAGCCCAAGTGGTCAATCTGTTGCAAAGGTAAATAATCTTTAATAACAGACACGTGGTTGTCTGGAACTGTTGTTTTCAGTTTTTTATGAAGAAACACAAATAATTTATATGAAGAAACAGCAATAATATGTTATAAACACACGTTTTCTAAATAATTAGTTATATCTTTGCATTTACTAACAATTTAAATCTAAACATTATGGTTAAGTCTTGTTTTTCTTTATTGCTGGCTCTAGTTTCGCTGACAGCATTGGCAAACGATAGCAGAATCATTGCTCAATCACCGGGCAGTATATCGTTTGTGGTTGACGAGAATCTTAAACCTGTTGATTATTTCTTCACACCCACTGATGGTGGAGAAATAGCACGGTTATGGATGAAGCCCCCGATGAATAAGACCCTTAATGCAGCCGAAAAGAATAATAGCCTTGTCGCCTCAAGTTTTGCCAATGAGCACAACCTGAAATATCAAGGTGAAGGCCCTTTCTTCTCGACACTGGTTACGGCTTATGCCAATCACATGTCGGTCACACTGTCGCCCGATATGGTGTGGTTGCTCATCAGTCAGGGGTTCGCCCGCTATGTCGACGAACATGCCGAGGAACTCCGCTCCCTGTTCGTCGACCATGACGGTAAAATGGGACTTTTTGTGGAAGGAAATGACATTCTTTTTGATAATGCAGATTGGCCTAAATTGATAGGTGCTTTTGCGTCACAAATAGAGGAGAATACCAAAGGTGGCATCGCCCAAGTCATTACTGCCGACTTCTCTACGACGGGTCCCGTTGAACGTGTGGCATCGCAGATAACACTGATGAAGAGCATGGAACACTATTTTGAATATGAATATGATGTGCCAATATGCGGTATTCCCTCGATTACCTTAAAGGGCACTCCCGAGGACTGGCAGCGTGTGCTTGAAAAGGCAAAGAAACTCAGCCAGTATGGTCTGGATGGATGGGTCAAGGAATTGGAGCCTATATTGACTGAGTTCGTCCATGCGGCACAGGGACATCCTAATCAGCGGTTTTGGCAAAGCATTGTTAAGAAAATACGAGAAGATGAACTGAGAGCTGCAGGTGGAGGTGGAGGTTGTGGCGATGAAACGGAGCCAACTTTACTTGATGGATGGTTCTTGAAACTCTTCCCGGATTGTGATGGAAAAACGTACGATTTTGTAGAATATGGAACGTCATCGGTGGAATCTGAAATTGTGCGTGTTGAGTTCAAATATAATCTATTGGGCTTAGCGTCTTTCCCCATGGAACTATGGGCAGGATTCATCGCAACCGAAGTGGATACTACAGCCCGCATGCTGACTCCCAAAATCGGATGGATGGTAGTTAAAAGTGAAAATACGGCTCTTTATATCATAAAGAAGCACTGGCCCCGATACCTGTGCCTCACGGTTTTGGTTATTTCAATCTTGGGCTTGATAGTGTGGATAGTAAGGAAAAAAATCAAATCCCGCAAGAAGAGAATGTAAAGGCATTTTTCTCAGAAAAGCAAAGATAGAGAAGATTTTATTTAAACCGAGGCAGAGCCCCGGTCCACTGGACAAGTCGCGCACAAGATGCCTTGAGAGGCTGGCTGCGGTCGACGTGTCTTGTGGGCCAGGGCTCTGCCCTGGTGAGTGATATTACTTCTCGACGCGGATGCGGGCGTCAACGGCGGTGACGTGGTCGGGACCAGCCAACAGCGGGTTGATGTCCATCTCCTTGATTTCGGGAGCGTAGTGCAGCATGGTCGAGAGGCGGCAGATAATCTTCACATAAGTTGCCTCGTCAAGACCTTGCTTGCCGCGGGTACCCTGGATAATCTTGTAACCCTTCAGGGAGCGTACCATGCGCTCGGCCTCGGGCTGTGACAGGGGCGCCAGACCGAATTGCACGTCCTTGAGCACCTCGACGAAGATGCCGCCCAGACCGCACAGCACGTTGTGGCCGAAGGTGGGCTCATACTTGGCACCGATGAACAGTTCGGTACCACTAATCATCTTCTGAATCATCACGGCGGTGGCGTCGGGAATCTGCATCATGCGGTCGAACTCGGCCTCGAGCTGTGCATCGTCCTTGACGTTGAGCGTCACACCGCCCACGTCGCTCTTGTGCACGGGACCAACGACCTTGACAACGATGGGATAACCCATCTCGCGGGCTGCGGCAACGAGTTCGTCACGGTTGGCCGATACCTTCTCGGGCACGACGGGGATGGCGGCAGCCTGCAGCAGGGCACGCACGTTGTCGGGCGAGATATAGCCGTCTTCCTTGATGCCGTCGATGATGGCGCGCACAGCCTTGACATCCACCTCGGGGCAGAGGTTGTCGGCAGTGGCGGGCTTGGGCGTGTCGCTCACGCGGATGAGCGCCTCGGCCAGAGCCACCTCGTCAGCAAAGTTCACATGACCCTTGTCGATGAACTCTTTCACCTCGCGGCCGGCAATGTTGAGACACGGCAATACGGGGAAGATGGGCTTCTTGCAGGTGAGCATCTTCTCGTGCAGCACGTTATAGGCATCGTCGCAGGGCACCAGACCAGGTGTGCCGAAGATGACCACGATGGCGTCCACATTATCGTAGCGCTTCTCGCAGAAGTCGATGCAGATGCCCAGATGCTCGGGAGTACCCGTTGCCAGGAAGTCGATGGGGTTGGCTACCGATGAGCCGGGATAGAGCTGTGCCTTGAGTTCCTCGCCAATCTTGGGATCGAGCAGGGGCACGTTCATGCCGCCCTTGGAGAGGGCATCGGTCAGCATCACGCCAGGGCCGCCGGCGTGGGTAACGATAGCCACGTTCTTGCCGGTCATCTCGGGCAGGGTGAGCACGCAGCCGATGGTGGTCAACTGGTCGCGCGAGTAGCAGCGCACGATGCCGGCCTTGCGGAACAGGGCGTCAACGGCGGTGTCGCTCGAAGCGATGGCGCCTGTGTGGCTCGATGCGGCACGGCTACCGCTCTCGCTGGAACCTGACTTGACGGCGGCGATGCGGCAACCCTTGCTGATGAGCGAGCGGGCATGCTTGAGCAGGCGCTCGGGGTGCGAGATATTCTCGATATAGAGCAGCTTGACCTTGGAGTCATGTTCGGGGTCAAAGTGTTCGTCCATGTATTCCAGCACGTCCTCAATGCCGATTTGCTTGCCGTTGCCGATGGACCACACGCTGTTGAACTGCAGGCCCTTGCTCACGCCCGAGTCGATGATGAACACGGCGGTAGCGCCCGAGCCGCTGATGAAGTCGGCTCCCTTGGGGGCAGTTGGGGCCGATGAGCGCGGCACCGTACTTCTCGCAGGTGTCCAGGATGTGTTGCTCCAGGATGGCACCCTCGTGGGTCTCCTCACCGAAGCCGGCGCTAATGATGATGAATGCCCTGACGCCCTTGTGCTCGGTCAGGTAATCAACATACTCGGGGCAGTACTTGGCTGCCACGACCAGGATGGCCAGGTCGGCATTGGGCAGGTCCTTCATGTCGTGATGGGCCTGGATGCCTTGCACCACATCCTCCTTGGGGTTGAGGACGTAGAGGTCACCCTTGAAACCGCCCTGCTTGAGGTTGCGCACGATAGCGCCACCGGGCTTCTGCTCGTTGTTGCTGCCGCCAATGACGACAATACTCTTAGGATTCAGTAATTGCTGGTTAATCATTGTTATTTTGGTTTATGTTCTCTTATTTCGGGTGCAAAGGTAGTGCAACTCGAGGGGAATACCAAATTTATTTGAGTATTCTTGAGGCGCAGCCACGGTAAAGGAACACCCCCCCTGGGCAAGAAAGTGTCAAAAAATTGGACACAAAATCGCAAAAATGACCGTTCAGGCAATTATTTTTCGCCAAAAAACTTGACAGCCCAATGCCAGCCTTGTACATTTGCAAACAGAACAACTGCGACTTACCACCATAACAGAAAAAAGTTCATTGACGATGACAGAGGTGTTCAGGAATATTTTCTATTTTGCAAAACGCTTCAAGGTCCCTTCCTACTTAAATCTGCTGGGCCTGGTGGTGGCATTCTCGTCGTTCTACCTGATGATGTCGCAAATCACCTATCAGGTCACCTATAATCACGATGTGGACGATTACAAGCTGATATATCGGCTTGATACTGACTATATGGTAAAAGAAAATGATTTCCATAACAATATCCATTACCCTTTTACCAGAGCCTTGGACAGCCTGCCTCAAGTGGAATCTGTGTCCGTGATCAGCTATGTCTTCGATAATGATTTCTTTCCCAATTTCTACAATATTTCGTTCCGGAACAAAGATGGAGAAAGAATGAAATCACCATGCTACTTCTGTAACAAGACAGCCCTCAGCACGCTTTCCAGCAAGAAGTTGAGTGGTGATATCGAGTTGAAAGACCACGAGTCCTCTACCATGAATGTCGTCATAGCGGAGAGCATCGCCAAGCAATATTTCGGGAAAACAGATGTGGCTAATGATACGATGTGGCTTGATCGTGAGGATGGTGGACAAGCTCAGAGTTTGTTGGTTCGAGGCGTATATAAGGATTTCCCGTCGAACAGTGAATTGAAGAACGGCATCTACATTTACATGGGGGGTGAAGAGTATTTAAAGCACAACTTTAATGTCACCTTCTCGTGCTACGTCAAATTTATACAAAAGCCTAAGGACATAGAGGCCCTGAACAGGAAACTCAACCGGGCTGTCTATAACATGATGGAAAAAGACGGGTGGGAGAACTATGCGGCAACCAATGAAGTGCCTGATTACAAGCGAAATATCAAGAGCACGCATTTCCGATTCACTCCTATAGCATACAGCTATTTCGAGAGAGGTATTGATAACAGTGGTGAATATGGTTATAAAGCCATGTTTATAGTCCTGGCTCTCGCCTGTCTGTTGCTTATCATTCTCGCAATTAACCATTTCCTGAATTTTACTATTGTCCAAAGCCCGATGCGTGTCCACAGTATGAACACGCGCCTTGTGCTGGGCGCCACTCGCCAACAACTGCGTTTGGGCATCTTCGCCGAGTGCGTTGTCATCTCGATTTTCGCTTGTTTCATTGCCCTGATGCTATGCGGCGCATTGGCATCATTGCCTGTTGTGGAAAAACTGATCGACGGTGACATCTCGCCGTTAAACCACTGGGCGCTTTCGTTGTCGATGTTCATCCTTGCGGCCGCTGTCGGCATTGCTGCTGGCACCTATCCAGCCTTCTTTGTCACCTCATTTGTCCCGGCTATGGCACTGAAAGGTAATTTCGGTCTCACACCACAAGGCAACAAACTGCGCAAAGCCGTCTTGTGTATGCAATTGTTTGCTTCGTCCTTGATGGTCATCTATATGGGCATATTAATCGATGAGCATCGCTTTATTTTCAAATCCTCTTATGGCTTCAATAAAAATCAGGTACTCATATCGACTTTACCTCTTGAAATCGAAGGAGATGTAGATGTGAAAAAGGAACTATATGAAGAACTCATGGCTTTGCCGGGTGTCAAGAGCGTGTCGTTGTCCGATGGTACGATGGGATTGTCTGATGTCCATTACAAACATGGTATAAATGTGAACAATCAGAATCTCGTATTGGAATTCTCGGCAGTGGACACTGCATACCTGCGCACCATGGGAATCAAGGTGATTGAGGGACGCGATTTCATTGCCACCGACACGGCGGCAATTATCATCAGCAAGTCGGCACAGCAACAATGGAAATGGATTAAAATCGGAATGAGGATACCGTTTAACGGAGCAAGAGACAGTGTGACTGTTGTTGGCGTGTGCGAGGATACCCGTTACAACACAACCCGTTTGCAGAGCAATCAGCCCTTCTCTTTCGTCACAACGAAAAAAACCATTGGGATGTTCAATCTCTTCTTGAGCGTCAATAAGGATGCCGACCTTGATAACGTGCGGCAGCAAGCCAATGCCATCCTGCATGAGCACTTTGACAAAGAAGCCCGGTCTCTCATGTCTTATGACAAGAAGCTTGAAGAGTCCTACGATAATGAATTGCGCTTTTTCAAGTGGTTCTATTTCATCTGCGTGGTATTTATGGTCATTACGCTGATAGGAGTGTTCTGCATGACCATGTTTGAGACGGAATACCGTCGCAAAGAAATCGGAATCCGCAAAATTGCTGGCGCCCGGACAGGTGAAGTGGTGTGGATGATGTGCCGACAATACATCCCGTTGGTTCTCATCAGTTTTGTCCTTGCCACACCCATCGCCATCTATTGTGGCGAGAAAACCCTGGATTATTTTGCCGACCATGTGGGTATTCACTGGTGGACGATTGCATTGTCGCTGGCGCTCGTCGGCGCAATCACGTTGGGCACCATAGCACTGCAGTGCTGGCGCATAGCCCGTGAGAACCCTGTCAACAGCATTAAGACCGAGTAGGAAACGGTTTTAGACCGATTTGCTTTATCATTTCCATCCCCTTTGTCATATTATTTGAGTGCTGCAGATGCCTCTGCCCCAAATGATGGGGGTGATTTGGTCATGGTGTAAAATAATTGGACACATTACTGTAAAAATTTTTGACAATTTCAAAAAAACAGTGTTTTTGTGATTGACTATGATAAAAATGTAGGATAATTTTACTGCTGAAAATTGAAAACAATGCTTTTCTAGCGACACATCAAGACCATAAATATTAATCACTAAACATTGTAATTATGAAAAAGATATTTTTATTTGCAGCGCTTGCTTTTATCGCAATGTCAATGCAAGCCCAAGTGAAGGCCGAAGTATCTGAAACCGTAGAGTTGATGAGTATCCTCTCTCGCACTGCGGGCGCTCAGGAGTATAACATGGACATGGGTGGCCAGTACACTAAGGACACCGAGGCTTGGTTCGCCCCCTATAGCGAGCATCCCACGGTCGGCTATTATCAAGGTCTGATACAGCAATATGGCATCGGTTACAACGCTCCGATGGATTTGGCGGTGAACCTCGTTATTGACCGACAGGGCCTCAAGTTTGTGGGTGATAAGAAATTCATGGATGGCAGGTGGGCTAATGTTGACATCGATGCTCTGGTCGCCGAACTCAACAAGTTCTATACCGACACCCGTTTCCATGAGTTCTTTGAACAGCATCAGGCGTTCTATGCCGGGGAACTGAAACGGTATAACGAAAACGTCATGAAGCACTTCCACCAAGAGTGGTACGCGCCTTTCTATGGCACCAATCCTAACGAACTGTATAGCCTCATCATCGGCTTCACCAATGGTGGTGGCAACTATGGGGCAAGCCGCCAGTTGCCCGGTAAGCCCAAAGAGATGTTCTCGGTGTGCGGTTACTATGTCAACCCAAGGACAGGCAAGGCATTTGAAGATGGTGTGGGCTCGGCGATGGTTCTCATCCACGAATTCAACCATTCTTTCATCAATCACCTGTATGATGACAATAAGGCCATGCTGGACCCCATCGCAAGCAAACTGTTCAGCTTCTCGGAAAACATGATGCGCAATCAGGCCTATCCCGAGCCGAGCATTGTCTATAATGAGACGCTCGTGCGCGCCGCCGTGATTCTCTATATGCAGCAAAATGGTTACACCCCCGAGCAGATTGATGCAGAAATGAGCATGAACACGAGCAGGGGCTTCATTTGGATGCCCGAGGCTGTCGCTGCCCTGCGCGACTATGCCAACAATCGCAGCAAATATCCGACCCTCAAGGACTATTACCCCAAGGTCGCTAAGGCGTTGAACAACTTTGCCGATGCCGAACAAAAGCGATTTGATAAGGCGTTGAACGCTAAGGTCAAGCCGATGCCCGCTAACGGGGCAGCGTCCGCCAAAGCCGAGGTCATGGAAACTGTCGAACTGATGGGTATCCTGTCACATTTGGCAAAATATCAGGAGTATTATTACAATGACAAGCCTGAAACCTATCTCCAGGACATTGAGCAGTGGTTTGAGCCCTTCAAGCAGCACCCCGTCATCGAGTATTACCAGGGCTTGAGGCAGCAATACGGCATTGCCTATGACGCACCGATGAGCATGGCTGTGCACCTCGCGCTCAAAGACGGAAAGATTGTCAAAGTCAACGAGCAGCTGGCACCCGGGGAGAAAGGCTTGGATAGCCGCTGGAACTATGTGGACATGAATGAGTTCTTGGGCCTGCTCAACCAGTTCTACACCGATAGCCGTTTCCATGAGTTCTTCGTGCAGCATCAGCCTTTCTACAAAGAGAATCTCGACGTGTTCAACGGCAACGTGATGACACATTTCCAGCAGGGATGGTTCAACGACTTCTTCGGCAAACCCTCAAACAATCAATTCAGGGTGATTCTCGGTTTTGCCAACGGTGCCAGTGGCGGCTATGGTGCTGCCTGCAGTCCCCAAGGACAGGCTAGCGAACTGTTTGCTATCCTGGGCGGTAATGATGCAGACCTCTCCGATCCGCAGTATGCCGAAATGAACAAATATGTGGCTGATATGTTGGTCGATATGCTCAGTAGCGTTTCTGCCGCTCCTCTGCTCGAAGACATGAAAAATGCGGTAGGGATGAACGAGATAGGGGAGAAGCTGTATCAAAGCAATAAGCATGTGTTGAGCAACAGGGGCATCAATGATGGCACAGCGGTCATGAGCGAGAGCTTGGCAAATGCTGCTTCAATCATCTACATGATGCAGAACGGTGCCGATGCCCAAAGTCTGCAATGGCAGTTGTCCAATAAAGCCTCGACTTTTGCCTGGATGCCCGAACTGGTTTCAGCCCTTGCCGACTATGCCAACAACCGTGGCAAGTATCAGTCCATCGGCGGCTTCTGTCCCCAGATTGCCAAGGCGTTGAACAAGTATCTCCAGGCCGAGCAGAAACGCTATGACAAGGCGTTGAGATAGTCGTCAAGGCTCGTCTATCCGTCCATCTGTCTATCTGTCCATGGCAATAGGGGCGGTGGCAAGAAATAGAGAGGAGGTAACCCGTGGGGCTGCCTCCTCCCTTGTTATGGATGATGACTTGAACCTTATCGCTTGATATCCTTGTTGATGATGGCACCGTGTTCGTTGAACTTCAGATTGATGCCGGTAATCAATTCTACCTCATAGCCATGGTCCTCCTTGTCAATCATGATGATTGCGATTGACGGGTAGTTGGTCTGCGTGTATGCCGTGATGGCCATGGGCACAGCGGTCGAGGGAACGGGCTGGTTCTGGCAGTCGATTTTGTCCCACACGTTATCGGTGTCAAATTCTATCTTGGCGCCGTTGACAAGTTCGATATGGTATTTGGTGCCGTAAATCTTGCGGTCTTTAACGGCAAAGGTGATGGATTCCTCGGGGAAATGCTCCTTGACAAACGAGGTGATTGCCTCAGGAAGCTGTGACGGCGGCACAATGGTGTCACCGCATCCCGGCAGCAGCAAGATGCAAATGCTTAGTATGATTGATGCTAGAATCTTCTGTTTCATTGGTTTAGCATGTTGGTTGGTGGATGGCTCATCCTTTGACAACGACAAAGGTATAATTATTTTTCGAGATGCCATTGGTCAAAAATCCTTAAAAAATTTGTGGGGTGGATTTATTTGTGTAATTTTGGGGGTTAAAATAGACTTCTAATACAATAGAGAGAAATAGAAAAACTAGTTAAACCTTATAATAATGAGAAAGTTACTCTTAGGTGATGAGGCTATCGCCCAGGGCGCGCTTGACGCGGGCCTGAGTGGCGTGTATGCCTATCCGGGTACTCCCTCGACCGAGATTACGGAGTACATTCAGAATTCAAAGTTAGCGGTGGAGCGCAATGTTCATCGCCGCTGGTGTACTAACGAGAAGACGGCTATGGAGGCTGCCCTGGGCATGTCCTTCATGGGCAAGCGTGCCCTGGTCTGCATGAAGCATGTGGGCTTGAACGTGTGCGCCGACCCGTTCGTCAATTCGGGCATGACGGGTGTGAACGGCGGTCTGGTGGTCCTTGTGGCCGATGACCCCTCGATGCACTCCTCGCAGGACGAGCAGGACAGCCGCTTCTATGGCAAGTTCGCTATGATTCCCACGCTGGAGCCCAGCACTCAGCAGGAGGCCTACGACATGATGGAGAAGGCCTATGAGCTGAGCGAGGAGGTTTGTCTCCCCGTGCTCATGCGCGTGACCACACGCATGGCCCACAGCCGTGCCGTAGTAGAGGTGAAAGAGACGCCGCGTGCCGAGAATGAGTTGAACTACAACGCTGAGGCAAGCCACTGGGTATTGCTCCCCGGCAACGCCATCAAGCGCAACATCACGGTAACGGGCCAGCAAGCCGACCTCGAGCAGCGCGCTGTTGCTAGCGAGTACAACAAGTATATCGATGGTGCCGACCATTCAATGGGTATCATTGCTACAGGTATTGCCTATAACTACCTGATGGAGTGCTATCCTGACGGATGCCCCTATCCCGTGCTGAAAATCAGCCAGTATCCCATGCCCAAGGAACTCATCCGCCGCATGACTGCCGACTGCGACGCCGTCCTCATCGCCGAGGAAGGCCAGCCCTTCGTCGAGGACCTCGTGCGTGGCGTGATGCCCGGCAATGCTGTCATCAAGGGCCGCCTCACTGGCGAGCTGCCCCGCACTGGCGAGTTGAGTCCCGATGCCCTGAAGAAGGCTCTGGGTCTCCCCGTGAGCGAGGGTTATCCCAGCTGCGAGAATGTCGCTCCGCGTCCCCCCGCATTGTGCCAGGGTTGCGGTCACCGCGACGTTTACACTGCCCTCAACGAGGTGTTGAAGGAGTATCCCAATGCCCGCGTGTTTGGCGATATCGGTTGCTACACCCTGGGCTTCATGCCTCCGTTCAAGGCCATCCATTCGTGTGTTGACATGGGTGCCAGCATCACCATGGCAAAGGGTGCCGCCGATGCCGGTCAGTGGCCCGCAGTTGCCATCATCGGCGACTCGACCTTCACCCACTCGGGTATGACGGGTCTGCTCGATGCCATCAACGAGAACGCCAACATCACTGTCATCATCAGCGACAACCTCACCACCGGTATGACGGGTGGTCAGGACTCGGCAGGCACTGGCAAGTTCGAGGCTATCTGCCGTGGTCTGGGTATGACCGACGAGCACTTGAAGGTGGTCGTTCCTCTGCCCAAGAACATGCCCGAAATCACGCAAGTGATGCGTGACGAGATCAATTACCGTGGCACCAGCGTGATTATCCCGCGCCGCGAGTGCATGCAAACATTACAACGTCATCTCAAACAAAAGAAAGCACAGGAGGCAAAGCAATGAAAACTGATATTGGCGAAGCAGCCATGCACGAGAATCTTTATATCAAGCAGGCCGAGGTACACGGTATGTCGCAGCGTGGCGGTGACGTGCAGTCCAACCTGCGCATCAGCAGCAACCCCATCCACAGCGACCTGATTGCCAAAGGCTCGGCCGATGTCATCATCTCGATGGAGCCGATGGAGGCCCTGCGCTACCTGCCTTTCCTGAGCAAGGACGGCTGGATTATCACCTCGAGCAAACCCTTCGTGAACATCCCCAACTATCCTGAGGTGGAGACCGTGATGGCAGACCTCGCCAAGGTGAAGAACGTCATCACCCTCGACATCGAACAGCTGGCAAAGGATAACGAGATTCCCCGCTCGGCCAACGTCATCCTGCTGGGTGCTGCCCAGAAGGCCCTCGGCATCGAGTACGATAAACTGGAGAACGCCATCCGCCGCGTCTTCGGCCGCAAGGGCGACGCCGTGGTAGATGCAAACCTCAAGGCGCTTGCCATCGGAAAGGAGGCTCAGCGATGAGACCCACACCCATTAGCCGCGAGATTATCGACCGCGCGATTGACGAGTATGGCATCATCGACTATGCCAACGCCACCATCCGTGAGGTGAAAGCCATCGCCGAGCGCGCCGAGCGCGAGTCGGGACAGGAGTTCATCAAGATGGAGATGGGTATTCCCGGACTGCCCGCTGCCAAAATCGGCGTTGAGGCTCAAATCAAGGCGCTGCAGAACGGCTGCGCCCGCCTTTATCCCGCCCTGCCCGGCGAGCCCATGATTAAGGACGCCACGTCACGCTTCATCAAGGCGTTTATCGACGTGGACATTCCCGCCGAGTGCTGCATCCCCACCGTTGGCTCGATGCAGGGCACCTTTGCTTCGCTGCTCACCATCACCCAGAGCAACAAGAAGAAAAACAAAGCCCTGTTTATCGACCCCGGTTTCCCCGTGCAGAAGCTGCAGCTCGAGATTCAGGATGTCCCCTACGAGACCTTCGACATCTACGAGTTCCGCGGCAAGAAGCTGCGTGCCAAGCTCGAGGAGTATATGGCAAAGGGCGACGTTTGCTGCCTGATTTACAGCAACCCCAACAACCCCGCCTGGATTTGCCTGACCGACGAGGAGCTGAAGGACATCGGTGAGCTGGCTACCAAGTATGATGTCATCGTGCTCGAGGACCTGGCTTACTTCGCCATGGACTTCCGCCTGGACATCAGCAAGCCCTTTGAACCGCCCTTCCAGCCCAGCGTGGCAAAATATACCGACAACTACATCATGCACATCAGTGGCAGTAAGGCATTCTCCTATGCCGGTGAGCGCATCGCTATGACCTGCATCAGCCCGACCATCTTCCACCGCCACTATCCCGACCTGTCGGCACGCTACGACGGACTGCCCTTCGGCAAGGTGTTCATCACCCGCACGCTCTATGCCCTGTCATCGGGCACGAGCCACAGCGCCCAGTATGCGCTTGCAGCCATCATGGACGCTGCCAGCAACGGCGAGTACCACTTCCGTGACGACGTCATCGTCTATGGCGAGCGCGCCCACAAGCTGAAGGAGATTTTCACCCGCCACGGCTTCCGCATCGTCTATGGCATGGACGGTGACCAGCCCATTGCCGACGGCTTCTACTTCACCATCGGCTACGGCAACATGACCAGCGGCCAGTTGGCACGCGAACTGATGTACTACGGCGTGAGCGCCATCTGCCTTGCCACCACAGGCTCCTGGCAGGAAGGTCTGCGCGTCTGCACCTCGTTCATCCAGGATCACCAGTACGAGATTCTCGACGAGCGCATGGCAATCTTCGCCGAGAACAACCCCATCGAATAAATTAGGAATTAGGAATCAGGAATTAGGAATTATTGACTTCTAACTCCTAACTTCTAACTCCTAACTAATAAAGATGAATTGTTAAGAAACTGATTTTTCTTAATACACGCGCAATCAATGCGGGAGCTGTCGCGAAGGCACTCCCGCATCGTTTTTTTTGTCCGTTTCGTCCATTTCGTCCATTTCGTCCATTTCGTCCATTTCGTCCATTTTGTCCACACCCCCACGATAAAAATAAATAATTAGATTGCGTCAGCCTCTTTAACCCTTAACCACGCTCGCGAGGCGAGCGTATCACGGCGCCAGCCGTCCTCTAAACTCTAAACCCTAAACTCTAAACTTTATAATGCTTGTGACACAAGCATTATAAATAATTCGTATTTTTGCACTTGAAACTATCACCAAATCTTTACAGCTATGGACATCAACAGACGTGAATTCCTGCGCCGCCTCGGTATCACAGCTGGTTCGGCTGCGGCAATGGCGGCCCTCGAGCCGTTCAGCGCATTGGCTGGCACGACCAGCAGCCATCAATCCCCAGGCACAACGCCCGACCAGGCCGTCCGCATGACCTACCGTGTGCAGCGCGGCACCGGCGAGCAGATTTCCCTGCTGGGCTTCGGCATGATGCGCCTGCCCCGTGACAACCAGGAGCTGGTCAACCGCCTCGTGGACTATGCCATCGCCCATGGCGTGAACTACTTCGATACCGCCCCGATGTATGGCGGCGGTCTTAACGAGGGCATCACCGGCGCCGCCTTGAGCCGTCATCCCCGCGAGAAATACTATGTGGCTACCAAGATGTCCAACTACAACGAGCGCCTGTGGGACCTTGACGAAGCCAAGAAGATGTACCAGAACTCCTTCAGCGAGCTGCGCGTGGACTACATCGACTATTACCTGCTGCATGGAGTGGGGCAGGGGGGCATGGAGAACCTCAACAGCCGCTTCATCGACAACGGTCTGCTCGATTTCCTCGTCGCCGAGCGCGAGGCGGGCCGCATCCGCCATCTGGGCTTCTCCTATCATGGCGACGTCAGGGTGTTTGACTGGCTCATCGACCACAACGACAAGTATCACTGGGACTTCGTGCAGATTCAGATGAACTTCCTGGACTGGCGCCATGCCTCGCTCAACAAGGAGGGCTGGAAACAGGACGCTGACGCCGAGTATCTCTACGACAAACTCGAGAAGGCAGGCATCCAGGTCGTGGTGATGGAGCCCCTGCGCGGCGGTGCGCTGGCCAATATGCCCGACGAGTATGCCCAGCAGCTGCGCGACATGCGTCCCGATGCCCTGCCCGCCGAGTGGGCGTTCCGTTGGGTGGGCTCCCATCCCAACATCCTCACCACGCTGAGTGGAATGAACCAGATGGAACACCTCGAGCAGAACGTGCGCACCCTTTCACCGCTCGACCCGTGTACCGATGCCGAGAACGCCCTGCTCGAGAAAATCGCCGACGGCATGGCAGGCATCCCCGTCATCCCCTGCACCGCCTGTGCCTACTGCATGCCGTGCCCCTACGGCGTGGACATCCCGGGCAACTTCAGCTTCTATAACGAAGCCGTCAACCAGCACATCCTGCCCCTGCCCGTGCCCACAGCATCCGACTATGCCGAGCGCAAGGAGCGTTTCCTCACCGGCTATCGCGCTGCCCTGCCAGCCGATGCCCGAGCCAACCAGTGTGTCGATTGCGAGGCGTGCCTCTCCAAGTGCCCGCAGCAGATACGCATCCCCAACCAGATGAGCCGCATCGTCCAGCTCATGAGGAAATCCTGACAACCCCCATTTAGAAGACAAGAAGGACAAGAAACACAACTGCTTTCTCGTCCTTCTTGTCTCATACTACCGCCCCGTCCATTCATCCAAATGCGCATGAAAACCGTGCCCACGCACGGGAAATTAAACAAATATTTCAAATTAAAATTCCCAAAGCAACAGTTCGCAACTACATTTTAAATATAATTTGATTAATTTCCCGCCCGCAGGGCGGTTATAGTGTCGGCGTTTGAATGATGGGCCGCCCCGTCCATTCATCCATCCGTCCAAATACTTGTGGATGAGGGGGAGAGGGTGAGGGTTGCTGTCTTTCTTCTTCTCTTCTGCTTCTTCTCTCCTGACCATCTTTTCGTCTATTCGTCTACTTTATTATATATAAATAGACAAATAGATGAATAGATGGGTTGTGTCATCGAAAGTTTTGACACAAACCTATTCTATACTATTCTATATTCATGTTTCTAAAGAATATCAACCTCTTTAGAAAACTTGAAGTTTATACTTTAGAGATTGTTATCAATTGACCGTTATCTGCTCGTCTACTCGTCTATTCATCCAAACAGACGTGTAGAATTGTTCCCTCACCTCTTGATTCCTCTCGTCCGCACGCCTGCATGGACAGATAGATGAACAGACGCAAAGACAGGAACAAGAATCACTCCTCCACCTGCCTTCACCCAATGATTAAAATAATATTGACCAGTAAAGCTCCGTTAGGAGCGAGCAGGGTATAGGCAGGGGTATAACGAGGCGAAGCCGAGTGCAACCCCTGTAATGTGTCGCCCCTAATGGGGCTATTATTCGTGTGTGGCGGTCATTTACAGGAGTTCCGCTTCGCTACACTCCTGCCTATAGCCTGACAGCCCTACGGGCTTAAAGTAAGCCCATTTATATAAAATCGTCGTTAAAATGTTAATATTTAGCTGTCTATTGGGCTTGGAAGATTATCTGCCGGACACCCTAATCATTAAATACAAGATATGCAAGTGATATATCTTGCTGGTTGTGCTCGTCGCCATCTTGATAGTTTTTTTATACGTCACTTGAGCTTGACGAAGCCAAATTCGCGATAATAATTAGATAAATTCGTGTAATTCGCGTTTGCCCCGCAGGGCAGTTGATTTTTTTCCGCTTTTTTGCTTTTTGACATGGCGCAAGGTTTTTCCCAGGCAGTAACTTTGCAGCGTCCTTTGGGAGTTAGGAATTAGGAGTTAGGAATTAGGAGTTAGGAATTAGGAATTAGGAGTTGGCATCCGCCATTCTTACAACTAAGGACTAGCAACTAGGGACTAGAAACTTTTATTAACCATTAAAACCATTCAAACCATGGAAAACGCAGAATTTATTTTGAATGAAATGCGCCGGCAGGCAGAGCTCTCCCCCGAGGAGAGATTAGCACAAGAGTATAACAAGATGATGGAGCCTTATTTCATCAAGCGTGGCATCGAGTATCCCGACCCCGAATACCTCATCGAGATTGGCGGCGTGCCCACGATGCCCAAGGGCAACCTCGTCGCCGTGAGTGCCAAGTGGAAGAACGGCAAGACCTTCTTTTGCAGCATCTTGACCGCCATCTTTATGGGCAGCGACCAGTTCGCCAATTGCCGCAGCCTGAAAGAGACAGGCAAGGCCCTGTTCTTTGACACGGAGCAGTCGGACAGCGACACCAAGCGCCTTCAAAGGATTATCGACGATATGATGCCCGAGGGTCGCCACAATGACTGTAAGGTGGCTTGTTTGCAGCCAGCGCCCATCGACAGCGACCTGTGCCAGAGCTCCGAGCCTTCGCGCATTGGCCTCATCACCCGTGCCATCATGCAGGAGCACCCCGACCTGGTCATTATCGACGGCATCGCCGACCTGATCTACAATTACAACGACGTGATTGAGAGTCAGGAAGTGGTCAGCAAGTTGGCTGCCATCGCCAACGAGCACAAATGCTGCATCGTTGTGGTCATGCACCAGAACAAGGGCAGTCATGACAAGAACATGAAGGGCCATCTGGGCACCTTGCTGTATCAGAAGTGCAGCGACGTGTTCAACGTGGAGAAAAACGGCAACCTGTTTGTCGCCAGCCATGCCGTGAGCCGCCACCGCCAGTGTGATGACATCGCCTTCAAGCTCGATGCCAATGCCGTGCCCATGGATGCCGTTGCCGACCGCCAACTGCAGGTCGAATTGGAGCGCCAGCTAAGCGAGAGCAAACTGCGTGATATGCTGCTCTCCGCCGTCCCTGAGGACGGTTCCCCCGTCAAGCGCAGTGTGGCTGCCGAACTCCTTGAACAGAACTATCCGATAAAGAGGGCTAAAGCCTATAACCTGCTCAAGGATTTTATAAAACGCGGGTGGCTCATCGAGGTCGACAGGATAACCGTGAGACTGAACACGCAGAGCAGACGAATAGACGAACAGACAGGCATATGGGAACCAGCGTGACCGCTGATAATGCAGCAGTGCCGTAGGGCATCAGGCAAGCCGTATCGCTGATTTCTTGTCTTGTGGCTTGGGGTTAGAACTCGAAGCCGAGGTTGATGTAGATGGAGACTTGCTTGGTGAAGTTGCTCCAGCTAAGGGAACCGCCCAGCGGACCGAACATGCTGTTGTAGGCATAGGCGACTTGGGCGCCCCAGATGGGCCTGCGTTTAAAGATGCCGTCCAGCTTGTCGTTCTGCTCTGCGACGTGTCCCTTTACCATGAGGTAGTGTTCCTTGAACAGGCGTTGCTGCAGCTTGAGGCCCGCAACCAGCAGTTTGCTGCCCATCAGATGGCAGTGGCCGAAACCGGAGAACTGCAGTTGCTGGGCATAATAGATGCCGTCGCGGTTGCCGCCCAACATGTTGCTGGCACTAGCGGGCATGTCCTTGCCAAACATCAGTCGCCCGTAAACCATGGGCTGCAGATGGGTCGAGCTGGCCAGCGGCAGTGTCATGCGCCACCGGGCTGTCACCTCGCTGAATCCGGCATGGCCTTTCCACAGGGCGAAGTTGTCGGTATAGTAGGCATACTGGGCCTCGGCGCGCATACCCTTGTGGGTGAAGTACCAGTTGTCCTCGGTGTTGTACCGTGCAGCGGCATGGTAGTTGAAATAGTATTCGAACTCCTTGAAGAGGTACTCGTAATTCCTGAGATAATCGATGCTGTACATGCTTGTCAGCATATCGTAGTGGTGGTAGTGTTCCCAAGAGACGCCCACGTCGAAGTTGAAGTTGAGGGCATCGAGCGAGAGCAGGGTGGCATTGGCCTTCTGATAGACGAACTTCAGATTGTCGGAGCGGTTCTTCCCCATGTACAGGTCGATGTCCTCATGCCAGATTTCATAGGACAAGCCGATTTTGCGGTGAGGCATGGGTATCATGTTCCAAGCCAGGCGGCCCATGGTGCGCTTGCCCAGCCTGAGGGTGAGGTCGAGGGTCTTGTCCAGTTTGGTGCCGAAGTAATAGGTGGCGCCAATCTGGGCGGCTACCAGCTCCTCGCTGTCATAGCGCAGGCCCACGCTTGCCTTGATGGAGTTCTTGGCATTGGTCTCGCTCACGAGTTTGTTGGCTTGGTCATTGTCGATGTCGCTCAGATGGATGATGCTGTAGTCGGGCTTGTAATCGGCAGGCACGCCTGCTTTTTCCTTCAGTATCATGATGGAGTCCAGCTTGGCTCTTGTCGCCTCCTCGCCGCGCTTAATCAGTTCCTTGATGGCCGAGCGGTAGAAGTGCGCCGCTGAATAGCCCCTCACCGGAACACGGATGATGAGGTCGCAATACTTGTCATTCTCATCGCTGCGGTTGTGGATATCGGCACCCACCGAGCGCTCAAGGATGTCTGATGTGGAGTAGTACTTGTCGTTCAAGGCAAGGTCGGTCCTGATGCCGATGACGATGTCGGCGCCCATCCTGCGGGCAAGGTCGGCGGGGAAGTTGTTCTTGGTGCCGCCGTCAACCAGGATATACGGGTCCATCCTCACGGGAGCAAAGATGCCAGGCACTGCCATACTCGCCCTGATGGACCTGGCAAGCGAGCCGTGGTCGAGCACCACCTCGCTGTCGGTGATCAGGTCGGTAGCGATACAGCCGAAGGGGCGGGGCAGCGACTTGAAGTTGATGTCCTCGGGCTGGCGCAGGTAGTGCTGCAGGGTCTTCTCGACATTGATACCGCGGATGAAGCCGCCAGCCAACGTGTCCTGGCTCTTGTCCAGAAACAGGCGGTAGTCAAACAGGTAGATATTCTGTTTCTCACGCTCGTCAAGCGCCTGGCTTCTCATCGACAGGCGGTCGCGCAGGATATCGCCCCAGTCGATGCTGTTGACGATGTCCTCGATGTCGGTGGCATTGTAGCCCACGGCATACATGCCGCCGATGATGCTGCCCATCGACGTGCCGGTGACCATATCGATGGGAATGCCTGCCTCTTCAAGCACCTTGAGGGCGCCGATGTGGATGGTACCCATGGCACCGCCACCGCACAACACGACAGCGACTTTCTTGCGTTCTTTGTTCTCGGGTCGGGTGACAGTCTGGGCAAACAAGCCACTGACCGCCAGCATCAGTATGAGGGAAGTGATGAACCGTTTCATGGATTTATGTTAGTTTTTGCTGCAAAGATACATGTTTTTTTCATGATAATTGTTACCTTTGTACATTGAATTAAAACCGTTACTGCAATATGAAGACTTATCTCGTGACTGGAGCCGCAGGCTTTATCGGCTCAAACTTTGTGAAATACATCCTTGGTAAATATGGCGACAATATCGAGATTATCATCCTCGACGCCTTGACCTATGCCGGCAACCTGGCCTCCATCAAAAATGAGTTGGAACGCCCCAATGTGACCTTCGTCCGTGGCGACGTGGGAGACCGCGAACTGGTGCAGGGCATCATGCGCGACTATGATGTGGACTATATCGTCAATTTTGCCGCCGAGAGTCATGTGGACCGCAGCATCACCAATCCGCGCCTCTTCCTCGAGACCAACATCCTGGGCACACAGAACATGCTAGACTGCGCACGAGAGGCTTGGTTTACGGGCAAGGACGCACAGGGCCGCAATACCTATGCCCCAGGCAAGAAATACCTGCAGATTTCGACCGACGAGGTCTATGGCTCGCTGAGCAAGGATTTTGACGAGCCCCACGAGCTGGAGGTGAGCGATGACGTGCGCGAGGTTATCCAGGGCCGCACCGACCTCAAGACCTACGGCACCCGTTTCTTCACCGAGGAGACCCCGCTGGCACCGCGTTCGCCCTATTCGGCCAGCAAGACCAGCGCCGATCTCATCACCATGGCCTATCACGAGACCTACGGGCTGCCCGTCAACATCACCCGTTGCAGCAACAACTACGGACCCTACCACTTCCCCGAGAAGCTTATCCCGCTGATTATCAAGAATATCCTCGAGGGTAAGAAACTGCCCGTCTATGGCAAGGGCGAGAACGTGCGCGACTGGCTCTACGTCGAGGACCACTGCAAGGGCATCGACCTGGTGCTGCGTCAGGGCACCGTCGGTGAGGTGTATAACATCGGCGGTTTCAACGAGGAGAGCAACATCAACATCGTCAAGCAGGTTATCGCCATCATCGCCCGCATCATGCGCGACGAGCCCGAGTACCAGCAGTTGCTCAAATGCGACCTGAGCGTCATCAACGACGGCCTCATCGAGTTTGTTACCGACCGCCCGGGCCACGACATGCGCTATGCCATCGACCCCACCAAGATTGCCCGCGAACTCGGCTGGTATCCCGAAACCCCCTTCACCGAGGGCATTGAAAAGACCATCCGCTGGAACCTCGACAACCAGCCTTGGGTACAGAGCGTCACCAGCGGCGACTACCAGAAGTACTACGAGGAAATGTACGGCAACCGATAAATCCCCAAAAACTATAAAAAACTATAGATACTATAGGTTCTATGATTATGAAGTATCGGGTGGTTTTTGAGTTCCAGAGCGAGGACTCGGCGATGAGCGACGTGTACAATTGCAAAGACGAACAGACGGCGTTAGACAAGTTTGCCGAGCTGTGCGATATGCTCGAGCATAGCATAGACCCGACTGACCCGACAGGCTGGGAGGTCGTTGATGAGCCTGACCTTTACAGCGTCATCAACCGCGAGGAGGGCATCTGCGGCTATGTCCGCCTGCTCGAGGATTGAGAGGGTGGTAACTTATTGAGCCGTTTGGTTAAAGGTTAAAGATGATATCAATGATGCTTGTGATGTCATTAATATCGATGATGCCGTTCCTGTTATAGTCGGCCTTGTCCTGATTGATGCTTCTCTCTTGCAGCCCCAGTAGGCAGTCGATAAGTGCGGTAACATCGTTGATATCGATAACACGGTCAAAGTTCACGTCTCCAAGCGGGTAGGGGATAAAGACATTCGTGTCGAGATAGGCGATGTGACGGGTCCACCAGTCACGAAGGTACTCCAACTCGGTGTCAAAATTCAGTTCTCGGCCTGCCAGGTCGCTGGTATACCCCCATCGTCTGATTTCTCGCTGATCGGCTCCGCAGTTCTTCATCTTATTGAAATAGGCCTGATAGCGGGCAGTGATGCTGTCAGGGTTGAAAATGGTGCCGCGCAGTTCCCAATAGCGTTCGGTAGCCAGGCCATGAAAAGACGGGTCACTAGTCCACAGGCGGTAGAATAGCCTGTGGTTCTTGAGCTGCTCGGTCCTGAAATCCGCTTCAGGAGCCACCATGGCATTGTGGTAATAGTTACCCACATTGCTCCAGAATTGTCCCTGCGTGCAGTCCAGGTCCCAAATGGCCATGGTCAGGCGCTTGTCGGTTGCCACGTCATAGCAGGCATAATAGAGGTTCTTGCCGACGTTGTCGGGGGCCTGCAGCAGAATCGTGAACAGATAATAGTCGCGTATCACCGGAATGTCAAAGTAATCCCCGACACTGTCGAGAAACTCTTGCTCGCTTGACCTCATCGTGAATCTGATGGCATTATACAGCGTCTGGAAATTGGTTGGCTTCACGTCATCGATATTGGGATACTTCACATAGAAATTATCCCATGTCTTCTTGTTCGCATCAATATTTGGAAGATTGTTGAACACCGTGGCATAACTCCATTGCATCGGCTTCCACAGGCCGCCATGGAACACGCCGTTCTCGTAGTCATATTGCTTGAGTTTAAGTTGTTGGCGGTCCATGTGTTCGTTCAGGCTATAGATTCCCATGTACTCGTCGTTAAGGAACACCTCGACAAAATCACCGCGCACATAATTACGGGCCTTTTTAGGCTCATAGGAGGCATAATAGGGGGCATGGGCAAAGTCTGCCCAAATGTCCTTTGACACACGGTTGCGCACGCGTGCAAAATCAATCTGTCCGGCATCCAGTCGCCAGTGGAAGTCGCTGCGCAGTCCAAAGAAGGACATGTCCTTCTTGCTGCCGTCCTCGTTATAGAACTTCAGGTGGAAGTTGTGCTTCTTGCGGTCGCTCTCTGCTGTTGAACTGCCTGCCCAGCGTACACGGGATTTGATGGTCTCCTGGAAGCAGGAATCAGGATGGGTGTAGATTACCGTGGCTTCGTAGTATGGGCGTTTGACAAAATTGCCATAGATTTGTATGACAGGCCAATAGGTGAATTGGATGTTGGCGTTGAGGACTACTGAGCCCCTGTATACCTGCAATTGATAAGTTGCGTCGGGTTGCACATTGTGGAAGGTGAAACTGTCGCTAACTTCCAGGCCATCAATGACACAACGCGTCACCGAATCTTCAAGGGTCACCTGTGCCGTGTAGTCGCCACCGTAAACCATCTCAGGAACTGAAATCAACAAACTGCCGGTAAGGTAATCAACCGCAGGCCTCTTGCCGTCAAACAGCACTTGACCTGATGCGCTCATTGCCACCAGCAGTGCAACCAATAACGATAAAATCTTTCCGTAGTTCATCATGATAGTGATATAATCATTAATCCGATTTAATGTGAATACATGTTTTTATGATTTTGCAAATGTAACTATAAATGCCGATTTATATTCCAATGGAGGCAAAGAATCTGCTTTTTTCTTGTGAGGACAGTTGGGTATCATTGATGATTCCAACTGAATAATATAAAGCATTTGCTTTTTCACATTGACATTTCATGGTGGTGTGTTGTATCTTTGTGCGGAGGGAGTAAAATAGCGATTAACAATCATTTGTATTTCCGCGCCCCTCTTTTTGTTTTAGTAGCGTAAAAAACATTGTTGAAAATCAGCGATTTGGAAAACTGATAGGCAAACCATGCGATTGCTTTTTGGCATGGAATAGTACATGAGCTTGCTGTGTATCATACGTTGAGGACCACTGTCGCTATCCGAATCTTCCAATAGAAAACCATTGTTAGGGCTCAATCTTGTCAGTCGGGAGTGACGATTTGTCACCTTATTATATTGTGGCATGAGTTTTGAGGTGGAGTGGGGCAGAAACTTCCCTCCACTTGTTGCGGCCACGCCACGGCGAGGTCTTTTAAAGACAAACAATTTAAAACTACAATAAATTATGCCAAAAGGAACTATTGGGGTAACGACTAACAACATCTTCCCCGTTATTAAGAAATTTCTGTACAGTGACCATGAGATTTTCCTGCGTGAGCTGGTGAGCAACGCCGTTGATGCCACGCAGAAGCTTAAAACATTGCAGGGCGCCGGCGACTTCAAAGGCTCGACCGAGGACCTGCGCGTGAATATTGCTGTCGATAAGGAGGCCGGTACGCTCACCGTGAGCGATAGCGGTATCGGCATGACAGCCGAGGAAATCGACAAGTACATCAACCAGATTGCCTTCTCGGGTGCCGAGGAGTTCCTCGAGAAATACAAGGACAGCGCCAATGCCATCATCGGCCATTTCGGTCTGGGCTTCTACTCGGCGTTTATGGTTGCCAAGAAAGTGGAAATTCGCACCTTGAGCTGGCAGGAGGGCGCCAAGGCCGTGCATTGGTCTTGCGACGGCTCTCCCGAGTTTGAGATGGACGAATGTGACAAGGCCGAGCGCGGTACCGACATCATCCTCACGCTAGATGACGATGAGAAGGAGTTCCTTGAGTCGGCACGCATCGAGGCCCTGCTGAAGAAATATTGCCGCTTCCTGCCCGTGCCCATCATCTTCGGCAAGGAACAGGAGTGGAAAGACGGCAAGTACCAGGATACCGACAAAGACAAGGTCATCAACGACGTGGAGCCCCTGTGGTCGCGCATGCCCGCTGACCTCAAGGATGAGGACTACCTGAAGTTCTACCATGCCATTGAGCCGATGCAGGACGATCCCTTGTTCTGGATTCACCTCAACGTGGACTATCCTTTCACCCTCACCGGTATCCTCTATTTCCCCAAAATCAAAAACAACCTCGACATCCGCAAGGACCGCATCCAGCTCTACTGCAACCAGGTCTATGTTACCGATAGCGTTGAGGGTGTTGTCCCCGACTGGCTGATGCTGCTGCAGGGCGTCATCGACAGCCCCGACATCCCGCTGAACGTGTCGCGCAGCTACCTGCAGAGCGACCGCGCCGTGAAGAAGATTTCGACCTATATCACCAAGAAGGTCGCTGCACGTCTTGAGGAAATCGCCAAGAACCAGCCCGACGAGTTTGAGAAAAAGTGGAACGATATCAAGATATTCATCGAGTACGGTATGCTGAGCGACGAGAAGTTCTGCGAGTCCGGCCTCAAGTTTGCTTTGCTCGAGAATACCGAAGGCAAGTACTTCAAGATTGACGACTACCGCACACTCATCGAGGGTGAGCAGAAAGACAAGGACGGAAACCTCATCTGCCTGTATGCTACCGACAAGGAGGCACAGTATGCCTACATCAAGGCTGCCACCGACAAGGGCTATGACGTGCTGATGATGAACGGTGAACTGGACGTGCCCTTCGTGAGCATGCTGGAGCAGAAGATGGAAAAGGAAAAGATGCGCTTCGTGCGTGTGGACAGCGACGTGCTTGACAACCTCATCCGCAAGCAGGAGGAATTCAAGCCCCAGTTCACGCCCGAACAGCAGGAAATCGCACGGACGCTCTTCAAATCACAGATTCCGTCTGTCGAAAAGGCCGACTTTATGGTCAGCTTTGCCGCCATGGCACCTGAAGACCAGCCCGTGGTCATCACCCAGGCCGAGTACATGCGCCGCATGAAAGACATGGCGCGCTTCCAGCCCGGCATGAGCTTCTATGGCGAAATGCCCGACATGTACAGCATGGTGCTCAACACCAAGCACCCGCTCATCCAGAAGGTCATCGAGCAGGCCGAGCAGTCGCTTGACACCGAGCTCAAACCCGTGAATGAGGAAATCAGTGCCACTCAAAATGTGATTAACGCTCTGCAAGACCTCAATAAGGACGGTAAAGAAATGCCCGAGGACAAGAAAAAGGATCTGGAGGATAACCGTAAGCATATCGATGAGTTGCGTCAAAAGAAAGAAAACATCGTCGCAGCCTATGCCGCAGGTGAGAGCCGTGTTCATCAGCTCATAGACATCGCCTTGTTGAGCAACGGTATGCTCAAGGGCGAGGGACTGACCAGATTCCTGAAGCGCTCGGTCGGCTTGCTCAAGTGAAATGTAGAAAAGACTTTATTGTAATTGGTGAAGGCATTGCTGATGGCAGTGCCTTCATCAGTTTTTCTGGAATTCCTGTTTTTTCGCCCATTATGGTGCCTGTCTGATGAAAATGTATTATCTTTGCTTTCTGCTAAATGGATGTTGAACCTCCTGTCTGCTGTTAACCATTAAAAGACCATTGTGATATGAAGAAGAGATTGATACCGTTTTTCGTTGCACTGCTAGCAGCTTTCACCGCCATGGGCCAGGTGCCGCAGTTTAATGCTGAGAGTTATTTGGACTGGATTTATTCCAATCCAGCCATTGAACTTAACGCCACCACGATTCTGGGAAACCGCATTGTGCTTTATACCAATAGCAATGGTTTTCCCCTCACCTTGACATCGCCCCAGTTCCAATGCTACGGGCGACAGACAATCAACATGACGGTGACCTGGATTACCGACCAGTGGCATAATACCAATTTCAATGTGGACAAGGTGGCGTTGACGGCAGCCCTGCTCGATGCAGACGGCGTGTCGGTTGATTCGGTTACTTACACACTCACTTCCGAAACGGTGAGCCGCACCAATATTCTGAACATGTCTATCACTACGCCCCGTGGAATGTCAAAGGCAAGGCTGCGTTTCGCTTCGTGGAGAGGTGATGTCAACAGCTGCGGCGCTGTCAGGCAGATTGTGATGACCACCGTCCTCAAGGGAGACGTGAATCAGGATGGAGAGGTCAGCGTGGCAGACATTAACGCCATTGTGGATGTCATCATGGGTAAACCTGCCGCTGAAGACCTGATAGCCCACGCTGATGTCAATATGGATAAGGAAATCAGCCTGGCGGACATCAACGATGTGATTGACATCATCGTTGGCAAATGATGCATCTTGCTGCAACAATAAGCGTCGGATTCTTTTTCTCCCTGCGCCAGAGTCAGCTCTCGAGTGTGACAAACGTGAAAAAAGTGGAATTTTATCTCAAATTAATCCGTTTTTCGGGGTTTTGACGCACTTGGAGCGAATTTTTAATATAAATATTTGCTTAAATCAGTTTTTCGAAGTAATTTTGCTTGTTAGACTATAATGCAGAGCCCGAATTTGGCGTTTTTTTAGGGGAAAATGTCTCAAAATGCGCTTAAAATCGTCTTTTTTGACCTTTTTTCTTCCTTAATGAATGTTAAATTTTGGCTGTATTAGAAATTTATATTACTTTTGCCAAAAATATCGTCTAATCATTATAAATAGTGTTTAATAAATTTATTAAAAAATGAAAAAGATTATCTTGACTTTAGCCCTTCTTATGGGCATCTCTGCAGTACAGGCTCAGTCCCTGGAGCAGAACAAGTTCTTTGACAACTGGTCGGTAACCCTGAAGGGTGGTGCTATCATGCCGTTCCAGAATTATGCTTTCTGGCCCAGCGCTCGTGGTATCTTCGGTCTGGAGATCCGCAAGCAGCTCACTCCCGTCTTCGGTCTGGGTGCTGAGGGTGAAGCAACGATCAACACCTCCAGCTGGTGGAAAGAGCCCAACTACTGGGGACCCAAGAGCCCGAACATCATCGACCACACCATGGCCGGTCTGTTTGGTACCGTTAACCTGAGCAACCTCTTCGGTGGTTACAAGGGTATGCCCCGCGTATTCGAAATCGAAGGCGTTATTGGTGCTGGTTGGCTGCACTGCTTCCACCGCACTGAGTCTGCCGACGTTTATGGCAATGACTACAACAGCTGGTACACCAAGGCAGGTGCTAACCTGAACTTCAACTTTGGTGCAAACCGCGCTTGGACCTTCAGCTTGAAGCCCAGCGTACTTTGGGACATGAATGGTGACATCATGATTCCTTACCGCTTCAACAGCAACGCCCGCTTTGAGTGGGAGGGTGAGCCCCACAATGGCAAGAGCCAGATGAACGCTGATCACGCTGCTGTACAGCTTGAGGCTGGTATCACCTACCACTTCAAGGGTAGCAACGGCGAGCGTTACATTACCTTCTGCCCCTACAAGTACAGCCAGAACGACATTGACGCTCTGAATGGTCAGATCAACGGCCTGCGCAACCAGCTCAATGGTCTGCAGGGTGACCTCGACGCCGCTAACGCCCGCAACGCTCAGCTCCAGCGCGACCTGGATGCTTGCAAGAAGGCTAAGCAGCCCGAGCCCGCAAAGGCAGCTGATCCCAACGCTAAGTACATGAACGTTCTCGTGCACTTCAAGGTTAACAAGACCAACATCACCGCTGACCAGCAGGCTAATGTTGAGCGCGTGGCTATGTACCTGAAGAACAACCCCACTGCCACTGTTGACATCAAGGGTTATGCTTCTCCCGAAGGTCCCCACGACAACAACATCCGTCTGGCCAATGGCCGTGCCGAGGCTGTTAAGAACATGCTCATCAACAAGTACAAGATTGATGCTAGCCGCATCACTGCTCAGGGCTGTGGTGAGACCGACATGTTCCAGGAACTCAGCTGGAACCGCGTTTCGATCTGCGAACTCATCGTTAAGAACTAATTCGCGATTGAACTAAACGGTTTACTAACCTAAAAAAACTCCCTGTTGACATTTCGTCAGCAGGGAGTCTTTTTTTTATGCTCTTGATACTATTTGAGCTGTCTCATGTGCTCCTGGTCGAGCTGTGAACCGTAGCGCTCGCGGATGATTCGTGCCACGGCGTCACCGCGGTTGATGCGCTCAACAGTGATGCGCTGCAACGAGTCGTTGAGCAGGCTGTCCTGCCGCACCATTAGCAGCTCGTCTTCGTGCCTGAGTGTCGAGTCGGCAGACATGCTCAGGTATTCCTGCCATGTGGCAACACGAGCATCGGTGATGGCGTTACGTTGCTTGATGTAACGTATGTAGGCTGCATTTTGCGGGCTGCCTGTAATGTTCCATGACCCGGAGTTGATGGTGATGCGGGTGTTGCCGCCCTCGAGCACGAAATAGAAAGGACTGGTCGAGTCGTTGTCCCAGCGGATGAGCGCGACCTTGGGACGGTCGGTTTGCCCGCTGAAGGTGAAGATGCCTTGCTCACCATGTGTAGTGCCGCATATATTCAATTGGCCATACTCTTCCTCAAGCACCAGCAGCGTGGCGCTGTCGTGGTGCAACTTGTTGTCAACGATGCACGTCACCTTGTAGTCGATGCGGCTGTTGCTCTTGTCGCAAGCCGTCAGGGCTGCGATTTGCAGCAAAATACCGATAGAAAGAATGATTTTTTTCATGGTCGCAAAATTACGAAATCTTTTGTAAATCCAATAGAAAAGCATACCTTTGCGTTTAAAATAGAGAACAACCCAATTTACCATTGACAATGAAAATGATGAAACGAAAAAGCTTGGCATTCTTGCTCTTGGCGCTCGCGACGTTGTCCGCAATGGCTCAGCAGCAGTTCACGCTCGAGGACTTGAACTTCGGCGGAAAGAATTACAGGAACATGATTCCGCAGAACCGCTCAATCACCTGGTGGGGCGACCAACTGGTAAGGCTATCGGCCGACACTTGTTGGACGGTCAATCCCGTCAACGGCAAGGAGAAGGTGCTGTTCACCCGTGACCGCATCAATAAGGGTGCAGGGCTCACTGCCGACTCGCTGGAGGTGAAAAGACTTTCAGCAGTCTCATTCCCTTATCCTGGCAAACCGTTGATGCTGGTGAGTAACAGGAATGAACGCATGCTGATTAACTTTAAGACGCGCAAGGTGGAATGGCGTCAATCGCTATGTGCTGATGCCCAAGAGAGTTCCTGGAACGACAAGAGCCGGGCTGTGGCGTTTGTCAATGATGATAACCTCTATGTCACTGATGGCACTGGCAACACCCGCCAGGTGACCAGTGACGGTTCGCGTGACTTGGTTTATGGCCAGAGCGTACACCGCAACGAGTTCGGCATCGATGGCGGCTTGTTCTGGAATCCGCAGGGCACACGTCTGGCATTCTACCGCATGGACCAGAGCATGGTGACCGACTATCCGCTCATCAATGTCCCCGAACTTGACGATAGCGCCCATGTGATAGCCACACCTGCTCCCGAGAAATATCCGATGGCGGGTCAGACGTCTCATCTGGTGTGGGTCGGCGTTTATGACCAGGCAACCGGCGACACCGTCTATCTCAAGGCTGGCGACCCCACCGACCGTTATTTCTCCAATATCTCTTGGAATCCCGCAGGTGACATTATATATATGATGGAAGGCAACCGTGACCAGAACGAGGTGGAACTGGTGAGCTATGATGCCGTGTCGGGTAATCGCATTGCATCGCTCTATCGCGAGACGCATCCCAAATATGTCGAGCCGCAGCACCCCATCGTGTTCCTGCCTTGGGACGACAATCAGTTTATCCTGCGGAGCGAGAAAGACGGTTATGACCACCTCTATCTGTTTGATGCCACAGGCAAGCAGTTGAAGCAACTCACCACAGGCCAATGGGTGGTGATGGATTTACTCGGTTTTGATACCGAACGCAAAGCCGTTATCATCAGCGCCAATGCCGATAGCCCTATCCAGCAGAACCTGTACCGTGTTGATGTCGCAACGGGTGAGATGACCCGTATCGACGAGGGTGGGCGAGGCTGGCACAGCGGCAGCCTGAGCGGTAGCGGTGCTTGGCTCATCGACAGTTATCAGGAGCCTGATGTGCCCCGTAATATCGCTATTGTTGATACGCGCAATAACCGTCAATACCGTTATTTTACCGCCCCCGACCCTTGGGAAGGCTACACCGTGCCCGAGTACCGCTGCGGTACCATCAAGGCTGCTGACAACAGTACCGACCTTTACTATCGTCTGGTGTTGCCCACCGATTTTGACCCCAACAAGAAGTACCCCACTGTGGTCTATGTCTATGGTGGCCCTCATGCCCACAATGTAGATGCACGCTGGCACTGGAGTAGCCGCAGTTGGGAAACCTATATGGCACAGCGCGGCTATGTGCTGTTCATTCTTGATAACCGTGGCAGCGAGAACCGTGGACGCGACTTTGAACAGGCTACTTTCCGTCATCTGGGCCAGGTCGAGATGCAGGACCAGATGCGTGGCGTTGACTTCCTGCGCACACTGAATTATGTGGATACAACCCGTTTGGGTGTCCATGGCTGGAGTTTCGGAGGCTTCATGACCATCAGCCTGATGACCAACTATCCTGACGTCTTCAAGGTTGGCGTTGCCGGAGGTCCCGTTATCGACTGGAAATGGTATGAGGTGATGTACGGCGAACGCTATATGGACACCCCGCAAACCAATCCCGACGGTTATGCCCAGACCAGTCTTATCAACAAGGCCGCTGACCTCAAGGGACGCCTGCAGATTATCATCGGCCTCAATGACCCCACCGTTGTGCCCCAGCATGCCTACAGTTTCTTCAAGGCTTGTATTGCCGCAGGCACCCAACCTGACTTCTTCGTCTATCCCGGCCAGGGCCACAATATGCGCGGTCATCAGAGCGTCCACCTGCATGAGCGCATTACCCGTTACTTTGATGACTACCTGAAATAAGAATTGATACTGCTGGACGGTTCTTTAATATAGATAAAATGGTTATGTATAATCGAGAATTTACTCCTGAATGGATTACCCAACTGGAATCTAATGAGGTATTTGTGTTTGGCAGCAACTTGGCAGGATGTCATGCCGGTGGCGCTGCCCGTGTTGCCTGTCAGCGTTTTGGCGCCGTGTGGGGCCAGGGTGTGGGTTTGCAGGGACAGAGTTATGCCATCCCGACGATGCAGGGTGGGGTAGAGACCATTGCCCCCTATGTGGACGAGTTTATCGAGTTTGCCAAGTCGCATTCTGACATGACTTTTCTGGTAACACCCATCGGGTGCGGCATTGCCGGCTTTACCCCCGGGGAGCTTGCACCGCTGTTCGTCCGTGCCGTGGATGTGGAGAATGTCTTGCTGCCCAAGTCCTTTGTGGACGTGCTGCAACAGGGATAGAGTGATAATAATAGAATCAAGTAGTAAAAGAATAAAAGTTAAGACACATGAGCAATTTACAAGACAGAATCAGAGGCTCGCTGGTTGGCGGTGCCATCGGTGACGCATTGGGTTATCCCATCGAGTTTGATAGGTATGACGAAATACTTTTCCGCTATGGCGAGAAGGGTTTGGACTGTTATGACGTCAATTCTTACTATTCAAAGTACAATGCCCCTGAAGACAATGTGGCGGTTGTGTCCGATGATACTCAGATGACACTGTTCACCGCTAACGGGCTCCTGAATGCTCAGGCACTAAATGTCGAGCCGATACTGGCTATTCGCCAGGCCTATATTGAGTGGTATTTTACACAGATTGGTGTGCCGTCCGGGTATGAAGATAATATGACGTGCTGGATCAACGATGTCAAGCGACTTCATGTCAGGCGTGCTCCCGGCAATACCTGCATGAGTGCCCTGGATGCCATTTACAAGGATATCCGTCCCAAAAACAACAGCAAGGGTTGTGGTGGCGTGATGCGTGTGGCACCGATACCCCTGTATGCTGCTGTCGGTGAAAGGATATCGATAGAAGACAGTGACCAACTGGCAGGTGAAGCCGCGAGACTTACCCACCTTCATCCGTTGGGCTATATGCCTGCGGCTCTGGTTTCCCACATCATCAGGCAGCTGCTGGCGTCAGAACAACCGACCCGTATGCGCCTGAAGATGGCGGTAACTGATGGTCTCCAGGCACTTTACAAAATGTACCCTGATAGCCAGGCTGAATGGAAATCCCTCTTAAATCTGATGAATCAGGCGATGGAACTGGCTGCCAACAGCAAGAAAGATATCGATAACATCAACATCATCGGCGAAGGCTGGGTGGGTGACGAAGCCCTGGCGATTGCCGTGTATTGTGCCCTTCGCCATTTTGATGACTTCAGGAAGGCGTTGGCGGCAGCGGTCTCTCATGGCGGCGACAGTGACAGCACAGGAGCCGTTACAGGCAATATCCTTGGCGCTGCCATTGGCTATGAAGCCATCCCTGAGGATTTTAAGCGTGACCTGGAAATGCATGACCTGATTCTTCACATGGCCGACGATTTATATCGTGGCGAAATCTCTAAGATGGAATAAACGCCTTCGGGACTTCAGGGTAAGTACAGGAAACCATTTCACGGTCCCCTATAGCCGTCTGAAACCCTATCTCTCTGACCGCGCCAAATGGTGCATTGGACTATAGAAAAGCATTATTTCTTTAAAAAACGAAATTGATTATGACGGTTATACACCCCAACGACCCGACGACAAAATTCCTCTCGTTGCTGTACGAGACGCGTGACGATATCTCGGTGCTCATTACCGAAGCCAACACCAAGAGCGAAGTTCAACGTGCCATCCGTGGGGATGATACCATCATGATGCTTGGCCATGGCTCTGAGTTCGCTCTGTTCTCGAATCGACTCAGCATTGACCAGTTTGGGCGCCAGCTTGTGAACAGCGACTTTGTGCAGTTTTTGCGAGACAAGACCTGCATCGGCATCTGGTGTCATGCCAATAAGTTTGCAGAGCGGTATCACTTGCATGGCCTGTTCTCGGGGATGATTATTTCAGAGGAGCACGAAGCCGTAGAATGCAAGATTGCAGCCACCAAGGAAGAAATTGAAGAGGAAATCATCAAATTTACCATTCGTTTGAAAGACAGCATCGAGCGATACGGGCTGAAAGAGACGCCCCAGCGGATGAAGGAATTGGACGACGTGAAATCTGAGCTGACCACCTTCAATTACAATAATCTCTACTACTTTGAGTAAAATGAAGTACGTTCAGTTTTCAGAAATAGGCAAGCGTTCAAACAACGAGGATTGCTGCAGCGTCGTGGATATTCCAGGCAAGCGCACTTTGTTTGTGGTCTGTGATGGCATGGGGGGACACTTCGGCGGTGAGATTGCCAGCCGAACGGTATGTGACGTGTTCTCCGCTTACTGGCAGAAACATGTTGAAGTTGATGACTCTCCCGAGAAGATTGAAGGTGCGACAGCAGCGGCGAGCGAGGCGATTGACAGGGAATCAGGCAGAAACCAGATGGGGACTACCCTCGTTATGGCCAGTGTGGAGGGCCGTAAGGCGCACATTGCCCATGCCGGAGACAGCCGCTGCTATATCATTGACATCAAGGGCTATGTGAAATACCGCACGATTGACCATGAGGACCGAGGCTATATCACCAACTCGTTTTTCACTGGCATGTCACAGGATACACATCCTGAAGTCAAGGTAGTTGAACTGGAGCCCCTGGACCGTATCCTGCTTTGTTCCGATGGCTTGTATAAAGCGATTGATGACGAGACGCTACTCCACACGCTCCATTGTGCCCGTGACGTGCGGCAGGTCATGGAGAAATACATCGCCATCTGCCATCAGACAGCCTCTGATAATTATTCTGCCATCATCATCGAGATGGAGTGAATAAGAAACCCGCATTGAGCCGGTAATGCCCCCACGGGCTCAAGATACTGAATAGATTTAGATGCCCTACGCCCCATTTTTCCTGTATTTTTTCGTAAATTTGCAGATTGTATGGGACGTGGATTTTTGATAGCGGCGCCTAACAGTGGCTCGGGCAAGACAACGATTGCCCGGGGACTGATGGCGTTGTTTAATCTCAAGGGTTATCGGGTCCAGCCGTTTAAGTGTGGACCGGACTATATCGACACCAAATTTCATGCTGCAGTGTGTGGCAGAGCGAGCATCAACTTGGATACGTTCATGGCAACGCCCGAGCATGTGCGGGATTTGTATGACCGTTATGGCAAGGATGCCGATGTGTGCGTTGTCGAGGGCATGATGGGTCTGTTTGACGGCTATGACCGCGACCGTGGCTCGTCGGCCGAGATTGCCCGTGTGCTGGACCTGCCTGTCGTGCTGGTGGTTGACGCCAAGTCGGCTGCCTATTCGATGGCTGCCCTCATTTCGGGTTTTCTCATTTTTCGCAAGGACGTACGCATATGCGGCGTGATTTTCAACCGTGTGGGCTCGGCACGGCATTTCGCCATGTTGCAGCAGGTGTGTGATGACCTGGGCGTGCAATGCTATGGCTATTTGCCCAAGAAGGCTGAGCTTGAACAAGGTTCCCGTTACCTCGGACTGGACTTCAGCGAGAAACCCGAAAGCAAAATCCTGGTTGAACTGCTGGAAGAGCATGTGCAATGGCAACGGCTCATGGAATTGACGAGCAAGGCAAGGTCAATGGGCAAGCCCGTTTGCACGATGCCTTGCAGGGAGGGAAAACCCATCCAGCGAACTTTGATTGCCCGCAACGATGAGTCATTTTCCTTTATCTATCAGGAGAATATTGACCGATTGGAAAATGTGACATTCTTTGACCCTGAGCGTGATGTGCCTTGTCTTGACGATGTGGCGCTGCTCTATCTGCCAGGCGGTTACCCTGAGAAACATCTTGGCGCCTTGGAAAAAGCCGAGGAAACACGGCGTGCCATCAGGGAATATGCCGAGCGTGGCGGGCGCATCATCGCCGAATGCGGTGGCATGATGTACCTGTGTGAGAAGATTGTTACCGATGAGGGCGAATTTCCCATGTGTGGTGTGCTGCCTTATAGCATCACTGCCCGCAGGCAAGACCGAAAACTGTCGCTGGGTTATCGCCGTTTCACGCTTGACGGCAAGGAGTGTCGTGGGCATGAGTTCCACTACACCCAATTCCTGGGCGAGGTGCCGAAATCGGCGGCTCAGGTCTATAACGCCAAGGGCGAGCCCGTGCCGACGCCTGTCATCCGCTACAAGAATGTTATGGCAAGTTATACACACCTTTATTTAGTTAATAGTTAATAGAGAATAGTTAATAGTTGGCATCCGCCTTCTGACAACTGATACAATGAAACAGATATATACCAAGACCGGAGATGAGGGACAGGCCTCGCTGCGTGACGGGGTGAGAGTCCCGAAGGATGACCTGCGCATCGAAACCAACGGGCAGATAGACCAGTTGAACGCCCAACTGGGTGTTGTGCGGTCGATGCTTGATGAGACGCAAGATGTTGCGGCTCTACAGCTCATTCTCACCGTGCAGCGCGAACTCATGACCGTCATGAGCCATATCGCTACGCCCGACGGTAGTGTCAATCCCCGTGAACTCCATGCCCAAGATATTACCGCCCAGCTGGAGCGAGCCATCGACTCATCCAATTATCAGGGCGGTTTTGTTGTGCCGGGTGGAGGCTCGCAGTTGTCCGCTTTCATTCATTTGGCTCGCACGCACGCGCGCACGGTGGAGCGCCGCCTGTGGTCGTTGCATCGGGAGCATCCTGTTGACCGGAATGTGCTCGTGATGATGAACCGCCTGTCTGATTATCTGTTTGTCTTAGCCAACGAGAAAGAATGAACACCAAGCGATTGCATCCAGTGATGTTTGCCGGAACGGGCAGCGACGTGGGCAAGAGCATCGTTGCTGCTGCCTTCTGCCGCATCTTCAAGCAAGACGGTTACAGCCCAGCCCCGTTCAAGGCCCAGAATATGGCGTTGAACTCCTATGCGACTCCCGAAGGCTTTGAAATCGGTCGAGCCCAGGCAGTTCAGGCCGAGGCTGCGGGTATTCCATGCCACACCGACATGAATCCGCTTTTGCTAAAACCCCAATCTGACCACACCTCGCAGGTCATCCTGCACGGCAAGCCCATTGGCAACAAAAATGCCTACGACTACTGGCGCCGAGGCACGTCTGACATCGACTATCGCCGTGAGGTGTGTGCTGCCTTTGACCGTTTGGCGTCCCGTTTCAATCCCATTGTAATGGAGGGCGCTGGCAGCATTTCTGAGATTAACCTGCGCGACACCGATTTGGTAAACCTGCCCATGGCGCGTCATGCCCATGCCGACGTGATTCTAGTGGGCGATATCGACCGTGGTGGGGTGTTTGCTTCGGTCTATGGCAGCATTGCTTTGCAGACTCCTGAGGACCGCCGTCTTATCAAGGGTATCATCATCAACAAGTTCCGTGGTGACATGCGCCTGTTTGACGAGGGACGCAAGATGCTCGAGGACATCTGCGGTGTGCCGGTGTTGGGCGTTATCCCTTATTACAAAGACATTTATATCGAGGAGGAGGACAGCGTGGCGCTGGCGCAAAAGTCAATGCAGGCCGAGCGTGGCAAAGTCAATGTGGCGGTCGTTATGTTGCGACATCTATCTAATTACACCGATTTTGACGCCCTGGAACGAGACCCGCGGGTACATCTGTTCTACACCAACAATACCGAGGATATCAAGAAGGCCGACATCATCATCCTGCCGGGTACAAAATCCACCCTGCACGACCTGTATGAGTTGCGTCGCAACGGTTGCGCCCAGGCCATAGTGAGGGCTCACCGCGAGGGTGCTGCCGTGCTGGGCATCTGCGGCGGTTACCAGATGATGGGTATGGAAGTGCTTGACCCCGACCATGTGGAGGGCGACATCGAGCGGTTGCCGGGACTGGGACTGTTGCCCACGACGACCACGATGAACGGTGATAAGCAGACGCGTCAAGTCACTTGCCAATATGGTGGTGGCTACGAGATTCATCAGGGCGAAACGCACCCCGTGGGTGATGCCAAGCCGTCACCCCTGCTGCATCTTGATGACGGACGCCAAGACGGCTACATCGTCGACGGCAAGTGTATGGGCACCTATGTCCACGGCATCCTCGACAACGCGCCCTTTGTCGATTTCCTGCTCGAGCCGTTTAAGGACAAAATTGACGAGGGCGACAAGCCGTTTGACTATGCGGCTTTAAAAGAGGAACAATACGATAAGTTGGCTGCCCATGTGCGCCGATATGTCGATATGGAACATATTTACCAAATCTTGACTGCCCATGATTGAAGGACACGGCGACGACCTGTACAGGTATGAAAATATCAAGATGAACTTCAGTTCCAACATCTATAATGGGACTGACTTGAGTGCGCTGGATGCCTACTTGCGTACCCGCATGGACGTCATGCGCTCTTATCCTGAGCCTTCGGCAGCATCTCTTGAAGAACTGATTGCAAAGGACTGCGGTATCAGTCCCGATGAGGTGCTGGTGACCAGTGGTGCCGTTGATGCTATCTACCTGATTGCACAAGCCTATCGCCATGAGGGAACTTGCCACGTCCTGCAGCCCACGTTCAAGGAATATGAGGATGCCTGTCGCGTGTTTGGCTATCAGGAGCACGAGGACGGCGCCTTGTGCTGGCTGTGCAACCCCAACAATCCCACGGGCGATGTCATGGCAACCGAGGACGTGTTTGCTTTGGCTGAGCGTCACCGCCTGCTCATCGTGGACCAGTCCTACGAGGACTATACGATAGCGCCCTTGCTGCAGCCTGCCGAGGTCGTCGGTCGTGACGACATCATCCTGTTGCACTCGATGACCAAACGCTATGCGGTACCCGGATTGCGCTTGGGCTATGTCACGGCATCTGCTGCAATTATCAGCCGCTTGCGGGAACAATATCGCCCCTGGGCTATCAACGCCCTGTCGCTGGAGGCAGGCAAATGGCTCGTGCAGCGAGGTGAGACCGCCATTCCCGATTTGGCGTCCTATTTGGCTGAAACTCAGCGCCTGCGCAATATGCTGAACGAGATTGAAGGCATAGAGGCATTTGAAACCCAAACCAATTTCTTCCTGTGTACCATCGCCCCTGCCACGGCTGCCGAATTAAAGGAGAACTTGGCACAGGAGCATGGCATTCTTATCCGCGATGCCTCCAATTTCACGGGCCTCACACTGCATCACTTCCGCATCGCCACCCAGTCGCCCGCCGAAAACGACGCTCTCGTCACCGCCATAAGGAACTACGAATTACGCTTATTAAACTGATTGGCAATCGCATTCATCTTTATTTGTGTAATTCGTGAAATTTGTAGTTTTATAATAAGATGAAAGAGATTTTGATTCTCATATTGCCGTTGCTGTTGGGATGGTTGCTGGATTTTATCTTCGGTGACCCGGCGAGGTTGCCGCATCCCGTCGTGTGGTTCGGCAAAATGATTTCGTGGGGGGAGCATCGCCTCAATAAGGGCAGCCACCGCATGGCAAAAGGTGCCATGATGGCGGTGTTTCTCATTTTTCTCATCTTTTTTGTTGTGTGGGGGTTGAAACGGCTAATTCCCAACACGATGCTGTGGCTCGTTTTGGATACTATCATCATTTTCTATTGCTTGGCGGGAACAACGCTCATCCGCGAGGTGCGTGAGGTCTTTTTGGCGTTAGACCGTTCGCTGGACGAGGGACGTAAGCAGGTAGCCCGCATCGTGGGGCGCGACACCTCGCAATTGTCAGCCCAGGAGGTGCGAACTGCCGCTCTTGAAACCCTTGCCGAGAACCTGAGCGATGGCGTGATAGCCCCGTTGTTCTGGTTTGCGCTGCTAGGCACGCCAGGTATGCTTGCCTACAAGATGGTCAATACCCTCGACTCGATGGTCGGCTACCGCACTGAGCGTTACAAGGATTTCGGCTGCTGGGCCGCCCGCATCGACGATGTGGCAAATTATATCCCTGCTCGACTGACCGCCCTGCTCATGGTTATTGCATCGGGCAAGTTGTCGCTGCTGAAATTCGTGTGGAAAAACGGCAGCAAGCACGCCAGCCCCAACAGCGGCTATCCTGAAGCCGCCCTTGCTGGAATCCTCAACTGCCGTTTTGGCGGTCCCCACTACTACTTCGGCGAACTTTTCGACAAGCCCTACATCGGTGAGAATGACCGCGAACTCACCACCCAGGATATGCATACCGCCGTCCGCATCAACCGTTTCGCCGAGGTCGATATGATTAACCTTACCATCGTTGCCATCGGTCTGCTAAACCTAATGTAAACAGACGCTATCACGTATTATTATATTTTCTCATTTTTCTCATTCTCATATATAAATGAGAAGAATGAGAAATATTTAATTATATATATGGCATGTTATCGCAAGTATTAACATGACAATTATTTAAATACTATTATATCTCAATGACAAGATAATTTTCACTTTTTCTGTTTTCTCATTTTTCTCTTCTTTCCCATGCATGCGTATTCTTCTCAACAAAAATGGAATTCTCCCTTGATTGGGAAAACACACGCACATGAGAAGAATGAGAAAAACGAAAAATAACAACCGCACATTAATATTATAATAACCGTCATCCGAAGCATTTGTTTTTTCTTAAGAAGAAAGGTGCAACATTTTTCAATGTGATGCGTTTTTGTCGTTCGCAAAATTAATGTGAGTTCGGCATTGCACGCTTAATAGCAGATTTCTCGGGAAAAAGCCGTATATTTGCACCTGTCATGACAAGGGAAGAATTGATATTGGATTGCCGTTATTACAATGGCGAAGACGAAGTGCCAGAGTCGTTACCAGAAGGAAACGCCATCTTTTGGGACTATGAACGCGTGTGGACGACATGGATTCTGGAAGGATGTGATAAACTCCAAAAAAAGATCGATTTTTATTCCAAGGAATATGATTTGACTAATCTCCTTCCTGAAGATGACGGCACACCGCTAGGATTAAAAGCATTGCTGTTCAGCCGATATGATTATTGGAACGGTTTTATGGGTGGCTCGAGAGATGAGTATGCCCAAAGTTTCAAGAATTGGTATCTCGAAAAATATGTCGCAAAAACCAAAACCCATCGTCAACAGTTGAATCGGTGACGATTATAAAACTACAAATTACACTAATACTACTGATTTACATCCGTTGTGTCAATCAGGTTTAATTCGCGAATATAGTAGTTAAATAACAGCCTTCGCAGTTTCACTTCAGTTTTATTTGCCGATATCCTTTAGAAGTATTTGGTGATGTGGGCAGTGTCGAAGTTGTTCATCTCGTTAATCATGCGGACTGAGGAGGCAATGATGGGATAGGCGCAGAGGGCTCCCGTTCCCTCGCCGAGGCGCAGGCCCAGGTTGAGGATGGGCTTGGCATGAACGATGTCGAGCATACGGCGGTGGCCGCTCTCGTCGCCGCAATGGGCGAAAATCATGTAGTCCTGGGCTGCAGGGTAGAGTTGTATGGCTGCTATGGCACAGGCAGTCATGATAAAGCCGTCAACCAGCACGACAAGGTGCTTCTCGGCTCCTCGCAGCATTGCGCCGATGGCGGTCACCATTTCAAACCCGCCGAAATAGCGAATGGCGTTCTCGACAGTGTTTTCCATCGTATCACGGTAGTGTTGCAGCGCCTGGGCGAGGATTTCGCGCTTGTGCTGGATACCTGGATTGTCAAGGCCAGCTCCTGCACCGATGCACTCATCGAGCGGAATGTTGCCGAACAGGCTCATCCAGATGCTTGAGGGCGAGGTGTTGGCAATGCCCATTTCGCCGATGCACAGCACTTGGCACCCCTCGGCGATGCAGTCATCCACGAGGTCGCAACCGGTCTGGATGGCACGGTCAAACTCCTCCTCGGTCATGGCGGGCTCGTGCAGGAAATTGCGGGTGCCACGGGCAATCTTGTGGTCAATAATGCCCTCAACATGGCTCAAGTCATAATCCACGCCCGTGTCCACGATGCGCAATTTGAAACCGTGCTGACGGCAGAACATGTTCACGCCGCCACCTCCACGGGTGAAGTTGATCATCTGTTGCCAGGTGACCTCGCGTGGCGACACGCTCACGCCCTCACGCTCGATGCCGTGGTCGCCGCCCAGCAGCAGATGGCAGGGGTGGTCGAGACTGGGTGTCAAGGTCTGCTGGATGAGGCAAATCTGCAATGCCAGTTCCTCGAGGCGACCCAGCGAGCCCTTTGGTTTGTTCAGGTGGTCGATTTTCTGCTGGATGCTCTGTTCCAGCGACTTATCAGTGTGTTGTATATTGAATTGTTTCATTATTTTTAGTTTCTAGTCCCTAGTCCCTAGTCCTTAGTTTCTAGATATTCTAGATTGTCTAGATAATCTAGAACTATTAACTATTAATTATTAACTATTAATTATTAACTCTTAACTGTGACCGGGATTCCTGATACCATGAGAATGACTTCGTCGGCACGGCTAGCGATGTATTGATTCATCCAGCCTTGCAGGTCGGTAAACCGCCGTTGCACGGCATCCACGCTCACACCGCCACTGCCGATTTCGTTGGTCACGAAGATGAAGGTGGCATCTTGTGCCACGAAGCGGTCAAATTCCTCTTTAACAGCAGCTAAGGTCAGTTGTGTGTCTTGATTTTGACTCTCGAAGAAGAAATTGGTCAGCCACAATGTCACGCAGTCAATGACCACCACACGCCAGGTCAGGTCGTGGCGGCTCAGGTACTTTTCCTCTTCGATATTGGTCCACTGCGGGCCACGGCGTTCCTGGTGATAGCGCACACGCTCACGGAATTCATCGTCCCACACATGGGCTGTAGCCATGTACACGGGGTTATCGGCAAGACTCAATGCCAAATCCTCGGCATAGCTGCTCTTGCCCGAGCGTTGTCCTCCAGTAATCAGTATGATTCTACTCATTTTAGTTCATTATTTGTTGAGACGTAAAATCTTGCGTCTCAGCATCATTCGCCATGTTCGGGAGACGCAAAATTTTGCGTCTCTACAATAATATAATCTCCGTAATCGGGGAGATTGCTCCAAGCATTGTCCCAAGAATACAATCCACCATGGATGCCGGCGCTGATGAGTACCCCGGCATGGGCAAAGACGGCTACACGCTGGTATGGCTTGCCCTTGAGTTCGTCAAGGAATGCCGCCACACGCCGGTATTGCTGCAGGAAACTTTCGCCTCCTGTTGTGGGCTGGTACAGATAGTCGTCGTACCATTCCTGCAGATGCGGGTCCTGGATTTCGTCGTAGAGTTGCATCTCCCACTCGCCCATGTCCATCTCCAGCAGGCGTTCGTCGGTTTCTGCGTCGGGGTATCCGCAATAGGCAGCAAGTTTGCGGGCGCGAGTCAACGGCGACGAGAACACCTTGTCAAACGGCAGAAACTGCTCCAGCGACTGGCGAGTCAATTCGGCCTCTTGCTCAAAAGTTTCACGCACGGGCACATCGGTTTGTCCGTAACACGTCCCCTTGGGCACATCGACGCTGGTATGTCTCACCAAAACGATTTCCATTGAGGTTAGAAGTTAGCAACTATTAACTATTAACTGTTCACTGCATTGAGCATGCGACAAGATATACTGCCAGTTCGACCAACAGACACACAGCACCGCAGCAATCGCCCGTGTAGCCTTGAATCTTGCGCAACATAAGCAGGTACAGGAAATACATCACCAGAGGTGGTATTGCGATAAACAGATACCAGGGCACGCCCGTCAGCCAAATCATCAATGCCATCGGCAACAGGCCTTGAACGGTAAGGCTCAATCCTGCAGCCAGCGAGGGTTTGCGATAGACGGTCTTGTTCTTGGCCTCTTCCTCACGACGGGCGTAAGGAAGCATGTTTACCAGTTGGCTCGTTACCATCTTGGCGAACGGGTCGGCTGCCAGGATAGTAAGCGCCGCCACGGTTACGGGCAGGCTATAGAGCGCTGTGCCCAACAGCAGCATGTAGATGATGAGCCCCAGCACGCCATAGGTGCCGATGTGGGAATCCTTCATGATGGCAAGAATGCGGTCACGATTGCCACCGCCGCCAAAACCGTCGAAGAAGTCTGCCAAGCCATCCTCGTGCAGTGCTCCGGTAATCAGCAAGCGCACGGCAATCGCTGCAATCACCGCCACGGCATGAGGCAAAACCATGCTGCCGAAATAGAGTGTCGCTGCCATCGCACCACCCGTGAGCCAGCCCGTCAAAGGCCAATACTCAACGACCGCTTTGTAACTCGCTTGCGGTGGTTGATGAATGCGCCAAAAAGGCAAACGCGTGAAAAAAATCAACGCTGCCCAAATGTTGTCAAACCACCTTGTTTTTACAGCTGAATCTTCCATACTGCAAAGATACAAAGAAGTTTCTAGTTTCTAGTCCCTAGTTCCTAGTTTTTGGTGATTTTCGTGTGGCTTGCTCATTAAAAATTAGTACCTTTGTAGCATAAATCAGATGAACAGAAAAATGAAGAAATTATTTGGAATTATCGCAGTTTTAGTGCTGCTGTGCGCCTGCTCTGCACAGGGCGATAAGCAATCGAAGTCGGACAAAGGTTCGATGGAAGAAATAACCGTGAAATATGCCACAGGATTCAGCGTTCGTGACTCTGCCGGCATTCGGCTGGTTGATGTGGGCAAAAAAGACCATTTTGCACTTGTGCATGATGCCGATGCCGTTGTCCCTGAGGGCTATGTCAAGGTCAAGGTGCCTATCGAGCGCACCATCTGCATGACAGCACTGCAACTGTCCAATTTCACCATCCTTGATGCCCACGATGTGGTCAGGGGCATTACTGGCACGAAAAACCTCTTTAACGAAGATATCAAGGCGCGCGTGAAGGACGGACGCATCGTCAAAATCGGCATGGAGGGTGAGTTTGACCCCGAGGTGGTGATGGCAGCCAATCCTGATGTCATCTTCATTTCGCCGTCCAAACGCGGTGGCTATGATGCCATCAAGGAAATCGGCATTACGCTCGTTCCCCATCTGGGCTATAAGGAGCTTGACCCGCTGGGACAGGCCGAGTGGATTAAGTTCATCGGCATGTTCATCGGCAAGGAAAAAGAAGCCGCCGAGATTTTTGCAGGCATTGAGAGCCGCTACAATGAGTTGAAAGATAAAGCTGCCAAGGTCGAGCAACGTCCCTCCGTCACCAGCGGCGAGATGCACTATGGCAACTGGCATGCCGTGGGCGGTAAGAACTACCTGGCGCAGATTTTCCGCGATGCCGGTGCCGACTATGTTATCAACGACGATGAGACCTCGGGCGAGGATCTCGAATTTGAGAAGATGTATGCCCTGTCGGCCAATGCCGACTACTGGCGCATCCTCAACAGCTACGATGGCGATTTCTCTTACGAGGCGCTGAAGGCCTCCGAGCCCCGCAACGAGATGCTCAAGGCGTTCAAGGAGAAAAAGGTCATCTACTGCAACATGAAGCAGACGCCTTATTACGAAATCGCCCCCGTCAAACCCGACGTGCTGCTGAAAGACTTTGTCGCCATCTTCCATCCCGAACTGGTCGAGAAGGACTACCAACCCACCTTCTACCGCCTGCTCAAATAAACTACTAATTTCACGAATTAATCCGATTAATACGCCTTGCGACATCTGTGAAATTCGCGTAATTCGTAGTTTTAGAATAAGAATATGAGACGCACGCTGCCCTTGATGTTGGCCCTTGTGGTAACAATCCTCGTGATGGTGATTGTCAACCTGTTCATCGGTTCTATTAAGATTCCGGTGGGCGACATTTGCCGTATACTTATCGGTCAGGGCAGCGAAAACGAAATCTGGACAAATATCATCCTCAGTTCCCGACTGCCGCAGGTGCTCACTGCCATTGTGGCGGGAGCGGGCCTTGCCGTGAGCGGTCTGATGATGCAGACCATCTTTCACAACCCGCTGGCGGGCCCTTCCATCTTGGGCATCTCCAATGGTGCAAGTTTGGGTGTGGCCTTTGTCGTGCTGCTGTCGGGACAGTTGGGCGGCGTGGCGTTGAGTAGCCTTGGCTATTTGGGTGATGCAGCCGTGTCGGTAGCCGCCATCGTCGGTGCCATTGCCGTGATGATGCTGATTGTGTGGATTTCGGGCAAGGTGCGGGGCAATGTTACCCTGCTGATTATCGGTGTGATGATTGGTTATCTTGCCACCGCCATCATCGGTGTTCTCAAGTTCCTCAGCCCCGAGGAAGATGTCAAGGCTTTCGTGGTTTGGGGACTCGGTTCATTCTCGCGAGTGTCGGGTGACCAGATGATACTTTTTGTCGTGCTCATGTGCATCTTGCTGCCCTTGAGTTTCCTGTTGGTAAAACCTTTGAATGCCATGCTGCTGGGCGACCGCTATGCCGCTAACCTGGGTGTCAACGTCAAGCGCGCCCGCACCTGGATTATCATCTGCTCAGGCACATTGGTAGCTATTGTCACCGCCTATTGCGGTCCCATTATGTTCATCGGTATGGCAGTGCCCCATCTGGCTCGCGGCATCTTCCGCACCAGCGACCATTGGAAACTCATGCCCGCCACCGCCCTGTGTGGCGCAGCCTTAGCTCTTATCTGTAATCTGATTGCCCGTGCACCAGGTTTCGAAGGAGCCATGCCTGTCAACAGCGTCACCGCCCTCATCGGCGCCCCCATCATCATCTACGTCCTCTACCGCCGCCGCAAAACCTCCTACGAGTAGTCTTTTCAAACAACATTGACAGCCAATATAGACAACTGGGACAACGGTTTTTGTTATCTCTTGTTGTGTTTATTTGTTGTCCTTGTTGTCTGAGTAGATAGTGCCGGTGTCGGTGATAAGGAGAATGGTAAGATTGCCGTTGGGGAGTAGGGGAGAACAGTAGCGGTTACAGTGGTTGATGACGACCGTGGCAAAAGCTTGGAGTTTTTCTTGGGGGATTCTGTCCCACAGTTCGCGGGCGAGGGTGAGGTCACTGATGTCGATGTCAATGCTTGCCTCGTGGAGCATGCTCATAACGAAATCTTTGTCCATCGTGGTGTGGCGGCTGTGGGTGTCGAGGTTGCCCGCAGCGAGTTTCACCGCCTTGCCCAGCATCACGCCCATGGTGACATTTTTGATATCGAGTTCATTAGCGATGGCCAAGGTCTCGCCGATGTAATTGCCATATTCCACAAAGGCTTGCTGTGGCAGGTCGGTGTATTGAGCTTTTACAAAGCGCTCGCTCTTGCCGCCACTGTTGATGACCACGCGGTCGCTGCCCGATGCCTTGGCGACCTGCATGCACTTGCGGATGCTTGCCACAAACGCTTCCTCGCTAAAGGGCTTGACGATGCCCGACACGCCGATAATGCTGATACCGCCCTCAATGCCCAGTCTTGGGTTGAAGGTGCGGCGTGCAATCTCGGCACCACTTGGAACGCTGATGGTAATGCTCACGTTTTCCTTGATGTTGTAGCGCATCATCTGCCGCGGGGCCTTGTTGATGGCTGGCTCACCCGGAGGAAAGTCAAAACCAGGTACGGTAAATTTGCCGACGCCCTCACTGCCCAATATCTCGAAATGGTCGCTAGGCTGGACGCTTGCCCTAATCTCAATGCCATTGGTCACATCAGGATCGTCGCCTGATTCCTTGAATACGGCAGCATAGCCGTCACCATAAGTCACTTCGACGTCAATCGTCTCACCATCGGGCAAAATGACGGGCACCGAGGCTGGCGTTTCGCCTCTGGTCAGTCGCAGGGTTGCAGCAATAGCAGCAGCGGTGGCACAGGTGCCTGTGGTCAATCCGCTATGCAACGGATAAAACTCAGGCAACAGTTTTTCCACCATTCGTCGCAGGCCATGAGGACCATCGACGTGCTTAACGGTAACGCCATCTGCCATGGGATATTCTGGCCGTTCGACGGCAAAGACTTTGATTCCCGCTTGTCGCGCAGCATCGACTTTTTCCGTGAAACCGCCGCTCGTTCCACTTTCTTTAGTGATGATAGCCTGTGGGTGCAGTCGCTCAATCAGCGATGAGGTGTCATCTTTCTCGTAATAAACGAGATGGTCAGCAGGAAAGCCCGCCTTTTGTGCCCCGGCCAGCGATTCGTCGCGGTTCAGGATGCGGAACCAACATTCATGTTCCCTCCAGTAATCACGCAGTTTCGCAATAGTATTCACACCAGTTAGTGCCAACAGGCGATGAATGCCATGCTTTTCTAATTGGCTGATGGCATCGTCATAGTCCCTGCACCAGACGATTTCCTCGTCATGGGACGGATAGATACGGTCATAACGAATGACAGGCACTCCTATTTGTCCCGCAAGGTCGATAACATTGCGGTGCAAATTGACGGCAAACGGGTGGGCAGCATCAACAATCAGGCGGATGCCATGTTCCTGGCAGAAAGTGACCATCTCAGGCACTTCCATTGCACCAGTGATGTGGACGCCGTGGACAAATTGGATCTCCTGGATATCGCTACGGGTGGAATAATAGTAAGTGGCGCCCGATTCTTCGAGCACCTTAGCCGCCATGCGGCCCTCAGTCGTTCCACCGAAAACCAGAATCATAGTTTTTCTACCTGTAGAGACGCAAAATCTTGTGTCTCAAAATGTATCGCCTATTTCTTGGAGGGTGTGTCATAATTGCCACCCAGCAATAAAACCGTGCTATCGCACGGGAAATTAAACAAATTTTTAAATTAAAATTGACATTATTATCAAATTAATAAAAATTTTATAATTAATTTGTTTAATTTCCCGCCCGCAGGGCGGTTATAGTTCTAGCCTTTGAATTATGACAAACCCCCTTCATTTGCCATTCTCCCCTTTCCGGTAAAGATGGGTAAAATGTTTATTATAAAGTTCTGACAAGCCTTTACGGTTGTCGATGGCTTCGCCAACGACGAGCATCGTTGTCAACGTGAGGTTGTTATCGTGGACAATCTTGGCGAGGTCTTTCAGCACGCCGCGGTAGATGCGCTGGTCGGGCCATGTGAGGTGGTAACAGGCAGCGACGGGCGTATCCTCGGGATATTCCATCAACAATTCCCGCTGCACGTCATCGACAATGGCGGCACTGAGGAAAATGCACATGGTGCTCTGGCTGCGAGCCAGCAGATGCAGTTGCTCCTTCTCGGGCATGGGCGTGCGGCCCTCACCACGCGTGAGGATAATAGTCTGGGTGCGCTCGGGGATGGTGAACTGGCTCCTCAGTTCTGCGGCAGCGGCAAGGAATGACGAGATGCCCGGCGTGATGTGATAACTCATATTGTGCTGGTCAAAGAATGCCATCTGCTCCTGAATCGCTCCGAAGATGCACGGGTCTCCAGTATGCAGTCGCACGATGAATTTTCCCTGGTCATAGAACTCCTTCATCAACGCGCATTGCTCCTCCAGATTCATTCCTGCTGAACTGCGAACGACTGCCCCGGGCTTAGCGCAAAGAGTCAATTCACGAGGAACGAGAGAACCCGCGTACAGAATCAAATCGGCTCGTTCCAACATCTTGCGGCCTCGCACCGACACCAAATCGGGGTCACCGGGGCCAGCGCCCACAATTTCGATAAAGCCTCCCTCGTCGCGCAAGTACTTACGGTCGATAGCCAAAGCCACAGTGAAATTCTCGCCCTTGATTTTTGGCACAATCAGTTTGCCATGGTTGGAGCCTAGGATGGCTGCTGCCTCGCACACGCTGGGAGTGCCCACATGCTTAGCGACAGTGTCGCTGGGGTTGGGTACCTCGACGGCAGCCAACTGTTCGGCAGTGAAGAATTCAATGGTCTCGTTATATCCCTCTTCTAATAGTTGCACAAACGGCTCGTCAGCTTTAACGTCGATGGTGCAGTAACGGCAAGCACACGGCAAGATACCCCATTCAGCCAAGGCCTCGTCCATCTTGTCATAGATGAACTTGTAATTGTCAGGATGATGGGCGAGTCCGAAACCTATGGTTCCCACCATGGGCACAAAATGCAGCGATAACATGCCTTCAGGCGCATATCGGCGGTAAGGTGTCACCATGATGAGGAGTTTATATTTCTTGGGGTCAGCCTCGTTCAGGTCATTGATGATGGTAACGTGGTTGGGCAAGGTCTTTTCTAGATAATCGGTACCTTCGTCACGAACCTCCATAAACAAAGCCGTTGGTTTGCGGTTGACAAAAGCAAAGATGCAAGCATTCATGTCGTCCTCGCTGGCGATGGGCCAGTTAAAGCGCTCTTCCAGTGTGTCGAGTGCCCACAGTCCCGCATTGTCGCTCTGGGTCGTAATAACTGCTTCGGAGCCTAAGGCTGATGCAATACGGCGAGTCAGTTCATTGGCTCCACCCACATGACCTGACAATACCGAAATGACATGGTTCCCCATACTATCCACGCAGACGACTGCAGGGTCGGTATGCTTGTCTTCGATGAGAGATGCTATCGTGCGCACGCAGATGCCCATCGCGCCAATAAAGACAAAAGCATCGAAGTCCTTCCATCGCTTGGCGACCTCAGCACGTTTGATGATTGAGGCTTGGAACTCTTGCTGGAGCGTGTTGGCAATATTGTGTCCCTCGTCGCTGATGGGAATAATGGCTATCTTCTGCATTTAAGTATCTCTATCGGGTTGTTGTCGTTCAAGATGATGCGTGTTGACGGCTCCTGTGTCAAGCCCAACTCGGCACATGCCTCGTTAAACAGTTGGTGGCTGTCGGTATGCACCATGGGTGAGGTGACGCTGTTCAACACAATGCAACCGTCATCGGTCAGGACGGTCAATATGCGTGCCATGATTTCCTTGAGCTGACCGCTATGCCCGCCGATGAAAACGGCATCGGGGCGGGGTAGGGTATCAATATCAGCTTCGAGAAAATTCCCAATGTGGACGTTGATGCCTGGCACGCCAAAGCGTCGGCTGTTTTCCTGTATCAATGTTTCGCACTCGGGTCTGACTTCGAAGGCCTCGACATACAGGTGCGGGAACTGCAACCGTGCCTCGATAGACACGCTTCCCGTGCAGAAGCCTATGTCCCACAGGACTTTCTTTTGGGGCAATTCCAAGGCTTGCATGGTCAATAGGCGTATGGGTGACTTGGTAATCATCTTCTCCCTGCCATCAAGCAACGCGAACTCGCTCTCGGGAATGCCAAAATATCGTGGTCTCGAGTCATTACCGACCAGAATGAGGCAGTTGGGATAATCAAAGTCCTGTTTGGCGGCCTCTTCTAGTGTCCAGCTTGAGATGCGTTCTTCCTTGGGATTGCCTAGATGCTCACCCACATACATTTGATAGTTATGGTAGCCATAATCCAGCATTCTGTTGGCGATAGCGGCTGGCGTGTGTTCGTTGTCGGTCAGTACACCAATTTTTCCAGCTCGCTCAATCAATGCCCGGTCAAATTCGGGCCAGGGACGCCCCGTCAATGATACGATGCGCATATCATGATAAGGCATCACAAGCCGATGCGTCAATAGTTGCAGTGAGTTAAAAGCAGGGAAAAGCACAATCTCGGCATCAGGCATTTTGCGCTTGATGGTGTTGGCAAACCCAAAGAACAGCGGGTCACCGCTGGCAAACACAATCACCTCGTCGTGATACTGCTCAAAGACCGCATCCAGCGGCGTGGTGATTTCAATCCATTGCGACCCCTCGGGCAAATAGGGCGCGACAAGTCTGTGATGGCGTTTGCCACCCGAGAAAATGCGTCCTTTACAGATAAGACTTATCACCTCTGGTGGTAAAAAAGGCCGAGGTGCGTCACTGATACCTATCACATAAAACTTCATATCATTCTTGATTATTATTGTTCAAACAACTACCTTTTCAGTCAAACAACATGAACAACAAATAACAACAGAAACTACTTATATTATTGTTGTTTTGGTTGTTTGAAAAAATGTTGCTTGATTGAGTGTCATAAGTCTCGTCCTGGTTTGAGTTGTTCTGCATCGTCAAAGGTCAAAATGGCGTTGCACAGGGTAGCAGCCAGGTTACTGCCGCCCTTGCGACCATCGACGATGATTTTTGGAATATCCTTGAAAGGTTTGACCATGTGTTTGGACTCACGCACATGCACAAAGCCTACGGGCGCGGCGATGATGCCGGCGGGGTGGGCCTTGCCCTTGCGGATGAGGTCGCACAGTTCCATCAATGCCGTCGGCGCATTCCCGAAGGCAAACAGGGCGTCGGGATGTTCCTCAACAGCCAGACGGATGCCCGCCTGAGTGCGGGTGATGCCTTGTGTGGTAGCCATTTCGGCAACCCGTGGGTCACTCAAGTAGCACTTGGCCTCCACGCCTAATCGTGTCAGCGCACCCTTGCGAATGCCGCTGGTCACCATCGTCACGTCGGTCACGATGGTCTTGACTTCGCCTTTTGCGACCTTGTTATAGAGCGTTTCCACCGCATGATCATCGGTATAGAGGATGCGTTCCATCTCAAAGTCGGCGGTCGTGTGGATGGCGTGCAGGAGCGCCCACTTGTGGTCAAGCGGGATGTCCTTGTTGCGCAGTTCGCTCTCGATAGTGCGGAACGACTCTATCATAATCTGCTGGCCTGGTTTCATCTCCTGGTTATTGCGTTCGCGATAATAACCGCGTGGGGTGATGATGTGACTATCGCTGATATAGGACTGGGAGTTGCCGATGAGGATGACGGTGAACATGTCCACGCCTACGGGGTCGAACTCGCCGAGTGTGGTCACCTTGATTTCCTGTTCATCGCGTCCCGCCTGACGGACATAGCCCACAGGAGTATCGGCAGAGCGTTGCTGCAGGAACAGCTCTACCAGGCGATACAGTTGCCAGTAGCGGCCATTGGATTTGGGGTTATAGACGGCTGTAACAAAATCGCCCACTGCGGCTGCCTTGATGCGGCGCTCAATCACTTCCCACGGGGTCATCAAGTCGCTGAGCGAAATGATGCATAGGTCATGGCCGATAGGAGCGCCCAACAACGAAGCGGCTTTCTGAAAGGCTGAAATGCCGGGCAATGATTCAATCTCGACGTTAGATTGGCGTTCACGCTTCATCTCAAAAACCAGCGGCGTCATGCCATAGATGCCCGCGTCCCCCGAGGAAATAACAACAACGGTCTTACCTTGCTCGGCCAGTTCAAAAGCCTGCTCGGCACGTTCGCGTTCCCGCTTCATGCCCGTGTCGATGCACTCGCAATCCTCCTTGACGTATTCCTGGATGAACTGGAAATAGTATTTATAACCCACAATGGCGTCAGCTGCGCGCACTGCTTCAAGTACGGCGGGCGTAATATCTTCTTTACTGCCAGGTCCGATGCCTGCTACTATAATTTTACTCATATCAGTCGCAAATTTAGCAAAAAAGATTAAAAATGGAGGCACTGTCTCCCGACAATCCTCCATAATGATTACAATATAAGGTTACTTGATTTTCAATTTCAGACCAATCACGAGCATGCGGCCCGGGGAATACAGGGCATACTTGCGGTTGGAAGAGTCGATGCGGCGGTCCACTTTGTCAAAGATGTTGTCGATGCCGATGCTCGGCTCCAGATACAAATGTTTCAACCCATCAAATGAGTGAGACGTGTTTAGGTTCCAGATACCATAGCCTGGAGCATCCTCATAGTCGGGATAGTAGGTCTTGGATTGCAACCTGCCGTTGATGTTCACGTTAAGGCCGTAATTTCCCCAACTGTGGAAATAGTTGGCTGCAATAGTGGCGGCATTGCGGATGCTGCGCTCCAGCGGTGTCCATTGGTCTCCGCTGCAGGTGCGGGCATAGGTGTAAACGTAGTTAGCCGACAGGTTGAAGCCACGGAACAGGTTGGCTGACACGTTTACTTGCACGCCCTTGACGTCGCCCTTGTCGCTGTTCTTGTAAAGCGAGTAGCGTTCGAGGCTATGAGCCTGGTCATCAGTCATCTCGGGAAATTCGGCCCGTAGCATGGCCAGTGAGGTGGCATCCACATCGATGTTCTGCCTGATGACCATGTCGTTGATGCGGTTGATGAAGCCCGTCACGCTCACGGCAAGGATATTGCTGCGATACTCGGCATTGAGCGAGAAATAGTTGCTCTTCTCGGGCTTGAGGTCCTTGTTGCCGAAGATAATCTGAGCCTTGCCACGATTGACCGAGAAATAGTGGTAATACAACTCGTCAAGACCTGGAGCGCGGAAACTCGCCGAATAGGTGGCACGCAGGCGGAAGTTGCCAGGGGCATACATCAGCGTGGCTTTGGGCGTGAGATGCCAGTTGAAGGTCTCGTGATAGGTCAGGCGCAGTCCCGCCGTGGCAGTGAGTCGGTCAAAAAAGGTCATCTCGTGCTGGGCAAAGGCGGCTGCCGTATAGACGTTCTGCTTGATGTTGCCCGATGTGGCGGTGAGGTAATCCTTGCGCCAGTCGGCACCGAAAATGGTCGTTGAATTTTTCATCAGCCCCAGGATGGCTTTCAATTGGCCTTCCATCGAGCGCTGCTTTTTGGACTGCACATAATCACCGATGGCATAGTTCTTGGTCGCTACGTCATATTGCTTGCCGTAGCGGAAACGGTCGACCGTGAAATCGGTCTGCAACGAGTTGCGGCTCGTGAACTTGTAGATACCGCCCACGTTCCAGCGCAGGCCCTTGTAACGCATCTCATAGTCGGTGCCGCCAGTGATGTCTTTGCGGGTTGCAGGGCGGTCGGTAATCTTGTAGGAGTAGTCGATGCCGGCATTCAGCGCCAGGTGCTCGTTGGGGGCATAGGTGAACTTTTGGCCCACGAGGTTAGCGCGATAGCCCGTGAAGAACGGTGCAATGGTCGGCTGGGTCTCGGTTTCAGAGCCCTTGATGTACTCCACATCATTGATGCGGTAACTGTCGGCTCGGTCACGCGAGAATGAGGTATAGGAGCCGAAGCCGTTCTTGTAGATGTCCAGGGCAATGTTTTCGGTCAGTTGGCCATGGCCCGACACGCGCGTGTCGCTGGTCACACTCACCAAATCGCGTGTGGGCTGGTCGGTGATGATGTTGATGACACCGGCGATAGCGTCCGAGCCGTAGAGCGACGAAGCGGCACCGTCGAGCACCTCGATGCGTTTCACGCGCGCCATGTTGATGCGGTTCAAATCGACGTTATTGGAGATATCGCCCGTCAGTTTCTGGCCATTAATCAAAATCAAAATATACTTGTTTCCCAGTCCGTTGAGCCTCAAGAAAGTACCCATCGAGTTGGGCGCCATCGATACTTGGGGCATCATGCGCGTCAAGGCACCATCAAAGGTGGTGATACCTTGCTCCTTGATTTCTTGACTGCTGAGTACATGGACTGGAGTGGCGGTGGATTTCAGGCGCTGGTGGTGACCCGAACCGGTCACAACCACGGGATTTAAGGTATAAGAGCGGCTCATCATCGACGAGTCGCTGCGTTCCATCTTGTGGATTTGGGAAACAGCAGCACTCCAGGAAAGGAGTGCCACTGTAATTAATATGATTTTCTTAATCACTTTTGTTAAAGTTTAAACTACGAATTACACCAATTTAATGAATGTTTCGTTGCGAGTCAATTAGTTTAATTAGTGTAATTCGTAGTTTTGAATTGATTTACTCGGGATTCTTGCTGTGGTAGAAATCGAGGGGCTCGCCGTTGATGGCGTCACGGGTGTGGTTCATCCACACTTGACGGATGGTGGGGAGCTCCAGCAGACCCTTCTCAATCATGGTCGAATTGTTGCACTCGTAACCCAAGTGGTGGAAGTACATCTTCCAGGAGGTGTCCTCAACCTCACCCTCATCGTTGGGGGTGAACTTGGTGCCGTCCCAGTTGTCATCGTCATCACCTGCCATGTCGTTGTGACCATGGTCACCGTCAATCGACATCAGGGGGTGGCAATATACCTTACCGCTGGTGATACCGGCGGCAACCATACGCTCATATACGTCGGTCTTGAAGTTGTCCATCATGTCAACGGTACCCACAAAGTAGTTCTTGTTGAACTGCTGGAGGGCCTCCTCGAGCTGGGTATAGCGCACGTTTGCCTTGTAGGTGTCATAGGAGTCGGGGTTACCGTGGCCCATAAAGGCAACAACACCCTCGCTAGCCTGCTTGTTGTAGAGCTTGTTCAGCTCGGTGGCAACGAGGTTCACATCAGCCTCGGCATCCTGCAACAGGGGCACACCCAGCTTGAGGTCAACAATCGACAGATACTTGTCGCTGATGTCACCGTTGGCGTTGTTGGCAAAGTCCTTGATGTAGTTAATCACGCGGGTATATTCCTCACCGGGAATCACCTGCAGCGATTGAACGACGATTTCCATGTACTCAACCTCGGCAAAGGCGTTGAGCCAGAAGGGAGGAGCATAGAAATTGCGGGGGTCAACATTCTCACCGGCAGCTGCGCGGTTGATGCAGATGGCAGAGGAGAATGACAGGAATACGTCATAACCGGGGAAAGCCTGCTTGTAGGCGGCTACAGTGGCATCAAATGCGTTGTAAGCCTGCTCCCAGGTTGAGCCAAAGGCAACCAGCAGGATAGCCTTGTCGCTCTTCTTCTGTGACTTCACGGTCTGAGTAACGGCTTTCTGGTAAATGGTGTAGTTGTTCTCAACGGGATCGTCCTTGTCATCTTTACAGGAAGTGATACCCATGGTCAGACAGATTGCCATCATGGCAATCAATAAAGATTTAATCTTCATCATTGTTTTGTTGTTTATAGTTAGACTTATACTTATTAAAAAGTTTCTTTCCTTGATTGAAGCGGATAGTCAGGGACACATAGCCTGTGCGCCCTGGGGTTGTCGTGCCCAGGTGCAGTCCGTGAGGCGTGCGGTCGCAGTAGTTGAAAATGTTGTCCACACCAGTCTCTACGCGCCAGGTAGTCGCCTTGAAGTGACCCAGGTCATGCGTGGTGGACAGGCGCCAGGTCTGGTAGCCCTTGCCGTTGCCGTCGTCCTGATAATAGCGTTTGCTCGACATGCGGCCATAGATGCCCACGCCCAAGCGGTAGTCATTCGAGAAACGATGTCCCCAGGTGGCAAACCAGTTGCCCTTGTGGTGGGCCATGCCGTCGATGGTGACTTTGCGCATCTTGTCGTGGTTGGTGTCATATTGGTTGGCATCGGTGTCCAGGTAACTGTAGCCCAGACCGAAAGCAAACTCGCGCCACTGGTAATTGACATTCACGTCAACGCCGTAGGTCTTGGCGTCCTCAATGTTCTGGTACTGACGCGTTTTGACGGGGTCATATTGGATGATATACTCGTCAGGGGCCTGATAGTTGGGAATCGTCACCAGGGCAATCATGTCTTTAACCTTATTATAATAACCCGTGACGGTCACATTCAAGCCCCGCCAACCATATTCGCCGCTTAGCGAGAAATAGTTGCTCGACTGGGGCTTGAGGTCGGTGTTGCCAAGGTAGAGATAGGTGCCACTCATCTGGCGCACGTAGCGATAGAACAGTTCGCGGATGGCGGGCGTCTTGAAGCCCTGGCTCCAAGTGGCACGCAAGCGCCAGGGTTGTCCAATCTTCCACATTGCCGACACCTTGGGCGTCAATTTGGTGCCGAACTGCTCGTTTTGGTTCAGACGCAAGCCGGCGGTGATGTTCACGTTGTGGATGAGGTTGAATTCGTCCTGCACATATACGGCAGCGGTCCAGTCGCTGGCCTTGCCGCCCTTGACACGGGTTGGGGCATGCAGCCAGTCGTAGCGGAACTCTGCACCGGCACTCAGGATGTTCTCGTAGGGTAGGGTGAACACACCCTTCAAGGCCGCCATCGTGCGTTGCTGGTCACTCTGCAGTTCCTTTTGGTCAGGAAGATAGGGGTAGTAGGGATAGTAGGCTGTGCCCGCGCTCTTCTCGTAGTCCTCGACGAGCGTGGTGGCGGTGTAGTAGTAATAATAGGCATGGCGGTGCCAGTCCACGTCGAGCGAAATGTAGTCGGTCTTTGACTTGTTCCACTTGCCGCCAACAGATGCCGAGCCGTTGTGGTACTCCATGTCCCAGGTTTTCACGTCGTAGTGGGGATGATGGCCGCTCACGCGGTAGATGCGCTTCCAGTAGGTGCTGCCGTCGGCATAGAATTCCAGATTCTTTGTCGGCTGATAGGTCAACCGCTCAGCGACCTGCCAGTTTGTATGGCGGTTCACGGTCTTGTTGCGGGAGTCGGTGATGGGAGGCTCAGAGCCTTCGGTATGCTCGACCGAGGTGTTCTGCCAGCCGTCGCTGTGCTGCAGCTGGAAGTTGGTGTAGGAGCTGAATTTGCCGTAGTTTAACGCCAGACCATTGTGCTGACGCACGTCGCCATAGCTACCCACGCGTGTGGTGTTTTCAATCAGCAAACCCTCCTCGCGGTGTTTCTTGGTGATGATGTTTACTACACCTGCAATGGCATCCGAGCCATAGAGCGCACTCGACGCACCCTTCACGATTTCGATTTTCTCGATATTCTGCGGGTCAATCAGCGACAAGTCATTTTGCCCGCCCACGTCGCCATGGATGCGCTTGCCGTCAATCAAAACCAAGATATAGCTGTTGCCCAAGCCGTTCAGTTGCATTTGGGAGCCCATGTCATCCTGATTGAAGGCAAACGACGCAGTGAGACCACCCAGGATGTCCTCGATGCTCTTGCCTGCATAGTTGCGCAGCATCTTGCTGGTAATCACCTCGGTCTGTACGGGCGCATCCTTCAGCAGGTGCTGCGTGCCAGTACCCGTTACTACCACCTCGGGCAGACTATCCTGCCTCCAGATGTCATTCTGTCCATTGACAGCCGCAAACGTGCATAAAGCCAGCACTGCTGCTGTCAGTCTTTTTCTTTTCTTCATTTGCTTTCCGTCACACCTGTTCCTGAGTGAACGTACTAAATAGTTTTTAGTCTCTAGTCTATAGTTCCCAGTCATAATAGTTCGCAAAACCAACTATTGACTGTTAACTATAAACTATTAACTGATATGGCAGGTCTTCTGACTTTTCCCCAGTCTGCTTTGCCTTCCCAGCCATGTCCACGGCCAGTGACATTTAGTAAGCAGACCCTGTGTTTGAGGGGATTACAGCTGCAGGTACAGTTCCGGACTCTCACCGGATTCCCTTGCATCGCAGTGGCCCAAAGCCACCCGATTACCATCATTTACGGCCGCAAAGGTACAACAATTTCCTCAACTACCAACCAAACCACCCCAAAAACCATGATAAAAAGAACTATTAGTATGACAGTTCATGTTTCCCGTTCCGTTCTCCTTGTTTCAACCACATAGCATAGACCTAGAACAATTAATTAGGTATGATAAGGCTTTTTTGTAATTGATTATTATTCAAATGAAGATGTCCCAATAAGAAAAAACTGGAGAATGATTCATCCTCTTAATTTATCTTTGTGGAACTAACGGAATCAAGGGCCAAAGATTAAAATGAATCTCTATCGCTTGGGCTTCGAGGGCCGATTTTGACGGATAAAAGCATTAGTCTGCTTATTTGAGTTTGCTCTTTCGCTGCAGTTTTTTCAGAGGACTATTTGCTTTATTTGAAAAGTTTTTGTATATTTGATGTCGGAAATAAAAACAACGTAACAACACTTAATGAAACAATGAAAACTATCGTTTATTTTCATGGCTATGGATCCAGCAGCCAAAGTAATTCAGCAACTTGTCTTGCCAAGAATATGCCAGAGTTCAATGTGATTGCCCCGGATATTCCTGTAGACCCTGAAGAGGCATTGCCTTTTCTGAAGAATTACTGTGCTGAGAATAGAGTTGATCTCATCATCGGTACCAGCATGGGTGGCATGTATGCCATGCAGATGTCGGATTATCCCCGCATTTGCGTTAATCCCGCTCTGCACATGTCGCATAAAAAGGATATCCTCCAGGTAGGCACCTTCGAGCGTTTCCAGCCGACAGCCGATGGCCAGACACATTTCACGATTACCGAAGAAATCACTGAGCACTTCAAAGAGATGGAGCAGCACCTGTTTGACGGCATCACGAGTGAAAACCAGTCCCTGTGTTGGGGCTTCTTTGCCGACGGGGATACACTGGTCAACTGCAAGGCTGAGTTTGCCCAGCATTTCACCCATGTGGATGATTTCCACGGCGAGCACCGCATGAACGATCAGGTCATTCGCGACGTCATCATTCCCGCAGCCCAAAAAATCCTTGCGGAGTAATCAACCGTGTAGCCTCTGCTGGTGTCAGGGCTCATATTGCTGGCACCAGTAGTGGAACCGCAGCAGGAGAATGATAGCCGCGGTACAGAACAGTTTGTTCCAGACCGAGATGTTACCAACAATCTCAGGCGACCAGCATACTGCTATCATCACCACACCTGCCACAACATGAATCGTTACCATAAAAATCTTGTCCTTGTTCATAATCTTAAAAATCATTAGTTCCTAATTTTGGTCTTAAAATGTAAAAATGCCCCCAAAATATTAAAACGAAAATCGATAAAAATTTCATTAGGTTGCTTTTTTATCAAAAGTTGGGAAATATGCCATAGATTTGTTATCTTTGCAATCCAATAATTAACCATTTATCACTACATATGCCAGGACTTTCCAAATCAAGATACACCACCTTCTGCCAGTGCAGCAAGGCCTTATGGCTTCGAGTTTATCACCCGGAACTGCAACCTGAGGACCCTAACCTGCAAGCCCGGTTTGACGCAGGCAACGAAGTGGGCGACCTGGCGATGGGGCTCTTCGGACCCTTTGTTGAGGTGACTACGCACACTGCTGAAGGGAAACTCGATCTCAAAGCGATGATTGAGAAAACCAATCAGGAAATGGACCGTGGCACCGAGGTCATCTGCGAGGCATCGTTCTCATACGAGGGCTGCTATTGTGCAGTTGACATCCTGCGCCGCGAGGGACGCGGATGGGCCATCTATGAAGTGAAAAGTTCCTCAAGCCATAGCGGTGATGAGGTCCAATTGCCTGACAAGTTTGACAAATATGCCGTGGATATCGCCTTCCAGCGATGGGTTCTCGAGCAATGCGGTGTAAAGGTGACTGGCACCTATCTGGTGACCATCAATGGTGACTATGAACGCGTGGGAGACCTAGACATTCACCAGTTGTTCCGAATTATCAACCTTAAGGATAAAGTTGATGATGAGTATCCGTTGGTCCCTGCCAGAGTGCAACTCGCCAAGCAAACATTGGAACAGGAGCAGGAGCCTGAACGTGCCATAGGACCTCATTGTGCCGATCCATACGAATGCGGCTTTTGGCAATATTGCGCTGCTCAGCAGGGTTTGACACAGGACGAGGGCGAGCCCACCGTATTTGACCTTTACAGGATGAAAGCCGACAAGAAATGGGAATACTACAATGCCGGTAAAATTACCTTTGAGGATTTGCGTGACGAATCCTTGAGCGATATGCAGCAGTTACAGGTTGAATGTACGTTGACTGGCACCGAACATATCGAACATGAGGGTATCAGAGACTTCCTTGACGGACTTTCCTATCCGCTCTATTTCCTGGACTTCGAGACCTTTCAGCCAACCATTCCGCCATTTGACCACATTCGGCCGTATCAGCAGGTTACTTTCCAATACTCGTTGCATATCATCGAGCATGAGGGCGGTAAGTTGGTTCACAAAGAATTCTTGGCACCCAGTGACGGCAGTGACCCTAGGCGGGCCCTTGCTGAGCGCTTGTGCCAAGACATACCGATGAACGTCTGCTCGTTGGCCTACAACAAAGCCTTTGAGTGCACTCGCATTAAAGAGTTGGCTGGTTTATATCCCGACTTGTCGGCACATCTGCTCAATATATCCGACCATATCGTGGATCTGATCACGCCTTTCCGAGCCAGGCATTATTATGTGCCAGCGATGGGCGGTTCATTCTCCATCAAGAGCGTGCTGCCCGCCCTGTTCCCCGATGACCCGTCACTCGACTACCATAACCTCGATGAGCGTGTGCAGAACGGCGTCGCCGCCATGACCATCTTCCCCCAGATTCAGCACATGGCCCCCGACGAGGCCGCAGCAACCCGCGAAGCCCTGCTCCGCTACTGCGAACTCGACACCCTAGCCATGGTAAAAGTCTGGCAAAAACTGAGATCGGTAACGGAATAACACAAAACATCCAGGAAGCAATCAGCATTTTTAACAATCAATCAACAGGCTACTGCTCAGTAAATTAATTAGAGAAGCACATAGAAAATTTGTGTTCCTTTTGAATTTTTTCATTTTCGTACTATGTTATAAGTGTGAAAATCATTCTTAATAAAGTACGATTATGAGATTACAGATGCCAGAACTTCCTTGTTTTAAGCCGCGAGCTGAAGTCGGCGACGTTGTGTATTACATTTCGCCAAATAATCGTTATGCCGTAAAACGGGCGACTGTTGTTGAGATTTTGCGCTCGGGCGGTGAGTATCGTCAAGTGATGAGCAATGCCGAAGTTGTTGTCAAAGATGCTCATTCGGTTGACGATTACTCGACGTTTACCAGCCGCGATGATGCTGTGCAGTTTATCCTCGCCTCTCTTGTTGATCGCATCAATGACCATAAGACCCGCATTGCCACGCTGCAGCATGAATTAGATGTCAGTGAACGTGTACTTGCTACCCTGCGAAAGCAATACCCTGATTTGCCAGCCGAACTCCCGGTACCCATGAAAAGCACAATAGACTACCAGAATTAGGAGTTTCGACGCCCCAAATGAAAATAGTTGCCCGAAATTTTGAATTTTTTTCCAAAAATTACTATATTAATAGTATAAAAGCATGTTGAACAATATAAATCATTTCAGTTATGACCATTTCAATTAAAATCAGCAATCCTTATCTGATGAATCGTGCCCACAACTATTTCTACAACAAAAATGTCCAGACCATGTTGTGCAATAATGAAACTGAATTGACCCTTTTTAACCTAGAACGGACTGAAGCTGAGCTCCTTCTCAATGCCTTTACCAAACACTTTCACCTGAAACCAACCATGCAGCATCCCCTTGCCGCATGAACAAAAAAAGCGACCATAACGAAAAAAGTTGGTCCAGATTTTGAATTTATTTCCTGGATGTTTCTATATTAAATATGCGCCTTGTCTATCTGAATAATTATTCGTTAAAATGAGTTAAATTATTCATTAGAATTTGGCCAGCCAGATAAATTTCAGTATATTTTATCTCGGAAAAATTCCAATTGTTTGTTGAAGCGAACAAGTCATATAATAATGAGAGGTATCCGAAACGCTCACTTGAAGGGAGTAGGAACAACTAAATAAATCATTGATTATGGGATTAGCAATTACAAATTATGGTGTGAAATTCTTTAGGAATGGTGTTGAGGTCACTGACGGTGTGAAGATCACTCAAGACAGGGTTGCCGTCGGCTCGGCCTGTGAGAACCCCGTCTGCATCATTTTCCCGTATTATGTCAAGGAAATCAAGGACCACGCGTTCCAGAATCTCGACTCCTTGGAGGCAATCTACATCCCTGAGGGTTTGAAGGAGATTGGCCTCAATGCCTTTGCCGGCTGCTCCAACCTGCGACACGTCATCGTTCATGACTCCATCGAGACCATCGAGTACAGCAAGCCGGAACGCAAGTGGGAAATCTCCACGGGCAGACAGTGTGATTTCCTTGCCGAGAAGCTGAAGAAAGGGGGCTATGAAGTGCATCTCTACAAGAGCGGCGAGAACTTCTCTTGGGATTGATGGGGCACTAACGGTGCTCTTATCATCAAAATGTTGTCATATTCACGCATTTCCAAATGCCTATATATCAATGGCTTGAAAAAATGAAAAATATTACCGAAATTTTTGAATTTTTTGGGCCATGTTTACATATTACTGACGAATTTCATTTTTAACTTTTAAATAATTACAATTATGACAACAATCAAAACTACTTCACTGAGAACTTACAACCGGGTACACAACTACCTTTACAACAAACACATTGAATGCTGGGGGGACCTCGAAAAACTCGAAATATCCTTCTTTGGGCTTGACAAAAATCAAACCGACCAACTCCTTGAAAAACTCATCAAACATTTCCACTTGACTCCAATTTCGCAACGAACCCTTGCAGCCTAATTGGTTGCATCCGCTTGATATTGGGCGGATTGCAAATAACATCCGCTCAATATCAATGATTAACATCATCATTGTTGTGCTCGTTTATCGGGTGCGACGCAAGTTTCATCGCAATTTATCAACCAAAATATCGTTTTACAATGGAGAAAGAGAACAAAACAACCAAGCGTACAACCAGCAAGCAACTCACCTTGATGAAAGCTGTCGAGACCATCGTTGAGAAATCCTGTGAATCGCAATTGTGCGACCTGTTCCTGAAGCAATGCAAGAAAGAAATCAAACTGGTCGCCGAGGCGTACAACATCACGCCGCAGCAAGCCATCCTGTTCTGCATCACGGTCGAATGCGGCCCCCGCAATGTGAGTCTCATCGAGTTATCACATCACCTCAATATGAGAAATGTCGCGAGCCTTTCTTTTGATGCCGACATTAAGGCCATGATAAAGATGAGGCTGATGCGCTATCGTAACCGGGAACGTGAGGCCTTTGACATTCCCGAGCATGTAATCAATGCCCTGCAGGAAAACAAAGCACAAATCTTACCCAAACTGACGGTTGAAGATGCCCCTGCAATGCTCGACCTGATGGGCACATGGTTCGATGCTCTGGATAATAACGACATCAGTCCCGATGATTTGGGCCAAGACTTGTTGAGTCTCTTCAAGGACAACCTGCATATCGGCTTTGCCCGAAAGATGCTTGACCTGAAGCTCCCCTGCGCCAACATGATGCTTCTCTCGTTCTTCTGCAGCCAGCTCATCAACGAGGATGATAATCGCATTTGCAGCCATCAGTTAAAGTGCCTTTATGAGCGATGTTACGAACACCGTTCGACCGTGATGCATCTGGCGCATGGCGCACATATTCTTGCACAAATGGGATTGATTGAACCCGTCTGTGAAGACGGCAGGGCAAACACTTCGACGTTCACGTTGACCAGTAAGGCAAAAACTGACTTGCTGGCAGAATTTGACCTTACCGAGCCCGAGATGAAACTGAGCAATGTGCTCTATCCTGACGGCATCACGCCCAAGGTCCTGTTTTATCCCAAGGCAATGGCGCAGCAGATCAAAGAACTGAATTCTTTCCTCGAGGCCGACAAATTCAAGCAGATTCAGCAGCGCATGATGGACAGCGGTTTCCGCACGGGCTTCGCCTGCTTGTTCTATGGCGCTCCAGGAACGGGAAAGACCGAGTCGGTTTATCAGCTGGCAAAAAAGACGGGCCGATGTGTCATGGCGGTGGACGTACCGCAAATCAAGAGCAAATGGGTTGGTGACAGCGAGAAGAACATCAAAGCGCTCTTTGACAAGTACCGTGAAATGGTCAAGCGAAGCAATGTGGCACCTATCCTGTTGTTCAACGAGGCCGATGCCATCTTCGGGGTGCGCAAGAACGGTGCCGAGAGTGCCGTGGACAAGATGGAGAATACCATCCAGAACATCATCCTGCAGGAGATGGAAGACCTGAACGGTATCCTCATCGCAACGACCAATCTCGCCACTAATCTGGACAGCGCCTTCGAGCGTCGTTTCCTCTATAAAATCGAGTTTGAAAAGCCGGACGCCAAGGTGCGCACTCGCATCTGGCAAAGTATGGTGTCTGGTCTGAGCGACAGTGATGCCAGTGTCTTGGCGCAAGCCTATGAGCTGAGCGGAGGCCAAATCGAGAACATCGCCCGCAAAGACACCATCAACCGAGTCCTGTATGGCGAGGGAAATGCCACTGAACGCCTCTCCACTCTCATGGACTACTGCAAGGCCGAGACCATGCAATCCGCCGCTAAAGCCCAAAGAATAGGTTTTAATTAACTAGAATATGAGAGGCATCTGAAACGCTCACTTGAAGGGAGTAGGAATCATCAATTAAAAAAAGTATAGATTATGGGATTTAAAATTAGCAGAAACACAAGTTTGAAATGCGGAAAAATCGTGTATGTCGATATGGATAATGTCCTGGTTGATTTCCAGAGCGGACTTGACCGTGTGCCTGAAGCGGTCAAAGCCGAATATGCCGATGACGGCACGGGTAAGCCACATTATGACGATATCCCCGGAATCTTCTCGTTGATGGACCCGATGCCTGGCGCTATCGAAGCCATGCAGGAACTGAACAAATTCTTCGACCTCTACATCCTCTCCACGGCCCCATGGCTCAACCCGTCTGCCTGGTGCGACAAACTGGAGTGGATACAGCGCTACTTCGGCAAGGGAAAAGACTCCATCTTCTACAAACGACTCATCATCTCTCACCACAAAGACCTCAACCGCGGCGACTTCCTGATCGATGATCGCGAGAAGAGCGGCGCCAAGGAGTTCAAGGGCGAGTTAATCCAATTTGGCTCACCCAAGTTCCCCGACTGGTCCGCTGTAGTAAAATATCTGAATAACCATCAATACCTAAACAAATAAAGCTTGAAATAATAGACCATAACAGACATAAGGTATTTAATCATGTGATAACATAAACTAATGAAAACATTTGGTTATCAGTAGATTACAAATCAATGATTAATTTGTCGCATCACTTGATTTAGTATGTTATATCCCAAAACAGGGGACTACAAATCGGTCCGAGTCCCCCTCAGCGTAAGTGGGCTGGAGTACAATTATTTTGGCAATGATATAGCTGTTGGCCCACTAAAACCCGCGAATCTTTATCGGTTTGCGGGTTTTCTAGCATTCTTTAGCTAAAAATATTCCGGATTTACTGGAAAAGTCGCGAACTTTGCATTACTTTAATACAAAAACGGTATATTGGTATGATTAACTTCGCAAAGTTCAATAACATTATCTCACTCACTTCTTACTTCAACACTAAGGAGAAGTGCCAACAGGCCATCATCGAGTCACGTTGGGATGACGGTGACGTGGTTTGTCCCTACTGTGGCGCACATCATTGCTCCAAGCGTGGTGACGGACGTTTCCGTTGCAACCACTGCCTCAAGAACTTCTCCTGTCTTGTGGGTACAATCTTCGAGAATACTAAGATGCCGCTTATCAAGTGGTTCGTGGCCATGTACCTTATCAGCAGCCATAAGAAAGGCATTTCCTCTCATCAGTTGAGCCGCGACCTTGATATCACCCAAGCAAGCGCATGGTATATGTTGCAGAAAATCCGCTTGCTTTATCCTCAGAGCGATGCAGAAGCCTTTGAGGGCACTGTGGAGTGCGATGAGGTGTACATCGGTGGCAAGGAGAAGTGGAAGCACAAATCCATGAGAACGCCCCATACCCAAGGCCGTTCAACCAAGACCAAGACCCCCGTATTCGGTATGATGGAGCGAACCTACATCGAGGATGAAAAGGGTGACGTAATTCCCATGAGTTACGTTCACGCGTTCGTTGTTGAAAAGACCGACAAGGCCACATTGCAGCCCATTATCAAGCAGTTCGTTGCTGAGGGTTCAACAGTCATTACCGATGAGTTGAACGCCTACAATGGTCTGACCAAGTTGGGTTACGGTCACGCCATCGTTAATCACGGTGCTGAACAGTACGCGATTGGGGACATATTTACCAACACCATTGAGGGTTTTTGGAGTCATTTCCGTAGGATGATTACGGGTTGCTACCATGACGTTAGTGACGAGCACCTTCAGCAATACATTGACGAGGCCGTGTATCGTTGGAATACACGAAAAATGGACGAATCAGAGAGATTCGCCCACATGTTCTCGATGTCAATCGGCATGATTGTCCGTTGGAGTGAGGTTAGGTTGTGCCAAGCGGCTTAATACTACTTGGTGATGGCAGTAATAGTTAATAATCATAACCTAAATATTGGTCAGTAGGTTCACGATGTGTGTCTAACGCCATATGGAGGCTTTCTAACGCATGTGCTGCCTGATAAAGATGTGTCGCACATTCTCCAAGCGCACCCATATTATCCCATTTTGTGTCACATGTCTGAAGATAATTCTTCAAACACAAGCTAGCGTCGTTAATCTTGTCAAATATTTCTTGTACTTTTTTTCGATGCCCATTCCACTCATCATTGCCTAAATCTTTTTGTGTTTCTTTAAGACATCGTTTTACGGATTCCTTAATCACTCTATGTAAATCCGATTCTGTAAGTCTAATTGTCTTCTTCATATTATATCTTGTTTTATGTTGTTTATTTTCGTTTGTTTCTGAGTTATGTAGTTTATAATGTGCTGACACTACTCGTTCAATTGCGTTAAATACATCTTCATCCAACGATGTTTCGTATTCATTGGCATCAATCTGAATATCGTTGAAATCAAAGTATATCGTCTGTCCGTCAGGATATACCAAAGCAATGACGAATTTCCGTGAATCTTGAATGCTTTTAGACCAATCGCATATAATCAACACCCTTACATTTAAAGCCATGTACTTTTCGAACTTGTTATCACCAACTGTTCTATTAACACACCACACATCAGGTATAGGAAAAGCCATCGCATCATCTAAGGTCTTGAACTCTCCAATGCTGACATTGCCCTTTTCAAAAATCACATTCGGACACCATTTATATTTATTGTTCTCGTTTTGGCTGTTATCCATTATTTGCTTACTTTTGCACTCTTATCAATCATAAATATCGTCGAAATATGAAATTTTTAGAGTTTGTTTATGGTCAATTATTGGATTTGGCAGAAATATACTATTGTTTTGGAAATAATGATGCTTGCCTTATTATAGATAACGATGGGGTAAAGAAGTTGGCGATAAAGATGCCGTCACTGATTGGAGCATATGCATTATATCAATGGGATTGGAATAAGGTTGATAAAGGTGAAATCGGTCAAATCGTAACGGACAAGTCTAAAGAAGCGTGTGATTTTTTCCGAAGTGTGTTTGGCTTATTGCAAACGAACTCAGCGAACCCAATTTATACGGAAGCACAAAGCCTAATTAAAAAATCAGCATCAAAGGATGATTATCATAATGAACAATTCTTTGATACTATAGGTGATATAAGTCTCATTCATTTGGAGAAGAATAAGAATATGAATATATGGAAGGTTATTGTTGATGACGTGTTATCCTTCACTCTTAAAAATGAAAACGCGGCAAAACGCTTATCTGCGCTAATTAAGCAAGATATGAAAAATTATGCTAAGGTAAGATGGGGTGGCTTGGCCCAATGGCTATAGAAAGTAAAATGCAGCCATATCTGACTGCATTCATAAGATATTTGGGCCAACAGCTATATCATTGCCATTATTTTTTTAGAGGAGATGAAAAAAGCAAACCTCGGTCATAAAATGGCAGAGGTTTGTTGTATCTTTGCGTTGTGAAAATAAAAAAACGCGTGTATTATGGCTAATAATGACAGAGGACCGAACTTGATGAGGAAGTACGTCTGGTTGATTGATACAATCTACCGAGCAGGGAGGATTTCGTTTAAGGAGATTAATGAGCGCTGGCGCCGTGACGTTGACATCAGCAGAGGGGAGGATTTGTCCATCCGCACATTCAAGCGGTGGGTCAATAACATCGGGGACTTGTTCGGGGTGTTTATCGAGAACGAGCATTGTGCGGGATATTGCTACTACATTGAGAACATGGAGGACATCAACGAGAGCGGACTGCAGTCGTGGTTGTTCAACACATTCACGGTGAGTAACGCTCTGACGGGTTGCATGGGCATCAAGGACAGAATCCAGCTGGAGTATGTGCCCTCGGGAGAACTGTACTTGCAGCCCATCATCGATGCGATGAAGGAGAACCGGGTGCTCAACATCACCTACAAGAGTTATTGGGAAGACCACGAGAAAAACTATGATGTACAGCCACTTTGCTTGAAACTGTTCCGCCAGCGATGGTACGTGATAGTTCGTAAAAATGTCGATGAAGAGGATGCCAAAATTTGGATTTGCGCCCTTGACCGCATTTTGTCACTGGAGAAAACTGAGGAGACCTTCACCATGCCTAAGGATTGGGACGTTCAGGCCTATTTCGATGGCTTTATCGGTGTGATTCGAAGCGAGGATTATGACAAGGAAATAGTGAAGTTTAAATTGGATGCTGATCAGGCCAACTACCTCCGCGACCTCAAAATCCATCGGTCGCAGAAGGAGGAGCGCAATGACGAGTACAGCATATTTGAATATTATCTGCGTCCTACTTTTGACTTCCAGCAGGAACTGCTCAAGTATGGTGAAGCATTGGAGGTACTTGAACCCAAGTGGCTCCGCGCCGAGATGGCTGAGAAGATCAATGAGATGTTGAACTTATACAGAAAAGATTAATCCATGAGAGATTTTGCAGCTATAGATTTTGAAACCGCCAACTATGATCGTTCCTCGGTGTGTTCGGTTGGAGTGGTCATTGTCCGTGACGGGGAGATTGTGGACAAGTTCTACTCGCTCATCCAGCCCGAGCCTAACTATTATAACTACTGGTGTAGTCAGGTTCATGGCCTGTGCCGTGCTGACACCGACAATGCCCCGGTGTTCCCAGATGTGTGGGCACAAATTGAGCCTCTGATTGAAGGCCTGCCGTTGGTCGCCCACAACCGCCCCTTTGACGAAGGCTGCCTTCGCGCCGTCTTCCGCACCTATCAGATGGATTATCCCGAGTATGAGTTCCTCGACACGCTTGCCGCAGAACCATCAACTCCAGACCGTAGCTGCCGTCTGCGGCTTCCAATTAGAGAATCACCACCACGCCCTCGCCGACGCCGAGGCCTGCGCCTGGATAGCCATTCGGCTATTCTCTGACAACAATGGCAATTTAGAGAACAAGAAATGACAGCAGAAAAGTCGGTTTTGAAACTCATTAAGAATTTACATCACTCAAAAACCGCTAATCGTTTATCTTGAATGACGGCAAATTTAATTTGGGGCTTTAGGGGATTTTAACTACATTTGCAACCAGAACAATTTCTTACATTGTCAAAAAAGAGTTTTGACTTTGATAAGAATAATAACACCCAGAGCAGATAGTAATCCATTCTATTGAGACAATTTTGTCGTAATACGATTATAACGATTTGTGATAATTATTTAAAGAAATCAAGCTATGGCCAAATTCTATGTTATAAGTCCAAATGTGGAAAATGATAATAGTAAAACAGAAGATTATCTGAAAGAAATGTTCAATAACCATTCAATTCTAATGGGTTATGACACAGATAGTCGCTGGGGGCAAATGTTTGCTGATATGCAATCAGGAGATTATGTTATATGTGCCCAAGGCGCAAATTGGCAAAAAAAATGTTTTTTTGCTGGAATGGTATGTGGTGAGAGACAAGGTGAATGGCCTTTTTCGCGAAACCTTAAAGGTTTTGTGGATCTTCGTAATGAAAAGGTCCCATTTTCAACAAGCAATACATATGGAGCTTCTAATCAAACTACTGCGATATATGAATTAAAAAAGGATAATGAAGCTGATTTAGTTATTATTAGCCTTATAGAGAACAAAGTAAACAATACATTAAAGAAAGAAATGATTCTTAATTGCTCTAATTTATTGGTGGCAAATAAAAATATGATTCTTACCGGTGCCCCTGGCACCGGTAAGACGTACTTAGCTAAGGAGATTGCAATGAATATGGGGTGTGACGAAGATTTTATAGGCTTTGTTCAATTTCACCCATCTTATGACTATACAGATTTTGTTGAGGGTTTGAGGCCGATAAAAAAGGGAAACACAGTAGGGTTTGAAAGAAAAGATGGTGTATTTAAGGAATTTTGTAAGAAAGCTCTTACTCTTTCAGCGGGGTCATTATTTGATAAAGCTTACAATAATCTTATTCAATCTATTGAATCTGGTAAATTGACAACCATTCAGCTAAAGACTAAGCCTTCTGCTAAATTGGATGTAAGGGGGACCGATAGTATAGGGTGGTATTCTGAAACAGAAAAGGGGAACAAGTCAAGTAATGTGGTATCAAGAGATCGCCTAAAAAATCTTTATGAAGTTTATAATACACTTGAAAAGTTAGATAATCTGACTAATATCAATGAAGGCATTCAATCTGTCATAGGTGGTTGTGATTCCACTTATTATTGGGGAGTACTTCATCATATACTAAAACAACCGTTTGTTTTCATTATAGATGAAATTAACCGTGGCGAAATTTCAAAAATCTTTGGTGAGTTATTTTATTCGATAGACCCTGGATATCGAGGAGGTAAAGGTAAAGTTGATACTCAATATCAAAACTTGATTCCTAAAGAAGGAGATATTGATTTTGAAGCAAACAATGCAGATGCCTTTAGATACGGTTTTTACGTTCCTGAAAATGTCTATATCATAGGAACTATGAATGATATTGATAGAAGTGTAGAAAGTATGGATTTTGCTATGCGAAGAAGATTTGCTTGGAAGGAAATGTCTGCAAAATCTAGACAGTCTATGCTTGATGAAGAAGATGCTTGGGGTGAGAATGGCAAACCAGAGCAAGTGATTATTGATAAAATTAAGGTTAAAATGGATAACTTGAACGCTTGCATCATTGATGAGTATAAAAAAGAATTATCTACCAAGGATGAGATTGGACTTACCAAGGCTTACCAAATAGGTGCAGCGTATTTTCTCAAATATGGTCTTTATGAAAGCAACCAATTTGAAAATTTATGGAATAACCATCTTGAAGGGTTACTTCGTGAATACTTAAGAGGTACTACAGACATTGAAGATAAGATACAAAAGTTAAAAGCAGCCTATGATGATGAGAGTAAGAACCAAAACGAGAAACCAAGAAACCAAGAAATTGATAAAGACTGAAGACTATAATAAAGGAGAATCTGTCAACCCTGAAGATCTTCATGACCTAAAGGCCATTGCAGATGTGGGTATCTCTAATATTACATTAGAGGATTATCCCAATTTGCTTGTTTTCCCAGACTCCTTTGATAAGTATGATACGAATTTTGGGAAAAAGGTTATATGTAGCATTTCTGACGATGGTAAGATGCTATACACAAATAGCATTGTAGGCTTTGTTGGTAGGAATAATACCCACTTATCCATTCAATCAAGGTTTGCCAATGATGATAAAGAAGACTTCTTTTTGCACTATATGCTCCAAAAGGTCGCAAAGATTAACTTATTTAGTCTTCAACATATGATGGATAAAGATAGTGTTTTTGATTTTCTTATATATCTCTTCCCTCTATATTTAAAGAAAGCGATCAACCAAGGTATATTTAAGAAATACGTTACCCATAAGTATAACGATGCCAATGTTAGGGGTGTGATTGATGTCAACAGGCACATAAGGTATAATGAACCCTTCAATGGCAAAGTAGCTTATAACACCAGAGAATATGACTATGATAATGAAGTCACACAGCTTATCAGACATACTATCGAATTCATCCGAAAGCACAAGCGAAGCGATATTCTTAAAATAGATACTGATACCAACCAAGCTGTAGCTCAAATCGTAAGTGCAACCCCATCATTTATGCCCAATCAAGTTCATCTGGTTATTAATAAGAATCTGCGACCAATAGCCCATCCTTATTATAGTGAGTATACACCACTTCAAAGACTGTGCTTGCAAATCCTTAGGCACGATGAAATAAAGTATGGCCAAAAGAAAGATGAAATATATGGTGTACTGATTGATGCTGCATGGTTATGGGAAGAATACTTAGCGATATTGTTGCACAGCCAATACATTCATTGTGTAAAGAACAAACGGCCAAAGTTTTTTCTTTTTAAACCCAAGAATCAGCAGATAATACCGGACTTCCTTTCTTTGGATAAAAGAATTGTCGCAGATGCAAAGTACATACGATTGAATGAAAAACATTGGTTCGAGGAGGATAGTGCAAATGCTACTGCCATTTACTATAAGACCATCACTTATATGTATAGGTTTTGCTCAAAAAAAGGATATCTGTTATATCCACATCCTGAAGATAAGCCAATGACGCCAACCACCACACTTGAAATCTTATCTGAGCAAGAAGGAATAAATGGCGGAACATTAATCAAGTTGGGATTGATAATACCTCAAGGTTGCACTGACTTTCCACAATTTGTAGATTCAATTCGGAAAAATGAGGACAATTTTAAAATGAATCTATTTAATAATGCTACAGTTCATCTCTAATAGTGACCATTATGGGGAGGTGCTGGCGCGGGTAGCAAATGTAAAGCGCAGCCTGTGGATCGGTACGGCTGACATCAAAGACTTGCATGTCAAGGTGGGTGATACGACCAAGCCGTTTCTGGCGGTTATCGCTCTGCTGATTAGACGTGGTGTTGAGGTAAGGCTGATTCATGCTAAGGAGCCGGGGCCGAACTTCAGGGAGGACTTTGACAGGTATCCCGTGCTGTATGACCGGTTGGAGCGGGTGCTGTGTCCCAGGGTGCATTTCAAGATGCTGGTGTTTGACTGTGAGGAGGTCTATATCGGTAGCGCCAACCTCACGGGGGCAGGCATCGGCATGAAGAGTAGCGATAAGCGCAACTTCGAAGCCGGCATCCTTACCGATGATCCTCAAATCGTCGAGCAGGCCATGAAGCAGTTCGACAACGTCTGGATGGGCAAGCACTGCAAAACCTGCAAGCGCAAGGACTTCTGCCCAGATCCCATTGTATAAGTTTTTTCGAGAAAAATCCATCATAAGGACGCGCCTCTGCCACGTTTTGGCAGAGTGTGTCTTTTTCTTTGCATCGTGATTATTATTAACTATTTAAAAAACAAGATTATGGCAAAGACAATTAATGATGAATTCATGCTGCAGGTAGCCACAGAGCAGGCTTGGCAAAAACTCGCCAAAGACTATGCATGGACCGAAGATCTTCTTGAGAAGTACGCAGACAAGTTGGACTGGAAAAAGATTTCATCGAACGGGGCCATCCGTTGGACGGTGCCGATGCTCAGGAAGTTCTCCAGCAAACTTGACTGGAAAGAGTTATCGGAAAACATCAATGATGAATGGTTTACCGAGGCCCATCTAGAAGCCTTTAAGGACAAGTGGGACTGGTCGTACTTGATTTCACTGTACAAATTGTCAGATCGTTTGATCGATAAGTACACTGATTACATTGACTGGGCTGCTTTCATAGGAGCAGAAGGATCCTACCGCATCTGTGGCCTCCCCCGTGACGACAGTTTCGACGCGATGTCATTCTATGAAAAGTACAAGGAACACATCACAATGTCGGCGTTGCATCAGTCGGACTTATGGGACAAAATCGTGGAACAACGCTGCAAGCAACTTCTTGCCGAGATTTTATCTTAGCTCCATCAAGAAATGACTTTTCTGCGAGCATCTGCCGCAATATGACTTAGGTATGCCCTATATTTGACGCGATTATCAATTTTGTTTCACATTTAATCGCTAGCATTATGAGCAAAGTTTTTAGAATTACGCCGAAGCGCACCAGGCGCGTCAATGGGCAAGTAATCACGCCCGAAATGGTGATTACGGTAACAACCCGCCAGCACTGTCTCAATCCGTTCTACAACGGAGCTGTCGAGGTCCAGGAGCAGTACATGCGTATGTACCAGTTCGACTACAAGAAGGCCTGCATGAGCGCCGCCGACTTCACCTACCAGGCACTCGACTAAGCACTTTTTCTTCAAGAAAAACAACTTTTGACTGCACCTCTGCCACGGTTTGGCAGGGGTGCAGTTTTATTTTGCAGCGTGATTAATAATTCTAAAGAACCATTATGACAAAAATGAATTCAGATAGCCAAGAACAGGATAACTACCAGCGTAACATTATCAAGGCGATTGGCGTCGGCGGTGGTGGCATCAATGCTGTTAACCACATGTATTTACAAGGTATCGAGGGAGTAACCTTTGTTGTATTCGACACAAACAGTTATCTTCTCGACACATCACCAGTTCCCAACCGTTTTTTGCTAAGATCAGACATGACACATCGTAGTGCTGCTGAGGTGAGTGAATCCGAGATTGCTGCTCTATTTGACGATGATACCAAGATGGTCATCATTATTGTGGGCTTGGGTGGGGAGACTGGAACCGATGTGGCTCCTGTCGTGGCTCGTATTGCTCGCGAGAAAGAGGTAACACTTACCGTTGGCGTCGTGACAATCCCCTTCCAGTTTGAGGGAACCGAAAAGATTCAAATGGCTCTTGCAGGGATCGAAGAGATGCGCAAGCATGTCGATGCTTTGTTTGTCATCAACAATGAGCACTTAACTGAAATAAACAACGACCTAGACCAAAGCAATGCATTTGCAAAATCCGATGAAACGCTGACTACAGCTGTTCGCTCTCTCTACGAGATTATTGCAGTCAAGAATTAACTCTGCATAGACTTTAACGATTTGAGATATACCCTGCACAAAGGCGGTCAAGCTATGGTCTTTTCGGGCTATGCCGTGGGTGAGTGCCGCGTGACCAAGGCTCTTGAAGACGCCTTTGAATCGCCCTTGCTCAAGGACTGCGATATTTATAGTTCTAGAAAGATGATGATGAATTTCTATTACAATCCCGACAGCGAGTCTCCGCTCCTAATGGAGGAGATGAATGATGTCCAGGCATTCATGTCCAACTTCAACCAAGACACGGATGTGATATGGGGTATGGCATACGACAACACCCTTGAGGATCAACTCAAAGTGACTGTGTTGGCTTCAGGATTCAACGTGTCATACAAGAGCGATATAAAGCCACTAAAGAATATGCTATCACAGAATGGCTAGATTTTTCAGAGTACTTCCGTTATCTTTGAGGCTGAAGACAGCAGGCAACAAGTGGATCTATATGAATGATTTATTCGAGTTTTGAAGTAAATAGCTCCATTAAAAAACAGCAAGTAGCTGAATGTTAGCTGCTTGCTTGTGGCGCTGGAGGTTTTATCGAATGATAATACTTACTAATCATGTGATAGCATAAACTAATGAAAATATTTGGTTATCAATCAGTTGCAGACTGATGATTAATTTGTCGTATCACACGATTAGTATGTTTTATCCCAAAAGGGGGGAATACAAAACGGCCCCGATTCCCCCCTCTGATATCTATCGTAATGCAATAGAAATAGGCCAATTTATATGCTACTTAACGAGTCAATAAGAGTAGTAGCAACCTCAGGATGGCGGAAAGTGATGATATTGTCATCTTGCTTGTAGAAGCCAAGGGGGTTAACGTTGCCGTACCATAGACGGGAGCGGTCGATGATGGTGGCTGAAAATGATAGGCTCACTTTAATGATGATTCTTATTCCGTACTTTTCCAAGTGTTCGGTATACTCGTTCTTCTCTCTGGTCGCTACTGCAATCTTGATGCCTTTGGGAATGAGGTCAGCAAGTCGTGTGGCGACTAATGAGCGGTGGCTAAACTTTACTTTGGGACAAATGATTATGATGGATCTTTTGGCAGAACCAAGAGATGAAATGTAACGAGTTATGAAGTTGGAGCCATTGAAAATCTGGTTTTCTGGTTCTTGAATGTCGGCGAATAGGCCATCTGGCATGAGCGAGTATCCGATGGATGCATAGCCTTTAAGTCTGCGTCGATACATAGCTTCACATACAGGAATATTAAAGTCGATATAGTCATAAATGCGCACCTCTTGTTTCCCGACGTGATCGCGATGCAGGCGACCTGCATATTGCGCGATGATACCTTTCCATGAAACTGGCAGAGCGAGAAACAATGTGTCAAGCCTGGGACGGTCAAATCCCTCGCCGATGTACTTTCCTGTGGCTATGATGACGAGAGGGTCATTGTCTGAGAGTTGATTTAATCGTTCCATTTTCAACCTCTTCTCTTTGGTGCTCTCTGAACCTATCAGTACGATGACATTTGCGCAATGATGTTTCAGGAGATTAGCAAGTGAATCAACATGTGTTGTTAGGCTAGAAAGTACTAATGGAGTTCGCCCTTCTTTCAATGCTGTGCAAACGTCATCAACAATGAGGCGGTTACGGTATTCATCCTCTGCGAGTTGGTGAATGATTTGCATGTAGGGCAAATTCTTGTCAATAACATCGTGGTAATGTGTGAAACGGGGTACAAGCAATCTGCTAAAAGACTGCATTTGCATTTGATGCTTGGCGTCAGCTGTGTATCTAATCGGGCCGCATTGCATGAATATGATGGGCTGATGTCCATCTTTCCTTATGGGAGTCGCGGTCAGGCCATAGACCCGATGTGCATTTGTTTCTTTCAGAACGTGCTCAAAGTTTACCGCAGACACATGATGACACTCATCGACAATCACCAAGCCGTATTCCTTGACAAACGGTTTTACCTCTCCATTGGTAATGCAAGACTGGATGAGGGCGATATCAATGAAGCCATGCAATGAGTTGCCAGCAGAACTGAGTGTGCCAATAGGGGAAGATTTCTTTGGTCTGCCTCGTTTGGGTTTGGTTTCTTTAGGTATGTATTTGATTGACAGAAACTTGCCTAATTCCTTTTTCCATTGTTCAAGGAGCGCTTTAGTATGCGTTAGAATTAGCGTATTAACTCCGTGTCTTGCAATCAGTCCTATTGCGGCAACAGTCTTACCAAAAGCCGTTGTAGCCGACATCACGCCATTTGTATTCTCGCTTAATAGTGAAACTGCTTTTGCTTGGTCGCTGCGCAACTCTTCAGTGAAAGTGACATGAATGGGTTTCCCATGATTGGTTTTGTCGATGATTTCATAGTTCACCTCATTGTCTTCTAGGAATTGGATGACAGCATCTTCACAACCACGAGGTAATGCCAGGTAGTCATCAATGATTTCAGCGCAAGAGATGATGCGAGGAATGTTATAGGTGGTTAGACGCATAGCCTGTCGGCTATAAAATTCTGGATTCCTGAATGAGGCGATACGCTTGAAGTGATTGATAATCTTTGCCGATAATGCCCCAATAGGAAAGTATAGCATGTTCGCTTTTACGATGGTCAGTTTGGCTGCAAAATCTCTTTTATCAATCGTTGGTGCCACAGGAGTTTCCCAAGGCTTGTTCTCGCTAGTTGTGGCAAGTGCACCAAGGGGCTGGGCACCAGCTTTTGACTGAAGCAAGATGTCAACATCTGCCTTAGCCAGTTTCTTTATTTTGAGCAAGTATTCCCATTGGTCGGGATAGGGCTCAAAATGCTCGTTCACAAATACGCTGTTTCCTTGTTTTCTTGCCTGGCCTTGTAACGGCAGTGCCACGAGGTTACCTAAGCCACCTTGTGGCAGGTAATCCTGATTTGGAAAGAAACGGTCATATGATTTGAACGAAATACAACCGTCACGATTTGTGGCTTCAGTTAGAATAGCATACCCTAACCGTCGTGCTTTGGCAGCCGAAATCGGAGCATCAAAAAATATCCAGACATGTGCCCCATTTCCTGAACGAGAACGTTCAATAGAGTAGGGGATGTTCCAACTTTTGCAGACGTTGACAAATGTCAATACATCACCTTTATAGCCATGCTCGCAGTTCTTGTCATCAAAATCGGCGCAAAGCAGATGGCAGGTATTGTCATCCTTGATGACATACAACCCCATCACATCGCGGCAATTGGGCGCTTTCCCTTCAAGATGACGATAGATGTCATTGTCAGTGAGCTTGGAGAATTGCCGGTTAGGGCATTCACTGCATTTGTATAGTCGCTTGTTGCACAGTTGCGGATTCCATTCGTTTTCACAGGCTGGTTGATATCCACTTTTGCCATTTGAACAGTTCTGCCATCGCCGGGCAAATACATCTTCCCGTCCACGGAACAAACTACGAAACAAGGCAACCTTTTCATCCAACGACAATCGGGTCATTGCTGGAGGAGGCAGGGACTTTTCGTGGCCTGACCTTTGTGGCTCATACTGTATCAGTCGCTGACGAAGTACCGAAATCACATCCTCAAGTTGCTTTATTCGCACTAGAAGAGCATCCCGTTCGCGCTTGAGTTCCTGATATGATATCGAATCGTTCATGAAAAGCTTTCCATTGGAGACAACTACTTGAACAAATCATCCATGGTCAGCGTTTCAACAAATGTGGATGAATGCATTCCGTCCTTCAAACCATAGGTTGTTATCAACGTGGGCCATAATGCTCCTTTTGCACCTGTGTCCTGTTTAAAGGCTGCGGCTCGATTGCGTAATTTAATCGTTTCGGTGTTGTTCATGGAAAACTCAGCTTCGCTGTATTTCATTTCGCAAAGGTTGATGATTCCGTCTGCGCGATCAAGAATCATGTCTATTTGAGCTTTCGGTTGCGATTGCTTACTTTGCCACGAATAGAATTTTGTCGAAATCCGATCGATGCCCAGGGCTTTCTTGATTTGAGTTACATGGGTCATGCAGACCCTCTCAAAGCACAGCCCCAACCATGTGTTGATTTCAGGTGTACCGATATGATTCGTCCAATAGTTGGTTTCGGCCTCTGCACGCGGAACGAATGTCAGATAAAACTGCGAATAGAAATCTGTTAGCTGATAAATAGCGGAACGATTGCTGATGCGTTTCTCTCTCACCACGTACTTTCGGATGATATCACAATTAACTAAGTCCTCCAACTTCTGGCTGAGCGTACCGTTTGGGGCAGTTCCAAGAGCAGAGCTTAACTCTTTGCGGGTCATACCATGTTTTACTTTTGATAATGTATTGACGATAGACATATAAGACTCAGGCGATTGAAACAATGTTGAATACAATCGTTTGTATTCCCTGCGTAACTCCTCCTCTTCTCCAAAGAAAAGCCGGTCAATGTTTGTTGCAAAGCTCTCATTATGATGCAAAAGGCTCAAATAATAGGGCACTCCGCCAAGAGCCATGTATGCCTGTAAAACAGAAAGACGCTCCCACTTGAAATTGCGACTTTTTAGATATGTTTCGGTTTCATGAAGTGTGAATGGATGCAGATGTATTTCGTGAGTAATGCGGTCATGGAGTCCGCCCTTATCATTAACAACATTTTTGATCATCCAAGATGTGGCACTGCCGCAAACAATTAATGTGAGATTGTCTTGCATCGATGCCCATGAGTTCCAAAAGTATCCCAAGGCCCGCACAAAACCTGAGCGTTGTGTGTCCATGGATGGAAGTTCATCCAGGAATACGATGCAACGTCGTTTCAATGTGACCTTTCGTTTTAGGTGCTCCTTCAATAACCTAAATGCTTCCATCCAGTTTTCAGGACGTTTGACGGTTTTCTTGCTATATTCTTGGAGTGCATCTATAAACGCCTCCATTTGTTCCTCTGAAGTACCGTCAAGTACCCCAGTCATGGCAAAAGCCATTTTGCCATGAAACAAATGATTGACCAAGAATGTTTTTCCCACACGTCTGCGACCATAAATGGCAACAAATTCAGGACGGTCTGAAGATGTGTATTCTGTCAACAGTTGTATCTCTTTTTCTCTGCCAATAAGCTTATCCATAATGAAAGGTTAATTTGGTTGATGCAAAGGTATGATTATTATTTAAATCGACAATGAGTTTTGGCTAAAACTCGCAAAAAATCTTTGTTTTAGCTGAAACTCATTTGTGATTTATGTCATTTGTGCTTCCCAAACTTCGTCATTTCAGATTTTGACTTCTTGATGTTAGCAATAGCTTTTGGAGCAAAGAACTCCAAAACAAAACGAGATATGGTGAGTTGAGCACAGATGCTTCAAGCCATCATTCAATGTCAGGAAAAAGGGGGGAATACAACGGGGGAATAAAGTGGTAATAAGAAATCATAAATCGCTGAAAATCATTTACTTGAAAGCAATCTATTGGAGCCATCTAGCTCCAATAAAAACAAACGAGTAACCATCTGACAGATGGTTGCTCGTTGTTTGTGGAGCTGGAGGGGTTTGAACCCTCGTCCAAACGTGGAACTAATAAGGTTTCTACATGCTTAGTCTTGGCTTGGTTTTCGACCGCTGGCAGGCCCGAGACAACCAACCGGCGGCTTATCCTCTAAATTTCGGACTCGGCCCGAGGCTTACCTTGTCCTATCGCCGATATTCCTGCACCACCGTTTCAACCCGCCTCGGCGCGAGGGCAGTTGGGTGATGTCTCGTCACTGCCCCTTGGGCAGCGATAAAGCCGAACTTACTGTGCTTCGGTTAGGCAGCGAGAGCGTAGTTGTTTTCGCCATTTAATTGAGTCAATGACTGAGATTTAAGAGCATTGCCATTATCGCTCTGCATGCTTGCTTACCACCTCTACACGCTGTCAAAGCCAGTCAGCCCCAATAGTATGTGTCCGCAGTAAACGGGCTGCAAAAGTACTACAATTTCTGTGCCAAACAAGCGATTTGGCGCATTTTTTTTGAAAAAAAACTTGAAAAAGTGTGATGACTATGTGGTTTCCTCGGTCAATTCGTGGTAAAAAGGAGACTCTTCAGGAATAAATGAGCCCGACTGCAGGTAGCGGTAGATGTGCAGGCATGCCCAGGCGTCAATGGCTGCGTAACGCTGCTGGGCGTCGGTGAGTTGGGGGGCTTCCCAGTTGGAGAGCTGCTGGCCTTTGCTGATTTTTTGCTGGAAAAGGATGGCAAAGATCTTCTGCAGGCTCATGTCCGTAATTTGATACTTTGTGACCAACTGTTGCAGCTCGATGAATCCTGCGGGATGGATGTCGCAGACGCGGGTGAGCTGGTGGAAGTCGTCGGGAGTCGACAGACCGACCTTGGTGTGACTGTTGTCTTCGAGGAATTGCTTGAGTGGGGCGGGGATGCCGGTCTTGTTCAGGCGGAACAGGAAGGCATGGTCGTCGGTAGCCAGTTGCAGCAGGGCGACGTTGTGGCGCTCGCCGCGGCGGAAGCAGGGTCGCGTCTCGGTGTCAAAGCCGACGATGCTTGCCGTGCACAGTGCAGTGACGGCGCTTTTTACCTGAGAGATGGCGTCGATGATATGGATTTGCCCCTCGAAGGTGACAAGGGGCATCTGGTTTATTGTCTGTTTTTCTATCGAGACGATGTGCATATCGCCTGCAAAGGTACAATTTTTTGCTGAATAGTTGATAGAGAATAGTGAATATTGAATGGTAATTGTTGTTGCTTGATGTTTATAGGCGGTCAACTTGCTTGACTCCCTTGACGTTAAGGATTTTCTTGGTCAGCTCGTCGAGCAGGGTGATGTCGCTGACGTTGACGGTGAGCACGCCCTCGAACAGGCCGCCTTGGGACTGGATGCTGATGCTGCGCAGCAGGCAGTTGTCGGTCTTGTTGATGACCGAGGTGATGGATGCCACGATGCCGATGTCGTCACGACCCAGCACCTTGAGCGAGGCGACGAACTGGCTGCCGGCCTTTCCGGTCCAGCGTGTGCGGATGATACGGTACGGGTAGCGTCCCTTGAGGTGCTTGAGGTTCTTGCAGTCAACGCGGTGAATCTTGATGGCGCCGTCGCTGGCGATAAAGCCCTCGATGCGATCGCCGTAGATGGGGTTGCAGCAGTGGGCCAGCTTGTAGTTCACGCCTTTCACATCGTCGCCGATGGTGAGGATGTCGTCGCTGGCGCGTGCCACATTAGCGGTCGGTTGCTGCAGGACGAATTCGTCGGCGGTGCCGCGGCTGGTGGCCTCGTTCTGCTTGGTGGTGAGCGCCTCATATTGCTCCACGACGTCGTTCACGTCGATGACGTCTTCCTGGATGGCAGCATAGAACTCAATGGTCGTCTTGTAGCCCATCTTCTTGATGACACGTGCCAGTGTGGCGTCGTCAGGCTCTATCTTGCGGTTCTTGAAGCGCCGTTGCAGGGTTTCCCTCGCCAGTTGCGCCTGATGGGCACGCCGCTCGTTGATGGCGTTCTTGATTTTGTTGCGTGCTTTGCTGGTGACGGCGATTTTGAGCCAGTCGAGACGCGGCGACTGCGTTGCCGATGTGATTACCTCGACTGTGTCACCGCTCTTAAGGCGGTAGTTGATTTTCTGGTTCTTCCCGTCCACTTTGCCGCCCATGCAGGTGCTGCCCACGCGCGTGTGGATGTGGAAGGCAAAGTCGAGTAGGGTAGCGCCCTGCGGCAGGCGGATGAGGTCACCCTTAGGCGTGAAGACGAACACCTCGTCGTTATACAGGTTGGTGTCCATGTTGCGCATGAGGCTCATCTGTCCTTCCTGTCCGCTCGCCTCAAGCATCTCGCGCACCTCGTTCATCCACTTGTCGGCGTCACCATCACTCTTGATGCCCTTGTAGCGCCAGTGTGCGGCGACACCGCGCTCGGCGGTCTCGTCCATGCGCTTGGTGCGTATCTGCACCTCCACCCACTTGTCGCCGGGACCGTACACGGTGATGTGCAGAGACTCATAGCCGTTGCTCTTGGGGATGGTAATCCAGTCCTTGAAGCGTGACGTGTTGGCGCGGTAGATGTCGGTGACGATGCTGTATGCAAGCCAGCAGGCACGCTTCTCGTCCTTGGACGAGGTGTCCAGGATGATGCGTATGGCAAACAGGTCATAGATGCCGTTCAGGTCCACATCCTGTTTCTGCATCTTCTGCCAGATGCTGTTGATGGACTTGGTGCGTCCCTTGAGCTCATATTTCAACCCTTCGGCATCCAGCCGTTCTTGAATCGGTTTGATGAAGTCCTCGACATATTTGTCGCGTTCTTCTTTGGTCGCACGCAGGCGTTCTGCGATTTGTGAGAACACCTTGCGGTTCAAGTACTTGAGTGAGATGTCCTCTAGCTCGTTCTTGATGGCATACAGACCCAGCTTGTGTGCCAGCGGAGCATACAGGTAGCGCGACTCACTGGCTATCTCGTGGACAAATTTCTCGTTGGGATGATGGTTGATGGCGCGCATGAGGGCGAGACGGTCCACCGTCATGATAAGGATGACGCGCACGTCCTCGGCAAAGGTGAGCAGCAGCTTGTGGAAATTCTCGTTCTCGACAGCAGCCTGCTTTTTATAAAGCGGTGCCACATGTAGCAGACCGTGTACCACGCGGGCGATGTCGTCGTCAAACAATGACCTGATGCGCTCAACGTCAAGGTAGTCACCGCGGCACAGGTTGTAGATGATTGTGGCGATGACCATCGTGCGGTCGGGCGCGATGCTTTCACACAGGGCCAGCGCAGTGCGCAGGTGGCGCACTACGGGATTCAGCCCGTACTGGTCACGCTTGAATACCTTGCCCGTAGCGATGCCCTGTTCGACCAGTCGATGGACGGTATTGATGTCACTGACCGACAGTTGGCTGCCGAGCTTGGTGTTCAAGTCCTTAACCATCTGCAGCACTTCTTGCCGCTCCTCTTGTGTGAAGTATTCCTGTATCGTTGTCATTGGTGATTTTTGTAAAAATCACGCAAATTTAATGATTTTGTCTCGATTTGCTTGCATGAACGTGAATAAAAAACTAATTTTGGGACAAAATTAATTATCTAGTAATATGTGGAACGAGAATGATAAAAAATTGATGGCAGCCAAGGGCATCACCGAGTCTGTGATTGAGGCTCAACTCAAGCGTTTCGAGACTGGATTCCCATGGCTCAAGTTAGAGGCAGCGGCAACAGTTGGCAAGGGCATTATGCGCCTCGATGCCAAGCAGCAGGCCCAGTGTATCAAGTTGTGGAAGGAATTTCAGGGTGGGGGAGCCTCGATTGAGAAGTTCCAGCCCGCCTCGGGTGCGGCAAGCCGCATGTTCAAGAACCTGTTCGCCTTCATCAACGAGGGCAAGTCTGCACCCCAGACCGATTTCGAGCGCGAGTTTTTTGACGGCATTACCCAATTTGCATTCTATCCTCTGCTAAACAAGACCTGTGTCACGCTTTACAAGAGCAACGTCAGCGAGCTCATTGAGGCTGGACGTTATGCCGACGTGTTGCGCGCCTTGCTTTTGCCCGAGGGCATGAATTATGGCTCGCTGCCCAAGGGATTGCTGCGTTTCCACCGTGCAGCGGCAGGTTCGGTTCACACGCCGCTCGAGGAACACCTCGAGGAAGGCGCCCAGTATGCCGCCGACAGCGACCGTTGCGTGCGCATCCATTTCACCGTGTCGCCCGAGCATCGCAGCGGCTTCGAGAAACTCATCAAGGCCAAGGTGCCCCTCATGGAGAAGGTGTGGGGCGTGAAATACGATATCACGCTTAGCGAGCAGAAGGCTTCGACCGACACCATCGCCGTGAACATGGACAATACCCCTTACCGTGACGCCAACGGCAACCTGCTGTTCCGTCCTGCCGGACATGGCGCTCTGCTCGAGAACCTCAACGAGCGTGATGCCGACGTCGTGTTCATCAAGAATGTGGATAACGTGGTGCCCCTGCGTCTGCGCAGCGTGAGCACACGCTTCAAGAAAATCATTGGCGGATACCTCGTTCAGGTGCAGCGCCAATTGAAGAAATATCTCGAGATGCTTGACAAGGAGAATGTCAAGGCCAGTGACCTCAAGGCGATGTTGCGCTATGCCAAGCAGACCCTGTGTATCATCGACACGGCTACCGACTCGATGGATGATGCAGCGCTTGCAGCATGGTTGCGTGACAAGTTCAACAGGCCTATCCGCGTGTGTGGCGTTGTGCCCAACGAGGGCGAGCCTGGTGGCGGTCCCTATCTGGCTTATAACGCCGACGGCTCGGCTTCTCCCCAAATCCTTGAGTCAGCACAGATTAACCCCGACGACCCTGCTGCTGTCGAGATGATGAAGGGTGGCACCCACTTCAACCCGGTGGACCTCGTGTGCTACATCAAGGACTACAAGGGCATCAAGTTTGACCTGCGCAAGTTTGTCGATGCCGAGACGGGTTTCATCAGTGTCAAGAGCAAGGACGGCGTCGATATCAAGGCACTGGAGCTGCCCGGCTTGTGGAACGGCTCAATGAGCAACTGGAACACCATCTTCGTTGAGGTGCCCATCGACACCTTCAACCCGGTCAAGACTGTCAACGACCTGTTGCGCCGCACTCACCAGTAACTTGAGGATTCCATCAAAAACTAGAAACTAGAAACTAATGAAAAAAATACTGTTTTTCTTGCTGGTGGCGCTGTCACTGGCCTTTGGAGCCAACGCGCAACGGTATCATGTTGATGAGGATGGGGACACCACCTATGTGGTTCAGACCATCAATCAGGACCAGTTCAAGGACGTGATTGCCGACTGGGAAGCAAGAGACTGGAATGTGGTCAGCCCACGTCCCGTCGTGGTGGATTTCTATGCCGACTGGTGCCGGCCCTGCAAGCGCTTGGCGCCCATCCTGGACGACGTTGTCCAGCACTACCAGGGCGAGGTGGACTTCTACCGCATCAACGTGGATGATAACCCCGACATCGCCGCCGCATTTGAGGTTCGCAGCATCCCCATGCTGCTCATCTGCCCGCTGGAGGGTGACCCCAAGACCGTCACAGGCCTCTATCCCATGCAGGAATACATCCGTGTCATCAACCTGGCTTTGGGCAGGCATTGACACAACCCTTTCTGCTAAGCGATTTACTCAACACTGAGGACAACTGCAGACAACCACATGAAAGTGTTGTCGACAGTTGTCCTCAGTTTGTTTGTGCAGTTTGGTCATGTTTTGGGGGCTTTGCATCTTGGTGGCGTGCCTTGATGGACTGGGTATTCCTTGCGTGAAATCTCAAAAAAACTTCAAAGGGTATTGTCATTTCAGAAAATTGTTGTAACTTTGCCCCGCTTTTTTGGCACAACAATTATTAATTAACTTATTTTTAACGATTTATGAACAAATACGAAACCGTTTTCATTTTAACTCCCGTTTTGTCTGATGATCAGATGAAGGAAACGGTAGAAAAGTTCAAGAAGGTGCTCACCGACAACGGCTGCACTATCGAGAACGAAGAGAACTGGGGACTGCGCAAGCTCGCATATCCCATCGAGAACAAGAACACTGGTTTTTACAACCTGATTGAGTTTGAGGGTGAAGCCACCATCGTCGACAAGCTGGAAACTGCTTATCGCCGTGATGAGAAGGTCATTCGTTTCCTCACTTTCCGCCTGGACAAGTACGCTGCTGAGTACGCTGTTAAGCGTCGCGCCGTGCGCAAGGCCAAGCAGGAAGAGCGCGCTGCCGCCGAGGCCGCCGAGAAAGAGGCTCCCGTAGTTGCTGAGGCTCCCGCCGAGGCTCCTGAGAATGAGGAGGCTTAAGTGAATTTCAACGTGTAAAACTTAATTTAGGAAGTAAAAAATGGCACAAGAACAAATGAGGCCCAACAATCAGGGCGAAATCCGTTATCTGACTCCGCTGTCAGTTGACACCCGCAAGAAGAAATACTGCCGCTTCAAACGCAGTGGTATCAAGTACATCGACTACAAGGATCCCGAATTCTTGAAGAAGTTCCTCAACGAGCAAGGCAAAATCCTGCCCCGTCGCATCACCGGTACTTCGCTGAAGTTCCAGCGCCGCGTGGCTAAGGCTGTGAAGCGTGCCCGTCATCTGGCATTGCTGCCCTATGTGACCGACTTGATGAAATAAACAACACGATTACACAAAGGAGGAAACAATTATGAAGATTATTTTGAAAGAAGATATCGTCAATCTTGGTTTCAAGAACGACGTTGTGGAAGTGAAGAACGGCTACGGCCGCAACTATCTCATTCCTCAGTTCATGCCGAGAATCTGCGTCAGCAGGCTCACAAGATCGCTAAGGTGAAGGCTGATGCCGAAGAGGCTGCTAAGGCTTTTGATGGCGTATCCCTGACCATCCCCGTTAAGGTTAGCCCTACGGGAACCATCTACGGTTCGGTTGGTGCAAACCAGATCCACGAGGCTCTGCTCGCTGCTGGTCACAATGTTGACCGCAAGATCGTCAGCGTGCACGAGAGCGTGAAGACCCCTGGCAAGTACACTGCTATCGTGCGCCTGCACAAGGAGGTTGCTGTCGAGATTCCCTTCGAGGTGATTGCCGAGAACGCTGAGGAGCTCGCCGCTGAGCGCGCTGCTCGCAAGGCCGAGGAGGCTGCTCACCAGGCTGCTCTCGCTGCCGCTAAGGCTGCCGAGGAAGGCGCTGAGGATGAGGCCGAGGCTCCCGTTGAGGGTGAGGCTGATGCCGAAGAGGCTCCCGCTGCTGAATAATAAAACAACATGATAATGACGAAGACACCGGTCCTCTCCACAAGACCGGTGTCTTTTTTATTAGTATTTTTCAAAAAAGCGGCATTTGCCGTACCTCAACTATTAACTATTAACTATTAACTATAACTGTCATGACCAAGCACATTGTAATGTTTAAGCTGCAAGGCACCGATGAGATTCGTCGCCAGACCGCATTGCGGTTCAAGGAGGCGCTCGATGCACTGCCCGACCAGATTGATGTACTCCAGAGCATTGAGGTGGCCATCAACGAGAATCCCGCTGAGGACTGGGACGTTGTCCTCACTGCCATTGTGCCCACGATGGACGACGTGGCTGTCTATGCCAAGCATCCGGCTCATGTGGCTGCAGCATCCATCATCAAGGATGTGAAGCAGCTGCGTGCCTGTGTGGACTACAATTGCTGACCAGTCGCACGGCATCACACAGTTGTGATGCACACCAGTGCTCATTGCGCAAAATAAAAGCAGGGCTCCCAAGCGGGAACCCTGCTTTTTTACAGTTCAGTGAATTCTCACAGTTGAGAATCACTTGGCGTCATGCCAATTACCACTGGCCATTCAGCAGGTAGTCAATCAGAGCGGTTACGTCACCGATTGAAGCACCCTCCTGACCATCGCAGTTGGCCTCGGCAGGAACTTCGCCACCAGTCAGCAGCATGTCGATAAGAGCAGTTACGTCACCGATTGAAATGTCACCACTGTGGTCAACATCACCCATCTCATAAGCCGAAGCGGGAGTTGCATTGAAGGTGATCTTGTTCATGTCGTCAGCAGCGGGATCGAAGGTGATCACTACATTGTAGGTGCCAGCCTCAGTTGCCTGATACCACCAGTTGTTTGAGGGCCATGCATAGGTCCAAGCGTGGTCTTGAACAACCTTGAACTCAACTACTTCCTCAGCAGCAAACTCAACACCGTTCTTGGTCCAGGTGTAGATGCCGTCCTCGCCCTTAACCATGTTGTTGGCCTCGTCGGTGGCATCCCAATAGCTGCCGAACAGATTCTCGGTACCAGCTACGGTGTAAACGTGCTCAACGGGAGTAACATCACCGGTCTTGGTCAGTGTGCAGGTGATGCGGTCCTCGTCGTTAGCCTCGGGATCGAAGGTGATCTCGATGGTGTAGATGCCTTCCTCAGCAACATTAGCAACCCAGTTGTTCATGCCGATGGGCCACTCATAGACTTCGTAATCGTGGTTGCCGACAACCTTGAACTCGAAGTTGCCGTACAGGGCTACATTCTCCTTGCTCCAGGTGTAAACGCCGTCTCAGGCTGGGGCTCTACACCCTCAGCTACGCAAGCGAAGGTAACTTCCTCGGTCTCGGGATTGAAGGTAATGGTAAGGTCATAGGTGCCATCCTCGGCAACGGTGTACTCATAGTTGTTAGCGGGCCAGCAGGTTGTCCAGTTGGCATTCTTCACAACCTTGAACTCGATAAAGGTCTCAGCAGCGAGCTCAGCCTTCTTGGTCCAGGTGTAGATACCGTCAGCGAGAGTCATGTTGTTAGCTGCAAAAGCGGGATTCCACTCAGCACCAAACAGTGACTCGGGGGCACCGGCAACGGTGTAGAAGTCTTCAACCTCCTCAACGATGGTAGCCTCGAAGGTGATGTCCTTGGTCTCCTCGTTGAAGGTGATCTTCACGTTGTAGTTGCCGTTCTCCTCAATGTTAGCAATCCAGTTCTGGCTGGGATAAGCGGTAGACCAGTTGTGGTCCTGAACCACCTTGAATTCGATGGTGCCAGCGGTGAGTTCTACATTCTCCTTGGTGAAGGTGTACAGGCCCTGAGTCAGGGTCATGTCATTGTCAGCGTTAGCTGCATCCCACTCGGTACCAAACAGGGTAATGTTGTTACCAGCAACGGTGTAGGTGTGAACATCGGTGTCGGGAATTTCCTCAACGAGGGTCAGCTCACAAGCCACGTCCTTGGTCTCGGCGTTGAAGGTGATCTTCACGTTGTAGATACCCTTAACAGCAACAGCCTGAACGTAGTTGCTTGAAGGATAAGCCTCAGCCCAATCGTGATTAACAGTTACCTTGAATTCGAATGCACCAGAGGGAAGCTCGACATTCTCCTTGCTCCAAGTGTACAGACCGTTAACCAGGGTCATGTCATTGTCGGCATTGCCGGGAGCCCAGGTGGTGCCGAAGAGGGCAGCGCTGCTACCGGCAACGGTGTAAACCTCACCAGCCACGGGCTGCTCAAAAGTACCGTCCACTTTGAATTTGCTGTTGGCAGCATCATAGCTCACGGTGTAAGCCTCGCCTTTAACACCCTTAAAGAAGTAAGCGCCATTGTCGCCGCCAGCCTTCTGAGTATCGACCCAATTGTTATCTTCGATTTTCACGTCGCCAGAGGTAGGACCAATACGGTAGTTGCCGTTGAAGTCATCCCAGCTGGTGCCGCGGCCATCGGCAAACGCGAAGTAAACAGTTGCTGATTCAGCGTCCTCGGCAATAGTGAAGTTGTAGGAGTAGATGTCGCCATTAGCGGTCATCTCGTTACCGCCATTGAAAGCCCAGCCACCCAGGGGACCGTCGCCCACAATGTAAATTGCAGCATTGGCGTTCAGGCCAACGAGCGCAATCATCATAGAAAGAACTAAAGATAATTTTTTCATTCTTGTGAAAATTGGTTATTAAGTTAAACAATATGAATTGAAATTGGTTTGTCTTGTAATTGAAGTCAACTTGTTTAGTGGCTCAAAATTACAAACAAAATTCAATAATACATAATATATAATGACTTTTCCTTTAATTAATTACGCAAACGATTGCACGGTGGCAATGGTATGCCATCGTGGCTGATTGTCAGTTGACTATGGTTTTAGGTTGTCTTCAGTTAATCGGCTGTGCCCAGCAACTCAAACGGCAGCGCTTGGGTGATTTTCACTTGGGCAAATTCGCCGATGGCAAGCGGTTTCTCTTTGCTGATAAGGACTTCGGGGTCCACTTCGGGACTGTCCCACTGGGTGCGCCCGATGTAATAGTCGTCCTCCTCGCGGTCGATGATGACTCGGAGCGTCTGGCCCACTTTCTGCTCTTGGATGTCCAGCGAGATATCCTCTTGCAGTGCCATGAGGCGGTGCAGGCGGTCCTGCTTGACCTCGTCGGGGATATCGTCGGTCAGATTCTGGGCTGCCCACGTGCCGTTCTCCTCGCTGTAGGCAAAGGCGCCCATGCGCTCAAACCGAGCATCTTTCACAAAGTCCAGCAGCTCCTCGTATTCCTGCTCGCCCTCGCCGGGGAAACCCACCATGAGCGTGGTGCGGATGTGGATGCCGGGCACCTCGTTGCGTAGCCGTTCCAGCAGGTCGAGCGTCTCCTGGCGGCTAATGTGGCGACGCATGTTGGTCAGCACCTTGTCGCTGATGTGCTGCAGGGCGATATCCAGGTAGCTGCACACGTTGTCACGGCTCGCCATCACGGGCAGGATATCGTAGGGGAATTGGGTCGGGTAGGCATAGTGCAGCCTGATCCACTCCACGCCCTCGATGTTGGCCATGCGGTCAATCAGTTCGGGCAGCATCATGCGGTTCTCCAGGTCGAGGCCGTAGGATGACAGGTCCTGGGCAATGACGTTGAACTCCTTCACGCCTTTGTCCACCAGTTGGCGCACCTCGTCGAGCAAGTCGGGCATGGGAATCGATGTGTGGCGACCGGTAATCAGTGGAATGGCGCAGAAGGCGCAGAAGCGGTTGCAGCCCTCCGAGATTTTGAGGTAGCAATAGTGGTTGGGAGTCGTGAGGTGGCGTTCGCGGTCGATATCGTAGCGGTAGGCGTGCCCCAGGTCGGCAAGCATCCCCTTCCAGTCAAATTTGCCGTAGAAACGGTCCACTTCGGGCAGGGCGTCAATGAGGTCAGCACGGAAGCGTTCCGACAGGCATCCCATCACCAGCAGGTTGCGGATTTTGCCTTGCCGTTTCGCTTCGCCCAGCGACAGGATGGTGTCGATAGACTCTTGCTGGGCGTCGGCGATAAAGCCGCAGGTGTTCACCACCACCGTCTCGCCATCGACGCGGTCCGGATTGTGCGCCACGCGATAGCCTGCCGCCTCAAATTGCCGCATCAGTCGCTCACTGTCCACAAGATTCTTGGAACAGCCCAGCGAGATAATGTCTATCTTGTTCTTCCTCATGAGCCCCGTTTCCCGTTCTCTTCGTATTATCCGTTATATCCGTTCTCTCCGTCACTCTTTCGTCACCCCGAACAGCGACTTGACAAACTCCTGCTTGTTGAAAATCTGCAGGTCGGTCATCTGCTCGCCCAGGCCGATGTACTTCACGGGAATCTGGAACTGGTCACTCACACCGATGACAACGCCACCCTTGGCGGTGCCGTCGAGCTTGGTGATTGCCAGCGCATTGACCTCGGTAGCGGCCGAGAACTGTTTGGCCTGCTCAAAGGCGTTCTGGCCCGTCGAGCCGTCAAGCACGAGCAGCACTTCCTGCGGTGCGTCGGGCAGCACCTTGCGCATGGTGTTCTTGATTTTGGTCAGCTGGTTCATCAAGCTTACGTTGTTGTGCAGGCGGCCTGCAGTGTCGATGATGACGACATCGGCATTCTGTGCCACAGCACTCTGCACGGCGTCAAACGCCACAGCAGCGGGGTCGGTGCCCATCTTGTGCTTGATGACGGGAACGCCCACGCGGTTGCCCCAGATTTCCAGCTGCTCATCGGCAGCGGCACGGTAGGTATCGGCGGCACCCAGCACCACCTTGTTGCCTGCCTGCTTGAACTGATAGGCCAGCTTGCCGATGGTAGTGGTCTTGCCCACACCGTTCACGCCCACGACCATGATGACGTAGGGCTTGCTGTCCTCGGGCACGGTGAAGTCCTCGAGTTCGGCATTATTGTTGTCGGCAAGCATCTGTGAGATTTCGTCACACAGCAGCTCGTTCAGCTCTTCGGTGCCTACATATTTATCGCGCGCCACGCGTGCCTGCAGGCGGTCAATAATCTTAACGGTAGTATCGACGCCCACGTCGCTGGTGACAAACACTTCCTCCAGATTGTCGAGAACGTCATCATCAACAGTCGATTTGCCGGCAACGGCATGCTTGATTTTCTCAAAAACGCCCTGTTTGGTCTTCTCCAAGCCCTTATCGAGCGTCTCTTTCTTCTCACGAGAGAATAATTTCTTGAATAGTCCCATATTAGTTCCTATATTTATATTTGGGTACAAAGGTACACATTTTCCTGTGGTTAGATGGTGTGGGATGCGATTTTTTTGTTTTTGTGCAAGGGTTTGATTAACTTTGCGCTCATTAATGATTTAAGAATCTTATGAAACGGATTGCTATATGGACGATGCTCGCGCTCTTGCTGGCGGGTTGTGCCTCCAAAACGGAGCAGATAGAGGAGCCTTCGGAGTTGGAGTTGGAAATGAAGGCGCTCTATGGCGAGAACAAGGTCATCGAGGGTGATTATCCCGATTCGCTGGCGGTAGAGACCGCTAACGGCATCTTTGTGGGACAGCGTGACAGCATTTTGCTGGAATTTAAGGGTATTCCTTACGCCGTTCAGCCCACGGGAGAACGCCGATGGCAGGTCGCCCAGCCCGAGCATGACAGCCGCTTGGTGCGTGAGGCGCGGTATTTCGGCCACAGTGCTATCCAGTGGCGTTCACAGGGCAATGCGGCATCGCTATACCCCCAGGGCGAGGATTGCCTGACGCTTAACATATGGACCGCTGCCGACGGCATGCGGTCGGCACGGCGCCCCGTGATGGTGTGGATTCACGGCGGTTCCTATGTGAGCAACGGGACGGTGAATCCCCGCGATTGGGGAGACGCGTTTGTCAAGGCGCACCCCGAGGTCGTCTTGGTTTCAATCAATTATCGCCTGGGCTTGCTGGGCTTTCTCGACCTTTCCTCGCTGCCCGACGGCAAGGCGTTTGCCCGCAGCGGCAATTTGGGCATCCTGGACCAGGTCGAAGCGTTGCGATGGGTTAAACGCAACATCGCTGCCTTTGGCGGTGACCCCGGGAACGTGACCATCTTTGGACACTCGGCGGGTGCGGGAAGCATCTCGATACTTGCCAGCATCGACGAGGCACAGGGCTTGTTCCACCGTGCCATCATGCAGAGCGGCAGTGTGGCGCTCACCAGCAGCCGTGAGGACTGCGAGAGCTTGACCAAACGCGTGCTCGATGCAACGGGAGCCAAAACTGTAGCCGACCTGCAGGCACTTTCCGAGGACGAAATCATCGCCCTCAACGACGAGGTGGGCGGGTTCTATCGATTTCCCGAGCGTGACGGGGCGCTCCTGCCCGAAGAGCCGTACACGCGTTTTGACGGTTTCAACGCCGGCATCGACATGCTCATCGGCACGACAGCCGACGAGTCGCGTTACTGGATTGACGCCATGGGCGGTGAGGAAGACTTCGGCATGGCGGTGCAACTGTGGTACCGCTACATTGCCATGTCGATGGACAGCCTCCAGCGCGAGAATGCCAGCCGTTTCCTCGACATCGTCCCCAAGGACAACCCTTGGCCCGTTGCCGAGTTGCTCAACGACCTGATGTTCCGTGGACCCGCCATCGAGATGGCGCAGCGCCACGCGGCATCGGGCGGCAGGACCTATATGTACTATTGGAACAAGCCGTTGAGCGAACCGATTTATGGCGCTTGCCATGGGGTAGAGGTGTCCTACGTCCTGAACACGGGACGCCAAATCAAGATGGGCGACCATCACAATCCCGCCCTGGCTGCCGAGGTGCAGCAGATGTGGGTGAACTTTGCCACAACGGGCAATCCCAGCACTCCAGGACATTACTGGCCTGCCTATGAGCCCAACCAGCGCGCGACAATGGTGCTGGGCGACACCATCAGGCTGGTCAATGACCCGCTCAAGGAGCAGCGACTCCTTGTCGCACCCTTGATGAGCGAGTATATCTCCCCGATTTTCAGCGATCTGCTCGATAAGGCACCATGGTATGCCGGCATCGCCATCGGCGCATTGGTTGCGGTTCTGTTGCTGATTGTGTGGCTCATCATTCGCATTCGTCGCCGTTTCAAAAAAAAGTCTTCCCGATAACTTCCGTTTTTTCATTATTTATATTATTCCCATGATTCCCAGTTCCCTTAAAACGATTGCCATCGCATTGGCTTTTACCGCTTGTCTCGGCATCAACGCCCAGCAAGCCGATTACATTCCCACTGACGAGAACCTGCGTGCCCGTCAGGAGTTCCAGGACAATAAACTTGGTGTCTTCATCCATTGGGGCGTCTATTCGATGCTCGCCGACGGTGAGTGGGTCATGCTAAACAAGCACATCGACCGTGACGAGTATGCCCAGTTGCCTGCAGGCTTCTATCCCTCGCGTTTCAATGCCGACGAGTGGGTGCGCACCATCAAGGATGCCGGTGCCCGTTATATCACCATCACCTCGCGCCATCACGACGGTTTCTCGATGTTCAAGAGTGCCGTCAGCGACTATAATATCGTCGATGCCACCCCCTTCAAGCGCGACGTTCTCAAGGAACTTGCCGACGCCTGCCAGCGCCATGGCATCAAGCTGCATTTCTACTATTCCCACTTGGACTGGCATCGGTTGGACTATCCGCTGGGACGCCACCAGAATGAATTGCCCCACGACCCCGCTACCACCAACTGGCCGCAGTATTACAAATTCATGAACGACCAGCTGACCGAACTGCTCACCAACTATGGTCCAATCGGCGCCATCTGGTTTGACGGTAAGTGGGAGCACGATACCGATCCGACGCCCTTCGACTGGCAGCTCGACGAGCAGTATGCCCTCATCCACCGTCTGCAGCCCTCCTGCCTTGTCGGCAACAACCACCATGAGGTGCCCTTCCCTGGCGAGGACATCCAGATTTTTGAGCAGGATGTGCCGGGCGAGAACACGGCAGGTTATTCGGGCGAGAACGGCATCAGCCAGCTGCCGCTCGAGACCTGTATGACGATGAACCGCGCCTGGGGATACCGCATCACCGACAAGAACTACAAGAGCGGTGACGACATCATCCGCACCCTCGTCCGCGCTGCTGGGCGCAATGGCAATCTGCTCATCAACGTGGGACCACGCCCTGACGGATGTCTGCCTATCGAGGCGGTCGAACGCCTGCATCAGTTGGGAGAATGGATGCGCGTCAACGGCGAGAGCATCTACGGCACCCGTGGCGGTATCATCCCGCCGCATGACTGGGGCGTGACCACACAGCGCGGCAACACTCTCTATGTGCACATCCTGAACCTGAAGGACAACGCTATCTATCTGCCCTTGAGCGGTAAGCGCGTTAAGTCGGTGCAGCTGTTCAGCGACAAGACCAAGTTGCGCTACACCGCTGCCGGCGACGGTGTAACCGTCGTGTTGCCGATGGTCCCCTCAGGCGTGGATACCATTCTGGAAATCCAGCTGCGGTAACGGTCCCTGGTCGGTCGGCGCAGATGATTATACAAAAACCTGAAAATTAATGCAGAAAAACTTATAAAATATTATTAGTTTCGGTATAAGATGACCGAAATAGGGCATATATTTTAGCTTTATATTTTATTAACAATATTAATACCATTTAATTAATAATTAAATGCTAAATTTGTCACGGTTTCCAGTAATGCCTTGCTGAAACTTGTGGCGGAAACCTCTTTGTGTTCTGTAGATAATTTTTATTTATTAACTTTTAATAATTCTTTAAATCATTATCAAATGAAAAGATTAACATCTCTTTTGATTGCGATGATTGCTGTTGCTTTTGCAATGGAAATCAATGCGGGTCCTGATTCATATAAGGTCCGCACCAGGGCTGCAAACCCCCAAATTTATCAAACGAAGCCTGATCCTTTTAAGCAGGTAGGTGATTCCAAGATGTACTATAGCATCGCTATGCGTTACTTCTGGAATAGTGAAGATGAATATACTGCAAACCCGGGCGACCAGTATGGTGTCAGTCTCCTGGGTGAGATTGATGGTGTGTATTATGGTTGCACCTTCGGTGATACCCGTCGTTACAATGGCATCGGCGCAGGTTTCCTTGCTGCCTTGAAGGTGGATGAAAATGATGCTCAATTCATGAACGTCGAGTCAGGCATGGTGAACAACGGGGGTAATTCGTCCAACCATGGTGTGACGATGACCGCCCGCTTGGAACCCCACGGTGAAGTAGCTGCCAAGATTATTTACACCTTGACCAACACCAACGATAAGGCTGTGACTGTTAGCGCTGGTGTGTATGGTGATATCATGATTGGCAACAATGACTACGCTCCACTGGAGCGCCTCGTCCATGAGGGCGATACCTATGGATTGAAAATGAAGCAGAGCCTGGAAGATGGTGCGCCTCTGTTCTGTGCACTCTTCGGTGAAGGCGTTACTGGTGTGACTCCTGTCGATGAGTACTGGTTTGGTTTCTTCGACCACAACTGGAGTCCCGAACAGGTCGTGGGTAACGTGTATTCTAACATTAGAGGCACTGAAACTCATTGGGTATGGGACGGGCCTATAAGTGGTCACAACGAAGAAACCCCAATTTACGACGAACACTACTTGGTGGAAGATGGCGGCTATGATAGTGGCGCTGGTTTCTGCTGGAAGAATAAACGCATCGAGGCTTTCGAGAGCATCGAGCTGTCTTACATCATCAGCGTGGGTGAAATCGAGTACGAGGAGCCCTTCGTGCCTGGTGACGACCGCTTCGAGTACACTGTTGAGGCTTATGACTTCGAGGGTTGGAATGACCTGAGCGTTGCACATCCCGCACATGTGTTCGGCTATTATGAGCATCCCTATGGCCAGAATGGTTTCATCGAGTATCAGGTGGACGGCATGAGGTCATGGACGCGCATTCCCACCGAGCTGGTTTCTGGTCAGGAATTCGACCTGCCCTTCGACATGTTCTTCAATGCTGACGTTACCACGACCCACACCCTTGAACTCCGCTTCAACGACGGTCTGGATAACATTACACCCATGGACGGCCTGAGCTGGACTGATGTTCGCTCATTCAACATCGAGGGCATTGAGGACCGTGTTTACACTGGCGAGCCTCAGACCTTTGAGGTGACCGTAGGCGAAGAGACCTTCACCATTGGTCAGAATGGCGAATATGTTGAGCCGGGTACCTACGACTACAGCATTGAAGGTGACTTTGACCAGAATACCATCGGCATGAACACCGTTGAGTTCAAGATTGACAAGGCTCAGAGCGAGATTGAATATACCATTCCCGAGGATTGCGTATATGACGGCGAGGCTCATGCTGCTACCGTTGAACTCGTTAAGGGTGATGGCGAACTCACTGTAACCTATGTGGACACCAAGACGGGTGAATCTTCTACCGAGGCTCCCATTGAACCGGGCACCTACAGCGTTGTTGTTACCGTTACCGAGACCAACCGCTACTATGGTCTGGAAGAGACTATCGGCACCTTCACCATCGGCAAGGCTCAGAGCGAGATTACCTATACCGTTCCCGAGGACTGCGTATATGACGGCGAGGCTCATGCCGCTACCGCTGAACTCGTTAAGGGTGATGGCGAACTCACTATAACCTATGTGAACACCGAGACTGGTGAAACTTCAACCGAGGCTCCCGTTGTTCCCGGCACCTATGACGTGGTTGTTACCGTGACCGAGACCGACCACTACTATGGCTTGGAGCAGACCGTCGGCACCTTCACCATCAAGAAGGCTCCGTGTGTATTTGACGTTATCGTTCCCGAGGACGTAGAGCATGACGGTGAGGGTCATCCCGCAACCGTTATCGTAACCCAAGGTGGTGAGCCTATCGTGACCTATCTGAACACCAAGACTGACGTTATCTCGGCAGATGATCCCGTTGATATCGGCGAAGCTACCGGCCTGCAGGAGATGGGCGCTGCTAAGGAAAGCAACAACGCTTGGTACACCATCCAGGGTATCCGCGTTCCCGCTCCCACTGCTCCCGGTATCTACATCCACAATGGCAAGAAGTACATCCTGAAGTAATCTCAGATTGCTTTTGCTGGAAATTTTGGCAGTCCCGCTCTAAGCGGGGCTGCTTTTTTGTTTGCTGAAAATATAGCAGTTGACTTAAAACCCTGCGGGGTTTTGGGCCAACAGCTATATCATTGCCTAATCATAAGATGGTGCATCATATTTTTTGCATCATTTTTTGCGAATTCCTGCAAAAAAATGAAGAATCTAATTATTTTTAGATTTTATTAACGAAATAGAAAGGCATTTTGTTTGGTTTAATACGTAATTTTGTAAAATTAAAAGTTTCTGAAGTAAAAACTGATAGTATTATTAACCAAATCAAGTTTAATAATTTATTAATTTTCAACTTATTATGAAAAGAATTACGTTTTATTTATTTGTGATGGCTGCATGTCTGTGTGGCCTGCAAGTGAGCGCCCAGATAGCTAAGGCTCCGTCGCGCTCTGCTGTTTATTCTTATCTGCCCAGTGGATATATCTCATTGGGGTCGTATGATAATCCTAACCACATCTATTACAGTACCCAACGGCAAACCGCTGTTCCCATGGGCAACGTTCACGGCATCAGCATTATTGGCGAAGTTGACGGTAAATACTACTCGACAACCTATGCCAAGGCGTCTAGTGATAATGCATCTAATGCCGGTGCTGGCTTTATCGCTGCAATGAAGGTCGACGGCCCTATCTTGGACCATGACGCTGTTCTCTGTGATTGCCAGAGTGGAACTACTAGTCATGATGTGAGATTCACGGCGCGCGTGGAACCTGCGGGCGAATTCGGTGCCAATGTTATCTATACGCTGACCAACAACGCTTGGCTCACATCAAGGACCGTATCGCTGGGTGTATGGGCCGACATCATGATTGGTGATAATGACAATGCACCCATCTATCGTCTGGTCAATAATCAGGGCAAGGTCTACGGTTTGGACATGAAGTACAAAAATGAAGAAGATGCCGAACCTGGTGAAAAAATTCCCGTGTTCACCGCCATTTTCGGTGGAATTTCAGGTATTACTCCTGTCGATGATTATTGGTTTGGTCAGTTCAGGAACAACTACGAGAATAATGAGATCGTTGGTAATTATGACAACCTCTGCGATATCCAGACTGGAACAGGTGACGATGCTACGTTCCAATACGACGTGGTCGATGAGTTTTTCATGACTGAAGGCGGCTCATACGACAGTGGTATGGGCTTCTGCTGGAAGGATATTACGCTTGAAGCTGGTGAGACCGTCGAGTTGTCTTTCTTGGTTAGCGCAAGTGAGATTGATATTGACGAGCCTGAACCCGACCCCGATGAGGAATATAATGTTGAGGTGTATAACACCGAGGCTTGGAATGACTATGCTGCCGACCATCCCGCTCGTGTTTGGGGTTACTATAAGCACCCGTTTGACTGGACCAGCCACATTGAGTATTTGGTAGATGGCGACCGTGGTACCGGTGAGTGGACCGCCATCCCTGGCGAGCTGACTCCGAATTCTGCATTCGACCTGTCGTTCAACTTGAACTTCAATCCCGACGTTGCCGACATCCACACCTTGAAGCTTCGCATCACCGATATTGAGGGTAACTCCACATATTTGACCGACTTGTACAAGGAGTGGGAGGATGTTCGCAACATCGACTTGACTGTCAATCCGCAGACTCAGTATTACGATGGCACACCCAAGACCTTCGTGGTAACCGTTGGTGGTGTTTTAGACTACACTCTTGGCGAGGATGGCGGGTATGTTGAGCCCGGTACTTATGATTTCAGCATCTATGGTGATTACGATATGGAAACCATCGGTATCAATACCGTTGAATTCTCAATCGTAAGGCGCCAGGCTGGACTTGATGTACAGGTTCCCGAGGATTGTGTATATGACGGTGAGGAGCATCCTGCAACCGCAACCTGTGACGGCGACGGTAATGTGATTATCACTTACAAGGACGATGAGGGTAATATTTCAACCGAGGCTCCCGTTGAGCCCGGCACCTATGAAGTATTCGTTGAGGTAACCGATGGTCAAATCTACGATGGTATTGAGAACACCAGTTACGGCACCTTCACCATCGACAAGGCTCAGAGCGAGATCACCTTTACCGTTCCCGAGGATTGCGTATATGACGGCGAGGCTCATGCCGCTACCGCTGAGCTCGTTAAGGGTGACGGCGAACTCACTATAACCTATGTGAGTGCGAACGGTGAGACTAGCGAAACTTCTACCGAGGCTCCTGTTGAACCGGGCACCTACAGCGTAGTTGTTACCGTTACCGAGACCGACCGCTACTATGGTCTGGAAGAGACTATCGGCACCTTCACCATCGACAAGGCTCAGAGCGAGATTGAATATACCATCCCCGAGGATTGCGTATATGACGGCGAGGCTCATGCCGCTATCGTTGAACTCGTTAAGGGCGACGGCGTGCTCACTGTAACTTATGTAAAGGATGCAAGAGACGCTGAAGCTTCTACCGAGGCTCCCGTTGTTCCCGGCACCTACAGCGTAGTTGTTACCGTTACCGAGACCGACCACTACTATGGTCTGGAAGCAACCATCGGTTCCTTCACAATCTCCAAGGCTCCGTGTGTATTTGACGTTATCGTTCCCGAGGACGTAGAGCATGACGGTGAGGGTCATCCTGCAACCGTTATCGTAACCCAAGGTGGTGAGCCTATCGTGACCTATCTGAACACCAAGACTGACGTTATCTCGGCAGATGATCCCGTTGATATCGGCGAAACGAGGGCCTGCCTTCTACCATGTTTGGTCCGTTCGAGATTTACTCCGGAACTACCGGCCTGCAGGAAATCGGTGCTGCAAGGGAAAGCGACAACGCTTGGTACACTATCCAGGGTATCCGCGTTCCCGCTCCCACTGCTCCCGGTATCTACATCCACAATGGCAAGAAGTACATCCTGAAGTAATCTCAGGTCACTTTTGCTGGAAATTTTGGCAGTCCCGCTCTAAGCGGGGCTGCTTTTTGTTTGCGTGACGGTCTGTGGCAAATTTATCTGTCGCTGATGCTTGGGGGGTGAGGAAAAAGTGCTACCTTTGTCAGTGAACAATATTGACATTATGAATAGACTGACATTGATTCTTGCCGTCATCGTGGCGGCATTTACCGTGAACATCAGCGCCCAGGAGGCCGAGCGCATGACCGAGTCCTGCACCAGCATCATGGTGGGCAAGTTGGCGAGCACCGACGGCTCGGTAATCACCTCACACACCTGCGACGCCCGTTACCGCACCTGGATGGCTGTCGTGCCAGCACACGACTATGAGCGCGACACGGTTACCGCCGTGTACAAGAACCGCTTCCACACCCGTTCGGCTGCCGACAGCACCAATATGCCCCGTCTGGGCGTCATCCCGCAAGTGCGGCACACCTACCGCTTCCTCGACACCGCCTATCCCTGCCTCAACGAGAAGCAGCTGGCGATGGGCGAGACGACCATCTCGGGACGTGACACGCTGCGCAATACCAAGGGCATCTTCATGATCGAGGAACTCTCACGCATCGCCCTGGAGCGTTGCACCACCGCCCGTGATGCCATCCGCCTGATGGGACAGTTGGTCAAGAAATACGGCTACGGTGACAGTGGCGAGTGCCTCACCATCGCCGACAAGGACGAGGTGTGGCTGTTCGAAATCTTTGGTGAGGGACCCAAGACGGTGGGCGGCGTTTGGGCTGCCGTGCGCATCCCTGACGACGAAATCGCCGTGTCGGCCAACATCTCCCGCATCGGCTACCTCGACCTCAGCGACCCCGACCGTTATATGGCGTCGGACAACGTGTTTGATGTGGCTAAGAAGTTGAAACTGTGGGACGGCAAGGAGCCTTTCTGCTTCTGGAAGGTCTATAGCGGCACCAACTACCAGAAGGAGGCGAAAAACTACAGCATACGCGAACTCTACATCATGCAGCAGCTCGCACCCTCGCTGGGACTTGACAACAGCATCGAGAACCTGCCAGTCAGCGTCAAGCCCGACAAGAAAGTCAGCGTCGAGGACGTTTCGCGTCTGCTGGGCAGTTACTACGAGGGCACGCCGCTCGACCTGAGCGCCCGCCACAAGATTCCCAACCCCAAGCGCAAGGACAAACAGGGCAACATCGTCGAGAACGAGCCCGACAGCATCGTATCGCCCGTCGCAAATCCCTGGATTACCAATGAGCAACTCGCGATGTTCTATGCCATGGGCGACTCGGCGATGAAGTGGACACGCACCGTCAGCGTCCCCTGGTGCTCCTACAGCACCGTCATCCAGCTGCGCTCTTGGCTCCCCGATGAAATCGGTGGCGTGGCTTGGATAGCGTTCGACAACCCCGGTCAGAGCCCCAGGTTCCCCGTCTTCTGCGGCAACACCAAGCTGCCCGCCTCGATGTCGGTGTGCGGACACGCCAGCGAGGACGACAACACCCCCTTGTGGCAGTTCCGCAAGGCAAACCGACTGGCGTCGCTGCGATGGGGCGTCTTCCGCAAGACGCTTGAGCCCGCCCGCGACCACTTCCTCAGCAAAGGCATCCGCGAACTCCCCATGATAGAAAAAACATGGCTGGAGCTCAACGCCGAGGACAGCAAGAAGGCCGCCCAACTGCTCAACGACTATACAGCCGACATGCTCGGTGCCGCCGCCTACCGCTGGCAGCAGATGGCTCACGAATTCTGGCTCCAAACCTGGAAAGGCTTCTAACCCCCCACGCGCTTGCCCAGATAACGGTGTGAAGGACAGCCACCCTCCGTTGCCTCCATCATTTCCGTTCTATCCGTTAAAACCAACAATAGCCACCCGAATCTTCAGGTGGCTATTGTTGGTTTGTGTGAAATCCGCGAGAAACGATGTGATTTACTTGTAGCGGTCGCGGATGTTGTAGATGGCGCGGTAGATGTCGCGGTCTACATCGGTCAGGGGGATGTTGCGGCGTGCCATGACGCGCTCAGCAATCGTGAAAAAGGTCTCGAGGGGCACGTCCTTGAAGCCTGCCGCTGCGCTGCCCTCCTGGAACGAGGCAACAAAGTTGCGGGGGAATCCGGCACCGTGGATGTTGACGCCGACGCCCAGCACCGTGGCGGTGTTAATCATGCCGTTGACGCCAATCTTGCTGTGGTCGCCCATGAACAGGCCGCAGAACTGCAAGCCCGTACGCTCAAAGCGTTTGCTGGCGTAGTTCCACAGCTTGATTTCGCCGTAGTCGTTCTTGAGGTTGCTCGCCGTGGTGCCGCCGCCGATGTTGCACCACTCACCGATGACGGCGTCGCCCAGGAAACCCTCGTGGGCCTTGTTGCTGTAACCGATGAAGACGGTGTTCTCGACTTCGCCGCCAATCTTGACGTGGGGTCCCAGCGTGGTAGCACCATAGACCTTGGCGCCGATGCGCACCTTGGCATCGTGGCACGCAGCAAAACCGCCGCGGATGCAAGCGCCCTCCATCACCTCGACGTTGCGGCCGATGTAGATGGGACCCTCGTTGGTATTGAGCGTGGCGCCCTCGACGTAGGCTCCTGGCTCGACAAAGATGAGACCGGGGTCACCGATGATGGTGTTGGTCGAAGACAGCGACTGGGACTCACGCCCGGCGGTGAGGCGTTCAAAATCCTGTGACAGCACGACGCCGTTAAACTCAAAGATGTCATATAGGTGCTTGATGACGAGGGGCAGATTCTTGGGATAGACCACGTTGGCGTAATGACGTGCATCATAGTCGTGTGCCGTGCCGTTGAAGGCGATGAGTTCCTCGCCCACCATCAGAGCCTCGCCCACACCCAGCGAGAGCACCTGCTGGGCAAGTTCGGGCGTCGGAATCACGTTGCCGGCGACCATGAGGTTGGTGGTGCGGCGCACATGCAGCGGGAATTTCTTTTTGAGGTAGGGGACGGTGAGGTAGCTGTAGGTCGCCTCGCCGAGCAGTGCCTGCCACTTCTCGCTGATGGTGGTGATGCCCAGGCGCAGCATGGCGGTGGGACGGGTATAGGTGAACGGCATGAGATGCTTGCGAATCTCGTTGTCGTCAAACAGGATGATATTGCGGGCTGTCTTCTTCATTGTGTCGTGTTTAAAAATGCGCGGCAAAATTAATTGTTTTTATTGAATTATCTTGTCACTGTTCTTAAAAATGGTTAACTTTGCCCATTGTTTCATCAGATAAAATAGGTCATGAATTTCATCGAGCAGAATATCAAAGGCGTCTGGGTTGTAGAGCCCAAGAGGTTTGGGGATAGCCGTGGCTATTTCAGCGAGGTCTTTAAGCAGGCTGATTTTGATGCCCATATTGGACATGTCGACTTTGTGCAGGACAACGAGTCGTTCTCGACCCAAGGCGTGCTGCGAGGACTGCATTTCCAACGCGGCGAGTGGAGCCAGGCAAAGCTGGTGCGCGTCTCGCGGGGCACGGTGCTCGATGTGGTGGTGGACTTGAGGAACGGCAGCCCCACTTGGGGACAGCACGTTGCCGTCGAGTTGAGTGCCGAAACGGGCCGCCAGCTGTTCATCCCACGCGGTTTCGCGCATGGCTTTGTGGTGCTCAGCGACGTGGCACAGTTCCAGTACAAGGTGGACAACCTCTATGCGCCGCAGAGCGAGGCAACGCTTCGCTTTGACGATCCCGCTCTGGGCATCGACTGGCGCATCAACCCAGCCAACATGCTGCTGAGTGAGAAAGACCTGAAAGGCCTCACCCTGGACCAGATGACTCCCGATTTCCTCGGCTTCTAGGAAAAATCAAGGATAACAGAATAAAAAAACGTGGGCGACAGTTTCAACGCTGTCGCCCACGTTTTTAAAATGTGGTGGCTTGTCGTTTAGTTCTTGAAGACAAGCTCATTGCCTTCGGCATCGATGATGATGGGATGGTTGCGGTCAACCTTCGAGGCAATGATGTCCTTGCTGAGCTGGTTGAGCACCATGTTCTGGATAGCTCGCTTGACGGGACGTGCGCCAAACTCGGGGTCATAGCCTGCCTTGCCCAACAGGGCTACGGCGGCTTCGGTCACTTCGAGGGTAATACCGTTCTTGGCGAGCATCTTCTTGACGCCCTTGAGCTGCATGGCGACAATCTGACGAATCTGCTCTTCGTCGAGCGGCGTAAACATGATAATCTCGTCGATTCGGTTCAAGAACTCGGGACGGATGGTCTTTTTCAGCATGTCCATCACATCGTTGCGGGTGCTGTCAATGACTTGATTCCTGTTCTCGGAAGTCATGTGCTCAAACCGCTCTCGGATGAGGCTGGAACCCAGATTGCTGGTCATGATGATGATGGTGTTCTTGAAATTGACCGTGCGGCCCTTGTTATCGGTCAGACGGCCGTCGTCAAGTACTTGCAACAGCACGTTGAACACATCGGGGTTGGCCTTCTCAATCTCATCGAACAGCACTACTGAGTAAGGCTTGCGCCTGACGGCTTCGGTCAGCTGTCCGCCCTCATCGTAGCCCACATAGCCGGGAGGCGAACCGATGAGCCTGGTGACCGAGAATTTCTCCTGATACTCGCTCATGTCGATGCGCGTCATCATGTTCTCGTCGTTGAACATATAGTCGGCAAGCGCCTTGGCGAGCTCGGTCTTACCCACACCAGTGGTACCCAGGAAAATGAACGAACCGATGGGACGGCGCGGGTCATTCAACCCGGCACGGCTGCGGCGCACGGCGTCGCTGATGGCCTTGATGGCGTCATCCTGGCCCACGACACGCTTGTGCAATTCCTCTTCGAGGTGGAGCAGCTTGTCCTTCTCGCTCTGCAGCATCTTGGTCACGGGGATACCGGTCCAGCGCGAAACGATTTCGGCAATGTCATCGCTGTCGACCTCTTCCTTGATGAGGGCCTTGTCGCCCTGCATATCGCGCAGGCGCTCCTGGATGCTGCGGTTCTCGTCCTCCTTCTGCTTGATGAGGGAGTAGCGTATTTCAGCCACGCGGCCATAGTCGCCGTTGCGTTCGGCACGCTCAGCTTCGAAGTTGAGCTGCTCGATGTCGATTTTGTTCTGCTGGATTTTGTTGATAAGCTCTTTCTCGCTCTTCCACTTGGCGTTATAGTCGCTCTCGCGGTCTTTCATCTCGGCAATCTGCTTGTCCAGGTCGGCAATGCGGGCTTCATCACCATCTCGCTTGATGGCGGCACGCTCGATTTCGAGTTGGGCAATCTTGCGCGAAATCTCATCCAGTCCCTGGGGCACGCTGTCCATCTCGATGCGCAGCTTGGCGGCAGCCTCATCAATCAGGTCAATGGCCTTGTCGGGCAGGAAACGGTCGCTGATGTAGCGTTGGCTCAGCTGCACGGCGGCAATGATGGCATCGTCCTTGATGCGCACCTTGTGATGGTTCTCGTACTTCTCTTTCAAGCCTCTCAGGATGGAAATGCTGCTTTCCTCGTCAGGCTCATCGACCATGACAATCTGGAAACGGCGTTCCAGCGCCTTGTCTTTCTCGAAGTACTTCTGATACTCGTCAAGCGTCGTGGCACCGATGCTGCGCAGGTCGCCACGGGCCAAAGCCGGCTTCAGGATGTTGGCGGCATCCATCGCACCGCTGCTCTTACCGGCACCCACCAGCGTGTGAATCTCATCGATGAACAGGATGATTTCGCCATTGGCCTGGGTAATCTCGTTGATGACCGATTTGAGTCGCTCCTCAAATTCGCCCTGATATTTGGCGCCTGCAATCAGTGCGCCCATATCCAGGGAATAGACTTGCTTCATCTTCAGGTTCTCGGGCACGTCGCCGCGCACAATGCGTTGTGCAAGCCCCTCGACAATAGCGGTCTTACCCGTACCGGGCTCACCGATAAGGATGGGGTTGTTCTTGGTGCGGCGGCTCAGAATCTGCAGCACTCGGCGAATTTCGTCATCACGGCCGATGACAGGGTCCAACTTGCCCTGACGGGCACGCTCGTTGAGGTTCACGGCATACTTGCTCAGGGCGTTGTACTGTTCCTCAGCACTCTGCGAGGTCGCATTCTTGCCCTTGCGCAACTCGTCGATGGCTGCCTTGAGTTCGTTGCCTGTTACGCCTGCATCCTTCAGGATGGTCGAGGCGGCAGACTTGACCTCAAACAGCGCCATGAGCAAGGCTTCGACGGTCACATACTGGTCACCGTTCTTGCTGGCAATATCATTGGCCTTTTCCAGTACCTTACTGCCATTATTGCTCAAGTAGGGCTCTCCGCCACTCACGTGTGGCAGTCTCTGCAGTGCGGCTTCAAGAGGTCGCTCTACATTCTGCGGATTGATGTCCAGTTTCTGGAAAATGAAGCGTACGACAGCCTCACCCTCGCTGATGACAGCCTTGAGCAGGTGTTCGGGCTCTACAGCCTGATTGCCACTGCTGCGAGTCAGCTGAACAGCTTTCTGGACGACTTCTTGTGCTTTGATTGTGAAATTGTTAAAGTTCATATATTGTTTCTCCTTTCATTATCTTTAGTGTGCTTGTTGATTACATTGATTCATGTTCAACACTTGTGCCAAAATCCGTAAACTGACATTTTGTCAGTTTGTCATGTAACAAAAAAACGACCTTCCCGATGACGGGAAAGTCGCTTATATGATAAAGATGAAATGAGGCTTATTTTGCGCGGACAGCAATGAAGGTGAAGATTGACATGGCTGTACCGAGGACACCCACAGCAAACGAATACATGGGAGGAACGCTCCACACGCTGCGAGCCTTGTACTTGTTGGGCTCCACATAGAGGATGTCGTTCTGCTGGAGGTTGAATTCCGGTGAGGAAATGAAGTTTGCGTCATTGATGTTGATGCGCTTCACGGTGCGTTGTCCATGGGCGTCGGTACGAATCAAAAGGATGTTGTCACGTCTTCCCTGCAGGGTTAAGTCGCCAGCCATGGCAATCGCCTCAATCAGATTCAATCGGCCGTTGTTGGCTGTGATGATTCCTCTGTGGTTGAACTCGCCCAGACAGAAGATGCGGAAGTTCTCGATGCGGCATTCGACATCAGGCATCTCGGTGACATATTTGGGGTAAATCAGATTTGCGATGTATTTCTCAAGGGACGCTTTGGTCATGCCTGAGATATGCAGTCTGCCAAGGACGGGGAAATCGATATTGCCGCTGTCGTCAACAAGATAGAATACAACAGAACGGTCACCTGTGGTATTGCTGATGCCTGCCGATACATACTGAATCTTGTTAAAGGGTGCGACCACGTCCTCGTTGAGGCCCGATACGGTAATCTGAAGCAGGTCACCCGGCTTGATGTCAAAGTCACCGGCTTGGGCTACGGCCTCGGATAAGGCGGCAACCGGAATCTCATCAATGTTTTTCATATAAGGCACATCCTTGGATGCGTTACATGCTACAAGCAGCCATGAGGCGGCCAATACAAGTAATAGGTTACGGATTTTCATATCTTCGTTATTTATTGATTGTTATTTTTCTAAACTGCAAAGGTAGTAAAAAATGTGATATAGTTACATTTTTTCGTGAAAAACATGGGTTGTGCGCGTTTTTTTCTTTTCTTTGCAGCTATGAATAAGAATCAACCGCCAATCGAGCGACATCCGTGGTCGCCGTTTATCCCGCCCGAGCCCCGCTACCTGTTTCTCGGCACTTTTCCGCCCAAGCCCGAGCGGTGGTCCATGCCGTTTTATTACCCGAACAAAATCAACGATTTCTGGCGCGTGATGGGCATCATCTTCTGCGGGGACCGCGATGCCTTGTGGTGTCATGAGGCCAAGCGGTTTGACCTGGATGCCATCAAGGCGTTGCTCAATCGCGAGGGCATCGCCTTGTGGGACACGGGAATGGCTGTGCGTCGCCTGAAGGATAATGCGAGCGATAAGTTTCTGGAGATTGTCGAGCCGATTGACCTAGCCCGGCTGCTTGATGAGCATCCCATGATTACCCAGGTCATCACCACGGGCGAGAAAGCCACGGGCGTGATAGCCGAGCAGGCGCATGTCCCCGTGCCCGCCGTCGGCATGCCAGTCGATTGTCGGGTGGGGGAGCATGGCATCAGGTTGTGGCGCATGCCCTCGACGTCGCGTGCCTATCCGTTGGCGCTCGAGAAAAAAGCCGATGCCTATCGGCTGGTGTTCGGACGCTAGGCGAGGTGGACTGTTGAAAACTTTTTTGACGGTTTTTGGCAAAATATTTTGCCGCAGTTGCTAAAAAATGTCTACCTTTGTATGATGTTTTCGATTATTGAACATATAGAATATCTGATGACGTGCCACGACTGCGTGGTCATTCCCGGTTGGGGCGCGTTTATCGCCAATTATGATAAAGCCGGTTTTGACGAGGAGCGTTCGGTGCTGGAGCGTCCTCAGCGCACGATAGGCTTCAATGCCAGCGTGAACCACAACGATGGGCTTCTCGCCCAGTCGCTTGTGCGCTGTGAAGGCGTGAGCTATGACGAGGCAATGCGTTTCATTGCCGATAGCGTGACCTCGTTCAGGCAGCAGTTGGCGATGAGAAGTGAGGTGTCGATGGGACGCCTGGGTTATTTCCGCAGCAATGACGGGAATCTCATCGAGTTTGTGCCGTTCTTCAGGGACAATGCCACCGACCAGTATTATGGCTTGGCTGACTTTGGTATCCACACGGTCGAGTCGCTTGAACTGGCTGCCCGCGAGGCCGACGCTCAGGAAGAAACGCCTGCTGCTGTCGTTCCTCAGGAGCGCAACCTGTTCTCGCGCCGGGCGACGAGGATTGCCGCTTCGGCCGCTGCGCTGATTGGCTTGGGCATTTTGCTCTCAACGCCGATTATCGTCGACCGCAACCATGATCAGGCAGGCATGACGCTCGAGGTCACCGCACCGCAATCACAGCAGCTGGGCATGACCGTGCAGCAGGGCGTTGTTCCCCAGGAGATTGCTGTGGTCGATGCCCACCAGGGCATTGCTGCCACCGGCAACACTACTGGCAAATATTATATGGTGATTGCCACCCTGCGCAATCAGCAGGAATTGGACGCCTTCAAGACGGCTAACGCCGCTCTGGTGCCTTACATGAAGATTCTGGACTACAAGGGAATGATGTGTGTCTATGTCGCCCGCAGCGACGACTACAGCCATTTAATGGGTCTGCGCAGTGAATTGCCTGAGCGCCTGCGCGACGTCTGGATTTATAACTGATGCAGGAAACATCAGGCAGGTGTATCGCTTGCCCTTGAGCATCAGCAACAGCACATTGTCCTTTTCAATGATATAACGCATGTCATCCCAACGGATGGCGTGTTTTTTCATGCGTTCGTCGGTAAAGGTCAGCGTCATGCCCTCCTTGTCGACGATGGCGCTCTTCTCCATGATGGACCAGCGCGCCTCGGGCGAGAAGCCGTAATAGAAATAGAGCAAAGCCAGAATCATGGGCATGACGATGAACAGCACCATCATCGCCACGATGATGAAGCGCACGTCAATCCAGACGGCGAACACGGCACACAACGCCAGCGGTGCCACCATCCACAGCCAGTTGTCGGCGAGGAACAAGGCGCACAAGTGGCGCATGTAGGTGCCGGATGAGACGCTGCAAGGCTCGATTGTCATCGTTTGGCTCTGGTCGCTAACCGTGAAAAAACGGGTGATTATTTCTTTTTCCCCTTCTTGGTCTTGTTGTACAGGGCGCGGCGGCGGGCGATTTCCTCATAGCCGCGCTTGTAGGCCTGGCGGTTCTTCAGCGCGAGCGTCTGGCAATAGCCCGTGCCCTCGTTGTTGTAGAGTTTGGACAGGTTCAGGTACTGCTTGCCGTTGCCGCGCACCACGGGGAACACCTCTTCTTTGCGCTTGTTCACCTTGTCGCACTGTACCGAGTGGTTGTCGGCTGTCGTGCCGGTCAGCTCGGGTGCCACGCCGTCTTCACCCACCCACACGGGGAACACCTCGGCACAGGGGGGATAGCCCAAGGCAATCCACATGGTCGTCAGGCGCGGATTCTCGCCCGGCACGATGCCCTCGATGACCACGCTGGCGCTCGAGATGCGGCGCGGGATGAAGTCCTGGTCCACAATCCAGGTGTCGCCGCTGCGGGTGTAATCCCTGCCAATCAGGGAGTTGTAGAAGGTGCGCGACAGCTCCTCGGTGAACGTGGCTGGTGTGATGTCCTGGGCTGCGACATGGGGCGCCAGCAGTGTCTTTTCGTTTTCCTCGCGCACATAGCCCATGCCCTTGTCCTTGGTGCCGCTGTAGGAGTAGTTGGTGCGCACGAGGATGCCGTCGGGGGCGTCGGCAAGGTCATATTTCACATATTTGAAGTTGCCGGTCTCGAAGTAGGCGCCGTTGCCCTGCGCATCGATGACGCCGAAGTTGGCTTCCACGCCCAGGGGCTTGGGCAGCGTCTGGAGCACGCCCTCAAAGTCATCGACCGTCTTGCAGCGCTCCAGCGCGTAGCGCATCAGTTCGCCCTCGCGGTCCATGTTCTTCACGCCGTCGTTGCCGTTCAGATTGTAGGATGCCGTGTTCATGATGGCAAAGCCCGCCTCGTTGAAGCCCATCCAGGCAGCCGTGTCCTGCAGGTCGCGAGAGTCAAACAGGGCGACAAACTCCATCAGCCCGTCGTGTGCCACGATGCGTTCCACGCGGTTATTCAGGTCGTTGGTGTCGCGGTTCTTCCATATCATCGGACGTCCGTTCGCCGTCAGTTTCCCGCTCACAATCGCCGACGTACATGCGTCAGCCGCCACAATCACGCCCATCATCGCCACCAGGGCTATCAACAATCTCCTTTTCATATCCTTCGAATTTTTGGTGATGAAATTTCTACCACATTGATATTATCTGCAAAGATAATGCAAATCTTTATAAACTGGCATCCGCTCCCCGCTTTTTTGTCCGCCAACGAAACGAATTCATCACTTTTCAGAAATCCCACCCGCGCCCAACCAAAACCACCCAAAAACAATCAAAAAACAACAGATTAATCTGATTCTCCCGTGACAGCATCCGCCCCCCTTTAATAAAAGGAAAAAACAAGAAATACAAGAAGTACTATTGCATCCGCACTCTCTTCCCTCAATTAATTGAGTCAATTAGACATTCTAATATACTGACTTTCAGTCACCTGATCTACAATAGTAGAAATTAATTGAGTCAATTAGACGCAAGTGATGGAAGCAGGGAAACTCACCATCTACAATAGTAGAAATTAATTGAGTCAATTAGACCTGGATGCCGTTGCCCACACCACCACAAAATCTACAATAGTAGAAATTAATTGAGTCAATTAGACCCTATGCTGCCAACAATGGATACTATGAATCTACAATAGTAGAAATTAATTGAGTCAATTAGACTACACCTACGGCTTGATTAAGGCTGGCGATCTACAATAGTAGAAATTAATTGAGTCAATTAGACGAAACCGACAACTGGCTGCCTATCGTAATATCTACAATAGTAGAAATTAATTGAGTCAATTAGACCCCAATTCTCCCGAGGGTATCATCCTATTGTTTATCTACAATAGTAGAAATTAATTGAGTCAATTAGACTCGTAGATGCCGCAGCCGATTGCTGCTAATCTACAATAGTAGAAATTAATTGAGTCAATTAGACTGACTTTTTTGCGACAATAATTCGGTAAATCTACAATAGTAGAAATTAATTGAGTCAATTAGACGATTCCAGATACCAGTAAGGGTTATCTTTATCTACAATAGTAGAAATTAATTGAGTCAATTAGACGAAAACGAATGAAGAAAAATGGCACAAAAATCTACAATAGTAGAAATTAATTGAGTCAATTAGACCCCTTATGGGCGCAAAAATACAAAATAAATTCTGTTTATCAATTATTTATCAATAATCGTCTTTGCATAAAAACACCCCCCTTATAACATTAGGATTCATAAGAATGTTGTTTTCTAAGAATTTTCAATCGTTAAGATAAGGCTTGGACTGAGCAAAACTGAGCCACTCTTTATTTGAAATTGCCATATTGACCTTTTCATCGACGTGCGCTGCTTGAATCTGTCGAGCGACCCACAGGCCTTTTCGAGCGATGTTGTAAGCGCCATTGGCATCGGCATTCTCGGGCAATTCTTTGCCGCAGGTGCGGCTGTCAAAGAATTTGCCGTTCTCGTCGGCGACGGGCGAAATCATATAATCCACCTCGGTTCCCGTGATGTTGTTGCGCATCTGCAGGGTTAATGCCAGCAAGTGGGTAAGTTTGTCAAAGAACTCTTTTTGGCTTCGTTCGGCTATCGCTTGCTTCAGGTTCCCTTGTGGCTCGACGCCATAGGTCGCAAACAGTGCATTGAACTCGTCAGTCAGGTTGACCTCGCGACTGTCCCAAGATGAATTTTTCTCAGCATTGCGGAAGGTCTCGACCCTCGTGCCATGGGTACAAAGCGTCCACTCTGTTCGTGTGCCTTCGGCCTTGGTGGTAAAGTCGTTGTAGTCCATCGTGAACTCATACCATCCTTTATCTTGATTGTAACGGATAGACTTGAATTTGCAGAAGAAACTCCTTGACTTATCCACGCTCTCATAACGCGGATGCAGCAGGTCGACAAATCCGGTGACAGGGTCAATCTTGCTCGTGTTCCAGGCGGGGATGTAGAACAGGAAACCGTTTTGCCGTCCCATGTCACGGAAACTGGTGAACTTGTTGGTCAACTGGTAGGCATGCAGCAGGCCGCCCGGTTGGTCAGCATCAATTTTCTTGTCGATGAGCAGATTGAGTTTGTCAATCAACGCCTTTTCAAACTGTTGATAGACGGAACTCTCCACCTTTTGACGTCCGCGCTTGAATCCCATGTTCAAGTCCTCAAGCACGACAACAGCATGGTATTTGACCATGAGCGAGACAATCTTGTGGATGACCTGTGACAGGTAGCCCTGCTTTAACTCCTTGATGCCCTCGATGGTGTTCCAACTCTGGCGCTCACGCTGTCGCTCGTCGTCGCGCTTGTCAAGAAGGCTGCGATAATTGGTCTTGTAAGTATTGCCTTGATACTCGTTCACAATCTCGTTGAGCGAGAACTGCTCCTTGATGCACCCCTTGGAGTCGATGACAGTGACATAAAGCAGGTGGCGCTCACCGCGGTCAATGCCGATAAAGTGCAGGTCATCATGGTCATGGATGTATTGGTTGACCAATGGATTAATGCTACCGCTCCCAGTTGCTTTAAAGTTGATGGTGATAGGCACATGGAACTGGAACTTATCCATTGTGAATCGCTTGTCCTTGATGATATCGTAATCAAATGTGCTTTCTTTCTTTGTGGTCTCAGGATTTTTGTTCTTGATAGCCTGATTGGCAGGATGGGTGGGTCTGTCGTAATCAAGGCTCTTTTTGCGATAGAACACTTCGGCCTGGCCATTAAGTTTATATACCACATTGGCAAGATTGCGCTCGTCGAATACCATCTTCCAGTAAAGCGTGTGCAGGTTGGGGGTGCCTTTGCTGTAAGGCGAGAAATCCTTATTGTAGATTTGGAACAGGAACAGTTTTCCCTCTTCTACCATTTTGTCAATGTAACTGACAGGGATTTGCTTGTAGGAAATCTTGTAACCCATCTGCTCCACCTCGCGGTAGAATCCACTCAAGTCCTCGTAGGTGTCGGTGGGGGAGAAATGGAAGTCAAATTTGCTCCAATCCTCATGCTTCGCTATGGATGCCTTGAAGAAGTCAATCAACTCATGGCAGTCCTTAAGGCTGAAGTTGTCACCTTTCTTGTGGGTCCCTTTCTCGTAGTGCTCAAGCAGTTCGGGAGAAGGCTTGAATTCCTCGATGCGTGATTTGGAAAAGAACACCTTGGGCAACATTTTGTTGGCACCAGGTAATAGTTTGTATTCCATTTTTTCGAATGTGTCCTCGTCATGACCTGCTTGAGGTGCATCAACAAAAATTCTGTTGAATTGCTTGTTCATGATAGCCAGGAAGTATTTCCCGTCCTTGCGCATGATGACGCCTGTGTTGTCCCGCTCTTTGTTCAAGTCCCAACCATCAAGCAGGGTCGAATTCTGGAAATTCAGTTTAAATTTCTCGATAGAGTAGGGCTTGCGTGTCATGCGGTTGCGCACCTTGTTGTAGAGTGGAGTGATGTGGTCAAGTTCTTCCCACAGCACTGCCAGTTCTCCGTAGAAGCGCTCGTCCTTGTCGGGCTCGTCACCATTGCCCCGCAAGGGCTTGACAAAGCGCTGCAAGGCCTTGACGGCATCGAGCAATGCTTTTAAACGGGCAACATTCTCTTTGTCCTGAGCGAGATTGCGGTCCTCAGGATAGTCATTCTCGATGAGTGATTGGGCATCGGTGTAGGCGTTCTGGATTTGCAGGAACAGGTTTACGGTTTGCTCCTCGCCGTTGTCCGAAGCGCCCAGTGTGGCAAAATGGTCACAGATGTCCTTTTCCTGGATGCAGTGATTCATGTAGCCGATACTGAAACTGTTTTCTCGCTTGATGAGTTTGCTGATGCGTTCCTCGTAGTTGTCGGCCTTCTCATTTCGCTTGAGCGGACAATTGCGCTTGACATCCTCGGCAATGGCTTTCTTGATAACCGACCAATCCTTAAACATCGCTTGGGAGATATCGGTTAGCGACAGGTCATTGGGAATGTAGATGCCATCCAGGTTGTAACTTGACAAGTTCGTCAACAGTTCTCTCAGTGGGTCAAACACGTGGTCATTGAGGGAATGGTAACATTCCTTCACCGCTGTAAGCATGTCCTTGTCGCTCTCGAACTCTTCGGGAAGCCAGGACACCGCCTCGCGGTCACTCAATATCTGCTTGAACAGTGGTTTGAGTTTGGGCAGACGTGTGTCGCGCGATGGCTGCTGCTGGTTGTACAGATTGACATATTCGTTGATGCCCTGTATCTTCTTGCCAGACTCTTCAACCGTTCTACCGCCAATCACAGCGTTATAGGCCTCGATTTGCGACTGGGTGAGCAATTCGGTGTAATAGTCCAGTTTGAACAAGTCACCGATTTCCCTCACGTTGAGATACTCTGCCATCTCTTGATAAAGTTGAGGGAAATGCTCGGCAACAGGCGATGCTGCAATTTTCTCAAACGTCGCCATGTTGTCGATGAACTTAGGCAGGTTTTCGTGAATCAACCGATAGGCAATTGCTGTCGATTGAGCCTCGGCAGAATACATATTCCTGCGATTCTCGTGAAATCCTGTGAAATAGGTCGTGAAATCACGGAATTCATCTATCAGTGCCTGCTCTTCGGGCTCGATAACGCTCAAGATGTCTTCACGGATAAGTTCTTTCTTGTCGATGCGCTTGTAACGGCTGTCCTTAGTAAGAGCGTCGGCAATCAACTTGCGCAGTTTGTCCTGAATCTTTTCTAAGGCTTTCTTGTCGGCATCGCTTTTTTGCGATTTGGAATAAAGTTCATGTAGCGAGTCCAGTTCATCAAGTGGCAATTTCAGGGTGCCCAGCACGCTATCAATAAACTTCTTATGGTATCGGTCAATGATTTTCTTGACCAGTTTGTAACTTTCGGCACGGTGCTCGTCTTGAGCAATAAGGTCTGTTCTCTCAAGTATCGCTTTAGTGCGCTTATCGGGAATCAGTTCAAAACGCAACGTCTTTGAAACAGGATATAAATTAGTGAAATGGTCCATATTAATTAAGTATTAAGTGTTTTTACAATGACAAAAGTAGTCATTTTATTCTTTCTTTGCAAAATAACGTATACCAGGTGTCATATTTAGGCACCTTAATGTTAAAAGATGTTGTTGTCTACTGTGATAGTTGAACGATTGAAGGCATCCAAATAAATCTTTTATGTATCTTTGCAGCGTGATTCAATGAGTTTGGGGTGCTTCCTGTTGTTTGGAGGCTGAGAACATACCCATTGAAAACTTGTGCAAACCGAATGCCATGAGGCTTGCTTCAAATGGCTGAGGTGCTGCCAAGTTTATTTATCTGATCCGGATAATGCCGGCGTAGAGAACATTTATTGATTCAAGTTTCCCAACACCTTGCGAATCTTGAAGTTTAGGGTTTAGCGTTTAGCGGGCGGTGAAATGCCTCTAGACCTTAACCTTTGACCCGTGAACTTGAAGCGGAACGGGGGCGGAACTTGAGAAAACTTTTTTATTGCATGAAGAAGACCTTATTGGCGGTTGCCACGATGATGGCGACCCTGGGTGCGGCGGCACAGCCTGCTGCAACCGACACGGTACCCTCTGTCGCGCTGAGCGAGGTGGAGGTGCTGGGCACGCGTGCTAGCGCGAGCACACCTGTAGCGTTTACTAATGTTTCGGGCAAGCAGCTGGCTGCTGCGAACCATGGCTTGGACATCCCGTTCCTGCTGACGATGACGCCGAGTGTCATCACCACGAGCGATGCGGGCGCCGGCGTGGGTTACACGTCGATGCGCGTGCGCGGCACCGATGCCACCCGCATCAACATCACGGTTAACGACATCCCGATGAACGATGCCGAGAGCCACAGCATCTACTGGGTGAACACGCCCGACTTTGCGTCGTCGGTGCGCGACATCCAGGTGCAGCGCGGTGCGGGCACTTCGACCAACGGCTCGGGCGCCTTCGGTGCCAGCGTGAACATGAGGACACAGAGTTTCTCGAGCGACCCCTACGGCGAGGTGTCGGGCAGCTACGGCTCGTTCAACACCAACAGGGAGACCCTGCGCGTGGGCAGTGGCCTGCTGGGTGACCACTGGGCCGTCGAGGCCCGCTTGTCGCACATCGGCAGCGACGGCTACCGCGACCGAGCCACCAGCGAGCTGGTGAGCTACTTTGGCCAGGTGGGTTACTTTGGCGGCGGGACCTCGCTGCGCTTTGTCACCTTTGGCGGTAAGGAAGACACCTACCACGCCTGGGACGGCATCAGCCGCGACGAACTGAATGAAACCCGCACCTACAACCCCAACGGCGAAATCAAGCACGACGGCAAGGTGACGGGCTTCTACAAGGACCAGAAGGACATCTACCGCCAGACGCACTACCAGCTTATCTGGAACCAGACTTTCAACCCGCTGTGGAAACTCAACGTGGCGCTGCACTACACCGACGGCTACGGCTACTACCAGGAGTACAAGAACGCCCGCACCTTGAAGGAGTATGGCCTGCAGCCCGTGGTGACTGCCGAGGGTACCAGCAAGAAGGCCAGCCTGGTGCGCAAGAAATGCGTGAAGAGCGGCTTTGGCGGCGGCGTGTTCTCGCTGCAGTACACCGGTGAGAGGCTGAACGCCACCCTGGGCGGCGGCATCAACCGTTACAGCAACGACCACTACGGACAGGTCATCTGGGTCGAGAACTACACCAGCGTGCTGGCTCCCGACCACGAGTACTACCGCAACAACGGCCGCAAGACCGACCTCAACGTCTATGCCAAGGGCAACTACGTGATTACGGGCGGCCTGAGCGCCTATGCCGACCTGCAGTACCGCCACATCGGCTACCGCATCACGGGCAACAACGACAAGTGGGACTGGACCGCCGACCCCGAACACCTGCAGGTGCTCGACATCGACGAGCCGTTCAACTTCTTCAACCCCAAGGCCGGTCTGAACTGGCAGATTAACGCCAAGCACCGCGTCTATGCCTCGTTTGCCGTAGCCCAGAAGGAGCCCACGCGCAACAACTACACCGACGGCCTGTTCCTGAAGCATCCCACGAGCGAGAAGCTCTACGACTGGGAGGCTGGCTATGAGTTCCGCTGCGGCAACTTTGCTGCCGGCGCCAACTTCTACTACATGGACTACAAGGACCAGCTCGTGCTCAACGGCAAAATCAACGAAATCGGCGAGCTGATGGCCGAAAACGTCCCCAAGAGCTACCGCATGGGTGTCGAGCTGACGGCGGGATACCGCTTCACCGACTGGCTGCGCTGGGACGTGAACACCACGCTGAGCCGCAACCGCATCAAGGACTATGTGGGCTATGTGAGCGACTATGACGCCGACTCGTGGGACGACATGTGGACCCAGACCGAAATCCATGCCGGCAACACCACCATCGCCTTCTCGCCCAGCGTGACCGTGGGCAGCCTGATTGCCGTGGACTACAAGGGCTTCGCCGCCTCGTTCCAGTCCCAGTATGTGTCGCGCCAGTACCTTGACAACTTCGAGCGCAAGGAAGACTCGCTGGACCCCTACTTCGTCAACAACCTGGACCTGGCTTACACCTTCAAGCTGCCGCACATCCGCAGCATCACCGTGGGCGCCACCATCTACAACCTGTTCAACGCGAAGTATGAGACCAACGGCTACTCGCAGACCTGCGCCCTGTATCCCGGCGGCAGCAAGGACAACGCCTACAGCCTGTACAGCGACCCCCGCTTCTATCCCATGGCAGGCATCAACGCCCTGGGTAACGTCACGTTCCGTTTCTAATGAGTTAGGAGTTAGGAATTAGGAGTTAGGAATTAGGAGTTAGGAGTTAGGCATTAGGCATTAGGAATTAGGAGTTAGGAATTAGGAGTTAGGAGTTAGGAATTAGGAATTAGGAATTAGGAATTAGAAGTGGGCTTATGCCAACTAGGGACTAAGGACTAGAAACTAACTGAAAACTGAAAACTGAAAACTGAAAACTGACAACTGAAAACTGACAACTGGCAACTGGCAACTGAAAACTGTCAACTGAAAACTGACAACTGACAACTGACAACTGACAACTGAGAACTGACAACTGAAAACTGACAACTGAAAATGGACTATTTCAGCAATTTCGGCTGGGTCGAGGCCATCGACGCGGCGGGCCTGGTGCTCGGGCTCATCTACCTGTGGCTCGAGTTCAAGGCCAGCATCTGGCTGTGGCTGGTGAGCGTCATCATGCCCATCGTGCACGGTTACCTCTATTGGGAGCGTGGCTTGTATGCCGACTTCGGCATGGAGGTCTATTATGTGCTGGCAGCCGTCTATGGCTACGCCATGTGGCGCTGGGCTAAGGCGCGTGAGACGCAAAATCCTGCGTCTCCCACCGAGGGCGAACGGCCCATCACCCGTTTCCCGCTGCGCCGCGTGTTGCCCGTGGCTGTCGTGGGCTTGGCGCTGTGGGGCGTCATCTATTGGATTCTGATTACCTGGACCGACAGCAGCGTGCCCCTGTGCGACAGTTTCACTACCGCCTTGAGCATGATTGCCCTATGGGCGCTGGCACAGAAGTATGCCGAGCAGTGGCTGCTGTGGCTCGTCGTCGATGCCGTCTGCACCGTCCTCTACATCTACAAGGAGATTCCCTTCACCGCCTGCCTGTACGCCTTCTACACCGTGATGGCCATCCTCGGCTACCGTCAGTGGCTCAAGAAAATCCCTGCATAGTCAAACAACTGTTTTTTTTCAAACAACTCAGAACAACTGTAAACAACCTGAACAACTTTTTATATTGTTGTTCCTGTTGTTTATTGTTGTTCCTGTTGTCTGATGGGTTATTGGCCGCGGACGTGTCGGATGTATTCAAAGAGTCGCTTGTAGAAGGGGTGGCGTGTCATGGTGGTGGCGTCGCCCAGGATGAAGAGCTTCATGCGGGCGCGGGTGATGGCGACATTCATGCGGCGCAGGTCGCGCAGGAAGCCGATTTGGCCCTTGTCGTTGGCGCGCACCAGCGAGATGAGAATCACGTCGCGTTCCTGGCCCTGGAAGCCATCGACGGTGTTGACCGAAATCAGATGCTTGAACGGCTTGAAGAAGGCACGTTTCCTGATCAGGCGCTTCAAGTACTGCACCTGGGCGCGGTAGGGCGAGATGATGCCCACGTCGATGCGGTCGTCGAGGATGCGCTGCTTGCCGATGCGCTGGAAATAGATTTGCAGCAGGCTCAGCGTCAGGTCGGCCTCGCCCTTGTTGACACGGCCGAACGACTCGCCGATGAACTGTTCCTTGAAATTGTCGCGCTCGTCCTCGCCAAGTTCGATGGTCGAGGTGTCGAACCACAGGATGGGGGCGTCGCCCTCGTGGATGAGACGATGGGCAACCTCGGGCGCCGATTTCATCTGGCCATGGTAGAAATAATCGCTGCTGAACTGCATGATTTCGTCGTTCATGCGATACTGCACCTGCAGCAGCGAAACGCATTCGGGTTTGTTCTCGACAATGCGTTCCATGAGCGTCTTACCCAGTCCGCCCTTCAACGCTTCGAGGCTCTTGACCGTGGGCGGCAGCTGGCAATGGTCCCCGGCAAAAATCACGCGGCTGGCGCGGCGGATGGGAATCCAGCAGGCTGCCTCGAGCGCCTGTGCCGCCTCGTCGATGAACAGGGTGCCGAAGCGCTTGCCGTCGAGCAGCTTGTTGCCCGCTCCCACCAGGGTCGAGGCGATGACGCGCACCTGGCCGAAGATGTCGGCGTTGATGCGCACCTCGAGTTCGACCGCCAGTTCCTTGAGGCGGTCGAGTTTCTGGTGGAAATGCTCTACCTTCTCGCGCCGGCGGCGCCGCATCTCGCGGATGGTGCGCCTCACCTGCCACAGTTTGGGATAGTCGGGGTGGTCGGCAAAGCGGCGCTCATAGGTGAAACTCAGCATCTTGTCGTTGACGCGCGTGGGGTTACCGATGCGCAGCACGGGGATGCCGCAGTCCACCAGTTTCTCGCTAATCCAGTCCACGGCGGTGTTGCTTTGGGCGCACACGAGCACCTGTGTCTCGCGCTTGAGCGTCTCGTTGATGGCCTCGACCAGCGTCGTCGTCTTGCCGGTGCCGGGCGGGCCGTGCAGCACGCGCACGTCCTTGGCGCGCAACACGTCGTTCACGGCGCGCTCCTGACTCGTGTTGAGCCACGGGAAACGCATCGACTCGAAGGTGTAGGTCTGGGCGGGCTGGTGGCTGTAGAACAGGTCGCGCAGATAGGCTAGGCGATTGCCCTTGGCATTGATGACACGCTCCAGGGCGTCGAACATGATGCGGTAGCTCGTCTCGTTGAAGAACAGCTGCACGCCCACGGGCGCTTCGGCGTTCTGCAGCTCGAGCGTGTGGCCCTCGGGGATGGCGACGACCATACGGTTGCCGTCAACATAGGAAATCGCCCCCGTGAAATTGAAAAAGCGGATGCCGCTGGCCTGTTTCAGGTCGCCAGCGGGCGCCTCGGCCTTGAAGAACACGACGGGTTTGCCGTACTCGAAGTTGTGCTCAATCTCCTCATCGCCCTGGCGCGTCACCTCGATGCAGAACTGGTTGATGGAGTTGTAGTAGGTGCGGCCCATTTTGAGCGGATACCAGGCGTCGCCGCGTGTCACCTTGCGCGCCAGCCCCACCGCCTCGCTGTGCAGGCGATAAGCCTCCTTCTCCTCCTGGTATTCCACCTGGAGCAGATGCCGTTGCTGTTGCAGCAGTGCTATGGCCGCAGTGTTGCTCATCCGTTGGTCTGTTGAGTGATTAAATTACCTGTTTTTTTTGACTGTTGCAAAGGTACTACAATTTAAGTGTAGTTTCATCTATTTCTGCACCAAATGGGTGCCCACTGCCCATTTTGTCACGATGCCTCTCGATGATAAAGTGCAGCCACCTGCGCTCAGTTTGCTTGAGAATCAAAAAAAGTCACCCGTGAAGGTTGATAATGTCAGGTGATTGTTGTACATTTGCCATATCGTGAGAGAGGTTTTTGCCCGGTTTCTGTTTGCAGCACTGGATGAGGCGAAATCCCTGTCGCAGTAGCATCGTTAATCAACTTGTTGTTGGCCAGGATGTTATAAGGTTTAATCAAAAGTGCTGTGGAATTAAAGCATAAATACTGTCATTATGAAAAAAGTTATATTTACGATGTTCGCCATTTGCGCTCTCTTGGCAGTGCCGTGTGGTGGTCATGCTAAAGCCAGTGATGAAATGAGAGCGGCCGATGCCTCTGTCGGCAACCAGCCAAGTGTGGCACCTGCCGCCCAGACGGGTGGCAACACATTCGTCAGTGACAAGTTTACCATGACTTATCCTGATATTGTGCAGGAATCGTACGCCGATACCGAGATGGGTATGCTCACCGCAACCAATGACGATATCGGTATCACTCTGAATGTCACATTCAGCGAAATGCCATGGGATCCAGCTGATTACCAGGAATACTATCAGGGCCTGACCGGAATGGAGTCGTCGAGCCTCTATCAGTTTGAGCCGCCCAGGATTGATGGCAAAATCATGACCTTTAAAGGTGTGGATGAAGATGGCGGACAAGTATGCACCTTCTTCATTGTCTTCATGGCATCTGATGCCGGCGTGACGGGCGATTTCAGTTATCCCGTTGAAAGTGCCGCTGAGATTGAGCCTCAGATTATGCCTATGCTCAAGAGCATCACGAAAAATTAGGATAGCTAAAAAAACGCTCATATTACAAGCCTCGGCAGCAGTCTGCAGCAGGTAGTCGAGCGCGCTGCGCTCCCACGGCACCTTCAGCTGCACTATGCCCGAGCCATTACTCATCTATTCGTGACATTTCACCCATAAAGGTAATCATTTTTCGCACCCCGCCATACCGTGTCCTAAGCCTGTTACGACAGGTTCGGGTGTTGTGTCGCCCCTAACGGGGCTAATTAAATTATTATCTCGATTTATACAGGGGTTCCGCTACGCTCCACCCCTGCCTATGCCCTGGTCGTCCCTACGGGACTTCGGTCGTGCTCATTGGCGGTTGTCGAGGAACCAGCGCATGAGGTCGAGGCTCATGGCGACATCGCCCTGATGGATGTATTTGTCGCGCTCGAACTCAAGCTTGTAGAGCAGTTGTTCGGCGCGAGGGCGGTCGCCGTCCAGGGCGAGGGCTACCGCCATGGCCGTCATCTGCTTGTCGCTCTGCGTCGGGGCGTGATGGGCGACATACTTGGCAACTTTATCGGTGTAGTGCCGTCGCGCTTCCTCGTCGCGACCTGTAGCGATGCATGCCAGCGTCATCATGTTTTCCAGTTCCAGCTGGTACAGGGGCATGATATCGCTCATGTGACTGCATGCCTCGGTGAGCTGCTGGTAGGACTCTTCCCACTGGTGCAGGCTCTGCTTGCGCGTTGCCGAGGCCAGCACGGTGGCAGCGTGCATGGGGTTCTTCCAATCGATGGACTCGGGTATGTTGAACAAGCGCTCAGGCATTTCGCCGTAGGTCTCGCCGCCCTGGTTGCGGGCATTGAGTTCGAGCACGTTGCAGAAGGACTGCTTCGCAGCCGGGTCCTTCTCCAACTTCAACAGGTTGTAGCCATCGTTGGCGACGCCGCCAATCTTCATGGGAATGCCATTGGTCAAGACTCCCCAAATGCCGAACAAGGCCATCATCGCAAGCAGTATATCCAACCATTGGGGCAGGTCCAGCGCCCATATCAGCACGATGGAAAGCAGGGTGATGATGACTTGGACAAGCACACCACCGGCATTGTACAAGCGCGTGTCAATCTCCTCGAGCGGTTTGTCGGGCGGGGACATCAGGCACTGTCCGCCCGTTCCCGCCAATTCAAAGTTGCGCCACCTCAGGCGCCCGTCCTTGCGGATAAGCGTCCAGTTAAAGAAACGATACGACACGAACTTGTAGCCCGTCAGCAGTCCCGCCACCAGGTGACCGCCCTCGTGGAGGATGATGTTCAGTATGGCTGCAATCAGGGCAGCAACCAGCATCCAGGCGAAGGCAACAACCTTGCTCAGGGTAAACTTGTCGCACACGTTTCTCGCCACGGTCATGACCGACTCGCCTTCAATCAGCGCAATGATGGGGATGGCAATAATCAAGCCGATGGCCGCCCCCAAGAGAAGTCCTCCAATGAGTTTGAATAGTCCTTTCATTTTTTAAACAGTTTTGTTGTTACTGACCACAAAGGTAATCATTTTTTCGAATCCTTTATCATGGCGCGGGGAAACGCAGCGACGGAGCCACTGCGCACGGGGAGCCTGGCGGTTCTTTACTTTGCTGCTGGGGCCGCCACGGGAGTGGCGGCATAGAGGGACCCTGTCGCGGGAGGGAGACGCAAAATTTGGCATTTCGCTCGACTTGCACTACCGTTGGCTGGCGCTGAAGTTAGGCTGCGTCGAGACATAAAAAATGAAAAAATCGTTTTTTTCATTTTGTTCTGTCCTCGACTTGCACTACCTTTGCAAGTTAAAATATGTTGTGCTGTTGTAGGGCACAACGCAAACATCTAATTATCAAATACTTATTATGATTAACATTAAGTTTCCTGACGGCAATGTACGTCAATATGAGGATGGAGTAACCCCTCTGGACATTGCCAAGAGCATTAGCGAAGGCTTTGCACGCAACGTGCTGGCCGCATCATTAAACGACGAGGAATGGGATATCTCACGCCCCATTTGTACACATCGGCACACCTGCTCGCCGAGGCCCTGCAAGAGCTGTACCCTGGTGTGCAGTTCGGCATTGGCCCGGCTGTTGAGACAGGTTTCTACTATGATATCGACACCGGTGGCAACCCCTTGACCGACGCAGACTTCGCCAAGATTGAGAAGAAGATGACAGAACTCGCCCAGAAGAACGAGGCCGTTGTCCGCGCTGACATCAGCAAGGCCGACGCATTGAAGTTCTTCGGCGACAAGGGTCAGACCTTGAAGTGCGAGCTCATCAATGACCTGGAAGACGGTCACATCACTACTTATACCCAGGGCAACTTCACCGACCTGTGCCGTGGCCCGCACATCCCCTCGACAGGTGCTATCAAGGCCATCAAGGTGATGTCGCTCGCCGGCGCCTACTGGCGCGGTGACGAGACCCGCCCGCAATTGACCCGCGTTTATGGCATCACCTTCCCCAAGAAGAAGATGCTCGAGGAGTACCTGGTGCTGCTCGAGGAAGCCAAGAAGCGCGACCACCGCAAGATTGGCAAGGAGATGGAGCTGTTTGCCTTCTCGCCCAACGTGGGCCAGGGTCTGCCTCTGTGGCTGCCCAAGGGTGCCGCCCTGCGCAACCGTCTGCAGGAGATGCTCGCCAAGATTCAGAAGCGCTATGGCTACCAGCAGGTCATCACGCCGCACATCGGCAACAAGCTGCTGTATGTGACCAGTGGCCACTATGCTAAATACGGCAAGGACTCGTTCCGTCCCATCACCACCCCCGAGGAGGGCGAGGAGTACATGCTCAAACCCATGAACTGCCCTCACCACTGCGAGATTTACAAGACTTCGCCCCGCAGCTACCGTGACCTGCCCATCCGCTATGCCGAGTTCGGTACCGTTTACCGCTACGAGCAGAGTGGTGAGCTCCACGGCCTGACGCGCGTGCGCAGCTTCACCCAGGACGATGCTCACCTATTCTGCACGCCTGACCAGTTGAAACAGGAGTTCCTCGGCGTGATGGACATCATCTCGTTTATCTTCCGCGTGTTCGGCTTCCAGTATGAGGCTCAGATTTCGTTGCGCGACCCCAACAACAAGGACAAGTATGTGGGAACCGACGAGAATTGGGAGAAGGCTGAACGTGCTATCGTCGAGGCCTGTGAGGAGAAGGGCCTGGTTGCCAAGCAGGTGACCGGCGAGGCCGCATTCTACGGTCCCAAGCTCGACTTCATGGTTAAGGACGCCCTGGGCCGCCGCTGGCAGTTGGGTACCATCCAGGTGGACTACAACCTGCCCGAGCGCTTCCAGCTCGAATACACCGGCGCCGACAACCAGAAGCACCGTCCCGTGATGATTCACCGCGCCCCCTTCGGCTCGCTGGAGCGCTTCGTGGCTGTGCTGCTCGAACACACCGCCGGCAAGCTGCCGCTGTGGCTGGTTCCCGACCAGTGCGTCGTGCTGCCCATCAGCGAGAAGTTCAACGACTATGCCCACCATGTGGCAGACGAGCTGAACAAACTCGACGTGCGTGCCATCGTCGATGACCGCAACGAGAAAATCGGTCGCAAAATCCGTGATAACGAGCTCAAACGCATCCCCTATCTGCTCATCGTCGGTGAAAAAGAAGCAGGTAATGAAGAAATTTCTGTAAGAAAACAGGGCGAAGGTGACCAGGGTTCGAAAAAAATTACTACCTTTGCAGCCGATATTAATCGCGAAGTGGCAGAAATGACCAACTTTTAAGCCGCTTCCGTGCGACGTGTGCCGTATGGAAGTGCTTGATTGTCACGATAATACTAACAATTGTAAAACTGCTGAATGAACAAAAAACCGTATCGCCCAGGGCCTAAGCGCCCGAGCAATGCCACCAGGCCACGAGGCCGCAACCGCCAAATGGGCGGCAAAAAAGAAGACACCAACCTGATTAACGATGAAATTCGTGACAGTGAGGTGCGCCTGGTGGGTGACAACGTGGAGCAGGGCATTTATCCCATCGAGGAAGCCCTGAAAATCGCCGAGGGGCAAGGTCTGGACCTCATCCTGATCGCTCCTCAAGCCGAGCCCCCCGTGTGCCGCGTGATGGACTACCAGAAGTTCAAGTTCCAACAGCGCAAACACGCCAAGGAACAGAAG
>CADCFN010000016.1 GCA_902800715.1 uncultured Bacteroidales bacterium
TCCCACCTCTTCCCATTCCGAACAGAGAAGTTAAGCCTCACCACGCCGATGGTACTGCGAAAGTGGGAGAGTAGGTAACCGCCCCTTAAGAGGGAGTCAATCGCAAGGTTGGCTCCCTCGTTTTTTTGTTCCCCCCTTTAAAGCGTGGTAACCCCCGCCCCGTCCCGTTCCTGGCACAGAGCCCTAAGCGTCACCACGGCGATGGTCAGCGACATGGGAAGGCGCAGGTAACCGCCCCTTAAGAGAGGTGATGTCAGCAATGATGTCGCCTCTTGTTTTTTTTGTTGGGGATTGGGTGTGGATGCTCATTTTTTAGTACCTTAGCATCCTTGAAGAGTTTGATTAGCAACCAAGGTGATAATAGTATATTGAAAATGAGAAATTTAGCAATTATTGTCCTACTCATGGCATTGTGCGTCCCTGTGAAGTTGTGGGCCAGTGTGGAGACTGTTTTTTCGCCTAGCCGCAATATCGCTGTGAACTTTGAAGTGAGGGATGGCGTGCCTTTTTATAATGTTGTGTTTAATGGCAAGGAAGTGATTAAGGACAGCCGTCTTGGTTTGGAACTTGTCAGTGTCAAGGGGAATGGTGAATTTAATAACTTTGACAACAAACAGTTCCAAGACCAGAATTCTTTAATGGACGGTTTCTCGATGATGACGGCCAATTACACAAAGTTTGATGAGACCTGGCAGCCTGTGTGGGGCGAGGAGAGCAGCATCCGCAACAATTATGGCGAGATGGCTGTGTCGCTCTGGCAAGATGAGCTGCAGCGTTATATCGTAGTGCGTTTCAGAGTCTATGACGACGGTGTGGGCTTCCGCTATGAGTTCCCTCAGCAGGAGAACCTCACCTATTTTGTTATCAAGGAGGAACACTCTCAATTTGCCATGCCGGGTGATGTGACTGCGTGGTGGATTGCCGGCGACTATGACACGCAGGAGTATCAATATACTCGTTCGCGCCTGAGTGAAATCAGGGCTCTGCTGCCTGGTACAATCACGCCCAATGCGTCACAAGAGCAGTTCAGCCCGACGGGTGTGCAGACATCGCTCCAGCTCAAGACCGATGACGGTATCTACATCAACCTGCACGAGGCGGCACTGGTCGATTATCCGTGTATGCACTTGAATCTGGATGACAAAAACATGGTGTTTGAATCTTGGCTCACGCCTGATGCCCAGGGCAACAAAGGCTACATGCAGACGCCTTGTCACACGCCGTGGCGCACTATCATGATTGTTGACGATGCACGCAAGATATTGGCATCCAGGTTGATTCTGAACCTGAACGAGCCTTGCAAGATTAAGGACACTTCATGGATCAAGCCCGTGAAATACATGGGTGTGTGGTGGGAACTGATTACCAGCAGAAATACTTGGAATTACACCGATCAGCTGCCCTCGGTGAAATTGGGACAGACTGATTACTCCAAACTGAAACCCAACGGCAAACACGGTGCGAGCAACGAGAACGTGAAGCGTTACATTGACTTTGCTGCAGCCAATGGCTTTGACCAGCTACTCATTGAGGGCTGGAACGAAGGCTGGGAAGACTGGTTCGGCAACAGCAAGGACTATGTGTTTGACTTTGTGACACCCTATCCCGACTTTGATATCAAGATGCTCAACGACTATGCCCATAGCAAGGGCATGCGCCTGATGATGCACCACGAGACCTCGTCAAGTGTACGCAATTATGAGCGTCATCTCGAGGCTGCCTATCAACTGATGGACAAGTATGGTTACAATTCGGTCAAGACAGGTTATGTGGGTAACATCATTCCGCGCGGTGAGCATCACTATGGACAGTGGATGGTGAACCATTATCAGTATTGCGTGGAACAGGCTGCCAAGCATCACATCATGGTCAATGCCCACGAGGCTGTACGCCCCACCGGATTGTGCCGCACCTGGCCCAACCTGATTGGCAACGAGAGTGCCCTGGGTACTGAATATCAAGCCTTTGCCGGCACGCAACCTGGTCACACTGCCATCCTGCCGTTTACGCGTCTGCAAGGTGGTCCGATGGACTACACGCCCGGCATTTTCGAGATGGATATTGCCAGGTTCTCGCCCGAGAAGCAGACCCATGTGCTCTCGACCATCTGCGGCCAGTTGGCGCTCTATGTGACAATGTACAGCCCCTTGCAGATGGCTGCTGACCTGCCTGAGAACTATGCCCGCTTCATGGATGCCTTCCAGTTCATCAAGGACGTCGCTGTGGATTGGGACCGCTCGGTATATCTTGAGGCTGAGCCGATGGAGTATGTTACTATTGCCCGCAAGGCGAAGGGGAGTGACGAGTGGTTCGTTGGTAGCGTGACAGGCAAGGATGCCCACGACAGCGCCATCAAGCTCGACTTCCTGGACAAGGACCGCAAATATGAGGCAACCATCTATGCCGATAGCAAGAACGCGGACTACAAGACCAATCCGCAGGCTTACACCATCACCAAGAAGAAAGTAACTGCTAAAACGGCTTTAAAACTTCACAGCGCTGCTGGCGGTGGCTTCGCCATCAGCATCAAGCCCCTGTAAAGATTCGAGTCGTGATACTATCACGACTCGAAGTTTAAAGTTTAGAGTTTAAAGAAAAAGGGTGCATTTGCACCCTTTTTGATTGCGTAAAAAGAATGGGCAAGCAGCCGAAGCATACTCGCCCAAATCCTCTCTCCACTGCGGTGCGTACGTGACTCGAACACGCGACCCCCTGCGTGACAGGCAGGTATTCTAACCAACTGAACTAACGCACCAACATACTGCAAGTTTTTGAATTGACAAAGGATTTTCCAAGAAATTTTTCAAAAAAATATCACACCATCTTTTAATTAACTGATAAACAACATGATAGAAATTATCTATTGATATGAATCAGCTCATCAGATGATGTGATATTGAAAAATGAAGCAGGTTATTCTATAGTCTTTCCTTCTCGCTGCTGCCTGCGCCGGTGCCCTTGTATTTGCTCTGGGCGGCATTGAACTTGTAACGGACGGTGAATTCCACCTCTCGCGAGTCATTACGGGAATTCTGCCACAGGGTGCGTGCTCCGTAGTTCAACCGGACTTGGTCCTGCGAATTCAACAGGTTATGACCTTTAACCATCACCGACAGATGATCTCCGAGGAACGATTTGGTAACGCTCAGGTCAAGACGATATCTGGCCTTAGTGAGTGATATATTCTCCTGATTCCCCTTACTGGTAAAAGAGAAATCGGCACTGGCTGTTAGGGTGGGAGTCAACCTGAAGTTGTTGTTGAATTGTGCAATCCAGATGGGGCGCTCGGGGCTGATGACACCAGCGGGTGAAGGTATCTTGATCCATTCCTTCATCATGCCCATCGTGAGAGAGGGCTGATAGAGGCCTAATCGTGGACTGAGTGTTACCATCAGCATCACGGCATCCTCGTTATCGACATTCTCGCGGTAGAGCCATGTTATCGACTCGCTGCCAGGAACCTCGCGACCCACGTTGACAATCTGGTCATCGGTGTGTTTATAGTTCAGCATCAAGGTTACCCAGCGGTACATGGCCATGAGCGAGGCTTCGTGACGGATCGATGGCTTGAGCAAGGGGTTACCGCTCTGCCAAGTGAAACGGTTGGCATAGGTTACGCTACTGCTCAATTCATGGTAGTAGGGTCGCTTGATCTTCGCCGCGTAGTTCGCAATGAGCTGCACTGGTCCGACTGCAGCCATAAATCCCACACTGGGGAATAGATGATGGTAACTGCGGCTCTGCTCGGCGATGCGTACGCCCTGATTGTAGTAATTGGTTGTCACGTTCTCGTTGCGCAGTCCGACCTTCATTTGGCCAAAGGGCAACGGACGGGTATACTCAGCAAACAGGATGTAGTTGTTTTCTCGTTGCTCGGTGAACGACGTGGGCACGATTTGCTCGAGGTTAATGTACTCGTCGTTGCGTCGAGTGTGGTCAAACTCGGTGCCCACTTCCAAATTGCCGCCCCACAGGTTCCACGAGAGCACGAGTTTGGTTGCGCATAGCTGGTTGCGCACGACGCTGTAGCTCGTTACCGTGCGGCTCTGCTGCTCCTGACTCACCTCATCATTATAATGCGTCTCGCGGTTTTTGAAGAAGACATAGTCGGTATTGAAATCGATGGAAGTTTTGCCCACCTTACCATTGTAATAGGCATTGAGTGTGTGAGGCATATTGTGCTTGGTGGACTCGTATAGGCTGTTGTCCAGGTGGTCATAGAACTGGCCATTGGCAATTACATCGGCTGTGAACGTGCCACTGGTGCGGTCCAGGAAATAAGCCTTTGTGTCATAACGGAAACCTGCCGAATGGTTGTCGTTGAAGATGTAGTTGGTGCCGATTGAAGTATAGAGCGAGTTGTAGTGGGATTTGATATCCATCAGCTCGTCCATATGCCACAGGGTATCGGCTTTTACGTCAAGGATGACATCATCGTCTTGCTTGCTGCGGCCGTCGTTGTACCACACGCTGCCGAACACATCAAGCCCCTTGTGGCGGTAGTTCCAATTTGTGCCTAAGTCCAGGTCAGGACGCTCGGCCGCATAATAGGAAGCCTGGGTATTGAAACTGAAGCCTTCGCCCTGGGGCCGCTTGGTCTTGATGAGGATGACCGACTCGACCGTGGCGTCATACTTGGCGCCGGGGTTGGTAATCAGTTCCACGCTCTGGATGTCCTCGCTGCTGATTTGGTCCAGTTCGGTCTGGTTTTGTAGTTTGCGGCCGTTGATATAGATGAGCGGCGTGCCCTTGCCGAAGACCTCGATGCCGTCCTTCTTGCGCTGCACGCCCGGCAGGTTCTCGAGCACTGCCTTGGCGGAGCCCACCTTGCTCAACAGCGTGTTTTCCACCTCGGTTTTGAGGCCGTCGGTGGTCAGTTTAAAGGCAGGGCGCTGGCCCTTGACAACGACCTCGCCCAGCATGGTCGTTTCTGGTTCCAGGGCGATGGTGCCCATGTCGTGAGCCGTCACGTCTATCACCCTTGTTTTGTAGCCCAGATAGGAAATCTTGATAATGGGCTTCATGGCATCGCCCGTGAGTGTAAAGAGCCCGTTGTCATCAGTCATAGTACCAGCGACAAAGGCGCTGTCGCTGGCATTAAGCAGCACCACATTGGCAAAGGGCACTGGCGTCTGAGCCTCGTCAACAACACGGCCCGTAAATGTGTCGGCAGCAGCTGTCATAACGACCAATATCGCCATCATCAGTGTAAAAAAGTATCTTCTCATTTGTCTATAGGTTTTATTGAGTTATCATCTGACTGGCAGGAAAAGTATCCTACCGTTTTCCCTATAGACGCACACTAAAGGGCGAAAAGTTGCAACCTTCCACCATTAAATTCTTATTTTCACACTTTAGGGTGTTAAAAATAGTGCTCCGTAACGGCAAATTTAATAGCGTTACGGAGGGGTAAAATATAAAAATAGTGCTCCGTAACGTATTTTATTTAGGCGTTACGGAGCAACAAAAGAATATAAACATCACTCTTTTATAATTGTAAGACCTGGGTCATGCCGTCGGGTTCCAGAGGTGCGAGGGGTTGTTGTAGCAGTACTATGTAGAAACGTGGCAGGTGCTGCACAGGCGGGTGTTTAGCGATGTAGCGGTCAATCTTGTTACGGGCAGCAGCACGCAGTGTCTCGTCATCGCAAGGGGCTAACCGCTCTTTCTCAATAAATGCGATCTGCCAAAAAGCCATATAACCGATAACGTATCGCTCTACAGCTTGCTCTACACTATCGTCGTGAACGAGTTGATTGATGGTAAATGAATCACTCTCACAAACTGCCACGACAGCCCATGTCAAATCGACGTATCTCAACTCTTGTTTCATAATCTGTTTTTCTCGTCATTCCCTGCTCCGGTGCCCTTATACTTGCTGCGTGTCCAGTTGAAGTGATAACGCACGGTCACTTCGGCATAGCGGGTTTCGTTGGTGCGGTGCTGCCATAGAGTCAATTCACCGAAGTGTACCAGCATGTCCTGGCCATTGCGATGGAAGAGGTCATGCCCGGCAACCTTAACAGACAGTCGGTCATTAAAGAACGTCTTGGTTAGGCTGATGTATAGGTCAAGTTGATGGCTACGGCTGCAAATGTTCTCGCTGTCGCCCTTGCCCTGCCAATCGAGATTGAAAGATCCTGTCAAGGATGGCATGAATTTGAAATTGTTGTTCCACTGGGCCATGAAGATGGGCCTTGACGGACTATAAATACCATTAGGCATGGGAATCTTCATCCATTCTTTCATCATACTGATCGTGAGTTGTGGGTTCCAGATACCAATGTGTAGTGCGGCGGTTAGGCTAAGGCTCAACACATCCTTTTTGTCGATATTCTCTTGTATAATGAGCGTTGTGGCTTCGTGCCCCTCGACCTGGTGCCCCAACTGCAGAATCACATCCTTAAGGTGGGAATAACTCACGTTAAGAGAGAGAAATTTCCATGTGGCATCCAGTGACACATTGTTAATGATGGTGGGTTTCAGGAATGGGTTGCCTGACTGCCAAGTGAAGCGGTTAGAGTAATAAGTCTTGTTACTTAGTTCAAAATAGGTTGGGCGGCGAATCTTCATCGCATAGCCTAACATGGCATTGACGTTGCCCACTTGAGTCGATAACGAGAGGCTAGGGAACAGATGGTTTTGATGGCGGCTTTGCCCGTCGATGTGAACGCCTTGACTGTAATAGTCGGTGGTGGCATATTCGTCACGCAATCCACCGCTTAGCTGTCCGATAGGTGTCAATCGGCTATACTCGATAAAGGCGCTGTAGTTGCGCTCCTTAACCTCAGTGTAACTTGATGGAACAATCTGCTCAGGGTTGAGGTAATCATCGTTGCGGTGGGTGTAGTCAATCTCACTTCCCACCGACAGGTTACCACCCCATAATGGCCATGAGAGCACGAGTTTGCCGGCAAACAGTTCATTTCTCACGGTATTCTCGCTGGTTACTGTGCGGTCTTCCCACTCTTGGCTCTCCTCAAGGCTACATTCACTCTCGCGGTTTTTGGTAAAATAGTAATCGGCATTGAAATCGATGTTGGTCTTGCCCACCTCGCCATTATAATAGAGATTGAGCGAGTGTGGCATATTGTGTCGTGTTTTATTCTTATTGTTGGTCATTAGGCTGTCGTAGAAATTGCCGTTTGCGGTCACTTCGGCAGCAAAAAAGCCTTTGTCAACATCCTTGAGACGGATGCTGCTGTTATATTGGATACCCATCGTGTGCTTATCATTAAACTGGTAATTGGCTCCAAAAACCACGCGCAAGATATTGTAATTACCCTGGCTGCGGCCGTGATTGTTCTGATGCCACAAGGTATCAGCGGCGACATCCTGGCTTATGCGGTATTTCTGCAACCAGCCGTTCTCAAAGTCGCTGACTGTACCGAAGACATCCAATCCCAGGCGACGGTAATTCCAAAGAAAGGCATTATAGGTGCGGGACATTTCGCCCTGGAAGAAACTGCTGCGCAGGTGACCGCCCCATCCTTCACCCAGTGGCTTGCGTGTCTTAATCCGAATCACGCTTTGCACCGACGCATCATACTTGGCACCAGGGTTGTTGATGACCTCGACACTTACGATGTCTTGTGATTTCAATTCATTGAGTTCCGACGCGTCGCGCATCAGGCGGTTATTGATGTAAATGAGAGGTTTGCCCTTGCCGAACACTTCAATACCGCCCTCTTTGCTCAAGATGCCAGGAACATTTCTCAATACGTCATCTGCCGTTCCCAATTGACTCAAAATCGATCCCTCGATAGTGGTAAGTAGCCCTTCTTTACCTAATTTATGGACGGGACGATATCCCTTGACCACTACTTCATCGAGCACTGCCGCGTCAGGTTCCATTACAATACTACCCATGTCACCTGGAGTCACGTCAATGCACAGGGTCTTGTATCCCACGCTGGAGAATTTCAATATACCAGTTCCCAACTCTCCAGTAATGGAGAAGGCACCATCTTCACCAGTCACAGTGCCTTGGACAAAAGTGGAATCAACGCTGTTGATCAATAATACGTTCACATAGGGCATCGGCACCTGGTTCTCATCCAGGACACAGCCTGTGAATGTGGCGGCCCTGGCCATGACAATAGCCATCAGCAACGCAATTGTAACAATACTCAGTCTTTTAATCATAATGTCTCTATTTTGGTTGTTCGAGTGCAAAATTATCGAGACAAACCTCAATAGAAACACGCACTAAAGGGTGAAAAGTTGCAGTATCGGAGTGATGCAACCGCATTTTCACACTTTAGGGTGTTAAATTGCCTTGTGGCATGTTACTACTTCTTAAGGATAAGGCTTTTTAAGTTTCACCATTTGTTGGAATTGGGCATTTGGGGTACATTTGCATGACTATTAACCAGCATGACCTATATGGCAAAAATTGAGGATTTTTTCACGTTGACCAACAGTGTAGAGGGCATTGATGATGAGCAATACCGCCACCTTGAGCCCATGATACGCGCCATCGATGCGATGGCCAATGCGACCTACCAGAGCATTTATGTCATCGACTACCTGAAGCACGGTTTCCTGCATGTGGCGAGTAATCCGCTGTTCCTTTGCGGACACACGGCCGAGGAGGTGCGCCAAATGGGCTACCGCCTGTATATCGACCACGTCCCCGCCGAGGAACAGATTATGCTCACTGAGATCAACGAGGTGGGCTTCAAGCGCTTCAACGAAGAGCCCATGACTGAGCGTAGCCGCTGCTTCATGAGCTACGACTTCCATATTGTGAATGGCGAAGACTGCTACCTGGTAAACCACAAGATTACACCGTTTGCTCTTGCACCCGATGGGCGTGCCTGGCTAGCAATGTGCGTCGTGTCGTTGTCGCACCACACTACGCCTGGTCACGTTGAATTCCACAAGAAGGGTCAATCCGTTTATTGGGAATATGACCAAAACGGTCACCGCTGGCTGGAGCGTAAAAGCGTTAGCCTGAGGCAGCAGGAAAAGCAGGTACTTATCCTGTCAGCTCAGGGATATACCGTGCCTCAGATAGCCGATAGGATGTGTCGCGCTGTGGATACCGTCAAGACTTACAAGCGTGCGCTGTTTGAGCGCCTGGGTGTGCGTAGCATCACCGAGGCCCTGACTGTTGCTACCAATCAGGGCCTGTTGTAGAATCAGAGATAATTACTGGATGGGCTTGAGGCCGAGGGGTGAATCAACAGGTTACCAGGGGTCTCCTGCTTGGGATTCTTCCATGAGTTCTTTGCCGTAGGGGGTCAGGTACTCGGGGGCGCTTGGGTCGTTGGGATAAAAGAGGGGCACGTCGATGTCGCCTTGGGCGAAACTGGCTATCTCATAGACCTGATAGACGAGATGCAGAAATCCCTCCTCGAAATACCATACCGATGGAATCTTTATGATACCATCATCGGGGAGGAACAGGTCCTCTTCAGTGTAATCATACTTGAGGTTGATGGATTTCATGATGTACGGGCGGATTAATTCCGGGTCAACCAATATGTCCTCTAAAGTGACGATTTTGCCGAGTTCGGTATCATAGGTGATGTAGTTGTGGACATACATGCCATGGGCTGCTCCTGCAAAGTAATAATAGCTAAACAGATGGAATACGGCGAACCGTTGGCCCAAAGCCTTGAGTTCAACTGTATTGAACAAGGAAGAATAAGAGGACTCAATATCTTTAAAATCGTCAAGAATCAGATAGGGGCCGTTCTCGCCAAAAGGCACACTCTCGTTGTCGGTGTACAGCAAATACTCGATGGCCCTGTTCATCAACTTGATATCGTCCTTACCGGTCAGCCAATTGCAGATGGAGTCTTGCAGTATAGGGCACTCCTTGCCATTGAGCATCGCTGGCCATAAAGCTTTAATGGTGTTTTGCTGATAGACTGCGTCTTCTCCTTCACCCAGTTTTGCTCTGACGGTTTTGTCGATGTTATAGAACTGGCACGGTTTTCCGTAAGACAATGATTGTCCCAAGGCTGGTGTTGCCAACGCCATGACCATCATTGAGGCCAAGATAATAATTACCTTTTTCATGTGGGATAATATTGGTAAGTGTGAGGTTTAGGCTATTCGGAGTAGTCGATGAGTTCTAGGCCGTAGGGGGTGAAGAGGCGCTTGATTTCTTCGGGCTTGAGCATGTAGGGGTAGATGGGGGCGTCGATGGCTCCCTGCGCATAGCTGGCGATTTCATAGACCTGATAGACCACATGCAGGACACTGCCCTCGATGTAGAAGTCTTTGGGCAGGGGCAGCAGTCCATTGTCGGGGATGAATAGGTCGTCCTTGCTATAGTTGTAGGTTTCCTTGATGGACTTCAAGATTGCCGTTCGCAGCAGGGTTGTGTCGGCAACCACGTCTTCAAAGGCAATTGCCTTCAAGGTCTTGAGGTCGTAGTTGACATAGTTGTGGGCATAGACGCCGTGAGCTCCACCAGCCAAGTAATAGTAAGTGTTCAGGTGATAGAGAAGCAGGCGGTCGTTCATGCTCTGCATGATGATGTCGATTTCGCTGGTCGAGAGTCGGTCCTCGCCTTCCTTGACGGCATCGGTGGGAACAAGCCGCTCGTTTTCGATTTCGGTGTAACTCGACGGATTCAGCAAGAATTCGGTGACCTTGTCCAAGCTATTGAGCTCGGCACTGTCGGTCATGGCTCTGAATAGAGCCTGCTGGAGTTCAGGGCACTCCTTGCCATTGATAATCTGAGGCCAGAATGCCGAGAAAGAGTTGTCAAAATACAACGTGTCGCCATCGTCGTCGATGTAGTAGAACATTTTCTCTGCATCGATGTTGCTGAATTGGCACAGAGTACTATCCATGTCATTGTCGCCATTACTAGACGAGACTTCGCTGTTGTGTTGACCACATGACCATAACATCATAGTAGAGATGGTCAGCACGGTGGTAAGGATAATCTTTTTCATTGTCATGTTAGGTTAAGTAGTGTAATTTCTGCAAAGTTAGACATAATTGATGAAACTAGATGCGGATAATAGACAAAAAAATCCTCGACTCACGTCGGGGATTGCTTAACTAATTAACCTTCTAATACCATTAACATAAACCTTAAACATTTGTTCTTGATGTCGAAAATTCAACTGTCTCACGACACCTGGATTTTCCTAACCTTAAAAACTATTACCATGAAAAACCACTGCAAAAGTAGTGCAAATATGTTTTATAACATAATTTTTGGACATAAAGCAGCCAAGATTTAACAAAAATTTGCAGTAAGAGGCAATTCTTACTGCAAATTCACATTTATTAACAATCTAAAACCTGTCTATCGCTTGGATAGAGTAGCGAAGTAAATCATGTCAATTTCCTCGTAGGAGAAATCGCCGCTGATGAAATTGCCTGTCTTGAGTTTGAGGCAGTCGGACAGTCGCTGGAGCGCCTGTTCAAACATCTGCTGGTGGTCAAATGCCAGTGGCGGCAGTTGGTTGATGGGGAACCAGCGCGCGATGCGCGCATCGTCACCGCCCTGGACGTTCTGTACGCGCGTGAGGGTGAAGTAGGCAATGGAAATGACGCGCTCACGAGGGTCGCGGTCGGGCGTAGCAAAGGCGCCCAACTGCTCGATGTTGGTCACTTGCAGTCCCGTTTCTTCGAACAGTTCCCGTCGGGCGCCGTCGGGGGCATCCTCGTCAATGTTAAGAAAACCGCCAGGGAACGCCCAGCAACCCTTGAAAGGCTCACCTCCACGCTCAATGAGCAACACGTTAAGGTGAAGTCCGTCGTAGCCAAACACGACACAGTCGGTCGTCACGGCAGGGTGGGGGTATCGGTAACAAAATTGTCCTTCCATATCATCAATCTTCAATAAAGAACACTTGCAGTTGTTGTGAGGAGAATGAACGGTTAAGTGCTATAGCGGTAAAGGGGACCAAGGTATAGCTGGTCTTGCGTCCGCGGTTCACTTGGTACCTGAAAATGACATTGCCGGGGCTCTGTTTTACTCCAAGAGGGGTGACCATGGTCGCCTTGTTGGTTTCTGGCAGCAGAACTGCGATGACAAACTGTTCATTCCAATTAATGTCGGTGGGCCTTTCGCCCATGATGGCTGCAGGACCGAAATAGGCATCAAATTCCTGTTTGCTGTCGATGACAAGCCGTTGCATCTTTCTGCAGTCCACATCGTTGCGCACAAAGTAGTTATTGAGCGTCACATATTGGGTGGACTTGGCGCCTTTTTGGGCTTGCCGCAACTCCTTGGAGGTCGTACACTGGCAACACAGCATTACGATGGCAGCAAGGGTGAGGAGGATATAGAAACGCTTCATTTTGAGAGGTTTTGTTTGGTGATTTTGTCGTAATAGAAGTTGAGCACATCGCTGGCGGCGACAAACGAGGTCTGCTTGCCAGACAGTACCGTATCCTCCTTGATGGAGAGGAGGCGTTCTATTTCGGGGTCGAAATAGAAGCGCGCCAGTAATTGCTCGTTGATAGTCTCTCGCATCCAGTAGCGTTCCTGCTCATGACGTTTCTCGTCAAAGTAGCCACTGGCCTTGACGTGGGCAAAGTAGCGGTCTATCATGTCCCACACCTTGTCGATGTCCAGGTCATAGTAGCCCGAGTAGGTGATGACTTCGGGCAAGAAGCCGCTGGGGGGTAGGGGATAGAGATGGAGGGCATTACGGAACTGCGCCGCAGCCAGTTTGGCGCGCTCGATGTTGTCGCCGTCACACTTGTTGATGACGATGCCGTCGGCCATCTCCATGATGCCGCGCTTGATGCCCTGCAACTCATCGCCTGTTCCTGCAAGCTGGATGAGCAGGAAGTAGTCCACCATCGAGTGGACAGCGATTTCGCTCTGTCCTACGCCGACGGTCTCGACAAAGATGGTGTCATAGCCCGCAGCCTCGCACAGCACGATGGTCTCGCGCGTCTTGCGTGCCACGCCGCCCAATGAGCCAGCCGAGGGGGAAGGGCGGATAAACACGTCAGGCTCGACCGCAAGACGCTCCATGCGAGTCTTGTCGCCCAGGATGGAGCCTTTGGAACGCTCGCTGCTGGGATCGATGGCTAAGACCGCCAATTTGTGGCCCTGCTTGATGACGTGCATGCCGAAGGAGTCGATTGATGTACTCTTGCCCGCTCCAGGCACGCCAGTGATGCCGATACGGCGCGAATTGCCCGTATATGGCAGGCACTTCTCAATGACTTCCTGAGCAATGATTTGGTGCTCGGCGTTACGGCTCTCGACGAGCGTCACGGCTTGACCGAGCACGGCTCGGTTGCCCTTGCGGATGCCCTCGACATACTCGGCGGGCGTGAGTTGCGGTTTGCGTTTGCGTTTCAAGTAGGGGTTCACGCTGGGCAGTTGCTCCACGCCACTATTGACTTGCAGTCCGGTGTACTGCGCATCGTTTTCGGGGTGATGCATTTCAGGGCATTCTTCGGAGTGTTGTACGATTCTGGTTTTCTTTGCCATTATAGTGATGAGATTGTGTATTTATTCGATAATACCCACGAGACGGATGGTGGTCTGTGGTTTGTTTGGGTCATTGCACAACAGCGTCAGCGGCACGTTGATGACTTCCTCGTTGAAGGCGGACGTGTCTACCCTGACAGTGACGGTGGCTGTCTTGCCTGGCTTGAGCTGTTGCTTGTTGCACTTGATGGTGATACCCTTGTCTATAGGAACCCACAGGCGCCTGATGAAGAGTTCACTCTTGCCCTTGTTGGTGATGTGGATGGTACGGGAAATGACGTCATTTTTCTTGGAAATGTCCAAACTGATCTGTTCGCCGCAATCCACACTCACGACGGGCGCCTTCTGGAGCTGCTTGTCGGTGAGTTGGTCAAAGCGTTCCTTCACTTGGGCCATCACCATGATATCGGCATTTCCTGCTTGTGCACTTGACGGCTGCCGCAGGGGGGCACAGGATACGGATATCGTATCGGCATTGAAACCCCATAACGGCGCGTATTTTGAGAGATAGTGTACCGTGATGGCGACCACCTTTGCAGGGGGAACCGTGTCGGGCACCACTGCAGGTTTGAGGTGGGTCTTCTCACCTGCTACCGACACGATTAACGTGTCGGTCGAGGCATTGTAGGCACTGAGGTACAGCGTTCTGCTATCATCCTTGGCAATTTCTCCAAAGGGTATGATGTGCTGGCTGATGCGCAGTGAACCAGCCTTGAGGGGATACTGCTTGTCCAGCGTCTTGTCGCTAGGAATCACGTGGCCCGTTATTTCCAAGGTGGAACGCTTGGGAACAGTGTTGGTGAAGATAATGACCTGTTTGGAGAACTGTCCCGGACGTCCCGACGGATTATAGGAAATCTCCACGCTCGAGGTGTCGCCCGGCTGAATAGGCGCCTCAGAGTAATTGATGCCCGTGCATCCGCAGCCTGCTTGAGCCTTCACGATAAGCAAGGGCTCATTGCCAGTATTCACCACCCGTAGTGAGCAGTGCACCTTGCCGTTTTCCTCCAAGAAGATGCCAAAGTCGTGCTCCTGCTCCAGCCAGGTCGCCTCGGGCTGTGCCACTGCTGATAGTGCTATTGCCGCTAGCAGTGATACTATGGACATAAGTCGTTTCATTTATTTCTTAGGAATGACAGTGCCCTTGATGTTCAGCGTTACGGTGCGCTCCTTGCCGTTGGTTTTGACCTTGATGGTCTTCTTGAAAGCACCAGGACGGCCGATGGGGCTGAAAGTCACTTTAATTTTGCCTTTCTTGCCCGGCTTGATGGGCTTGGAGGGATACTCGGGGCGCGTGCAACCGCAAGATGCCACTGCATCGATGATGAGCAGCGGTTTGTTGCCTGTGTTAGTGAACTCAAAGGTGCAGCTCACTGGGCCTTTCGCTTCCTGAATGGCGCCGAAATCATGGCTCATGGTAGCAAACGTCGCCTCGGCCTGCTTGTCTTCGGGCACGGCACTCAGTGCCACCATACACACGGCAAAAATCGCTATGAAAAACCGTTTAGTCATTGTCATTGTTCTATTTGGTGTTAAGTCTAACCTGCAAAGTTAGGAACATTTTTTTGTGAAGCAAACTGAAAGCAGGGAATTTAATATTATTTTATAATAATGAGCTGAAAAAGCCCTCTGTATTTGTAAATATCGGTTATCCTGTTTATCTTTGCAAAATACTATTGAAACTCATAAATATCTATTATAAACCTAATAAAAACAACTATTATGAAAAAATCAAGATTACTCATTGCAGTGCTGGCGATGCTGGTTGCCGCCAGCGGCTATGCCCAGGACAGTTATCGCGAGGCTGTGAAGGAATACTTGGCTGTTACTTCCCAAGAAGCTTTGAATGATTACTGGAATATGATGGATTCTGTTCTTAAGGCAGATAATACATTTTGGTTTGAGAGTGGAAATGTAGATTTGAATCAATTGACTGAACGCTATTTTAAGGAGGGGGTCATGGATTATATGACGGATTTCTTGTGCGCCAAGATAAAAGAACTCGGTGTCACAGAAGCGGGTCTAAGGGAATACATGTCGCTCATGTCCACACCAGAGGGCCAGACCTACAATGAACACATGGCGCAATGGGTCGAGGCCATCAAGCGCGATACTACAGCCTTAAATAGTCTAAGCAATCTAGACAGTCTCAAGATTATGGCTGGAGAATATCCAGACCCGATTCAGGTCAAAGCGGGAATCGATCCCGGGTATGTTGACAAATACAATAAGGTCATGGGAGCCGACATGGCCAAGTACATGCAGGATTTGTTTGATCAGTATTTCAATTTTTTCACAATGATGTTCGGGGGAATGTCCGATGAAATGTCCGATGAAATGAAGGATGCAATGTCCGATGAAATGAAGGATATGCAGAAAAGGTTTGATGGGATGAAGAATTGGATGACTGCTAACATCCCAACGATAGCGTTAAACAACGCTTATGGCATATTCACCGAGGATGACCTTGATTTTGTCGCTAAAACGCAAACCCTGGATACCCGCAAGTTAATTGGCCTCCTTCCCATGAACCCTGGTGAGATGATGTCAATGGGACAGGGTATAATGAAGAAATATATTGAATGGATGGAGGATCATGGTGCTGTGGTGAAGGAAGAGATGAAGGATTTTCTTCAAGATTTCTAATTATTCAACCGTAAGCCTGGTGACTAGACAGTAGTGGGGCTCATTGCCTGATTGCTGAAAAATAATCATCAGCCGCTGCCAGTCGAAGACTCGGACAGCGGCTGATGCTGTTAATTGAGCAAGCCATTTTTGGGAAAACTGATGTGTCACCTAACTATTCACCGAATATGTCCCCACGCAAAGGCGCTAAGTTTTTTATAATCAATGTCATAAGTTTATCTATGGAAATCATCTCATGGCTTTAACACATTGCATTGCTGATAGTCATCCCCAGCGGAACAATACATTATTGTTTTTTAAATCAATATCTTAGCGCCTTTGCGGATTAGCGTGGGGTTAGGCATCACGGTGATTTGCTGAATAGTTACTTTGTCCTCAACGGGCAAAGTGTAAAAAATTTAGACACTTTTATGTAAAAAAATTAGACAATCGGTGTTTTTCTTCATATAAGATTTGACAAGAATACTTGAATGACTCTATTTTTGTGATAGCAACAGATTGCTGGAGGCTTTAGTTTCCCCCAAAAGAGACAATTATCAATGGCAAAAACTATAAAGATTATGAAGACGCGTACAATGATTTCAAGATTGTTGATGACCCTGATGGTGGCAACGGCATCGTTCTCAGGTTTTGCCCAGGACAGTTATCGCGAAGCCCTTAAAGAGAATCTGTTGATCAACAATAACTTTGATCAACTGAAGGATGTCTTTATAAATATTAACGAAAGTCTCTTCGAGAAAAATGATAATGTGGAGCTGTTGACCGAACGCTACATCCAGGAAGCCTTAGTTGAACATTTTGTTGACGTGGTGGAACCCATCATGAAGGAACACAACGTCACAGAGGCTGATTTGAGGACTGTCAACGCATTGTTATCCACTCCCAGGGGTCAGGCTTTCTTATCGCACGATGAAGAGTGGAATGCGAAGTTTCAAAATGTCCTGCATGAACTGACGCCCTCGTTCGAAGAGGACAGTGTAGCCGAGAATGTCGAGAAAATAACCGTGAATCCCGGCATTGATGCAGCATATGCCGCCAAATTCAATGAAATGATGGAAGCGAGTGATATCAAGCAAAAGATGCTGAGCTTTATGGATGGGCTATTTCCAAGACATAGTTTTGAAGGATATGAGGATTTAGATGAACCCGATGAAATCAAGGAGATGTTCAACTATATCAAGAAATGGGTTGATGATAATCTAACCACGGTGGCATTAAATAGTGCCTATGGAATCTTGACGCCCGATGACCTTGACTTTGGAGTGAAACTGTTCTCCAGTTCGCCTCACCGCAAAATCACAGATTTGTCAGGCATGAATTTTCTTAGCCTGATGGGTAAAACTGCTGATATTATGATGAAATATATCGATTGGATGGAGTCACAGGGTGTTCAAGTGACCGAAAAAGCCAAAGGCTTGAAGAAACTCATGAATATGGATAAGAATTGGCCAAATGAAGAGCCGATAATCAGAGATTAAGACTGAATCACACCACTATCAGCCGCCAGCATGACGATTGTGCAGGCGGCTGCGTTTTTTGCCCCTCATCAGATAATTTGTAACATAAAGTACCTGCTTGTACCGACTTTTTATGTAAATTTGCGGGAAATAACCCAATATAGTACAAACATGATGAAGAAAATCTTGCTTTCCCTCGCCGCTGTGACGGCGATGACCGCGATGGCCGACACGCCATTGTGGATGCGTTTTGCGAGCATCTCGCCTGACGGTAACAAGATCGCGTTCTGCTACAAGGGTGACATCTATGTGGTGCCCTCCAGTGGCGGACAGGCTGTGCAGTTGACCTCACAGTCGAGTTATGAATCCATGCCCGTGTGGTCGCCCGACGGCACAACGCTGGCTTTTTCCAGTGACCGTAAGGGTAACAACGACATCTATGTGATGCCCTCCACTGGTGGCCAGCCCAAGCAGCTCACACGCAACAGTGCTGCTGAGACCCCATGGACCTTCAGCCCCGACGGCAAGTACATCTACTATAGTGCCGCCATTCAGGACCCTGCCAGCAGTATGCTCTTCCCGAGTGGTCGCCTGACCGAGGTGTATAAGGTGCCCGTTGAGGGTGGTCGTGCTACCCGTGAATTGGGTACTCCCGCCGAGTACATCTGCTGGAACAAGACTGGCGATTATTTCGTTTATCAGGACCGCAAGGGTGGTGAAGATGAATATCGTAAGCACCACACTTCGTCGATTACCCGCGACATCTGGCGCTATGACGCCAAGACGGGCCATCACACCAACCTGACCAACATCGCTGGCGAGGACCGCAATCCCGTCCTGAGCCCCGACGGAAAGACGGTTTATTTCCTGAGCGAGCGCAACGGCGGCTCGATGAACGTCTATTCGTTCCCCATCGACCGTCCCAGTCAGCTCAAGGCCGAGACCAGTTTCACGGTCAATCCGGTGCGTTTCCTCTCCATCGCCGACAACGGCACGCTGTGTTTCACCCAGGACGGTGAACTCTACACCATGCGTCCGGGCAGTCAGCCCCGCAAGGTCGACATCAGCCTGTGGCATGACGACAGCGACCAGATTCAGCGCTTGTCGTTCAGCCGCGGTGCTACCGATGCAGCCGTCTCGCCCGATGGCAAGATGGTCGCCTTTATCGTTCGCGGTGAGGTCTTTGTGACCTCGGTTGAATACACCACTACCAAGCGTATTACCAATACCCCGCAGGCCGAGAATTGGGTATCGTGGGGCGCCGACAACCGCACTCTGGCCTATGCCACCGAGCGCAACGGCAACTGGGAACTTGTCCTTGCCACCATTGAGCGCAAGGAAGACCCCAACTTCCCCAACGCCACCCTCATCAAGGAAGAAATCCTGCTGCCCTCGACCACTGTAGAGCGCACTCATCCCTGCCTGTCGCCCGACGGCAAGAAGCTCGCCTTTATCGAGGACCGTTTCTGCCTCAAGGTGCTTGACCTCAAGACCAAGCAGGTGACTCAGGTGACCGACGGTTCGACCTGGTATGAGACCAACGGCGACTTCAACTATGCTTGGTCGCCCGACGGCAAGTGGTTCACCCTTGAGTTCATCGGCAACCAGCGTGACCCCTATAGCGACATCGGTATCGTGTCGGCTAATGGTGGTCCCATCACCAATATCACCGGTAGCGCCTATATCAGCGAGGATCCCCGCTGGGTAATGGAAGGCAACGCCATCATGTTCCACAGCAACCGCTATGGTATGCGCAGCCACGCCTCATGGGGCTCGCAGGACGACGTCTTTCTGGCTTTTGTCAATCAGGAAGCCCTCGACCGTTACAACCTCAACAAGGAGGATTACGAACTGCTGACCGAGGCCGAGAAGGAGGCCAAGAAGGCCGAGGAAAAGGCTGCTGAGGCCAGCAAGAACAGCAAGAAGAAAGGCAAAACCGATGCTCCCGCTGCCAAATCTGCCAGCAAGGACATCAACGTCGAACTGGCAGGCATCGAGGACCGTATTGTGCGCGTTACGCCCAACTCGAGCAATATCTCGGGCTGCATGATTACGCCCGACGGCGAGTCGCTGTATTACCTGTCAGCGTTTGAGAAAGGTTATGACCTGTGGAAGATGGACTTGCGCAAGCATGAGACCAAGCTGTTGAACAAGATGGGCGGCGGTGGTGCCGACATCCAGGCCAGCAAGGACGGCAAGACGCTGTTTGTGCTGGGTGGCAGCAAGATGCAGAAACTCACTGTTGCTGGTGACAAGCTCACGGGCATCGACTACAAGGCCGACATGAAGATGGACCTGTTCGCCGAGCGCGAGTATATGTTCAACCACGTTGATAAGCAGATTACAAAGCGTTTCTACAACCTCACCTATCACGGCTGTGATTGGAAGTCCTATGTGGAAATCTACCGCAAGTTCTTGCCCCACATCAACAACAACCAGGACTTCGCCAACCTGTTGAGCGAGTTGCTGGGTGAGTTGAACGCTTCACACACCGGTGGTCGCTATTATCCCACCAGTGGCGAGGCTACTTCTGACCTGGGTCTCATCTACGACTGGAACTACACCGGCAATGGCCTCAAGATTGACGAGGTCATTGAGGGCGGTCCCCTGGCCAAGGCCAAGAGCCAAGTCAAGCCGGGTACCATCCTGGAGAAAATCAACGGCGTGGTTATCGACGAGAACAATGATTATACCGAGCTGCTCAACGGCCAGGCAGGCAACAAGACCCTGCTCTCGCTTTACAACCCCAAAACCGGCAAGCGCTGGGAAGAGGTGGTGAAGCCCATCAGCAAGGGTGCCCTGGGCGACTTGATGTACAAGCGCTGGGTAAAGCGTAACGCCCATCTCGTGGACAGCCTCTCGGGCGGTCGCCTGGGCTATGTCCACCTGGAGTCGATGAACGACGCCAGCTACCGTGACATCTACAGCGATGTGCTGGGTAAATACAACAAGCGTGACGGTATCGTCATCGACACCCGCTTCAACGGCGGTGGCCGCCTGCACGAGGACATCGAGGTGCTCTTCAGCGGCAAGAAGTACTTTACTCAGGTCATTCGCGGTCGTGAGGCTTGTGATATGCCCAGCCGCCGCTGGAACAAGCCCAGCATCATGCTGCAGTGCGAAGCCAACTACAGCAACGCACACGGCACTCCCTGGGTTTACAGCCATGACAAGTTGGGCAAACTCGTGGGTATGCCCGTTCCCGGCACCATGTCCAGCGTGTCGTGGGAGAGGCTGCAAGACTCGTCGCTCGTGTTCGGTATCCCCATCATCGGCTACCTGCTGCCCGAGGGCAACTACCTTGAGAATACCCAGCTTGAGCCTGACATCAAGATTGCCAACAATCCCGAGACCGTCATCAACGGTGAGGACTTGCAGCTCAAAGCAGCTGTCGAGGAGTTGATGCGCGAGTGTGGGCTGAAATGATGAAGTATTAAATTAGGTTAAAGAGAAAAATCACCCATGACGACATGGAAAATTTGTGCTATCTTTGCGCCCAAATTTGAGAAAAGATGTTATTAGTGAGCAAAATATCGTTTCAAGTTTTGCGCCAAACGCGATTTTTCTCGATGCCTTTTCTGTCCAAGAAATTTCATCGTAACAAGATAATTATGTGAACAAATGGGACCCATTACGGGTCCCATTTTGTATATATGATATGTATTGATATTAATCTTTATAAGCTATGACTGAATTCATTACTACTCACTTGACCGACATCATCGGTTACACCGCATCAATCTGCCTGGTGCTGGGTTACATGCCCCAGGCGATTTACACGATTCGTACCCATGACACCGATGGCATCGCGTTGCCCACGTTCTTGATGATGGGACTGGGCGGCATTTTCTTTGCTATCCAGGGTCTGTTGCTCAAAAACTGGCCCTTGTTCATCACCAATGTTATCACTACAGTCTCAAGCGCCATCGTGTTCGGCATTAAGATGTATAATGATTACTGGAAAAAGAAGTAGATTCCTATAATTAGCATCAGGTGATTGATATCATTTAGTTAGGAAAAAAGCGGGAATTTTCTTTGACGCATCAGAAATAATGAGTAATTTTGGGAAATTCTTCGCAATGTTTTGTGGGAATTTGTTTTGTTTTACATTAAATTAACTTAAAACGAACTCATTTTACCCTTCTCTGTAGAAAAATCATTCATTAATACCTAATAATTTATGAGACTGAAACTGTTTTTGCTATTAGCACTATTTGCCACCCTGCCGATGCTAGCGCAGCGCACGGGTGTGCGAGGCATGGTGATGGACGCCAAGAGCGGCCTGCCCGTCGTGGGTGCTACCGTCATGCTTGACAATCAAGGCATCTCGGCAACTACGGACCCTGCTGGCAGGTTCCTGATTGACGAGGCAAGTCAAGGCAATGACGAACTGTTGGTCCTGTGCTACGGCTACAAGGACTGGTCGCTAGCGGTTACCATCATCGACGGCATCGTTGAGGATTTGGGCGCCATCCAGGTGGACCCCCTCTCGTTTGAGACAGCCGAGGTGTTGGAATACCGCAGTTCAGTGGCCGATATGGCCCTTACTGAGTCGCAACTCGAAGATGAGGAAGGCAATACTCAGGAAGTCGCTCTGCTGAGCGGAGCTACCGACAACCCCTTCTATCAGGCATCGAGTTATACCTTCAGTACCGCGCGTTTCCGCATTCGCGGTTATGAGAACAACAAGACTGAGACCTACATCAACAGCATCCCCTTCAACGATGGTGTGCGCTTTTCGTTCAACTACTCGATGACGGGCGGCTTGAACCAGGCATTCAGGAACAAGACCATCGGCATTGGCTTGGAGGAGAACACCTATGGTTTTGGTGGAATTGGCGGTGCCAACAACATCAAGACCTTTGCTGCCGACTATGCTCCCGGCACCCGTTTGAGTCTTGCCTACACCAACGGTAACTACCGCTGGCGCGGCATGGTGACCCATGCCACGGGCTTGAACAAGCACGGCTGGGCCATGACACTGTCGGCTGTGGTACGTTATGCTGGCGAGGGTGTCTATCCCGGTTCGTTCTACAACAGCGTGGGCTACTTCCTGTCGCTGCAGAAGGTGTTCAACCCGCAGCACTCGTTGACGCTGACCACCTTTGGCGCTCCCACCAAGCGTGCCGCCAACTCGGCAATCTTTGAGGAGACCGGTCGCCTGATTAACAACATGTACAGTCCTGACTGGGGCTGGCAGGATGGAAAGAAGCGTAATTCCAAGGTGGTTGAATCGTTTGACCCCACCGCCATCCTGAACTGGCTGTGGAAGCCCGATGACCACACCTCGCTGAACACCGGTTTTGCTTTCCACAAGTCGTTCTACAGCAAGGCCGCCCTGAACTGGAACAAGGCTGCTGACCCCAATCCCAGTTACTACCGCTACCTGCCGTCCTACTATACTGATCCTGAGATTAAGGACTTCTATACCGACCTGTGGACCAGTAAGAGCGATATCACCCAAATCCGTTGGGATGCCCTCTACCAGGTGAACTACCGCAACAATATGCAGGCCGACCAGACCGGCAAGGAAATGGGTTCGACCTACATCCTCGAGAACCGCCACAGCAACCAGTCCAGCTTCACGCTGTCCTCGGTGCTGAACAAGCGATTGACGAGCAGACTGTCGATGCAGACTGGCGCCAACGCAAACTATACCATTGCATCCTACTACAAGACCATCAAGGACTTGCTGGGTGGACGTTACTGGCTGGATGTGGACAACTTCAGTGAGCGCGACTTCCCCGACAATCCTGATTTGGCTCAGAACGATTTGGACAACCCCAACCGCAAGATTAAGAAGGGTGACCGCTTCGGTTACGATTACAATATCCTGACCCTCAAAACCGAGGTGTGGAACCAGTGGGTACTCAATCTGCCCAAGTGGGAGATGTTTGCCAGCGTCAAGGGTGACTTCTTCCAGTTCCAGCGCGACGGTAAGATGCGCAATGGCCGTGCTCCTGAGAACTCCTACGGCAAGGGTAAGACCCACCGCTTCCTGACCTACGGTGCCAAGGGCGGTATCATCTTCAAACTCGATGGCCGCAACAGCTTCGCTGGTCATGTATTCTATGGCACCGAGGCTCCGCGACCCTATGATGCCTACATCTCGTCGCGCACCAAGGATGATGTCATCGACCTGAAGGTAGAGAAAATCTTCTCGGCCGACGTGAGCTACGCAATGAACTTCCGTAACTTCAAGGGCGTTGTCACCGCCTTCTATACCGACCAGCGTGACAACACCGAGCGCACCGCCTTCTATGACGATGTGCGCAGCACGTTCATGAACTACTCGCTCACCGGCGTACACAAGCAGTACAAGGGTGTTGAAGTTGGCTTGAGCTACAAGCTGTCGCCCTCGCTCACCGTGAGCGGCGCCGCCAACATTGCCCGCTACCAGTACAAGAACAACCCCTTCGGCACCCGCAGCTATGAGAACGGTTCGGAAGCCGATGTGACCAAGCAGGTTTACCTCAAGAACTATTATGTTGCCGGAACTCCCCAGGAGTGCTACTCGTTGGCATTCAACTGGGCAGGTCCCCACATGTGGTTTGTTGAGTTGAATGGCGCCTGGATGAACCGCTCCTACGTGAGCATGTCACCCATTCGCCATGAGATGCAGGAAGAGTTCTTCTTCCTCGCCAATACCGAGGAGGAAATCATGTCGCTGATTAAGGACTTCAGCGCACAGGATAAGCTTAACGAGGCTCTGATCATCAATGCCAGCATTGGCCACGTGATCTACCTGACTCGCTCAGCTTCGTTAAACATCAACCTGAACCTGAACAATATCCTTGACAACAGGAACATCCAGACGGGTGGCTATCAGCAGGGTCGTACCGACACCAACGATTACACCAACACGTCCACCAAGTTCCCCAACAAGTATTACTATGGTCAGGGCTTCAAGATGTTCTTGAACCTGGGCTTGCGTTTCTAATGTGACAGGAAGAAGATTTATTAACCAAGAAAAAAAATCGCACAATAATGAAACGTTATAATATATATCTGAGCCTGATGCTCTTGCTGGTGTTCGCTTCGGCCTGCAATGACAAGTTTGACGATCCCGCAATCGCCACCCCGACAGCCAAGCACAGCCCCAACATGACCATTGCTGACTTCAAGGCCAAATACTGGCAAGATGCGGTCAACTATATCGACACAATCAAGGAGGATATCGTCATCCATGGTTGGGTGACCAGCACCGATATCAGTGGCAACATTTACAAGTGCCTCTATATCCATGACGGCACTGCCGGCCTGTCCATTTCCATCAACCAGAATAACCTGTGCAACAAGTACCGCCTGGGCCAGGATATCGTTATTCCGCTCAAGGGCCGTTATGTCGGCAAGTATAATGGCCAGCAGCAGCTGGGTTATCCCGCATGGTACCAGAAAGGACTCACCTGGGAGGCCACTTTCCTGCCCCAATACATGTGGGAGGCGATGGCTGAACTCAACGGCCAGCCCGACTTCTCCAGGGTGGTTCCCATGGACGTGACGCTGAGCGAATTCTGCCAGAAATTTGACAAAGCCACTTTGCTGAAGTACCAGGCACAGTTGGTGCGCATCAAGGGCGTAACCTTTGAGGACGCAGGAGAGGTTCCTTACGCTGAGAAGGAATCGTCCACCAATCGCACCATCAAGGACGACCAGGGCAACACGTTGACCCTGCGCAACAGCAACTACGCTGACTTCCGCTCCATCACTCTGCCCACCGGCAAGGTGGATGTCATCGGCATGCTCGGTTCCTATTCCAGCAATACCTGGCAGCTCTACCTGCGCACTATTGATGATGTAAAACCCGCCGAGTAATTGGATAATCAAGCTAAAAACAGAAAAAAGATATGAAACGCTTTAATTATTATCTAGGACTGATGTTCATGCTGGTTTTCATGACTGCCTGTCATGAAGAATTTGACCAGCCGCCAGTTTACATCCCCATAGCTGATGCTGTCCCCAATATGACTATTGCCGAGTTTAAGGCAAAGCATTGGCAGGAAAGTGCCAACTATGTGGATACGGTGACCGAAGATGAGGTCATCCATGGCTGGGTGACGGCCAATGACGTCAGCAACAACATTTTCAAGACGATTTACATCAGCGACGGCACCTCCAGTCTGTCCATCTCAGTCAATCAGAATGAGCTGTACAAGAAGTACCGCATCGGCCAGGAGATTGTCCTGCCCATGAAGGGGCACTATGTGGGCAAGGCTACCGGCCAGATGTATGTGGCAGCACCCTACAACTATGTCAATTACAATACCGGTGCTGTTACGTTGGAGTGCCTGAACATGTCATCCGACGAGTTGGAATCCCTAGTCCAGTTCAACAAACTGCCCGACCCGAGCAAGGTGGACACTATTGATGTCAAGATCAGCGACTTCCAGGACAAGTTTGACGCCGAGACCCTGCTCAAGTATCAGGGAATGCTCGTGCGCTTCAGGGATGTCGAGATTACCGAGGCTGATGGAGCGACCACTTATGCCGACCCGGGCAGCAGTGCCATCAACCGCACCATCAAGGATGTTGATGGCAAAGAGCTCATCATGCGCAACAGCCGCAGTGCCGACTTCGCTACCGAGGCGTTGCCCTTAGGCCGCCATGACATTGTGGGTATTCTGGGCTTCTATCAGACCGGTTCGCCTATGTGGCAGTTCTATGTACGCACCATCGAAGATGTCATTGGCGAGGGCAAGAAGGGTACCAAGACACTTCCCTATTCGGTATCCGAAGCCATCGAGGCTGGCAACATCAGCATGAAGAGTTGGATAGAAGGCTATATTGTGGGTGCCGTAGGTCCCGCTGCGACCACCGTGACCAGCAATAGCGACATTGAGTGGCAGATGCCCTCCACTCTTGACAACACGATTGTCATTGCCGATAGTCCGGATTGCAAGGACTTCTCCAAGTGTATCGTTGTGCCTCTGCCTCAGGGATCCATTTTCCGTACCGAAGCTAACCTGCGTGACAATACCAACACCTATCAGGCACCAATCAAGGTCATGGGTATTGTGGCTCCCTATATGGGCATGACAGGTATCGTCGAGAACACTGGTACGAGGGAAGAGTATGTCCTTGATGTGGCCTTTGTGAAATTGAGCGAGGACTTCGCCTCGGGCGTTCCCGGCAACTGGACCAACCTGAAGGTGAGCGGCTCCAAAGTGTGGGAAAAAGCCACATTTAATTCTGAGGTCTATGTCAACGTGACAGGATACAGGGGTTCCAATCCGCCCTATGACATCTGGCTGATTACGCCCAAGTTGGATATCAAGAATGCCCCTAGCAAGGTCTTCAACTTCGATTCTCAGGTGAATAACTATGGCAACATCGTGCTGCAGGTATATCTGATGAACACCAACGATCCCCGTACGGCTACCGTCAAGGTGAAACTCAATCCCGTCTTGCCTAAGAGGCCCTCTTCAAACTATAGCGGTTGGGTGAACTCTGGCGATATCGATTTGAGTGAATGGGCCGACGGTGAGTACTATATCGGCTTCAACTACTATGCTCCCAATGATCCGGATAACCAATACACTACCTGGTGTCTCGACAATGTGACCTTCGGTATGGGTAATCCAGATAACCGTGCCGACTTTGAGACCATGGGCACTCCTAAGGGTCAGATAGGCACTTACACTTCTGATAAGGGTTGGGTTGCCAGCAATAGCTACCTGTTTGCTGGCGGTGCTTCGAACAATAACCCCTATTTCCAATTCATTGGCTTGATTTCTGAAGATGGAAACAAGTATGCTACGGCTCCCACTATCAACGGTAAGGTAGGAGCTGCGGGTACAATCACCTCACCGGTCATCTCGGGCGGTATGAAGAAACTGACATTCAGCTATGGCGCTCCATTCTCCGACAAATTGTTGTCATTCCGTGTGGATGTGAAGCAGAATGGTAATGTGGTTCAGTCATGGACTGAGTCCCAGGATAATGCTGTACGCTACCAGGTCTATACATTCTCTAGGACCTGTAACGTCAGTGGCGATTTCACCATCGAGATTACCAACCTGTGCCCGTCTAACACAAGTACCAACAAGGATCGTGTTTCCATTTGGAACCTCATTTGGGATAAGTAGTTTTTAAAAACTAGCTGTTAGCTTTTAGCAATAACTAACAACTGAAAACAGAAAACGATATGATAAAGAAAGCATTATTTATGGCCCTGGCGCTGGTGACCTTTTACCCAGCGCTGGCTCAGGACGTGGAGGAACAGGTGACGCAGCCTGTTCAGCCCCAGGAGCAGCAAGTTGTTGTGCCTCAAGAGCTGCAGGACCAGCAACAGGAACGCCGCTACCAGATGTATGGTGTGATGTTCTACAACCTGGAGAACCTGTTTGACACCATCAACAACAATGGTGTGTATGACAAGGAGTTTTCTCCTGAGGGCGCCCGTCAATGGAACGGCACCAAGTACTGGCAGAAACAGCACAACATGGCCTACACCATCGGCCAGATGGAGGTGAACGGCTCTCCCGCTGTGGGACCTGTCATCATCGGTGTGAGTGAGATTGAGAACATTACCGTGTTGCAGGATTTGGTGCGTCAACCCGAAATCAAGGACCGCCGTTACCAGATTGTTCACCATGACAGCCCTGACCGCCGTGGTGTGGATGTGGGACTCCTGTACAACCCGCGTTTCTTCAAGGTGCTGAATGTCACTAACCAGCGCATCAACAAGTATCTGCCTGACTACCCCGAGTTCCGTTCGCGTGACCAGTTGTGTGTGACGGGAATGTTGGCGGGCGAGAAAGTGTCGGTGATTGTCAACCACTGGCCCTCACGCCTAGGTGGTGAGGAACAGTCAAGTTACTTGCGTGAGGCTGCCGGCCGCATGGCCCGTGAGACCATGGACTCGCTGTTGCTTGATGACCCCAACCAGGGCATCATCTTTATGGGTGACTTGAACGATGACCCGCAGAACAAGTCTTGCAGCGAGGCTGTCGGAGCCAAGAAGGAAATCAAGGATTGCCTCGCTGAGCCTGGCTCGTGCTTCAATCCGTGGTGGAATATTCTGAACAGGGGCATCGGTACCCTGGGTTACAAGGGCAACTGGAACCTGTTTGACCAGATTATTTTCACCGACTACTTCCTGAAGAACTTTGAGAGCAAGGAAAAGCCCACCTTGACCTTCCTGCGTGCCGAGGTGCTGAACCGCAAGTTCCTGCGTAGCAACGAGGGCGACCGTCAGGGCTACCCGCTGCGTACCTTCTCGGGCGGTGTGTTCCTGAACGGTTACAGTGACCACTTCCCCACGATGATTTATCTGGTGAAAGAGGTAAAGTGACATGAAAAATCTATTTCACATAGTGCTGGCGTTGGTAGCTCTGCTGCCAGCGCTAGCTTTTAGTATGGATTTGCCTTGCCGCCCGGCAGTCGGTCAGGAAAACGAGGAACAACAGCCTGAACGGCAATATACCGTGTATGGTGTGATGTTCTACAATCTGGAGAACCTGTTCGACACGATTAATAACAACGGCAGGAATGACTATGAGTTCACGGCTCAGGGCGCATACCAGTGGACTGCTGCCAAGTACTGGCAGAAGCAGCACAACATGGCCTATGCCATCAGCCAGATGGAGGTGAACGGCTCTCCCGCCGTGGGACCTGTCATCATCGGTGTGAGTGAGATTGAGAACATCACCGTGTTGCAGGATTTGGTGCGTCAGCCCGAACTGAAAGACCGCCGCTACAGTATTGTCCATCGTGACGGTCCCGATCCCCGAGGCATCGATGTGGCGTTGCTTTACAATCCGCGTTTTTTCAAGGTACTGAACGTGACCACCCAGCAGGTGAACAAGTATCTGCCCGATGACCCGGACTTCAGCACACGCGACCAGTTGTGCGTGACGGGAATGCTGGCTGGCGAAAAAGTGTCGGTGATTGTCAACCACTGGCCCTCACGTCGCCGGGGTGAACAGGCGTCAAGTTACTTGCGTGAGGCGGCAGGCCGCATGGCACGTGAGACCATGGACTCGCTGTTGCTCGACGACCCCAACCAGGGCATCATCTTCATGGGCGACTTGAACGACGACCCGCAGAACAAGTCTTGCAGCGAGGCTCTCGGAGCCAAGAAGGAAATCAAGAATTGCCTCGCTGAGCCGGGCTCATGTTTCAATCCGTGGTGGAATATCCTGAACAGGGGCATCGGAACCCTGGGCTACAGAGGCAACTGGAACCTGTTTGACCAGATTATCTTCACCGACTACTTTCTGAAAAATTACGAAAGCAAGGACAAGCCTTCATTGACCTTCTCGCGTGCCGAAGTGCTGAACCGCAAGTTCTTGCGCAGCAACGAGGGCGACCGTCAGGGCTACCCCCTGCGCACCTACTCGGGCGGCGTGTTCCTGAACGGTTACAGCGACCACTTCCCCACGATGATTTATCTGGTGAAAGAGGTAAAGTGACATAACACTGAATTCAACAATTTTATGCTCCATGCTCCTTATAATACGGGGGTGTGGAGCTTTTTTTTACTTTTTTTGAAAAAGTTTGTAGCTTTTTGGGAAGTTGGTGCGTCTAATAAGTAAACGACAATAAAAATGAATCCACATGAATAAATCAGTATTTATATTATTGGCAGGATGCCTGATGCTGATGGCAATGAACGCCAATGCCCAGGAGGCTTACTACGAAAAGCCTTACACCTGGACTTTGCAGGACTGCATCCATTGGGCCAAGCAACAAAGCATCACTGTGCAGCGCAAGAAGGTGAATGTGCGCACCTCGCAAGTTGATTTGAAGAACGCCAAGGCTAACCGTCTGCCCACTGTTGACTTCTCGACGAGCCAATATGTGAGCAACCGCCCATTCCAGGAATCTTACAGCGGTGTCGTCGGCTCGGAGGTGATTTCCTTCAGCAACAAGAACAGTTACAGTGGCAACTATGGTTTAAACGCCTCGATGAACCTGTACAACGGCGGCCAGACTAAGAACAACATCCGTTTAGCCGAAATCAATACTCAGATTGCCGAATTGCAAGTGCAGGTGAGCGAATTGAACATCGAGGAATTGTTGACCCAGCTGTATGTCCAGATTTTGTATTCACAGGATGCGGTGAAGCATGATGATGAGCTCATCGCTCTGGCTCAAGCCCAACTTGAGCAGGCTCGCGCCCGCAAACAGGCAGGACTGCTCAACAAGGCCGATGTGTCCCAGTTTGAGGCTCAGCTCGCCAAGGACAAATACCAGAAAGTTGCCGACGAAACCGCTCTTGAAGGCTACCGCCTGCAACTCAAGCAGCTGATGGAACTTGACGGTGACGATAACCTCGTGCTTGCCGACCCGGTGCTGGAAAACAATGTGCTTGCCGAGTTGCCCGGCAAACAGGAGGTCTATGACCACGCTGTGGGCACCCGTCCCGAGCTGAAAGCACAACAGCTGGCAATGGACAGAACCTATATCAACGAGGAGATTGCAAAAGCCGGCAGCCGACCCGTAATCAATGCAAGTGCCGGTATCACTACCACCAACTCGACCGGTAACGGCAATATGTTCACCCAATTGAAAAAGCAGTGGAGCAACGGAATCGGGGTGTCGCTGATTATTCCCATCTGGGACCACGGCAAGACCAAGAACGCCGTAGCCCGCGCCCGTCTGGAACGGGAAAACACCTATCTGGATATGGTCGAGACGCAGAAGAACCTGTGGAAGACCATCGAGAACTATTGGCTCCAGGCGCGCAACAACCAGCAGCGCTATATTGCAGCCCAAGAGAATGTGGACTACTGCCGCGAGAGTTATGACCTCACCAGTGAGCAGTTCCGCTTGGGCATGAAGAATATCGTTGAACTGACTCAGGACAAGACCAACCTGAGCACTGCCATCCAGCAGATGCTGCGAGCCAAGTATGAAGCCTTGCTCAACATGGCGCTCCTCAAGTATTACAATGGCGAGAACATCGCTTTGTAGCCATTGCCCTTCAATCCCCGTCAATGAAAACAGAACATTAAAACGACATAGATTATGACAAAGAGAAAAAAAATCATCTTGGCTCTGGTAGGCCTGTTGTTGGTAGCAGGCATCATCGCCATGCTGAGCAGGAAAGGCGGTGCTGAACAAATCAGTTTCCAGACCACCGAAGTGGGTCCCGGCGACATTGCCGCCAATATCACAGCCACCGGCACCATCGAGCCAGTGACCACGGTGGATGTGGGTACCCAGGTTTCGGGTATCGTCACGCGATTGTATGTGGATTATAACAGCGTTGTCAGGCGCGGACAGGTCATTGCCGAGCTGGACCGCACCAATCTGATGAATGACCTCACGTCAATGCAGGCCCGCCTGCGTTCGGCACAGATTGAACTGGATTACCAGAAGAAGAACTTCGCCCGCTATAACGAATTGAAGCAGAAGGACCTGGTGAGCCTGTCGGAGTATGACGTGGCATTGGAAAACTACCGCAAGGCGCAGGAAAGCGTCAGGATTGCGCAGCAGGATGTCGCTAGGGCTAAGACCAACCTGAGTTACGCCACCGTCTATTCGCCCATCGACGGTGTGGTTATCAGCAAGTCGGTCGAGGAAGGACAGACTGTGGCATCGTCTTTCAGCACCCCGTCTATCGTGAAGATTGCCAAGGACTTGACCGACATGCAATGCATTGCCAAGGTTGACGAAGCCGACATCGGCGAGGTGCGTGAGGGTCAGCGTGTGACATTCACTGTCGATGCTTATCCCGACGACGTGTTCTCGGGCAGCGTCAAGCAGGTGCGCCAGAATCCTGTCACGACCAATAATGTGGTGACCTATGAGGTGGTTATCAGTGCTCCCAACGCCGACCTCAAGCTCAAACCGGGCTTGACAGCCAGCATTACCATCTACACGCTGGAACGCAATGGCGTCAAGAGTGTGCCCTCGTCAGCCTTGCGCTTCACCCCCGAGGCCAGTGTCTTCGGCAGCAAATATGTCATCAAGGACACAACAGCCGAACACAAGCTGTGGACGCTCCAGGGCAACGTCCTCACCGCCCACAAGGTGGAAATCGGCGCGACCGACGGTCTGCGTACCGAGATTCTCAACGGCGTGGAAGAGGGTACTACCGTCATCCAGAGCTTTGAGATTGGCACTGCCACCGAACCCGGCAAGAAGGATGCTGGCAGGAAAGGCAAAGAAAAAGATAACAAGAAGTAATTATGGCAAAGAAACCAGTCATAGAACTTGATAGCATCCGTCGTGACTTCGTCGTGGGAGAGGAGACGGTCCACGCCCTGCGCGGGGTATCGTTCACCATCCACGAGGGCGAATTCGTCACCATCATGGGCACCTCAGGCTCTGGCAAATCGACACTGCTCAATATCCTGGGTTGTCTGGACACGCCCACGAGTGGCGAGTATTGCCTGGATGGTACTCCCGTGCGCACCATGAGCAAGACGCAGCGAGCGGTGCTCAGGAACCGCAAAATCGGCTTTGTGTTCCAGAGTTACAATCTGCTTGCCAAGACCACTGCTGTCGAGAACGTGGAACTCCCGTTGATGTATAACAGCGCCGTGGGTGCGCGTGAGCGTCGCGAGCGTGCCGTCACCGCCCTGCAGCGTGTGGGACTGGGTGACCGCCTGAACCACAAGAGCAACCAGATGTCGGGCGGACAGATGCAGCGTGTGGCTATCGCCCGCGCCCTGGTCAACGACCCAGCGGTCATCCTTGCCGACGAGGCAACAGGTAACTTGGACACCCGCACGTCGTTTGAGATTCTGGTGCTGTTCCAGCAGTTGCATGCCGAGGGGCGCACCATCATCTTTGTGACCCACAATCCCGAGATTGCCCAATACTCCACCCGCACCATCACCTTGAGTGACGGCAAACTGCGGGAAGACAGGCTCAACGACAACATCCTTGATGCCGCCGAAAAGCTCGCTTCCCTCCCCATCGAGGATGATTGAGATATAAGTAGGAGTTAGGAATTAGGAATTAGGAGTGAGGAATTAGGAATTAGGAGTGGAATTCTCTAGACTATCTAGAAACTAGGGACTAGAAACTAAAACCAAAAGACGATGAATATCACCAATCTGTTCAAAATTGCCTTGAAGGCCATCGGTGCCAACAAGATGCGCAGTTTCCTGACCATGCTGGGCATCATCATCGGTGTGTCGTCGGTCATCATCATGCTTGCCCTGGGCACAGGTTCCAAGGCGACCATCATGCAAGAGATCGAGGACGTGGACCCGGGGGCATTAATGATTATACCTGGACCAGAATATGAGGAAACTGGCGGTAATTGGCTGCCTGAGTATAGCCAAACTATTACTCAGGCCGACTATCATAGCCTTCTGGAAAAGAGCAAATATTTGAAAGCCGTGTGCCCCATGGTTTATTCCTCTGGTCAATTCATTAACGGCAAGAATAACCACAGCGGTTCGGTACAGGGTGTGAATAATGAATTCCTTGATATCAATGGACTTTCGATTTCTGAAGGTGAAATGTTCACCGATGCTGAAGTCAAGGGTTCGGCCAAGGTGTGCATCATCGGTAAGACGGTCGTAGACAAACTCTTCACCAATGGTGCCGACCCCATCGGGACAGTCATCCGAATTAACACGATGCCCGTCAGGGTGGTGGGTGTGCTCAAGAGCAAGGGCCGCACACCCTTTGGACAGGACCAGGATGATATCGTGCTCATGCCTTACACGACAGTGATGAAACGCATGACATCGCAGGATTATTTCGATATGATTTATGTCGCCGCCACAAGTAAGGAAATGTCCCAGTTGGCCAAAAAGGATGTGACGGATATCCTGCGGGAGAACCACAAACTCAAAGACGGCGATATGCAGGATTTCAGAGTCAATTCACTGGAGGAAGCCACCTCGATGGTTGATTCGGTGATGAACATTCTCACCCTGCTGCTCTCGTGTATCGCCGGTATCTCGCTGCTGGTGGGCGGCATCGGCATCATGAACATCATGTATGTGAGCGTTACCGAGCGTACCCGTGAAATCGGCCTGCGTATGAGCGTGGGCGCCCGCACCATCGATATCATGAGCCAGTTCCTCATCGAGGCCATCCTCATCAGCGTCACAGGTGGACTTATCGGTGTACTCATCGGTGGCGGCATCTCCTATATCGCCCGCTACATACTGATGAATTTCACCGAGTATCACATTCTCATCGCTGTGGAGCCATGGACTGTGTTGCTCTCGTTCGGCATCTGCACCATCACGGGCGTTTTCTTCGGGTGGTATCCAGCCAAGAAGGCCGCTAACCTTGACCCGATTGAGGCGCTGCGCTACGAGTAACAGGCGGCAGTTGCCTGAATGAAGCAGGCATCAGAAAAACATGCAATGGCAGCCAGGAATCATGGATTCTTTCGGCTGCCGTTGTTGTGAAGCATCTGTTCCATCTATTTATCCATTCATCTATTCATCCACTGGGGGTCAGCCTGGAATTTCTTCCAAGCATTTATGAGTTGGGGCTTCAATGAGATGAGCAGCTGGTGACCTTGGGTGAGGTTCTCGGTAGTATTCTCGATATCATCAATGTACTTGAGCAGATTGTAACACATGGTGTACTGGCCCGCTGCGAGCAGTGCCTGGGGAATGCCGTTCGCTTTGTCCTCGGCGGTGAACCATAAGGTGCTGCCCATATCTGCTGCCAGGGCGCTGTTCTGCTGCATGTCCTCGCTGGGGATGAGTTCCTCGGGCAAGGTGCCATTTTCAGCCCTTGAAGCCCACCTCTCGTTGGCCCGCAGGTCATAGATGGCATTGCTCACAATGCGGTTCTTCCAGCCCTGGTCATTGTAGATGCTGCTGTAGTTCATCTGTCGCATGCGTTTCAGGAAAACCTCTGAGGCCATCATGATGACAGATTTTGCCCTGTTCATGAGCATGGCTTCGATTGAAGCGAACTTCAGGTGGCTGACAAAAGCGGCGTTGTTGCCGATAAACGTATTCCTGATGGTCCCGAACATCTTGTTCTTCAACAGGGCACCGATGATGTTGAGCAGGGTGACTAAGGCAAGAATCACCGACATCACGCCAAGCCAGAAACTGCTACCCATCACCAACGAGAAGACGAACAGCAGCGCAACAACAGCCTCGGTAATGAGCCCATAATTGCGCAGGCGGCCGATGGTCAGCTTGCCGATGCTGTCGGGCAGCATCTGTTCGCATGGGTGATAGCCGTCCATATAAGGGTTGGAGACATCCGACACGATGATAAGGTCGATGGCTTTGTCTTTGCGTTTCTTGTCAGAGCGGTATTTGGTCATGCGTTTATCGGCAAGGATAATGGGGTCGATGCCTTGATTGTCGACAATGCCGCCATCCATGATGCCGAAGCGCTTGTTGATGTTCTGGGCGATATCTTTCTGCTGGGACACCTTGAAGTCATCGGGATACATCATCGGCTCAAATCCACAAGGGAAACATGACGAGCATGCCAATGCCTCGCCTAATGTGATGTGGCGCGACACGCTGCGACCGATACTGTGTTTCTGGTTGCCAAAGGCGCCATAGCTCACGCGTTGGCCGTCGGTGAGACGACCTTCGGTAAGGCGGAATCTGAACGGTAGTGAGTTGTCAAAGTCGGAGGCAAGGGCGGTGTAGTCCTTTACGGGGATTTTGTCGAAATTGTCGATGATGTCGCCCATGACCGCGTGATGGAACAGGCACTCGTCATAGATACCTGCCATGATTTTGATGCTTGAGGCGTTGCGGTTGGCTTTCTCGGCACGCAATCCATTCATGGCACGCACCACCAGGTCCTCGTTGCACAGGAAGTCAAACAGCTCATCTATCATCGCATCGGTTTTCTCGCCTCGGGCACGTGTCAGCATATACTTGAGTCCTGTAATCGTGCCCCCGGAAACCGATGTCAACGCCGAGACGCAATCCATCAACGTGCGTTGGTCATCGACCTTAATTGAATTCAAGAACGATACTGCACCCAGGTGAAATGTAGCGGCGCGGTATCCGCCACCTGATAATGTGAGCCCAAGATTCAGTTCTGTAGCCATAACTCATCAATTGTTTATGCTACAAAAATACTCAAAAAAACTGATTGTACCTAGTATTGCTGCAAAAACAAGAACAGGCCTCGGTTGAAGCCTGTTCCTGAAATGGTTTAATACTGTGGTGGACCGATGATTATCATTCACCCGTTATCAGCAGCATGTCAATCAAGGCGGTGACGTCACCGATGCTGATGGCATTGTCAAAATCCAGGTCAGCCTCGACAGAAACTTCAGTGATAGTATTCTGCAGCATATCAATTAGTTCGGTCACGTCGCCAACATTAACAAAGCCGTCATGGTTTACATCGCCAATCTGATAGATGGGTTCTACCTCGCCAGCTACGGTAACAATGATTTCGAAGATGCGGGCCTGCATGTTTAAATCGAAGGCCACCTCGTAGGCATTGCCTTCCCAAACACCCTTAAGGCCGCTGGTAGTCCAAGTGCCCGTTGTTCCCTCGGCCAGTGACATTTTGCTGGGAGCGTAACCGCTTTGACCAGTGAATTCAATCTTGATGATGGGATAGTCGACTGAAGTGAAGACGACACCCGACGAGTCGTTCTTGCCATAGAAGCGGTATTGGCCATTGTCGCTAATCATACCGTCACCGACAAACATGGTTACGGGATACTTCACCACAGTGAACGAGTGGCGAGCGTGGTCGGCGCCGTTACCGAGGTCAACATCAGGATCAAAGGTGATTTCAGTGGTGGTGGGAACCTTGGTGTAGGTGGCGCTAACAACCTCGCTCTCCACGTCACCCACCTTGGCTTTTGCCCAGATGGTGATGTCATCGGTCACGGGGATGGCATCAACATACTCGCTCCACAGCTCCTCATCCAGGCTGTAGTAAATCTTGGCATTGGGCGTGGCGCAGGTCAAGGTCACGTCCAGACGGTCAGTGAAGATGCATGCTGCAGGAGTGAAGACGGGGGCCTCTACGGTCTGCTCAACCTTGGTAAAGGTGGCATACACAAAGTCGGTGTAATCATCGCCCTTTTCAGCATAAGCGGCATAGGTCATCGTCTCGGTCACATAGAACTCGCCACTCTCAAAGAAGTACATGCCTGTCGAGTAGTCAACCTCGCCGTCAATAACCTTGTAAACATAGATAGAAGCATTGTCGGTGGCACACGATACCGTTACTGCCAGGCTGCCCGTGAACTCACCGCCATTGGGGGTGAAAACGGGATCCACCAGCTCGGTAACCGGTTCGGCATCCTCCATGGTGATAACCAGCTTCTGGATGCGGCGATGACCAGTGTCACCATCGATGGTGAACACCACCTCGCTTGAGGGGTCCGAAGAACCGATGGTCCACTGCTTGCCGGCCTTGTTGTAGTTGCCAGGATTGCTCAAGATGTCGTTGGTGCCTTCACCCGATAAGAACGTGAAGTCAATCTTCAAGAGATTCTGGGGAGCAGTAATGGTCATAGTGTTGCCACCATACAGACGCAGGGCGCCACCAGAGGTGTTGGTGAAATAGGTGGGCTTGGTGCTGTTGGGGTTGGTGCCTTTGTCAAAGGTCAGTTTCACACCATCAATAGTGAGGTCTGAAACCAGCGTGTTGGTGCTCCAGCCCTGAGCGTTGAAATCAACGGTCACAACGGTGTCTGCCCATGCCGACATTGCCAGCAGGGCTACAAAGAGGAGAGAAAACAATTTCTTCATAAATCAGTACGAATTAAAAGTTAAATATGTGAATAACAAGAGGAAATATCTTTTCAGATGTAGGGTATAGGGTTCAACATGCATCACGCTACAAAGTTACTAAAAAAACATCAATTCATACCATTTCAGATAGGAATTATAAGAATCATAAATAGAATAAATGGCTGTGTCATCGTTCAAGGCATGTAATCATGTCTGAGCAATAAACCATGTCTATTCATCTATTCGTCTATGTGTGCGTGTGAGAAATCAGGTTGGACCGTCATTTCTTTGCCTGCCTATTTGGATGAATAGACGAATAGACGAGCAGATAACAATTAACAGATTCATTCATCTCTAAACTCTAACCTTCAAGTTTTCTAAAGTGGTTAATGTTCTTTAGAAACTTGAATATAGAATAATATAGAATAGGTTTGTGTCAAAACTTTCGATGACACAACCCATCTATTCATCTATTTGTCTATTTATATATAATAAACTAGACGAATAGACGAAAAGATGTGAAGAAGATAAGAAGCAGACGGGACGAGGAACGACAGCAACCCTCACCCTCTCCCCCTCATCCACCCGCGTTTGGACGAATAGATGAATGGACGGGCAAAGACAAAAATTGCAGCAAATGTCCATCACTAGTGGTTTTGTCTAAAAAAATCTTTCGACAGCGCTGAACTTACGATGCCATAGAACTCGGCTCCGTTGTTATCCTCATAGAACTCACGAAAAATCATTAGTACTTGCGGCTGAACTAGCGGCGGCACTGGCGTTTCTTGGCTCGGCCAAGATTGCCACTGTTGCCACGGGGTGTCTCGTAGTCTGTAATGTAGTCTTGCCACAGGCTGTATTGCATAATCTGCTCTCGCTTAGCAATGTTCAAACATATTTGACATTGCACTCATTTAATCGCAGATTTCTCGGTCTCGACACGGAATGCGGAAATCAACGAAGTGAGTTGTTGGATGTCAATCATAATCAAAATAGCTTTGCAAAATAAAATCGCAAAGCTATTTTGATTGAGCGGTGTGGTAAAATACAGCGTTTCGGGCATGAAAAAGCCCACCCAAAGGTGAGCAATTATTCTATTGGTTCTATATCAATTTCCAAGGTTTGCTTGAAATGTTGCTTTTCGTCATCTGTCATCTTTTGTTGAGCGTATCTGACCAATTCATTCCAATGCCGTTTATATGTAAAAGATAGCGCTTTGTTTTTATCTTGACTTAGATACATCCTTGTGTAAATTTCAATGGCATAATGCATCGCATCTTCAATATCTTTAAGATTGCAAAGTTTATCCTTACAATATGAATTGACATAAGAAATACCCTTCTTTTCGCAATCTTCTAATTCATGACTGATATATGAGATGAACTCAAAGTTATCTATAGGACTGGTGGGCGAGTAAAGATTCATTATACTGATTTCTTTTGTACTTTTCGCAAAGGTACAAATTTGATGCTGATTGTAAATAATTTCGGACGAAATATTTATTGATTGTTTTATCAAAAGATTTTGATAATCTTTTACTTTTGATAAAGCGTATCAGCAATGATGCCCCAGAACGTCCTGACGATGTTCTCCCCGTAGAACTCCTTCAGACGCATGACTGAGGTGTTATACTTGCGAGAGAACCAGCGGCGGTACTGGCGACGCTTTTGAACATTTTTAAAGAATCGTTCTATATCAATTTAGTGTAATTCACGAAATGCATTGGGTGCACCACAATGAAATGGCACACCCAATTGTTAAAAATAACTATGAGAATTCTTGGTGGGACTTACTTGAAGATTTTCTGGGCAAACATGGTCAAGTAAATGCGCCAGTTGCGCCAGATGTGGCCTCCTTCGGTTTCCACATACTCATATTTGTAGCCCTTGGAATCCCAATAGTTACGCAAATCGACGGTACTCTGGTAGAGGAAGTCGGTCTTGCCCATGCCCATCCAGTAGAGTTTGGGCTTGCTGCCGAAGAGGCGTTCCGACTGCTGTGCGAAGTCGGGGTCGTTCTTGATTTGCTCAGAGAAGGGCTGATTCATTTTGAAATCTTTGCCCAAGTGCAGGCCGGCTGAGAACAGACCATAGTAGTCGAACGTGGTGGGGTAGGTGAGGCTGATGGCAAAGGTGTGTCCTCCACCCATCGACAGGCCGCAGACAGCACGTCCCTCACGTTTCTTGACGGTGCGGTAATTGGCATCAACATAGTTCACAATATCCATGAAGCTGGCAGGGATAGTGGCAACAGCAGGTGCTGTGGGGCCTGTGCCGCCGTTCATGAAGCCAGGGGTGTACATGCCCCAAGACCACTCGCCCGGTGCTGCCTGGCAGTTGGGATTGCCGTTGGGCATGACGACAATCATCGGTTTTGCCTTGCCCGTAGCAATGAGGTTGTCAAGAATCTGTGCAGCACGACCGAGTTCGCTCCAAGCATTCTCATCACCGCCAGCTCCGTGCAACAGATACAGTACGGGGTACTTGCCGCCCTTGTCATAGCCTGGCGGGGTGTAGATGGTCATGCGGCGCTGCATCTTGAGTGTCGGGCTGTTGTACCACACCTTTGAAAGATTGCCGTGGGGCACCTCGTTCACGCGGTAAAGGTCACCCTTGTCGCCCTTTTGCTCGCTGACGATGAAAATGTTGGAAAAAGAAACAATGTCACGGTTCACATAGATGTTGGCGGGGTCTTTCACTCCCGTCATTCCATCGATGTTGAACGTGTAGCTGTACAACTCGGGAGCGAGTTTGTCGGTAGAGTAAGTCCATACCCCTCCAGGTCCCTCGGTCAATGCAGCCACGCCTGGGGCGTCATATTTACCGCCACCGGGTATCTCGATGGGGCGTGTGGGCAAGAAGTCGCCGGTCACCTCCACCTTGACGGCCTTGGGGGCAAAAAGGTTGAAAGTCACTGTTCCGTCGGGATTGACGACGGGAGATTGAACATTGGCACTATTAAAGAGTTTCTCTTGTGCCGTGGCGCTCGCGCAGCACATCGCTGCAAGAGCCATCATCATGATTATTTTTTTCATATGATTATTATTTTGATATTGTTATCTCTTCAACAGATTCATCTGTACTTCAGGTTTGAGTACATTGTGGACCTTGGTCTCCTGACCCTTGACATCGGCCTTGAGGGTTGCCTTGATGTCTTGAGAGGAAGCTCCGACAAGGAACTGATACTCACCGCCACTGACAACCCAAGCCGAAGCTGCCTCGTCAAACGAAGCCAAATCGGCAGTCTTCACCAAGAGCTTTACGGTCTCTTTTTCACCAGGTTTCAGATTGCGTGTCTTGGCGTAGGCTTTCAACTCCTTGACAGGCTTGTTGGCAGCTTTGTTATCGGGGGCGGAAATGTAGAGTTCCACGACTTCCTTGCCCTCATACTGTCCGCTGTTCTGAACGGTGACGCTGACCTCGTAGCCGTCGCCCTTCTTGTCAATTTTGGCATCACTGTAGTCAAACGTCGTGTAGCTCAAGCCGAAGCCGAACGGGAAGGATACTGAAATGCCGAAAGAATCGAAATAACGGTATCCGACGTAAATGTCCTCCTCGTAATCGGTAAAGTCCACATTCCTTACATTGCCTTTTTGCCCCTGTTTCATCATGTCGATGCGGGGATCCTCGTCAATGGGGAAGTTGCGGGCAGAGTAGGCATCGGTAAACAGGATGGGCCAAGTCATCGTGAACTTACCTGACGGCGATATCTTGCCGCTGAGCACATCCACCACGCTGTTGCCGCCTTCCTGTCCGGGCTGCCAAGCGCAGAGGATGGCATCGGGAAGATGTTTCCAGGATGCAGTCTCGATGACACCACCGATATTCAACAGCACGACAACCTGCTTGCCGGCTCGGTGATACACATCACAAACCTGCTCGATAAGCTTGCGCTCCGAGTCACTGAGGTTGAAGTCGGCCACTAAGCGGTCTTGGAATTCTCCCGAGAGGCGTCCTATGGTAATGACAGCGATGTCGGCATTTGCCGCTTGAGCCATCACCTCACCGTCAGTAAAACTCTTCTCGGCTGGCAGCGGCTTGGGCAAGAAACGCATCAGCTTGGCTTTGTTGGGGTCTTTCTTGGCGGCAGCCTCAATTTCGGCCTCGGCCTTCTTCTTGCAGTCGGCAAGATAGGCCTCGTAGGCTGTTTTCAGTTCTTCGGAAACGGTATAGCCACCATTCTTCATGCCATCCAACAGAGAGACGACATAAGCGTGATTCACGTTGCCGGAGCCCGTGCCACCAGCGATGAAGTCATAGGAAGTGTTGCCATAGAGGGCAACATTCTTGATGTTCTGGGCGAGAGGCAAAGCCTTCTCGTTCTTCATCAATACCATACCCTCGGCAGCCGATTGGCGTGTTACCTCGGCATGGGCTTTCAGGTCGGGCTTGTTAGAGTACTTGTAGCCCTGGAATCGCGGGCTTTTCTCCACGAGGTTGAGTGTTCGGCGCACGCTGCGGTCAAGGTCGGCCTCGGCAAGCTTGCCACTCTTCACTCCTGCGACGATGGAGTCGAACTGCTCCTTCTTGCCTGGTTGCAGCATGTCGTTACCTGCCCACATCTGTGTGGCACCGTCCTTACCGCCGAACCAGTCGGTCATGACAGTACCCTCGAAGCCCCATTCATCGCGCAGGATGGTCTCCACAAGGTCTTTGCTCTCGGATGTATAGGTTCCGTTGATGTAATTGTAAGAGGTCATCACCGTCCAGGGCTGGCTTTCCTTAATGGCAATCTCAAAACCTTTCAGGTAGATTTCACGCAGGGCACGCTGGGAGATGTGCGCATCGTTGTTCATGCGGTTGGTCTCCTGGTTATTGGCAGCAAAGTGCTTGATGCTCGTGCCCACGCCGTTACTCTGAACGCCTTTGATGTAGGCGGCAGCAGTCTTACCGACTACCAGAGGGTCCTCACTGTAGTACTCGAAATTGCGGCCGCACAACGGGTTGCGCATGATATTCACGGCGGGAGCCAACAGCACGTCAGCACCATACTCCTTTACTTCGTTGCCGATGGCAGCGCCCACCTCCTCAATGAGGTCGGTATTCCACGTCGAAGCAAGAAGGGTACCGATGGGAAAATGGGTGCAGTAATAGGTTGCGCTGTCGCCTTCGCGGGTGGCGTCGATGCGCAGCCCGGCAGGACCGTCGGCCAGCACGATGGCAGGGATTCCCAACGAATCGAGCGGATAGGTCGTACCGGCAGCGCCAGGCACGAGAGAGCGGGTAGCGCCGATGACGGCATTTTCACCATCGAAACCAGCCATTCCAGTTCCGATGACGAAGCGCGCTTTGTCTTCGAGCGAGAGACGGGCTATTACCTCATCTTTGTTGATGGCATTCTTTTGTTGGTCTGAGGTGCAGCCAGTCAGAATGGCAACAACTGTCAGTATGGAAATAAGGAAAAACTTCATAATTGGTTATGTTAAAAGTAGTAGGACCCGTTAGCGGGATTAAAAAAGTTGATAAAAAACTGTTAAAAAATGTATATTGCTGATTGTTAATGATTTAATGGTGGAAAATATTAATTTTAAATCACCGAATGCACAATATGTACGCAAATTTCGTCAAAATCCTTGGAGCATGCAAGCATTTTGCCCAAGAATCGGTGAATGAATAGACGAACAGACGAACAGATGCAATCAGACGGGCATGATGCGCCGCCCTTCTCAGATGTCTCTACCAACCCATCAGTGCCATCAAACCCATTCCATTTTCCCTTTTCGCTGCCAACTCCTCTATGATACAAGCTGAAACAATGAAAATGGATATGCTGTATTTGCAAATAAGATACAAGGACAAGATTTCTCGAGTAAAAGCAGTATATTAGCACCTGTTATAACAAGAGAGGGATTGATATTGGATTGCCGTTATTACAATGGCGAAGATGAAGTGTCAGACTCGTTGCCAGGAGGAATGGAAATCTTTTGGGACTATGAACGTGTGTGGACAAAATGGATTCTGGAAGAAAGTGATATACTTCAGAAAGGCATCGAGTATTACACTGAAGAAAAATCTCTTTCCTGAAAATGACGGCACACCTCTTGGGCTAAAAGCTTTGCTTTTTAACCGCTATGACCACTGGAACGGGTTCATGGGTGGCTCTAGAGATAAGTATGCCCAGGGATTCAAAGAATGATACTTTGAACACTATGTCGCAGGCACCAAAACCCATCGCCAACTGTTGTTGGATGAGCAAAAAGCAGGCGGCGCTCACGAGTGACCTGTGCAAACCATCATTCTAATAGGAACGAAAAACTTAAATCGGAAGCGACAGTTGAAAGATGCTCTAATGGGCTAAAAGTCATCCTTTTATTTGGAAAAACCATACAAACGAGCCATCGGTGCAATGGCCCGCTTGCCTAAGAGTGCCCCGCAGCAATAGCCCTTGTGTCTGCCATGTCGGCATTATGCTGCTGCCTCAACTGAGGCTTCGTCCTTATCGTGGGTGTCAGCGGGTCAAGCATCAGGATTGCGGTTAGCAGTGAGCCATAGTCGTTGTTCGACGATACCGTGTGCACGCCATATTTCTCGAGCTGGTTGAAGGTGGGAACCACCTTCAACCAGCTCGTTATCCGGTATTCACCGTTAATGGTGGCGGACAAACGCTTCTTCTTGGCGGGTATATCCTAATATGGAGCATTGATTAGGCTTGCGTTGAGTTAATTGTATGGGGTATTTCACTAAAAAAACCTTTAATTAATCAACCTGGCCACATTATTTTAGCATTCGGCCTCCGTCAATCACCAGTTCTGTACCGGTTACCCATGTACTCGCATCGCTTAGCAAATAGATGATTCCATAAGCTATGTCAGCTGGTTTGCCATAGCGTCCCAGAGGATACTGGTCCATAGAACTTTGATTTCCTTCATCCGTGAAGAACAGACTATTGATAATATCTGTTTCAACCATACCGGGCACAACTGAATTACACCTTATCCCCTTCGTACCCAGTTCTAAGGCACAAGTCCGCATATAAGCATTGATGGCGGCTTTTGATGAAGCGTAAACCGACCAACCAGCAGCTGAAATATACGTGGAAATAGAAGAATTAAAGACAATTGAAGAACCTTTTGCCATTTTCTTTTTCCTCAAGAGACCTTTGGTCAACAATGCCACGCCATAGACATTTGTCTGATAGACATATTGCAAGTCTTCCAGTTTAACGTAGCTTGCAGGCTTGCCTACTGCTGTTCCCGCATTGTGCACAAGACCATCCAAAACGGGACATTGCTCAACAAGTGCATTGATGTCTTCCTGAACACTCATGTCGGCAATAATCATCTGATGGCCGCTTCCCTCAAGTTGATTGAGTGTCTCGTTCAGACGCTCTTCGTTACGGCCTGTGGCAATGATATTCGCGCCCATTTTAGCGCACTCGATGGCAATAACCTGTCCAATTCCAGACGAGGCTCCTGTTACCAATATGTTTTTTCCTTCTAATGAAAATGGATTATACGACATACTTCTTATTTGTTTGATTAACAATGTAGGGGATTCAACAAAAAAAGCCTTAATTGATAAAGATATTATATTGTTGCATTATTTGAGCATTCTACCACCATCAATCACTAACTCTGTACCGGTCACCCATGCACTTGCATCACTTAGCAGATAGATGATTCCATAAGCTATTTCAGCCGGTTTGCCATATCGCCCCAAGGGATACAGATTCAAATCTTTCTGCTTATCATCAGCCGTATAGAACACACTATTGATAAACGCTGTCTCAACCATGCCAGGCAAAACGGAATTACATCTTATCTCCTTTGTTCCAAGTTCTATGGCACAAGTACGCATATAAGCATTGATGGCAGCTTTTGAAGATGCGTAAATAGACAGACCGGCAGCAGTAATATATGAGGAAATAGAAGAAGTAAAGACAATTGAAGAACCTTTTGCCATCTTCTTTTTTCTCAAGAGACCTTTGGTCAACAATGCCACGCCAAAGACATTTATCTGATAGACATCTTGCAAGTCCTCCAATTTTAGGTGGCCCACGGGCTTGCCTTTAACTATTCCCGCATTGTTTACAAGACCATTCAATGCGGGACACTTTTCAACGAGCGCGTTTATGTCTTCCGGAATGTTCAGGTCGGCAATAATCATCTGATGGCCGTTTCCTTCAAGTTGATGGAGTGTCTCGTTCAGACGTTCTTCGGTTCGGTCTGTAACAATGACTTTTGCGCCCATTTTAGCGCACTCGATGGCAGTAGCCCGTCCAATTCCAGACGATGCTCCTGTTACCAATATGTTTTTTCCTTCTAATGAAAACGGATTATACGACATATTTCTTATCTTTTGCATCATCGTCCACCTCTACAAGGTCTGAGATGACAATGTCCCTCGTCTCGAACGCTACTGTACCCCAAGAGAGACCGACACCAAAACCGCAGCAGATGAACTTAGTTTTGCCCTTGCACTTGTCTTTCAGTTGGGTGACAATTGTGAGAGGAATGCTGGCAGAAGAAGTGTTGCCGAAATAATACATGCTAGATGGCACTTTCTCGGCCTGCATCTTCAGCTTTTGGGCTATCTTGTTGTTCATCTTCATGTTCGCTTGATGAAGCACGAGGTAGTCGGCATCCTGATAGTTGAGGCCGAAATGCTCCGCCAATCTTTTCACGGACTTTGGCGCTGTGATGACGCCAAACAAGAAAAAGTCCATACTCTTCGTGCGGCTCTGCATTCTGTCCATCTGTATGCCGTTAATATCTTCGAGTTCAAAGGATCGTAAAGATACCTGGTTGCGGCTTCCGCCATCAGGCGTGATGATGGCATCGAAACCGCTGCCGTCTGTTCCGAAATGGAACTTCATGCCTTCTTCTTCGCCGGCATACTCAATAGCTGTGGCCGTACCGGCATGACCGAAAAACTGGTTAAGGTTGCCTTTGGCGTCTCCGCAAAGCAGCAGGGCTTTTTTCAAGCTCCCAGTTGCGAGCAATGAGGCAACATTGCTCAGTCCGTACACCCAGCCTGAACAACCAAGAGAAACATCTTCGGCATAACATTCCTTGCTCAGCCCCAGACGATCCTGCAGGATACAGGCAGTAGCCGGCAGTAAATAGTCGGCAGTCTGGGACACAAACACTAGTGCGTCGATCTCACTACGCTCCCATTTCAGGTCGGCTATCAGCCGCTCGGCAGCCGCATAGCAGAGGTCGGACGTCGTGAGTTCATACGACACGCGGCGCTCCATAACACCTGTCATCTCCACAAAGGACTCGGGGCTGTATTCGCTCGATATGCCTTGGTCCTGAGTTGGGTGCAGGTTGTTTTCGATGTTGCGGGGAACACCGGCGCTCAGTCCGACAATTCTCACGTTCTTGAACTCAAGAAATGCCATACACCCGTTACATCTTTGCCTTTACGGTGTTGAACAAATCACCAATGGTCCGGGCGTTCCTGATGTCATCGCCCTTCAGTACCACATCATATTCATCCTCTACCATGGATGCGATGCACATGGCGATGAGGCTTGACCACTCGTCTAAATTATGGTATACGGTATCTGCAGTGAATACACTTGCGTCGGTATGATCAAATTCTCCTGCAAAATTCTCGATAAATTTTGTGAGTTCCATAATAAAAAAATATAGTTGTCCTTAACACTTAAACACTTTTGCTGGGTTTCCATATACTGTAGTCCCGTCTTTTACCTTCCTGATGACAACGGAACCTGCAGCGACCATACAGTTGTTCCCCACTTTCACACTGGGAAGAATGATAGCATTAGTATGAACTTCTGTTGATTCCCCAATTATAGCGCCTCCTGAAGTGAATACTCTGCCACCCAAATAGCAGTAATTACCGATTGATGAATCATGTCCTATAGCGCAATAAGGTTGCATCGTCACGAAATCGCCTATTTGTGAGTCACAAGAGATAAATACTTGTTTACAAAGAATACAACCATTCCCTATGGTAGAGTTTCTCTCTATTACGACGGTTTCATGAATAATATTGATAAATTTTCCGCCTTTCGCCATAATCAACTCAGCATAATGACGTTTCCATCGGGCATCGCCTAAAGCACAAACAAAAACATCATTAGGTTTTGGTTGATAATCCTCCACGCTGGAAATAATCGATGGATATCCTGGCATTCCGTCCAATGCGTCTGCTTTATCGTCAAGAAATCCCTTGACTGTGAATTCCGTCTCATAGCCGATGCAATAAGGCAGCATGTTATAAACCTCACGCCCCCAGCCTCTGGCTCCAATGATTACTAATTCTTTCATTCCCTAAAATTGCATAATAAATTTAACACGGCAAAGGTACGAAAGATGTCATAAACATACAAACTATTCCCTGAAAAACATTTGTGATGGAATAGAATATGCTTCATTGTTCAACAAATTGAATTTCTTATCAAGTAATAGCATTTCATCCCATAAGGGAAAAAAAGAAGCTCCTTGTTTTGTTCGTTGTAAATAAGTATGTAATTTTGTGCCGATAGTTTGTTAATTATTGTTGGCAGTATTTATGGTCTGCTGAACTAACTAATGAATTTGAAAAATATGAAGTACGCTTTGGTTACAGGTGGCGCAAGGGGACTTGGACGTGCTATTTGCATAAAATTGGCCAGTTTGGGTATCCCTGTCATCATCAACTATCAATCAAACCACTCTGCTGCAGAAGATGTTAAGTCACTTATTCTCGCTGCTGGAGGTGCGGCCGAACTTCTCCCCTTTAATGTGGGGGATGAGTCTCAGGTCAAATCGGCTATATGCTCATGGCAGGAACAGCATCCTGACGACTATATCGCTTATCTGGTTAATAATGCCGGAATACGACGAGACAATCTGATGTTCATGATGCCCACCGACGAATGGCAAAGTGTAATCAATACTTCGCTCAATGGTTTTTATTATGTAACCAAATATCTGCTTCCAAAGATGATGATGCGAAAGGACGGGGGGCGGATTGTAAATGTGGCATCGTTGAGTGGCATAAAGGGTATGCCGGGACAAGCCAATTATTCTGCTGCCAAAGCTGGTCTCATTGCTGCTACAAAGTCTGTTGCTCAAGAATGTGCAGCACGTCATGTAACAGTGAATGCCGTGGCTCCTGGTTATATTGAGACTGATATGACTAAGAATCTGCCTGTGGACGAATTAAAGAAGCAGATACCCATGAAGCGATTCGGCCGCCCTGAAGAAGTCGCTGAACTGGTAAGTTTCCTTCTTTCTGATGCCGCATCCTATATCACAGGTGAAGTTATCAGTATTAGTGGCGGAGTATAAGATTTAAGTATGGTAAAGATTGTATCTACTAACATAACGTCACCTATTGGGGCGACAACAGAGCAGAACTATCAAGCATATATTCATGATGTTTCGGCTTTGGCATGTTATGGCTCGGACAAGCCTTATGTGGTCTCATTGTTTACCGATGAGCAACGGGAGCAGATGGCTGTCGATGGCTTCTCGAGTTTTGAGTCGCTTGTAATCAGATCAGTACAAGAGGCTTTATCGCACCTGAATATTGACATAACGGATAATCGTACGCTCTTCATTCTCAGTACCACCAAGGCTAATGTTGCTGAACTATCGGCTGATGGAGCCGATGATCGTTGCTATAGTGCTCCTGGAGAAGCCGCTCAAAAAATAGCTGAACATCTTGGCTTTTCTACGATACCATTTGTGGTGAGCAATGCTTGCATCTCGGGCATTTCAGCTCAGATTATCGCTATGCGTATGCTTGAAGCAGGAATGTATGACAAGGTTGTTGTCTGCGGTGCCGACATTATATCTCAGTTCATGATTGCCGGTTTCCAGTCCTTCATGTCGCTGTCTTCCCAGCCGTGCCGCCCGTTTGATTTAGAGCGCAATGGTCTGAATCTTGGCGAAGCTGCGGCCACGGTGGTTCTTGTAAACTCCTCTAATGCAGCGGGCGGTGATGATTCAATGCGCGATGCATGGACAATTGTAAGTGGCGCTGCCACCAATGACGCTTACCACCTCAGCGCACCCAGCCCAATGGGCGATGGCATGCAGCAGGCCATTCATTCGGCTTTTGAGGGATTTTCAGCAGACATGATTGCAACGGTTAATGCTCATGGTACAGCCACAATGTTCAATGACCAGATGGAGAGCAAAGCAATAGAGTTTTCCGGTCTGTCGGACGTATTTGTGTCGGCATATAAAGGATGCTTTGGACATACATTGGGCGCTGCCGGATTGTTGGATACCATCTTGACCATACGAGCCCTTGAAGATGGTATAGTGCCTCCCGTACGTGGTTTTGAAACTAAAGGCGTGAGTGGACGCATATCGATTAGCAACAAATGCCAACCTGCTGACAAGCGGTCGTTCCTCAAAATCATTTCTGGATTTGGCGGTTGTAACGCTGCAACGCTTTATTCTAAGGAACAGTCTTTATTGCAGAGGATTCCAGACGAAGCTTGTCGGGAACTTCGTGTCCCGAAAAGCACTGAACTGCAAGTCGTCGGTGAATGGAGAGCCGAATCAACCTTTTCTCCTGTTCAAGTCTATAAGCAGTCGATAGGAGACTATCCCAAATTCTATAAGATGGATAGACTGTGTCAAGCTGCCTTTGTCGCATCAGAACTGATATTGCGCGATTGTGCCGAAAAGCCCACATCCATAATATTGTTCAATCGCAGTTCGTCAATCCTCTCTGACCGCAAGCACCTTGCCGCGCTTGACAAGTTTGGCCTTTCCAGCCCATCGGTTTTCCTGTACACCCTTCCCAATATCATGTTGGGCGAAATTGCCATCCGTCATCAGATTCATGGCGAGTCCTCGCTCTATATTCTTGAAAGGCGTGACGAAAAGCTAATGCAACAAGTTATTGATGCTACTATCATGTTCGGCGAGTCTGACTGCATCCTTATAGGATGGGTGGATTGTCCTGACGAACAAACCATCGAGGTGGAATTGAAAATTCTGAAAAGAAAGAGATTACAATAAGAAAGCATGACGTTTAATTAATAATTCAAAAATAAAATGGAAGAGCTTATTTATACACTTAAGAAGCAAATCATCGAAGCGCTCAATCTTGAAGAGGTAACACCTGAGGATATGAAAGACAATATCCCCCTGTTCGGTGGTGGGTTTGGTCTTGATTCCATCGATGTGCTTGAACTCATAGTTCTGCTTGAAAAGAATTATGGAATCGAGTTGCAAAGCCCTGCCGAAGCCAAGGAAATCTTTACAAGTGTTCGAACCATGGCCGAATATGTGATGCAAAACAGAAAAAAATGATTGCTATTACAGGGTATGGAATAATCTGCGCGATAGGAAACAATGCGGATGAAGTGCTGGACTCGCTGCGGCAGAGCCGCTCGGGCATTGGCTCGATGCGCTATCTGAAAACAAGACACAGTGACTTGCCCGTGGGGGAGGTGAAACTGTCGAATGACGAGATGAAAGCACTTCTTGGTATACAGAACGATGTGCCCTTTAGCCGCACCTCTTTGATGGGGGCAATTGCTATCCGTCAGGCGATTCAGAGTGCCGATGTCGTTCTCAAAGGCAAGCGAGTGGCACTCATTTCTGGAACTACGGTTGGATGCATGGACGTTACTGAACAACTCTACAGCGAAATGAAATCCGATGATGTTCCTCTCTCTCTGCCTCAGTACAACGACTGTGGCAGGAGCACTCGCGAAATGGCAATGATTGCCGGACTCGAAGATGTTGAGTTGTGTACCATATCTACTGCATGCTCATCGGCCCTCAATTCCATTATTGTTGGCGCTGAAATGCTCAAGAATGACGAGGCAGACTTGGTAATAGCCGGAGGTTCTGAGGCATTGAGCCGTTTCCACCTTAATGGTTTCAACTCTCTCATGATTCTAGATACAGAGCGCTGTCGACCTTTTGATGACACTCGTGCTGGTCTGAATCTTGGTGAAGGTGCTGCCTTTGTGGTCTTACAAAAAGATGCTCCTGATGCCAAGGCTTATCTTGCGGGTTACGGCAACCGATGCGATGCTTTTCATCAGACCGCTTCATCGGCTGATGGCGAAGGAGCCTACCTGGCGATGGAGGACGCTCTTTCTATGGCACACCTTTCGGCTGCTGATATTCAGTATGTCAACGCCCATGGGACAGGAACCCCCAACAATGACCTCTCGGAAAGCAAGGCCCTGTTACGCGTTTTTGGTGATAAGATGCCTGAAGTTTCCAGCACAAAGTCATTCACGGGTCACACCACATCGGCATCAGGCTCTATTGAGACAGTCATTTGCCTCCTCGCCATGCAGCATGGTTTCACTCCTGGAAACTTGGGATGGAAGAATCAAATCGAAGGTGGCATAACTCCAACACATGGTCACAATGGAGTAAAGCTTGACCATGTCCTGTGCAATTCGTTTGGTTTTGGTGGTAATGATTCCTCGCTAGTCCTTTCAAAGTGTGACGAGCCATCTGCTTCAGAGCATTATCCCAATATGGAAGTGGTTGAGTTGGCTTGTGACGAAGTGACTACGAAAGAGGAATTGGTGGCACTCAAGGAATTTGTATCACCAATGGAGTCGCGTCGAATGAGCAAACTGATGAAAGCTGCCATCCTCAGCGCTTTTAGGGCATTAAAAAAGGCTGGAATTGAAACTCCTGATGCTATCATCACTGCTACATCACGTGGCATGTTGGAGTTCAGTCAGCGGTTCTTGGATGACATTATAAACAACGGTGAGGAGATGCTTAAGCCAACACTTTTCATGCAGAGTACTCACAATACACTTGGCTCCGAGATTGCTATACGTTGCAAGTGTCATGGTTACAACATCACATATTCATGTGGCGATGACTCTGAAAAATGGGCAATGCGCGATGCCGTGCGTCAATTAAAGACGGGTAAAGCCAGGTCTGTACTTGTGGGGTGCTTTGATGAATCCACCTTCCTTACCGATAGCATCTGTAAGAAATCAGGCAAGCCCGTCTATCCTGAAATTTTTGCATTAACCCGTGTTCTCGTATCTAAAAATAACAACAAATAATAATCCTAAATCATTATGAAAGAAGAAATAAAAGCGTTGTTGGCGGATGCTCTGCCAATGATTGATTTCGATGCCGAATACCTTTTCGAGCAGTTGGATTCATTGTCTGTCATTACGATTCTGACGATACTTTCCCAGAAGTATTCCATCCCATTGGATGTGACAGATGCCACCCCCAAGAATCTCATCTCGCTCGATGCGCTAGTTAACATGGTCGAAGCAAAAATCAAGCAACAATGACACTAGAAGAAAATCTGCAAAAACACGCCCTGTCCACACCTGACAAATGCGCTGTGGTCTGTGGCAATAAGAGCGTTAGTTACTCCCAGCTATGGGAATCCATACAAAATCGGGCTGAGCAGTTGCGCAACAGCGGTTTGGAGAAACATCGTCCCTACGTGTTCCGCGCCTCACAAGATGCTGACTTTATTGCCACATATTGTGCTGTACATCTATTGCAGGCTATTGCCGTTCCCCTTGAGCACGCTGTTCCTGACGAGGTATTCAACAAAGTGAAGAACGAGGTGGAATCGTGCAATTTCACTCCTGACATTGTCGATATCCTTTACACCACTGGTTCTACTGGAAAAGCTAAGGGTGTCATGCTCTCCCAGGTGTGCCTGGATGCGTGTGCCGACAACTTTATTAGCGAGATGAATTTTCATCCTGACCTTGTCTTTATCGTCAGTGGACCTCTGAACCACATCGCTTCGCTGTTCAAGATTCACCCGATTCTCACTGTTGGTGGTACGTTGTGCGTCCTCGACGGATTGAAGGATATAAACGCCTTCTTTGAAGTCTTCAATCTGCCTTATCGTCACTTTGCTACCTTCTTGGTGCCTGCCTCAATACGTTTGTTGCTTCAGTTCTCTTCCGAACAACTGCATAAAGTCTCCCACCTCGTTGATTTTATCGAAACAGGTGCAGCACCGATATCGAGCGCAGATATGCAACGCCTGAGCAAGGCCCTGCCCCAATCTAGGCTCTACAATACTTTAGGCGGCACTGAAATAGGGTGCGTATGCACATACCAGTTCAACGATGGTAAGTATATGGAAGGTTGCGTTGGTCGTCCCATGCGCAATGCTAGTTTGGAAATCGCTCCTGACGGCTCTTTCATCATCTCGGGAAAAACCATCATGAGCGGTTATGTGGCAGATGAACAACATACTGCTAGCGTCTTAAGAGATGGTAAGATTTATTCAGACGATATTGGTTACATGGACGACCATGGTCTGATACACATAACTGGACGGCGCGATGATATTATCAACGTCGGTGGTTTCAAGGTTGATCCGGTAGAAGTTGAAAATACCGTGATTTCGCTTCCTGAGATACGAGATTGCATTTGTATAGCAGATAAACATCCCATTTTAGGAACATCTTTGAAACTTTTATATGTAGTAGCTGATAATAAAGTTGTGGATAAAAAGACTATCGCATTACATATAAAATCCTGTCTGGAACCATATAAAGTGCCTCAATCATATGAGCAAGTTCCGGCTATTAATCTGACATATAATGGCAAAAAAGACCGTAAATCATATAGATAGATTTTCCCATAAGAAAATTGATTTACAGTCAATTGCTTTCCATTAAAATTGTGGCGGGGGTATATTAATCCCGTTTGCAGGTGTCAGTTTAGCACAAACATGAGAAAAGACGACAGTAGCATGCCGTCTTTTCTCTTGTTTGTGGGCTTGTGTGCCTTGAGTTTGAAGGAAATGGTGAAGGATGCTCTAATGGGCTAAAAGTCATCCTTTTATTAAGGAAAACCGTAGTTAAACTGGATAATGTTTAGATTATCTGCTCTCGTTCGAAAAAACCTGAGCGAGCTCAGTTCTTTACTCGCTAATTCGCAGATTTGGGAAATAAGTGTTACTTTTGCGGAATTAAACTAAAAAGAAAACAAATGATTAAATTCTGCGTGCGATTAGTGCAACGTTGGTTGCCAGAACCGTTTATATTCGCCATACTGCTTACCTTTGTTGCCGCGTTTGTGGCGATGCCATTGTGTCACCAGACTCCCCTCGAGGTGGTTGAGCACTGGGGTGGGGGTGTCTGGAATTTGTTGGCGTTTGCCATGCAAATGTCTTTGGTTCTTGTATGTGGCTCGACCTTGGCTGCGGCACCTGTTGTCAAACGGGCCATCGATGCCATGGCCCGCTTGCCTAAGAGTGCCCCCGCTGCAATAGCCCTTGTAACTGCTGTGTCGGCATTATGCTGCTGCCTCAACTGGGGCTTCGGCCTTATCGTGGGTGTCGTGTTCGCTAAGGCAATAGCACGTCAGCGTTCTGATGTGGACTATAGGCTTCTTATCGCATCGGCTTACAGTGGCTTCGTTGTGTGGCATGCTGGCATCTCCGGCTCCATCCCCCTCACAATGGCCACTCCTGGCGAGGCGCTCTCCATGGCTACCAATGGCGCGCTGACCGACCCTGTGCCATTGGCGCAAACCATCTTCGACTGGCACAATCTGGCGACTGTGCTGTTTGTAATCATCGGCATTACCGTTGCCAACACCTTGATGCACCCCAAGCAAGGCATCCTCACCATTGACCCTGCGCTCCTGAAGGACGATAATCATATCACGGCCGATGTTCCCTCTTCGGCCAAGACACCGGCACAGCGGCTCGAACAGAGCAAATTGCTCTCGTGGCTCGTGGCGCTGATGCTTGTGGCCTATCTCGTGATTCATCTCGGCATGCGTGGGGCTGGTTTAGACCTTGGCGGAGTCATCATGATATTCCTCGCGTTGGGCCTCATGCTGCATTCCACACCAGTCAACTATGTGCGTGCCTTCGGAAAAGCGACCACTGGCGCTGCCGGCATCATATTGCAGTTCCCCTTCTATGCCGGCATCATGGGCATCATTACAGGCATCGGCGTGAGCGGCATCAGCCTGGGTGGCGTCATGGCAGATGCTTGCATCCGAATCAGCAATCCTGTCACCTATCCGTTGCTCACCTTCCTTTGTGCCGCAGTGCTCAACATGTTTGTGCCAAGTGGCGGCGGTCATTGGGCTGTACAAGCACCGGTGATGTTCACCGCTGGTGCCAACCTCGGTGTGGACCCTGGCCTGACGGGCATGGCGATTGCATGGGGCGACGCATGGACCAATCTCATACAACCATTTTGGGCGCTTCCGGCCCTTGCTATAGCTCACCTTGACGCAAAGGATATCATGGGCTATTGCTTCATTGACCTTCTCGTCACCGGTGCCATTATCTGCGCAGGCTTGTTGCTCTGGGCAATATAGAGGATGCAGTACATCACCGAAAAATGGGGTGGGGTAACGCGAATATGGGATAAATAATGTAACTTTGCAACGATGATAGAGGAGCGCGTTGGGTGGTCATAATGGGTTCTGCCCCTTATGCGGCTCTGAAGGATAATTATCAGAACTCACTAACAAATTGACAGACAAATAAATGAAACGAGACCTTACCATTATAGTATTAACCCTACTGGCTGCGGCAATGATGAGCAGTTGTGACGACCCGGAAGTCGCCTATACCGAGGACTCGCTCGACCTTCCCTACCTTTTCTCTGAAGGTTATCAGGACACTATCCAGTACCCCTACCAATTTGCAACGCCGCCATCCGACTGGCTCTCCATGGTTAAGGATGACACCAAGGTGTGCAAACTGAGCATTCCGGGCACGCACGATTCCATGACTGGAATGGGCTTCTACCAGCCGTTGCTGATGGGCATCTCAAACATCACGGCAATCAGCCAGCTCTGTACCTTTGACGAGCAGATGAACAATGGTATCCGATTCTTCGACCTGCGCCCAGTGGTGTCAATCGATACCCTTGCCACCAACCCTGCCGAACGGCAAAACCTTAGGCTTGCTCACGGATTTACCGAAATCAATGTGACGTTTGAGGAGTCGCTCGACTGGATGAAGGAATTCCTCGCCAAACACCCCTCCGAGTTCTTCATCATCAAAATCCAGGCCGACAATGGTATGGAAAGCCAGCAAAACTGGACAGTGCTCCTCCACGAGCTTCTCAGCAAGTCCAAGTACGACGGCCTCTTCGTCAACAGTTGGCGACCCGACATCACCGTGGGTGAGATGCGCGGAAAGGTTTTGATTTTCAGCCGATACAACCTCGTCCCGCTGAACGATGCGTTCCACTATCCCATCGCCTACTGCGACTGGCCCGATGAGGACCCCGATGTCAACGAGGAAATTGACCCCGTGGCTCAACGCTCATGCGCTATCTACAATATGGAAGACCTTTCCATCAAGGCTACGCTCTACAAGCAAGACTACTACAAGACGACCACCGAGAAGCGCATGGAGACAAAGAAGAAAACTGTCATCGACATGATGCACAGTGCACGTCAAGCAACAGCGAGCGACCAGGACATCTGGATTGTGAACCACTGCTCGGCCTACACCGAGGTGTCGCCCCGTGGCTACATCACTAACGCCACCAATCTGCATCCGCTGGTGATTAACGACCTGCTCAACAACGAGGGCACCGTCGGCATCATGCCCATGGACATGGCTTGCCACGACTATGTGCATGCTATCGTCAACGGCGGTACGCCTTACACCAGCGACTACCTTTACGGATTCCGCCCCCTCACGCAGTCACTCACCAACCTCCTCATCAAATCGAATAATAAATATTTCAAATAGAGCTCTCTATGAAAATCAGGATATTCACCCTCGCAATTCTCACCATTGCCCTTGGTGCGCTGAACGTCTGCGCTCAAAGCGAAACGGATAAAAACAGCAAACTGAACGCACCCGACGGCTTGTTCAACCACCTGTCCATCGGTATCAACACAGGACTCTCGGGCTCAGGTATCGACGTCACCATGCCCGTGCACCGCCTCATTACCGTGCGCACCGGTTACTCCGGACTCCACTTTGGCGACATTAAGTTCAAGGCCATCAATACTGCCGATGAACTTGCAGGCTATGCACTCGTTGAGGATGACGCCGTGCGCAGGGCTCAGATGGCCGACAAGATAGAGCTCGCCGCCAAGCCCAACTTCTGGAACGTGTTCCTGCTCGCCGAGATTCACCCCTTCACTAACGAGAGTTTTCACTTCACCGCCGGTTTCTACTTCGGTAGCAAGAACTTCATCCACTTCCGCAACACCAACGATGGTGCCCTCGATTTCCTCTACGACGCCAACAACAAGGTCTCAGACTACAACCGCGCTTTCAACACCAACTTCAGCCCCATCGGGCTCAAGTTCGGTGACTACATTTTTACTGCCGACGAGAATGGCAATGTCGATGTGATGATGAAGACCAATGTTGTGAAGCCCTACCTTGGAATCGGTGTCGGCAAGCACATCGCCCAGCAGCACCGCCTTAGCTTTGCCTTAGACCTCGGTCTCATCTTTTGGGGCTCTCCCAAATTCGTGCTCAACAACGGTAAGGAAATCAAATCATCCGGCCGAGAGGCAGGTATCACCCAAGTTCTCTCGTGGCTCAAGGCCTGGCCCAGCTTGCAGGTGAAAGTCGCCTACAAGATTTTCTAATTCCCTGCCATACTGGCACCGCTGCAGAAAAGATGCAGAGACATCATAAACTGGACCCCAAAAGTTGAAAAAACTATTGGGGTCCGTTTCATATCAAAATTGCCGTCTTTTTTTTCGATAATTGTTAAGCTCACGTGACACCGAGGGGCGCATTGCAAGTCGGCGGGACTAGAGTGCTAATTCTGGGAGACACGTACAGGGCGCACGGTAAACCCGTAGTAGCGTTCGTAGTTGAACCACGACACGTCATCCGAAAAGATGCACATGAGGTACGCGCCCGCGCCATTGCCGTGCGTACGCGACCAATAGTCTGCGGCCAACCCCTCGCCGCCGAGAATGCCGTCGTGGCGGGTGCCCGCAGCGGGCAAGAATATTGTGTTACCGTTGGGGCCGGTCAACAGGCTACCGTTCACGCCGTTCAGGGTCGTCCACGTCTTGGTGCAGTTGTCATACAGTTCAATCAACTGGCTATAAGTTGGCATACGCCACGACGAGCCCCAGTGCACGTAGGCGGCATCGTCCTCGGGATCCAACTCCGTCTTATCGTCGGTATAACCGTTGTAGCCGAAATCGCTATAGCTGCAGTACTTCGTCAATGTGGATTTACTGCCGTTGCACCACTTGTAAGTGGTCCAATCATACTCTTCTTTGGGCTCAGTCTCGCCCCAGGCTAAGTAGTAGCCGTATTCCTCAGGGACATTGGCACCGACATTGCAGGTTGCCCATAGCGTGCCGCTGGGCAACCCCAGGTCTACGTATTCGTGCTCATCGGGAGAGACAGGTTCATCAGGCCAAGTCCCATTCAACAGATAGTCAATCAAACAGGTCACGTCCGATATGCCGACCTGACCATTCTGGTCCACATCACCACGCTGATACTCCACACCGGCGGTAAACGAGGCCAGCATCAACAATAATACAACTAATAAAGAGCTAAACTTCTTCATAATGTTATCGATTTAATCGGTTAATAATAGTTTTGCACTTGCAAAGTTAGTAATTTACTAGAAATAATCAAATATATTAAAACGATAGGAGCAAAAAAGAAGGCGAGACCAACGCCTCTTCGGTGTTAGCCTCGTTACTTCTTTTCCAGACTCGCTGTCGGTTTGATTATGCTGTCTTGAGGGCACGGTCTTCCCATCAGGTAATAAAGCTTGGATGATTGAAGCTCATAAGAAAACAAATAAGCCCAATGGCTTCATTATTAACTACTTGGCGCTCAATTCCGTGACCCTTATGGGCTCTGATTCTTAACATAGTATGGCACTATTCGACAATATAACCGCCTGATAATTAGATGTTTCGAATGCTGGTACTATGTCAACGTGTGTCAACGGGTTACATTAGGTATCAATTTCGGTTGCCATTTTTGCCAATCATTTTACGTCGTCGTTCGTCTCACCGATGCCCTGGATGCGGATGTAGTCCTCTGCAGTGAGCACGCCGGCACGTGTGCGTGTGGCAGGGCCTATGGCGAGCGTGAGCGACGAGGTCGCCCCGTCGACCATGCTGCGTGCCATGAGCTGCAGGATGACGTTCTGTGGTCATCGACGTTGCGCTGCTGGATGTCGTAGAGGAAACGGAACTGCTGGAGCGTTTCCTTCCAGAAGCGGATGATGTTGTACTCGGTCTCGCTG
>CADCFN010000017.1 GCA_902800715.1 uncultured Bacteroidales bacterium
TTCGCCCTCGACCATCATAATATTATCGTAAGTCGCACCTACCATCAATTCCATGTCAGCTTTCTCAATCTGCTCAAACGTCGGGTCGATAACGAATTCACCGTCGATGCGTGCTACACGCACCTCGGCAATGGGCTCTTCAAAGGGGACATCGCTCACTGCGATGGCTGCCGATGCGGCAAGACCTGCCAGGGCATCGGGAGCGTCAACACCGTCGCTCGAGAACATCAAGATGTGAACGATAGTGTTGGCATGATAGTTAGAGGGGAACAGCGGCCTGAGGACACGGTCCACCAAGCGGGCGGTCAAAATCTCATAGTCGCTGGCACGACCCTCACGACGGGTGAAACCGCCGGGGAAACGGCCATAAGCCGAGAATTTCTCCTTGTATTCAACAGTAAGGGGCATGAAATCCACGCCCTCGTCGGCCTCCTTGGCCGAGCATACGGTGGCCAACAACATCGTGTTGTTGAACCTCAATTCAACAGCTCCATCGGCTTGCTCAGCAAGCTATATGTAAAAAATCGCGCAAAGGTACAAAAAATAATCCACATAGCCGCCACATTTTCAAAGAATTAACCACAATTCACAAATTGACATAACGAAAACAATAAGTTTATTGGATGTAAATTACTCATTTACAATGTATTAAGAAAACGGCTAAAGCCGTGGGTAAAGTTTAAAGGTTAAAGGTTAAAGTGGAATCCGCGTCCATTGCAATGGCCCTGCGGGGCTGATGCTGATTTCACGAATTAAACGGATGAATGCGGATTTCTTCGTGACCATTAGTCTGATTCGCGTAATTAGCATTAAAAATAACGAGCGGAACCGCGTGCCCGCACAAACAAGGGAATCATGAATAAAACGGCGCATAGTTCTCTGTTAATCAAAAAAAGTATTACCTTTGCCATCTTGAAACCAACTATATCACTTAAACGATAAACTAAACAACAAACAAGAATGAGAAAGCTTTTATTGACATTTCTTGCTGCCCTGGTAACCCTAGGTATTGCAGCACAGAAGCCTGTGGCATCCAGCGTGCCAGGTGACCCCATGGCCACCCAGTGCTACACGCTGAGCAATGGCCTGAAGGTATTCCTCAGTGTTAACCACCAGAGTCCGCGCATCTCGGCACACATCGCCGTGCGCACCGGCTCGCGTAACGACCCCGCCGAGACCACAGGTCTTGCACACTATCTGGAGCACCTGATGTTCAAGGGCACCAAGCAGTACGGCACGAGCAATTATGCTGCCGAGAAGGCCCTGCTCGACACCATCGAAGCGCGCTACGAGCAGTATCGTCTGGTGAAGGACCCCGAGCGCCGTCGCGTGCTCTACCACGAGATTGACAGCATCTCTCAGCTGGCAGCCCAGTACAACATCCCTAACGAGTATGACAAACTGATGGCGGGCATCGGTGGCCAGGGCACCAACGCCTATACCAGCACCGACGTCACCTGCTATACCGAGGATATTCCCGCCAACGAGGTGGACCGCTGGGCTCGCATCCAGGCCGACCGCTTCCAGAACATGGTCATCCGCGGTTTCCACACCGAGTTGGAGGCTGTGTATGAGGAGTACAACATCGGCATTGCCCAGGACCAGAGGAAAATCTTCGAGGCCTTGAGCGCCAAGATGTTCCCCACGCACCCCTATGGCACGCAGACGACCATCGGAACGCAGGAGCACCTGAAGAACCCGTCAATCACCAACATCAAGAACTACTTCCACAACTACTACTGCCCCAACAACGTGGCCATCTGTATGGCTGGTGACTTCGACCCCGATGAGGTCATCACCATCCTGGAGCGCCATTTCGGCAGTTGGAAGCCCAACAACAAACTCTATCGTCCCGAGTTCGCTCCGCTCAAGCCCATCACGGCTCCCATCGACACCACCGTCATTGGCCAGGAGGCTGAGTTCGTGGCCATGGGATGGCGCTTTGACGCCGGCAACTCCCTGCAAATCGACACCATGAACGTGGTGGCCGAGATGCTCTCTAACGGCACGGCAGGTCTCATCGACCTGAACCTGAATCAGCCCCTCAAGGTGATGAGCGCTGGTGCTTTCAGCGATGAGATGACCGACTACTCGATGCTCTTGCTGCTGGGCTATCCCAACGAGGGACAGACCCTGGAACAGGTGCGCGAACTCTTGCTGGGCGAGCTCGCCAAGCTGCGTGCCGGCAACTTTGACGATGACCTGCTGGTGAGCGTGGTCAACAACAACAAGCTCCAGTACCTGCGCGCCCTCGACAGCAACGGCGCCCGAACCCGTCAGCTGGTGAACGCCTTCATCAACCATGTGGACTGGGCACAGGAAGTGGGCAAGCTCGACCGCATGGCCGGCATGACCAAGGATCAGATTGTGGCATTTGCCAACCGCCACTTGCTGGATAATAACTTCGTGTGCGTTTACAAGCGCATGGGCGTTGACACCACCGAGAAGAAGATTGACAAGCCCACCATCACTCCCATTCCCACCAACCGTGACAAGCAGAGCGACTTTGTGCGCAACATCTTGGGCGAAATCGTCGAGCCCATCCAACCCAAGTTTGTGGACTACAGCAAGGAAATGACCGTGGGCCAGACCAGCAAGAAGCTGCCGTTGCTCTACAAGCACAACGACCTGGACGACCTGTTCACCTTGACCTATAAGTATGACTTCGGTGCCACGGCCGACAACCGCTATGAGACCGCCTTGAGCTACATGGACTTCCTGGGCACCAAGAAGATGAGTGCCACCGAGTTCAAGCAGCGCCTGTACAAGCTGGCTTGCAACATCTCGATGAACGTCAGCGACAACGAGACCTACCTGACCCTGAGCGGTCTGAGCGAGAACATGCCCGAGGCTCTTAAACTCGCCGAGGACCTGATGCAGAATGCACAGGTCGATGAGGACGCCTACCGCAGCATGGTGGACGTCATCCTCAAGGCCCGCAACGATGCCAAGAGCAGCCAGGACGAGTGCTTCAACCGCCTGAACGAATATGGCATGTACGGTCCCCGCAACGAGTACACCAACATCATGAGCGAACAGCAGCTGCGCGACACCAAGCCTGCCGAGCTCATCAACCTCGTCAAGGGCCTGCGCGACATGCAGCACACCGTGGTTTACTACGGCCCCATGACCGAGAAGGAACTGAACAAGTGCCTGAGCAAGGTCCACAAGACCAAAAAGAACCTGGCCGCCGTTCCCGTGGGCACTCCTTACATGGAGCAGACCACCCCGAGGACCGAAATCCTGCTGGCTCCTTACGAGGCCAAGAACATCTACATGGTACAGTACCACAACGAGGGCACCCAGTGGACTCCCGAGCACGCTGCAACAATCAACCTGTTCAACGAGTACTTTGGTGGCGGCATGAACGGCATCGTCTTCCAGGAGTTGCGCGAGGCACGTGGTCTGGCCTATTCGGCAGCCGCCTACTATCGTCAGCCCTATGAGAAAGGACATCCCGAGTATGCCATGACCTACATCATCACCCAGAACGACAAGATGATGGACTGCGTGCGTGAGTTCAACAACATCGTGGGCACCATCCCCCAAAGCGAGGCTGCCTTTGCCCTCGCCAAGGAGTCGCTGATGAAGAAACTCGCATCGCGTCGCACCGTGCGCGCTGGCGTCCTGAACAGCTACATCTCAGCTCAGCGCCTGGGTCTGGACTACGACATCAACTCGGTAGTTTACAAAGCCCTGCCCAACCTCAAGCTCAACGACATCGTGAAGTTTGAGCAGCAGTCCATGGCCAATAAGCCCTACCGCTACCTCATCCTGGGTGACGAGAAGGAACTTGATATCAAGGCTCTGGAGAAGATTGCTCCAATCCGCCGTCTGACCCTCGAGGAAATCTTCGGATATTAAGACACCCATGTAGAGACACAAAATCTTGTGTCTCTCATGCAACAATTAGGGTCCTTAAAGTCATGAACGACTTTAAGGACCCTAACTCTATCTCTTGGGGGGAACTTACAATTCCTAATTCCTAATTCCTAATTCCTAACTCCTAATTCCTAACTCCTAATTCCTAACTGCTGAATCGCTTTCTTGCAGATGCCCTCATGGCGCGTCATCATGTAAACCAGCAGGATGTTCAGCACCACGATTTCAAATACAAAGTAGAGCCACGGAGCATTGATGATAACCGAGATGAAGCAGGCGATAATGCGTGTGTTAAAAGTAAGGATGTTGGTGTACTTCATCAGGGGGCGGCTCAATGAGCGGAAGTAGTCACGGAACTCCTGTGAAGGCACGCCATCCTCGCCGTAGCGCTCATTCAGGGCGGCACGCAGGCGCTGCATGTTGGGCGTCCAGCGCTCCTGGTTGGCGGTATAGCCGCTGTAGAAGAACAGCGTCAGTTTGCTGAAGAAGTCGTGTCCCCAATCCAACTGATGGTATTGCTCCTTGAGCTTAGCGGCACTGTCCAGTTCACTGCCCTGCTTGCCCTTAAGGAAGAAGAGGTGGAACTGCCTGTACAAGTCGGCCATAGCTGCCTGCAGGGCATGGCTGATGCCCGAGAGGATACCCAGGGTCCAGATTAACCACTCGTGATGGGCAAAGAACTCCGGTCCCGTCAAACTGTCACCGAAGTGCAACTCCCTGAAAACCAATGCAAAGCTGATGGAGGCAAACCAGAAGTCGCCACTCACACCGTCCAGGATGCGTCCCATGCGGGAATACTGCTGTGTCATGCGTGCCAATTGACCGTCGGCGCTGTCAAAGGTGTCAGCCCAGGTGATGAGCAGCATACCTATCCAGTTGAGCCAAGCCAGATGAGGCTGTCCGAAGTAGAGCAGCACGCCACCTGCCACACCCATAAAGATGCTGGCAATGGTGATGGCGTTGGGGCTCACGCCCAGCTTGGCGAACAGTTTTGCCCACAGGAAGCCCAGAGGGCGGTGGAAGTGGAGGTCAAACCACTCCTCGGTATCCATCGACTTGAGAGATGACTGATATTCTTCTTTTAACGTCATGTTTTTCGGTTTTTAGTTCTCAGTTTTAAGTAAGTTGTAAGCGATAGCAATTATCGCCTGAAATCACTCCTAACTTCTAATTCCTAATTCCTAACTCCTAACTCCTAACTAATTAAAGTCCCAGATGGGCTTTAGCGAGAGCCAGGACGGCTTTGGCGATGTGAGGTGCCGACTCATTGCGGCACGGTGCGAAGCTGGGCCAGTCGTTGAAATCGATGATGCGGATGGTGCCGTCGGGGTCCACGATGCAGTCGCCACCGTAGATGTCCACATTCAGCTCCTCGGCAGCTCGAGAACAGATGTCCTTCAGCTCCTTCAGGTCGATGTCGATGCCCTGGGAGTGACCGTTGACCTCCTCCCAGCCATACTTGCTGTGACCCTCGTCAAAGGGGTAGAACCAATAGAAGAACTGCGAGTTGCGAACACCGTAGAACTTCACCAGGTCACCATTCAGGTGGATGTTGATGACAGCACGCGTGATGCCGCGGTAGAAATACTCCTGGAGCACCTCTTGGGCCTCTTCGGGGTGACGCACATAGCTCACGTCCTCCTTGTGCATGGCGTGGAAATCGCCGCGCTTAATCCAGCATGACTTGAAGCCGGCCTTCTTCAGCTGCGACTTGATGTTCTCGTTAGTGTTGACAATCAGGCTCTCGGGGTAGGGGATTCCGTTACCCAACAGGATGCGCGTCATGCGCTCACGGGTACAGTTCTCGATGCCGTAGCCCGAGTTGATAACCAGCTTGCCGGCATCTTCGAGCTGCTGCAGCTTGGCGATGCTCTCGCGCTCACGGCACATAGCGAGCACGACGGGTTCTTGGATTTCGGTATTATTGAATTGTTCTTCGCTATAGACATTGACCTGGCAACCGCGCTTGCGCAGTTGCTCTGCCACCAGGTTGAAGATGGCGGTGTCGTTGCCGATATGGTTGGGCGAATAAGCCCCTGCGCGCATCACGCCCGCAATAGTGATATCTGCCATTGTTTTTGACTTTTAAATGATGATGCTAACGGGCACCCTTGCCCGCAATACGAACTGCAAAGATACAAAAAAATGAAATACCCCCTTCAAAATGACCGAAAAAAGTGCAAAAACACATTTTTAACTCAACAGCATGCACTGTACGCTGCGTAATTGAATTTTTTTTCAGTTTAAAAAATAATGACTAATTTTGCGGCCTCAAATCATGGTGTCCGGCATGATATCATCAAGGTCATCCGGCTCCCAAAATAACACTAAACAATTAATTTAAGAAGTAATGAAAAAGAGTCTTTTGATTGCTTTTGCCGCCTTGATGGTTGGCATGACGATGAATGCACAGAATGAAGTGCAGCCTTATTTCACTGTTGACGAGTTGCCCGACCTGATCAAGTGTCTGCCCGCACCTCCTGCTTTCGACAGCCCCGAGTTTGCCAACGACATGATGCGTTTCTCATGGGGCAAGCAGCAGCGTCTGGACCCCGAGCGCGCCGAGATTGCCAAGCGTGACGCCGTGTGGTCCTACGAGGCCCTCTTGGCCGAGTTTGATGTGCCCTTTGGCTTGCACATGAGCCCCGAGGACACGCCCGAAATCTGGAACCTGATGGTTACCAGCATGACCACGACCGATGCCATGCGCGTCGCCCCCAAGGCCTTCTATCATCGTCAGCGCCCCTTCGAGCGCTTCCAGGACAAGATGCTCACCGACGAGGAGGCTGAACTGACCGGTGAGGGTTCCTATCCTTCGGGTCACACCATGCGTGGCTGGACAGCCGCCCTGCTGCTGGCCGAAGTGAATCCCGCCGCTGCCGACACCATCTTTGCCCGCGGCTGGATGTATGGTGAGAGCCGTGTAATCGTGGGCGCCCACTGGCAGAGCGACGTCGATGCCAGCCGTGTTGCCGCCAGCATCGCAGTATGCGCCCTGCATGGCAGTGCCGCATTCCGCGAGCAAATGGCAAAGGCCCAGGCCGAATACCGCGAGAAGACCGGACATGTGTCAAACGTCAGCGAGGTGGTAGTTCCCGAAACCACTGGAACCAACCAGGCCTATCGTATTGATGGCGTTATGGCGACCGAAGATACCCGTGGCATCATCATCAAGGACGGAAAGAAAATCCTCCGCAACTAATAGACGTCCCTCCCCATCATCAAACGACAACAACACCGGACAACAATGATAGAGTTGTCCGGTGTTGCCGTTTTTTGTAGGGTGGGGAAGGGATTATGCGTCGGCAAACATCTTGCCGTCCTCGAGGATAATCTGCAGTTTGGTGTACTCGCTGTGGAAGTCGTGCTGCAGACGGTCGAGATAGCGGGCGCTCTCCCATTTGCACATGGGCAGGTCGTGCAGCAGGTAGTTGCCGCAGGCCTCGGGACGCGTGGCGGGCACCTCGGTTTGCTCGAGAATCCACTTGAGGCAATCGATGGTGAGCCGGCGCATGTCCTCAACGGTATATTCTCCCGTCATGATGACATACATGCCTGTCATGCAGCCCATTGGCCCCACATACACGACATCGTCTTTGGCTTCGCTGTTGCGGAACCAGGTGGCCATGAGATGCTCCAGGCTGTGCATGGCGGCAGGAGCGACCGCGGGCTCCTTGTTGGGCTCGGTGATGCGCAGGTCAAACGTGGTGAAATCTTTATCCTCGCGTGATACGTAAATGCCTGGTTTCAGGCGGGTGTGGTCGATAGTAAAACTTTGAATAACCTCCATTATGATTCTTTTATTTTAGATTTGTGACCACAAAGGTAATCATTATTTTTCTTGTGTCTTTGAGGATATCCAATCTTTTAGTTTAACAGTTTGAATTCCATTTTTTGCTAAGTGCTTAGAAAACTCATTAGCACCCCAAATGTTCAAATGATGTACGTCACGACGGCATAACGAATCATCAGAGAATTCAAAGTTTTCATAATCGGCAACCAACAGCTCTGGGTCATAGTCTCTCATGACTTCACAAAACGTATCATAAGGGAGCCATCTGTCATAGTGATATAGTGGAGTGAATAATAATACGGGGACGACATGATGACTCTTGCAAATACTGATAGCCATTTGCACATACTTATGTTTTTTTGCATTTTTTTCTAGAATTTCTTGCTTAGTATATACATTCCCGCCGTGGATTTCAGTGATACTATCATACCATGCAATACTCCAATTCTTTGAAGAATTATTAAGATGATGGGCTGTGTCGGAATGGAAATGAAATCCATAGTCCATGATTGATGAACGATTTCTTAAGATTTCTTCCCAGTCAGTATTTAATATAGCTGCATAAAAGTTCGCATGTTTAAATAGGTATCCATAATCTTTCATATCTCTTTTGAACCATATAAACGGGAGTTTGTCGCGTATGTCTTGCATTTTTAGGGCGGCATCAACTCTTGGCTTGGGCAAATACATATACCTTCCATGACTGATATACACCGTATCAATCTGTGGGTTTTCTTCTAATAATTTAGATAGTATTGGAGCTAAATAATCAAAGCCTGTTCCGTCTCTAGAAATATTCTGAAGTCCTGCAATCAGCGTATCATTCACAGACCCCTGCGTAGTAGAAGGACCAATTGCAATTAAATGAATATCATCAGGCAATCGAAAACTTGTGTGATCAATTTTTCTTACTCCCATCCATGTGAAGAAGCACAAGATAGTTGCCGCAACTAAACCAACTATAATGATATTTAACAAGAACTTGCGCATGACTTAGAACTGAAAATAAATAAATTGACCACCTTCAAACACGCCAAAACATCCAATACATAGTAACAGGAATAGTGGCCAGAGGTAATTTGTGGCCAAACGATTTTCATATTTTTTTAGCGCATTTGGATAAAACTCTTCAATGAACTCTTTGACAAATACAATACCTGTTACAATGCCGATAGATGAAACTGCTACCTTAATATCAATCAAAGAAGTTCCGGATGGAGATACCATTTGAGTGAAAGCTTTATAAGCATCACTAATAGAGTCTGCTCTAAAAAGCACCCAAGCGAGGTTTACAATAAGCAAGGTGACAACAATGTGTGTTGCCTTCCTCATTGATTGCCATTCTTTCTTGTTATAACCCATTGCGCGTTCAATGCAGAGAATAATGCCATGCAAAAAGCCCCATAAGATATATGTCCAATTGGCACCATGCCACAGACCGCTAATTCCAAATGTAATAAGCAGGTTTCTGTACGTCTTCCGCTTCGTCGTTCTGCTGCCTCCCAATGAAAAATAAACGTAATCTCGCAACCATGTGCTTAATGATATATGCCACCTTCTCCAAAAATCAGTTATAGAGACAGCGAAGTATGGTCTTCTGAAATTATCATGCAGAGAAAAACCTAAAATTCTGGCACAGCCAATGGCGATGAATGTGTAGCCTGCAAAGTCGCCATATATTTGCAAAGTGAACATGAAAGAGGCCACGAGCGTACTATACCCTTCATGACTATCCAAACTGTTGAAAACCCGATCAACATATAATGCTGCTTGGTCTGCCAGGCAGAGTTTCATAAAATAGCCCCAAAGCATGAGTTTGAAACCCGACATTGCAAAATCGTAATTGAACGAATGGTCCTCTTTAAACTGTTTCAACAGATTCGTGCTTCGCTCAATAGGACCAGCAACTAACTGGGGAAAGAAGCTTACAAATAAGGCATAGGTGAAGAAATTCTTTTCAGGCTTAACATCTCCTCGATACACATCAATAGAATAGCCCAAAGCTTGAAATATATAAAACGAGATACCAACAGGTAAAAGCAAATCTAAACCAGGTATGTTCATTGAAATACCCAATAAAGACATGATACTTGCGATTGTATCCGTTACAAAACCATAATACTTGTAGAAGAACAGTATTAATAAATTTAGGGCAATACCAGACCCAAGGCAGAATTTCTTTTTTCCCTGAGATTTACAACGGTCGATTACTAAAGCCGCTCCGTAAGTGACAACAGTACTTAGAAGAAGTAATAATGCGTACTTGGGTTGCCAACACATATAAAAATAGTAACTTCCTATCAGGAGCAGAGCGTTCCTCAGAGTCAGAGACTTTTCCCTTCCAATTGCTCTGATTGTCCAATACAGGAAACAAATCAAAGGAAAAAATATAAGAAATGCAAATGAATTGAATAACATGATTGTTTGCAGTATTCTTGTTCTGACAACTACGCTGAGTGATTTGGTTTTATTTTGGGGTACAAAGTTAATAAAAAAATATTAGGGCGGACAACAATAATTTGAATCCTTTAACAGTCTGGGGCTTACATAACGAAGCCCATGGGCTAACGGCTGTTGCAGTTGGTCAAAAAATTACATCAAAAGAAGCATCCCTATTTTGCCCAATTTTGGGAAAAAATGAGCGCTCCAATCAGCATTTTATTAACAATGTTTTCCAATCCAATTAATTTCACTACCTTTGCACCCAAATTTCGTAATGTACATTATTAAAAAATGAAAAAATTCAACGAGTACAACGGGTTTAACCTGTCTGATATCAACAAGGATGTCCTGCAGTTGTGGGACAATGAAGATGTGTTCGGTCGCAGTATCCGCGAGCGCGAAGGCGCGCCTGCCTATGTGTTCTATGAAGGACCTCCCAGCGCTAACGGTATGCCTGGCATCCACCATGTGATGGCACGCACGATTAAGGACATCTTCTGCCGCTACAAGACGATGCAGGGCTACAAGGTGCCGCGCAAGGCCGGTTGGGACACCCACGGTCTGCCTGTGGAACTTGGTGTGGAGAAGGCTCTGGGCATCACCAAGGAGGATATCGGCAAGAAAATCTCGGTTGACGAATACAACGCCACCTGCCGCAAGGAGGTGATGAAATACACCCGCGAGTGGGAAGACCTGACCCATCGCATGGGCTACTGGGTGGATATGAAACACCCTTACATCACGTACAAGAACAGCTATATCGAGAGCCTGTGGTGGCTCCTCAAGCAGCTCTATAACAAGGGTCTGCTCTACAAGGGTTACACCATCCAGCCTTACTCGCCCGCTGCAGGTACCGGACTGAGCTCCCACGAGCTGAACCTGCCGGGCTGCTACCGTGACGTCAAGGACCAGACCGTGACCGCCCAGTTCACCGTGTTGAGCGGTGACGAGCATCCCGTAATTAAGAAGATTCATGAGGCTGCTGATGCCGGCTTCAACGACACCTATGTGCTGGCATGGACGACCACCCCGTGGACCCTGCCGAGCAACACCGCCCTGTGTGTGGGCAACAAGATTGACTATGTCGCTGTCGAGAGCTTCAACCCCTACACGGGCAAGCCCGCTGTCTATCTGCTCGCCGAGGCACGTGTCGAGGCTTATTTCAAGACTGACGGCAAGGACCAGCCGCTGGAGTACAATGCCGGCGACAAGGTGGTGCCCTGGAAGGTTATCGCCTCGTTCAAGGGTCAGGACTTGCTCGAGTTGCGCTATGCACAGCTGTTCCCCTGGGTGAAGCCCGTAGACAAGGTGGACGGCAAGGTCGTGGGCAACGACAACGGTTTCCGTGTCATCCCTGGTGATTATGTGACCACCGAGGACGGTACCGGTATCGTACACATTGCGCCCACCTTTGGCGCCGACGATGCCCGCGTAGCCAAGGCTGCAGGCATCCCCGCCCTGTACATGATTAACAAGAAGATGGAGACCCGCCCCATGGTGGACCTCACCGGTAAATACTACCTCATCGAGGACCTTGACGAGGAATTTGTCAAGAACTTCGTCAACGTGGAGCTTTACAAGGAGTATGCAGGACGTTGGGTAAAGAATGCCTACGATCCCAAGTACACCGTGGGAGGCAAGTTCTACGAGGTCGAAGCCAACAAGGACGAGGACCTGAACATCTACATCTGCATCCGCATGAAGCAGGAAGGCACCGCCTTCAAGATGGAGAAGCACACCCACAACTATCCCCATTGCTGGCGCACCGACAAGCCCGTGCTCTACTACCCGCTCGACAGCTGGTTCATCCGTGACACGGCTTGCCGCGACCGCATGATTGAGCTTAACCACACCATCAACTGGAAACCCGAGCACACTGGCAGCGGACGCTTTGGCAAGTGGTTGGAGAACCTCAACGACTGGAACCTGAGCCGCAGCCGCTACTGGGGCACCCCGCTGCCCATCTGGCGCAACGACGACGGTGAGGAGAAGTGCATCGGCAGCATCGAGGAACTCTACAACGAAATCGAGAAAGCCGTAGCTGCTGGCGTGATGACCTCCAATCCCTACAAGGACAAGGGCTTCATCCCCGGCGACTACAGCGAGGAGAACTACGATAAGATTGACATCCACCGCCCTTATGTTGACAACATCATCCTGGTGAGCGACAGCGGCAAGCCCATGAAGCGTGAGCTTGACCTCATCGACGTGTGGTTTGATAGCGGTGCCATGCCCTATGCACAGCTGCACTACCCGTTTGAGAACAAAGAAGCTGTGGACAACAATGGTTTCTTCCCCGCTGATTTCATTGCCGAGGGTGTGGACCAGACGCGCGGTTGGTTCTTCACGCTGCACGCCATCGCCACGATGGTATTTGACAGTGTGGCCTACAAGAATGTCATCTCTAACGGTCTGGTGCTCGACAAAGTCGGTGCCAAGATGAGCAAGCGTCTGGGTAATGGCGTTGATCCCTTTGGTGCCATCGAGACCTACGGTAGCGACCCCCTGCGCTGGTACATGATCAGCAACTCGTCGCCCTGGGACAACCTCAAGTTTGACCACGAGGGCGTCATCGAAGTATCCCGCAAGTTCTTCGGTACCCTGTACAACACCTATTCGTTCTTTGCCCTGTATGCCAACGTGGACGGTTTCGACCCTGAGGCTCCTCAGGTGCCCCTCGCTGAGCGTCCCGAGATTGACCGTTGGATTATCTCGTTGTTGAACACCCTTATCGCCACCGTACAGGCCGATTTGGATGACTACGAGCCCACTCGCGCTACCCGTGCCATCAGCACTTTCGTCAGCGACCACCTGAGCAACTGGTACGTTCGCCTGAACCGCAAGCGCTTCTGGGGCGGCGAGATGACACAGGACAAACTGGCTGCCTATCAGACGCTCTATCAGTGCCTCAAGACCGTGGCTTTGCTCATGGCTCCCGTGGCTCCCTTCTACAGCGACCGCCTGTACCGCGACCTCACCCACAGCGTGGATTCGGTACACCTCGCCCACTTCCCCAAGAGCGATGAGAGCGTTATCGACAAGCAGCTCGAGAAACGCATGCAGGCTGCCCAGGACATCACCTCGATGGTGCTGTCGCTGCGCCGCAAGCAGAACCTCAAGGTGCGTCAACCGCTGCAGGCCATCATGATTCCCGTCATGGACGACAGCCAGCGTGCCGATATCGAGGCCGTCGCCGACCTGATTCGCAACGAGGTCAACGTCAAGGAAATCAAGCTCGTGGGCAACGATGCTGGCATTCTTATCAAGCGCGTGAAGCCCGACTTCAAGAAACTCGGCCCGAAGTATGGCAAGGTGATGAAGGCGCTCGCCGCCAAGATTACCGGACTGTCACAGCCCGAAATCGCACAGTTCGAGAAGGACGGTAAGATTGCTATTGACCTCGACGAACAGCAAGCCGAAGTGGAACTTGGCGACGTCGAAATCATCAGCGAGGACATCCCCGGCTGGCTCGTCGCCAACGAGGGTAACCTGACCGTGGCACTCGACATCACTGTGACCGAAGAACTGCGTCAGGAAGGTATCGCCCGCGAACTGGTGAACCGCATCCAGAACGTGCGCAAGAGCAAGAACTTTGACATCACCGACAAGATTAACGTCACCATCGCTTCCGATGAGCGCACCGACGATGCTGTCAAGGCATTCGGTGACTACATTGCCCATCAGGTGCTTGCCAACAGCGTCACAGTGGCTCCCGTCGACCCCGCAACAGCTGTCGAGCTGGATATGGACGGTTGGATGCTGCCCGTCAATGTTGAGAAAATTTAAACAATGATATGTGGAGTTTAGGGATGAAGGTCCCTAAACTCCTTTTAAACTCTAAACTTACAATGGCTACAAAGCAAGAAAAGACCAGGTACAGCGACGAGGAATTGCAGGAGTTCAAGGAACTCATCCTGGCAAAAATAGAGCAGGCTCAGGAGAATTACGAGCGCCTTAAGGACACCATCATGGTGGACGAGTCCAATCCCACCTTCAAGCTCATGGAGGAGGGCGCATCAACCCTGCAGAAGGAAATTTCCAGCCAGCAGGCCCAGCGTCAGCATGACTTTATACGCAAACTCGAAGCCGCACTCGTGCGCATCGAGAACAAGACCTATGGCGTGTGCCGCATCACAGGAAAGCTCATCCCCAAGGAGCGTCTCCTTGCTGTGCCCCACACTACGTTGTCCCTTGAGGGCAAGGAGATTGAGGCGCGCAACAAGAAGAATCGTTGATGCGTGAGAGAAAGCTTGTCTGATGAAAATTTCTAATGGCAAACTTGCAGCGCTGATTATCGCGCTGATTATTGTCATCGACCAAGCTGTCAAAATCTGGGTAAAGACCCACTTCTACTATGGTGAAGAAGTGGAGGTGACTTCCTGGTTCAAACTTCTCTTCATCGAGAACAACGGCATGGCCTTTGGCATGGAGTTGGGCAGCAAACTGCTGCTCACGATTTTCCGTATCATCGCTTCGGCAGCATTCATCTACTACCTGTGGCGGCTGCGCAACCGCACGGATATTCCCAAGGGCTATGTCGCCTGTATCGCATTGATTACGGCAGGCGCCCTGGGTAACGTCATCGATTGCATCGCCTATGGCTTGATTTTCAACAGTCCCATACCGCCCCAAGTGGCACAGCTTTTCCCGCCCGACGGCGGTTACGCCAGCCTGTTCAACGGCAGGGTGGTGGACATGCTCTATTTCCCGCTGTGTGAATGGAACTGGCCCGATTGGATGCCATGGATTGGCGGGAATCACTTCGTGTTTTTCCAGCCCATCTTCAACATCGCCGATGCTGCCCTCAGTGTGAGCGTCTTCGTGCTCATCCTGTTCTATGCCCGCTACCTTGCAACATTGGGTAAGGAGGGTGAAGAACAGGCTCCCGTCGAATCAGGCGGCGAACAACCCGCCGAATCCGAGGATTTGCAGCTGGCTGACACTGACGAACCTACTGAACCCCAGGAATAGCTCATGCGCCACGCTCCGCTCCACATATCACTGCTGTTCTTGCTTGTTTTGTCCTTGCTCTCTTGTGACAAGACACCTCGCGGTGTTATCAGCGTGAATGACATGGCAGACCTGATAGTGGACCTGAAGATAGCCGATGTCTATATCGAGAAGCACCGCGACGAGTTCCCCGACGATTCCAGTAAACTTGTTCTGAAACAGTCCGTGTTCAAGAAGTATGGCATCACCAGCGAGGATTATGACTCCTCGTTGGTGTGGTATGCCCACAATATGGAAGATTATATCAAGGCGCACGACCAAGCGGTGCTCATTCTGCAGAAGCGAATGGATAAATTGACCAAGAACGAAGGAAAAGATCAAGTCGATGAGAGCAGGGGCATACCCGGTGAGCCCACTCATGATGCTGTGCCTCGCGGGGGTGTCACAGGACCGCTGGGCGGCAAGCTCCGTAACTTGTCTGGCAATGATGCCAATTCCGATACCGTCGACCTGTGGATGGGCAGGCGTTGCTATGCGCTCAATCAGGGTGCGCGTCGCGGCTTCATCACCTTTGATTTGCCTCATGAGGCGAATTACCAGCCGGGTGACCGCTATGAGCTGGCTTATAAACTTTGCCGTGGTGACAATGACTTCAAGGTGAGCCTGAATGTGGACTATATCGACGGCACCACTACCCAGATGGCGCGTGCTACCTACGGCGACGGATGGGTAACCATCGATGTGCAGAGCGACACCGCACGCCAGGTGCGCCGTGTTTACGGCTATGTGAGCTACAACATCAAGCCGGGCCATGTCGCCTATGTTGACAGCCTGATGCTGGTGCGTACCCGCTTGAATACTAATAACTATGGTATTATCAATGCGCAGCGCAAGTTTGAGCGCGGCAAGAAGTGACACACGTTTCATCTCTTTTTTCCTGAGCCATGCGTAATCTGTACATGCAGCTGTTCCTGACTTTTGCCAAGATCGGTGCCTTCACTTTTGGCGGCGGTTGGGCGATGATCAGTATCATTCAGCGCGAGATTGTCGATAAGCACAAGTGGATAGAACTTGAAGAATTCCTGGACCTGCTGGCGGTAGCTCAGTCCATGCCCGGAATCCTTGCCGTGAACATCAGTGTCGTCATCGGGGACCGTCTCAAGGGGCTGAAAGGCAGCATCTGCGCTGCCATCGGCACGATTTTGCCGTCATTTCTCATGATTTTGGCTATCGCCATATTCCTCACGCCTGACACCATCAAGAACAACCCCGTTGTGAGCCGCATCTTCAAGGGCATCCGTCCCGCCGTGGTCGCCCTCATCATCGCCCCGGTGCTCACCACCGCTAAGGCTGCCGGCATCAACTGGAAAACGGTAATCATCCCCATTACAGTGGCACTGCTCATCTACAGCAAGATACCTTATATCTCCAATCCCATCATCTTCATCGTGATGGGGGCAATCGGGGGATATCTCTATTATCTCCATACGCTGTTAAAGGGGAATAATGGAAACAATAACAGTTTAGACCGAAAGGAGGCCGCCGATGCTTGAAACCTATTTGAAACTCATCTGGGCTTACCTGAAAATCGGACTTTTCGGCTTCGGTGGCGGATATGCCATGCTGTCGCTCATCCAGCGTGAGGTGGTCGATTCGGGATGGATTACCAGCCAGATGTTCACCGATATCGTCGCCATCTCGCAGATGACGCCCGGTCCCATCGGCATCAATAGCGCCACCTACATCGGCTATGTGGTCACGGGCAGCGTACTCGGGTCACTGATAACGACGATTACCGTCGTGCTGCCGCCGTTCATTCTCACGCTCATCGCCAGCCACTACATCCAGCGCCACAAGCAGAGCCCGTTTATTAAGGGCGCTTTCATGGGTCTGCGCCCTGTGGTGGTGGGACTGATTGCCTCGGCAGCCTTGTTGCTGATGAACAGCGAGAACTTCGGCTACTTGATGAATGAGCGTCTGATTACCATCGCCATTTGTGTGGCATCGTTCTGCGTCGTCTATTTCACACGCATTCATCCCATCCTGGTCATCGTTCTGGCTGGTCTTGTGGGTCTGCTGGTGTTCTGATAAACAGGGATTTACAAGTGAAATCATAACAAGAGAGAGCATTCCACTGGGAATGCTCTCCTCTTGTTACTTATATGGAAATATGATGTGATTATACTAAGTCCAGCAGTTTATCAATGAGTTCTGTAACATCAATAATGTTAACGACGCCGTCTCCATTATAATCAGCGCCCTTAGGAGCAGGAGCTGCGCCTTTTTCAAGGTCCAGGATGATGTCAATGAGGTTTGACACGTCGGCGATGGAAAGTTTGCCGTCACCATTAACGTCGCCCGCTACAACCTCAGGCTCAGGCTCGGGTTCAATGCCCAAATAGACAGTCACGTCTTCCAGACCCATGGGGTAAGTGTTCAGCCAAGCGGTGTTGGCAGCCATATAGGTGCCGTCTTCTTGAGGACGGAAGCACACCTTGCCCTGGTCATCCACGCCGAGCACCAGATAGCCACGGTCAGCCTTAGTGGCCTGAGTGGGGGTATAAACCTTGGTTACACTCATGTCGTTAAGGTCGGCATAGTTGGTAAAGGTGCTGAAGTAATTGCCGTCGAGCATGCAATTAGATACGGGGAAAGTAGTGTTGTTGGCGATTTCTCCAGTAGGGATGAGTTTGTTGTCGCTGGCGTAGGGTGATGTGCACTTGAGCAGCACGGGAGTAGCGGCAGGAACGGTCTCGCCCTGGCCATAAAGCTTGAAGGGAGCGGCATAGTGCTTGCCGTCGTTGAGCTTCACCACGGTCTCAATGGTGTAAGCGCCCTCGACACCGCCATCAACGGGGATGGTAACAGCGAAGTCACAGCACAGGGTGGTCCAGTAGTAGCCGTCGGCATCCTTGATGGCGTCGCTTGTGGGCTTCACGCCAAAGTAGGAGAACTCCAGCGACTCCTCGTTGACCGGCTCAATCCACCAGCGGGACTCGGTCTTCTCGATGGTACCGGCGGTGAAACCATTGCCACGGTCGCGGAAGATGCACCTGATGACCTTGTTGAGTTGGGGGTCGTAATACTCAGTAGTTGCGATATAAGATGGCTTGCCTTCTTCATTCACTGAGGCGGGCTCAACATCGAGCCACATTTTGGTCAATGAATAGGTATCTACGCCCTGACCATAGAGACTGGTGTCTTCGGTGCCGGGAATGTAGATGATAGAACCCGGATCAGTCACCTGGGCCGAGTCTTTCTGCATCAATACACACGGCCAGAAAGCGTCTGGATAGGTCGATTTCTGGTACTGGGTACCCTTGATGCAGATGTAGGAATGAGTGCTGGCGTTCTGCACACGATAAAAACCTGGCCCACTATATTGCGCAGCAGCGCCAATAGTTGCCATCAAGCAAATTAGAGTTAAAAAATTTCTCATAATAACTATTTTAATAGGTCAACACGATTGAATCTTGTTTTTGTGATTGTCGGGATATTCCCGCTCATTCACCTCATTGCATCACGCACAAGTGAATGAAAAGCAGCACTATCATTCTGATGGTTAAGTCCAGCCATTATGCCAGCACCAACTTCAACCCAAGCGACAAAGGTACTGACATTTTTTATTATTGGGCAATTATTTAAAGAAAAAAATATGTATTTCGTGCATAAAAATCTCTAAATGGCCGTCCCACCTTATCAGAACCAGTGGTGAGCAGGGCTCTGTCAGTGAAATGGAATCATTAGAGAGTCCGGAATAAGCCCCGTTAGGAGCGAGCAGGTTTTTCTTGATTAGATAGCGGCTGTGGGCTCGTGTGTCACACTATTCTGTCTTGATGCTGTCGGTGGGGTTCTCGCGGGCGGTGCGCCAGCATTGCAGGATAATGGTGCCGATTGTGAGTCCACCCACCACAAGCAGGGTCAACGGGAAAACCCACCAGTCCATGGAGCGGTGCTCGGCAAAATTGTTCAGCCACATGTTGCCGATGATGAAGGCGAGAGGTGCCGCAATGACAAAGCTGACGAGGACGAGCGTGACATATTGCGCACAAAACATGCCGATAATCTCGCCTGTCGTGGCGCCAGTCACCTTGCGGATGCCGATTTCCTTGCGGCGGTACTCGGTCTCGAACATCGTCAGGCAGAACACGCCCACCAGCGTGACAATAATGCAGATAACCAAAAACAGCAAGGAAAGGTCAATAAACTTGAATTCATTGTTATAGGTCTGTTGCAGCGTGGAATCCATGTCCATCACCGGTGCCGAGACGTGTCCGCTGTGCTTCTCGACGAGCTGGGCAATCTTGGGCTTGATGGCTTCGTGGTCGGCATCTCGCGTGAGGCGGATGTTGGCATACTTGGCCGAACGGATATCACTCGAGTTGACGAATAAAATGGGTTCACTGTTGTTGTCCCGGCGTGTCGTGGCATGTCTAAGGTTCTTGCACACACCGATGACTATCACGTCCTCATGGGGTGACAGCGGTTTGCCGGTTTTAAGTCCTTTGCACTGGTCCCGCAAGGCCTCGTTGATGATACAGTACTTGTCCGAAAGGTCTGTCGCTTTGAATCCTCGGCCCTCGACAAGTTGGATGCCCATCGTGGAAAGGTACCTGTCATCAGCCTGGAATATCTGGACGTGCATTACGCATGTTGCCGAGTCGCTCCCCAAGACCATGCGGTTGGACATGTAGTAATCATCTGATCCGAGAATGAATCTGGAGTATGAGACATTTTCCACTCCCTCCAGTGCCATCAGGTCATTACGCAAGGCAGAGCGGTAGTCTGGCTTCGGGGTTGTCAGTTGCACATGGAGTATCTGGCTGATGTCATAGCCGTAGTCAGAGTGATAGATAAACCGCGTGTGCTGGTATAAAGTACAGATAAAGGCGAACATGAACATCGTGATGACCAGTTGCAGGCCGATGAACGCCGTGCGCAATTTGTGCCCTTGGGGCGTGAGCCCGAAGGACCCTTTCAGTGCGATGGTCAGCTCGTAAGACGTGGTGATGATGGCAGGGTAAATGCCTGAAACAAGACCCACAACCAGGGCAATGCCTATCATGGACAGAACGATGCCCCAATGGGCGTTCAAGGCGATGTCGCTGTCAAACAAACGGTTGAATGTCGGCAGCAGCGAGAGCAGATGGCACAGGATAAGAGCTAGCGCACAGGCGGCAAGCGAAGTGATGACCATTTCGGCAATAAACTCTAGTCTCAAGGTATTGCGGGATGCTCCCAGAATGCGCCGTACATTGGTTCCCCGCACCCGCATCGGGCTGATGGCGAGGGTGAAGATGAGCAGGTTAATGGTAGCGGCAAGGATGACCAGCATGACAATCAGTTCAAGGATTGACAGCATGTCACGATTGCCGTTGTCATTGGCATTGGATTGGGAAAAGTAAGTGTCATCGAGTGGCCTTAACTGGATTTTCAGGTGTTGGAAGATTCCTTCCCAGTGTTTCAGTTCTGCTGTGTCATTGCCCACCACGCGGTTGGCGCTATTCAAGAAGCGTTGGCGTATCTCAGGAACGAGATTGTTCGCATCCTCGGTCCCTGCCTTGAGCTTGACCAGGCATTCGAAGCACAAATTGCCCGTGGTGTCGGTGTACAGATCCTTAACATTCTCGATGATGATATTCCGTGCTAAACAGTTGTCGGGGAAGTCCTGAAAGACACCGCGCACCGTGAGCGCCTTGGCACTGTCGGCAAGCAGACGCACCATCTGTTTGCCCGCGGCTTTAACGGTCCCGAATTGCTGCTTGGCGATACTTGCGGGGATGATGATGCCTTCCTGGTCATCGTCGGTCCACTCGATGGTGCCGTCGATGACTCGGTCGGTAAGGTTGGCAATGCCCTTGTTGTTGCACCGTGTGTGCTGGTAACCAACTTCGGTATTGCCCTTCTTGAATTTCCAATTGCTGGAATTGTAGTTCCATGCATAGAAAGTCATGGTCGTACCCTCGACTTGGGGCATCTGTTCAATGGCTTCGCACATGAATCGGGTGACAGCAGAACTCCATTCGACGTCATTGTCAGAAAAGAAGTCGGTTTCCAGCCTGTAGATACGCTCGTGGTCCCTGATGCCGTGATTGTAGGTCCGCAGGAAGATGACTTGCGTCAGCAGCAGGTAGCACACCAGATAGGCTGCCGTGAGCCCTAGCAGGTTCAAGGCAGCCGGCAGCTTGAAGCGGCGTGCCGTCAGGACGATATGGCGGAGCGCATCGGTCACAGGCTAACGACGGCTACAATTCTGTTTTCTCGACGAGGAAGCCGTCCAGCATGTTGATGATGCGGTGGGCATAGGAGGCGTCGCGCTGCGAGTGCGTCACCATGACGATGGTGGTGCCGTCGTCATTGAGCTGGGCGAGCAGTTCCATCACCTCCTTGCCGTTCTTGCTGTCGAGGTTGCCCGTGGGCTCATCGGCGAGGATGAGCTGGGGATTGCACACCACGGCGCGGGCGATGGCGACGCGTTGCTGCTGGCCGCCCGACAACTGGTTGGGGTAGTGGTTGGCGCGGTGCGAGATGTTGATGCGGCGCAGCACCTCGGTCACGCGTTTTTTGCGTTCTTCGACGGGCACTCCCATGTACTTCAGGGGCAATTCCACGTTCTGCTCCACAGTCAGCTCGTCAATGAGGTTGAAACTCTGGAAGACAAAGCCGATTTTGCCTTTCCTCAGGGCGGTGCGCTGGCTCTCCTTGAGTTGCCCCACCTCGACGCCGTTGAGCAGGTAATTGCCCTCGCTGGGATTGTCGAGCAGGCCCAGGATGTTGAGCAACGTGGTCTTGCCGCAGCCCGAGGGACCCATGATGGCGACAAACTCGCCCTCGGTCACCTCCATGTTGATTCCGCCCAATGCCACGGTATAGACATTACCGTAGCTGAACACTTTCTTTAGATTGCTTACTTGTATCATTGTCGTTTGGTTTTTTATTTCGTTTTGGTTTTTACTCGGTCTTGATGCTGTTGACGGGATTCTCGCGGGCAGCGCGCCAGCTTTGCAGCACAACTGTACAGATGGTGATACCACCCACAATCAGCAGTGCCAGCGGGTATATCCACCAGTAAATCGGTGTGCGGTCGGCAAAATAACGGATGGTCTGCCTGCCGCATAGGTAGGCAATGGGTGCTGCGGCAATAAAACAGATGATGATGTAGTTGCCGTAACGGCGGGCAAGCATCCACACAATCTCGCTCGTCGTGGCGCCTGCTACCTTGCGGATGCCGATTTCCTTGCGTCGGTATTCGGTCTCAAACATCGTCAGGCAGAAGGTACCGATGAGCGTGAGCAGCAGGCAGATGATGGAAATGAGGTAGGTCTGACGGAAAAAGCGGAACTCATTGTGGTAGGTCTTATTCAGATTGTCGTCAAATGAGTAGGTCTTGGTCGGCATCGACTTGATATGTTTCTTAATCGTTTCGTCAACCTGTTGATAAACCTTCCTGTGGTCGGCATCGGCTGCGATGCGCGTGGTCACGTATTGGAAGTACTGATGATTGGGCTTGCTGATGAAGAAGAACATCTGGTCGCTGTTGATGCGCATGGTGCCATAATGAATGCTGTCGCACACGCCGACAAAGATGGCGCTATCGCCCACCTCTTCATCGATGCCGGTCGAGATGAGCGCGCCAAATTGCAATTCCGGGAATTGCTGGCGCGCGGCTTTGTTGATAATGACGGCTGCGGTGTCGCTCTCCTCAAAGTCGCGTCCCTCAATGATTTTGATGCCCATTGTGCGCAAGTAGTTGTTGTCCGTTGTGATAAAACGGTACCTGATGCTATGGTTGAGGATGTCGCTTCTCAACAGGTTGTGGCTGTCGGTAGACCCCAGTTGGGTATCCGACAAGGAGACACCCTCGATGCCCTCAATCTGCGACAGTTCTTGGCACATCTGGTGCTTCACTTCGACGGGCGTGTCATAGGGGAAATAGGTCGAGAGGATGTCGTCTTTCTCAAAGCCATATTCGGCATTGAAGATGTAATGCGTCTGCAGCAGCAGGATGCAGATGTAGATAAACATCAGTATGGAGAGGAACAACTGCACGCACACCAGCACCGTGCGCAATCTGACGCCTTGAGGCGTTAATCCGAATGAGGACTTCAACGCGATGGCAGGAGCGAACGAGGTGGCAAATATCGCAGGATAGGTACCGGCAAGGACTCCCACGACAACCGATAGCAACAACAGGCATGCTGCTGTCAGCTTGTTTCTCATGGGGCTGATGTCGCCTTCCAGCATTTGGTTTAATGATGGCAGATGGGTTAATAGCTGGCACAGCAACAGTGCTATCAAGAAAGCGGTCACCGATACGATAACACACTCGGCAACCAGCCGCATGCGCAGCCTGTTGCGTGAGGCACCCAACACCAGGCGCGTGTTGATGCCGCGCACACGCATGGGGCTTTCGGCTAGCGTGAAGTTCAGGAAGTTGGTGGCTGCGATGAAGATGACAAACAGGGTTCCCAAAGCCAGAATCAGGAAATTGTCTTGATAACCTTTGGCGCCTGAGTCCGAGGTGTAAGTGGTATGTGCAAAATAGGTCTCTCCGATAGGTGTGAGTCTGAAGCGCGTCTCTGTGATGCTGTGTTTGAGGGAATCGTATTCTTCAACAATTCTTGATGATTTGTTCATCTCATCCAGGTCAGTCAGGATGTCCTGCTTGAACTTTTCACAGAAAGCATCCATATTGTCGGGCACGTGCTTGAATTTGACGTAGCACTTGAACAGTGAGTTGTAACTGTCTTTGTAGTCCTCCAGGAGGTTGCCAAAGATGCGGTTGTAGAATTCGCATTCTTCGGGGAAATCCTCATACACGCCACGCACGATATAAGGATACTCTTCGCCATGATAGAAGAGCGTCATTTCCTTGCCTGCGACATCAATCGAATCAAAGTATTGAAGGGCTGCGCTTTTAGGGATGATGATGCCGTACGCGTCGTCTTCGGCCAATGTGAGATTGCCGCTCAACTTCTTGTTGGTGAGTGTACTTACCACGGTGTTGTTGCCGATGGTATAGGGAAACTTCATGATGGCCTTGGCGTTCTTGAACTCAAAAGAATCGAGGCCTACTTTGACGTCCTGGTAGATAGAATAAGATTCCACTTCGGGAGAATGCCTCAGTGCATCGGCAAACGGGCGGCACACGATATCGCTGTAATCATATTCATTGTACACGTAGTCGCTCTCCAGGCGGTACATCCGTTCATAGTCTTCGACGCTGTGGTTGTAGGTGTACTGATAGATGAGTTGGGTCATGAGCAGGTAGAACAACGCGTATGCCACTATCAGACCTATCATGTTGAACGTCGTCGCCAGCCTGAAACGACGTGCCATATATATAATGTTGTTGATGATTTCTTTCATCTAATCGTTGATTTTTGATTCAGACCAGAGGGTTTGCCATTATTGCGGCAAGGTAATATAACCATGCTATCGCACGGGAAATCAAACAAATTGAAAATAAAAATTTTATAATTAATTTGCTTAATTTCCCGCCCGCAGGGCGGTTATAATTCTAGCAATAGAATTATGGCATAGCCAGTTTTCATGTCACAAATTTAGTGGTTTCTCTACTTTTGTCAAGTGTTTTTCACGGTAAATCATGGCCATTCAGCGTTTTTTATCACAAAAGTGTCCAATTTTTTTACACTTCACCCATTTCTAACCCGTTTGTGAAGCGACATCTTGTAAAATTGAAAAAAAGCCATTAGTACCCGGTAAAGTTATTCAACATCGGCATAATTCAAATTATATGAACCGAATAAGCATTTCTGCTATATCAAAGGCTTGGCTTTTGCCTCGAAGAGGCACTTGCAATGTTCAGCTCATTTATTTGCCAGTCAATTGACACCCGAAGGGTGGCCTTTGGGTAACCCCCGATAAATCAGGCAGCTGAGCAGAGCGAAGGTGGCTGATTCATCGGGGGCATGATGAACCACGACCTGTCGCTGAAGGCGACCCCTTCAACATGGGCTAGATCGAATGGGGTCGCTTCCAGCGACGAGGATAGTATTGCACTTCCGTGGGTGATGCAAACCACTTCGATATCGCTCAGCGTTAGCATTACCCACGGTTACTCAAATGACCGCCCTTTGGGCGTTTTTGCCATAGTCACCTCGGTATTTTCGCGTACACTCTACCTATACAATTAATTCAGCCAACGCGTTGATGTTTTTTTTGATTTGGCTTCGCCGAGCTAAAGGTTCTCGCGCGCAGCGCGATAATATGCTATAATATCTTCGTGGAATTGGTTTTGCATCGGTCCTGCTCGCTTCCTTATCAGATGCCGCGAAATGGTTAAATTAATGTTAAATTGTTTTTTGCTGGCGGAAATAAACTGGCTTAGATATTAAATTTGTACGTTTTAATGATTCTATTAGAAATTTCAGCATAAGCCTATGGATGAATAGCCATGCTGTCTGTCTGTTGGCGGTTGATTATGAGTTAATTTGAATGTTGTAATATACTATAAAAAGTGTCGATTAAACTATTTATGAAAAAGTATCTGATAATAGTATTGTGTGCTGGTGTCGCACTTTCGATGATTGCCAATGACCGAGTGATTACCCGCGAACGGTTAAGGATTGCAAATAAAGAGGCTGTGCCCACTGGCAGTCTCGTAACCTCTAGTGACCGTGATGCCCAGGTGTCGCTCCATCGCTTCTTGCAGGAACGCAACCTCACGCTCGACGATAACAAGTTCAACCGTTCTGTCTCGCTGCGTGGAACAGGCCACGTGATGGGAGAAAAGATTCTCATGGTTGACACCTATGACTTTGACTGGGATTCAGTAGCCAGTGTGGCGGCTGTGGTTGACACGTCCTATTTCATGCAGGGCAAGATGACTCAGCTCTCACATCAAGCCAATGCCCCGTCTCAATATATGTCTGATGATGTCTATATGGTGGACTTTTACCAGGATTTCCGTATTCCCATCGATGTGGACTCCATCAACGGTTATGTTTGTTTATTGACGGGAGTGCCATTGGTGGAAATAACCGGTAACTATGAGGTGACTTCTGGTGATCAAGTCTGGTTCACCGATCGTTCTACCAGTACCTCTTATTGGCGGGTAACAAGGCGCCTGTATGCTATGCCCGAGTCTTGGTTGGCAGGTGATGACGCAATTTATGACATTTATGGTTCCGTCTATGGTGATGGCTCTATCTCGTTACAGGGCGGATTCGGTTTTCTTATTGAGCGTGAAGAGACCTATGTGCAAAACGGCATTCCAGGTGAAACCGAGGTTTCCTGGGGGCTCTCTCCAATTTTTAGGAATTTCTACATGTTCACGCCCAATGCGGTACATGAATATAAAGGGAAGAGCTCTTCTCCTGGCTCTGGTGGCAGTGTAGCGAATTATGCAGAATTAATAGGGCATATATTCTACCCCGAAGGCACTACTGGCGGAGTCGTACATCGTCCCATCACCCCCCGTCCCGTTAAACCCAAGCCCGTCAATCCCCGTCCAATTAATCACGCCAACGCCACCTTATGCGTCAGTCATGGTGGGACCGATGGCGGCATCGACCCTGGAAGGGATTCTGAACCGGACCGTGGCATGACCTTCTCAGTTGTGTCACACACGAAGTCTTATTCTCAGCCAGTATACATGTATCAGCAAGACGATTCCACTATGCTCGTTTACAACCTGTTTGGCAAGGATTACAGCTGGAATTACATCATCATGCGTCCCGATGGCTCCGTATTGTTACCGAGCCAGCAGATGGGCTACTATTCGTCAAAGTACGAAATCATCTATAACGGTTCAATGGTCGGAGACAGCATTCAGTTGGATAATCAGGGAACGCTGGATGATTCAGGTGCCATTACATGGAATGATACGTATTTCTTCACCGAGAGTGGTATGCAGAGCTACCATTATTGGGACAATCGACTGTACTTTGCTGATGGCTCTTCGTTCATGTTTCTCCCAGCACCAGTGTTCGCCATGCCACAGCTGACCGACAGCACTGTGACTTTCACTGCCTCAACGGGTCGTAGCGATGCAACCGTTTATATCGTCGAGTATGACCCGATGGAGTATGCTATAATAGACGAGGATTCAGATGCTTATGCCGTCTCGCGTGAAGACGCGCCGCGGACGGTATATCTGTATGCCTATGCCGAGGCCTTAAATGGTGACGAATGGATTTACAGCGATTATACAGAGTTTGAATACGAGGTGCCGGCATTCTTCATGCCCGGTGACGTGAACGGTGACCGCACAGTCTCTATCGCCGACATAACGATATTGATTGACTATCTGCTGGACGAACAGTCTGAGGATATCAACGCTTTCCATCACAGTGAAGCCGATGTCAATCGCGACGGCGTCATCAGCATCGCCGATGTGACCCGTCTCATCGATCACATCCTCTCACTCGAGTAACAGGAATTGGAAACGACGGTGTGTCATAAAAACCGCCAAAGCAACTGAACCGTGCTTACGCACGGGAAATTTAAACAAATTATTATCATTAGTGTCCCGTTAAAAATCGACAAGACAGATGTAAGTTATTTATAGTAAGATTGTTATAAAGGTTATTCAAGCGCACGGATTTGAAATCACTTTGCAATGAATAACAAATTGGTTCTGTTACTTTTAATGCTAATTGCGCTAATTATACAAATCTCACGAATAGATTAAAATACTGGCATCAAATTAGTTAAATTCGTGAAATTCGCATTAGCCCCGCAGGGTTCAGAGGCAAATCTTTATCATTTCCTGATTTTAACGGGACGCCAGTGAATTGTTATATTAAAATTAATAGTACAACGGCTTGTACATAATTTTAAATATAATTTGATTAATTTCCCGCCCAGAGGGCGGTTATAGTTCTGGCATTTGTTTTTTGACACACCGTCGTCATTTCAGGTGTTTTAGCGTCAGTTTACTTTGTGCTCAACAGCCAGTCGATGAGGACTGTGACATCTTTGACGTCACTCTTGCCGTCACCGTTCACGTCGTCCACGTCGGTACTGCCGTTAATCATTCCGTCAATCATGCCTGTTACCATCGTAATGCCTTTCGGTGTCTTGCCTGGAGCATTGACGAGGGGACGAGGCCTTATGACAGGATGGTCCAAACCAGGCTTCAGCCCGCCATTCAACTGCTCACCGCCACCATTGCCGCCGGGCTTGATGGAACCCTTCACTAAGCCATCGGGCGATGTGCCGACCAATCTATGCGGGTTCCCCGAGTCACCATCGTCCATGTCCCAGTCACCAAGACGGTGTGGAATCGGACCAGGGATAGGCTCGTCCCAATCGCGTGGCCTTTTACCGCCGATCAGCGACGGGGCGTCACCGCCGTCGGGCTTGACGGTGCCCTTCACCAGGCCGTCGGGCGATGTGCCGACCAAACTATGCGGGTTACCCGAGTCACCATCGTCCACGTCCCCGTCCAAGCCGTCAAAACTGCCAGGACCAATAGGCACGATGGGCTCACTGAATTCCCTAGGCCTTTTACCGCCGTTCAGCGACGGGGCGTCACCGCCGCCAGGCCTGACGGAGCCCTTCACCAGGCCGTCGGGCGATGTGCCGACCAAACTATGCGGGTTACCCGAGCCACCACCGTCCATGTCCCAGTCACCAAGACGGTGTGGAAACGGACCAGGGATAGGCTCGTCCCAGTCGCGTGACTTGCGCTGCAGCGACGGGGCGTCACCGCCGTCGGGCTTGACGGTGCCCTTCACGAGGCCGTCGAGAGGAGAACCACTAGAGTCGCCATCGTCGGTCACGTCGCCGCTCCCTGAGCCACCATTGCTTTTCTCTATGGGTCTGGGGCCGATTGGTCTTTCCCAAGGGCTAGGTCGGGCGCCGTTCAGCGACGGGGCGTCACTGCCAGCGGGTGCTACGCGCTTGGTGTCCTGGGCTTGACTGACAAAGGTCATGCCGGCACAGAGGCAAACAATCAAAAATGAAAACTTCTTCATAATTCTCTTGTTTTTTGTGATGAATAATACTTTTTCCCATGCCGAATCCAAGTGAGCGCAGCCGGGTTTCCGCAAGGGCTGTTGACTAACTCTTGTCGAGGTGGCAGTAACGCGCTCGATTACCGCTTGCAAGTTCCACCCGACGGTCACTTGTTAAAGACATGCCAAAACAAATGCTCTTGCTCTTCTGGATTGCAAACTTAGTGGATGTCACAAAAAATGGCATCAATAAAAAGACGGTTTTTCTATAAATGTCAAAATTTTTGACAGAAAAATGTCCAATTTTTTTACAATTCTGGATTTTGTGCCTTGTGACAGAGGCTCTGCCCAGTGCTTCTAAAAGAATCATGCAGATGAAAGGATAGGTCAATTCTTTCAAGAATCAGTTATTACTGTCAATCCATCATCCCTGGATTTGGACGCGGCTCCTGTCGGCAGGTCTCTAACTCATATTAACTTAATGAAAATTAGCACACTAGTGGCTGTGCCATAATTGCAATTCCAGCAAAAGAATCCGTGCTACGCACGGAGAAATCAAGAAAAATTTGTATAAAAATTAAACAAATCAATTATTCATAATTTTGTTCAATTTCTCGGCCGTTAGGCCGATTAAAAAGCCAGAGGCGAATTATGACACAGCCTCTAGCTTTTTATGGTGTCATGCTCCACGTAACTATTCAGCAAATCACCGTGATGCCCAACCCCACGCTAAGCCGCAAAGACGCTAAGATATTGATTTAAAAAACAATAATGTATTGTTCCGCTGAGGATGACTATCAGCAATGCAATGTGTTAAAGCCATGAGATGATTTTCATAGATAAACTTATGACATTGATTATAAAAAACTTAGCGTCTTTGCGCCTTTGCGTGGGGACATATTCGGTGAATAGTTACTGCTCCACGAGAAGTGTTAAAAAATGCTAATTTCTGCGCCTGAATGATTACTAATCATTATGAATAAAGTATATTTGTAAACTTAAATGGCTATTCTTGTGGGCTAGAGGAAAAAAGTTATTTCACAAATGGTGATGGACTTGGAGATTCCGCTTTCAAGGAGCTTGATAGATGGCATTTGTGTAACTCTAAAAAGGATAAAAAAATGAAAAAGTATCTATTGATTTCCGCGTTTTGTGTTTGTGCAGCCCTGTCGGCTATGGCAGGGGAGCAGCGTGTTGAACGGACTGATGGCTTGGTAGTGACGCAGACCAGCCAGCCTCAGAGCCAGATTAACCCGTCGGCAGACGAAATGGGCAACTATAGTGATGACATGTCTAGTCATGAGTCATGTAAAATTACTTACTCTGGTATGGCGTCGCATTATAACATTACAGTTGCTGGAATTAGTGGACCCGTGTATACTACCCTAGGAACTGGTGGCCGTGTGCCGAGACCGATTAGACCACCAAAACCAGGCGACGAACCCGATCCTGGTGAAACCATTGAGTCTACCATTCGTGACATCTTAACTAATGGGGGCGGTAATCACAGCTTTTTTGCAAAGCATCATGGCTTTGATGGTCCTGAAATTGTAACTTTAGGCACTGGCGGGAAAGTGCCAAAACCGATTAAGCCCAGAACTTCAAATCCTGGTGACCAGTTAACCCCCATGACTTATGGTGGAGGTAATCCTTTGACTTTTGTCTCGACCAGTCATGGCAGTAAGCCTGCTGGTGATATCAATAGTGACGGCGTGCTGAACCTTGAGGATGTAACTGCCATGGTAGACAGCCTGTTGAGTGCCCGTAATAATGGTGAGGGCAACGGCATCGGTGATGTCACAGGTGTGATTGACCAGCTGTTGGGTGAATGACAACAAGCGCAGCAAGCGATTGTTTTTGTCTTAAGGAATAATGAGGGTGCACGGCAACCGTCCGCGCACCCTCAATGTTTTTAAATGATATAGTCGCGATTTTTTTCGGGCAAAGTGCCTGTTGATTCGGCAATTTTTTGTATCTTCGCTGCCATTATGCAGAACTACGGAACAATATTGGTCATTGACGACAACGAGGCAATTCTCACCGCGTTGAAATATTGCCTGGCAGGGACCTTTGACAGGGTGTTGACCCTGGTCTCGCCAGACTCGGTACTCACCTTGCTGGAGCAGGAAGAAGTGGATATCGTCCTGCTGGATATGAACTTCACTTTGGGCGTGAACAGCGGGCAGGACGGCTTGATGTGGCTGCAGGCCATTCGCAAGCGCCATCCTGAGCTGCCGGTCGTGCTCATCACGGCTTATGCCGACGTGCAGCTGGCGGTGCGCGGTCTCAAGCGCGGTGCTGCCGATTTCGTCACCAAGCCCTGGGACAACGACGAACTGGTGCGCAAGTTGAAGGACGTGCTGGACAGCAGCGATGAGGTGGCGACACTCGACGAAGTGGAGGCCGACCACATCAGGCGTGCCCTCGACCGTTGCCACGGCAACCTCTCTCAGGCCGCCGATCTGTTGGGCATCTCCCGGCAGACGTTGTATAACAAAATGAAAAGACTGCAATGACGTCCACGGCGTGGATAGTGGTTGGCGTGCTGGTGGTGCTGTTCCTCTTGTGGTTCTGGCGTCACCAACGGATGCTCGCTGGGCGTGCCCGGCTGATGCAGGAAGCCATCCGCAACCATGACTTGACGTTCAGGCTGCCCACACGGCACATGTTCAGCGGCGAGAGGGCGTTGCAGGAAACGCTCAATCAGCTGGGTGAGCACATCCGTGAACAGGTCAACCTGGGCGAGGTGGAGTCGTGGGAGAAACTCACCCGAGTGCTCACCCACGAGATTATGAACGCTACAGCCCCGATTGCAAGCATCAGCCAGTCGATGCTGCATCACCCTGCTGTCAAGGACTCTGACCTGGAAGAGGGCATCAACGCCATTCACAACACGGTGGTTCACCTCAACTCCTTCGTGGACGGCTACCGCAAGTATTCGCAGCTGCAGAAACCCGTACCTAAGGCTGTTGACCTGATAGCTGCTGTCAATGACGTGGAGCAGTTGTTCCCTGACGCAAAATGGCAGAATAAGCTGCCCGACGAGGTCATCATCAAGACTGACCCCAACCTGTTGAGGCAGATTCTCATCAACCTCATCAAGAATGCGATTGAGGCTGGCGCCAACACCATGGGCGTCGAGTGTGAAATGGGACAGGAGGGTAGAGTGCTCCTTTACATCAGCAATGATGGCGAGCTTATTCCCGCCGAGGCACGCGCCTCAATCTTCATCCCGTTCTTCACCACCAAGCGCAAGGGCAACGGCATCGGCTTGTCGCTGAGCCGGCGTCTGCTCACCATCCAGGGCGGCATGATGTCGCTGCTGGATGAGCCGCGCTACGGTTTCCGCACCACATTCCTGCTCGAGTTCCCCAAGTGACGGACAGGTTTTTTGCTATGGTGCTGAGCCCAATTTCGAATAATTGATGTAAATTTGCCCGTTAAAACTAAAGCAAAAGAGAAATGAAGATAAAGAAACAATTGTTGGCGCTGGCTATGAGCGCTTTGGCACTGTCGGGAGCCGCAGGTGCACCTGACTGGCAACCCCAGGTGGACCAGCTGATTGCACAGGGCGAATTTGCACGCGCCGAGAAGGTGATGAAGTCATTGCCCAAGAAGGTCCGTCAAGCCGACGCCGTGCGCATCGACTCGCTGCGCACCATCATGCAGCGCATCCGCACCGACTTTCGCATCACCCCCGAGGAGGGCGTGAAAATGATTCGAGAAAAGATGCCCGACGCCACCGATGCCCAAATCGAGAACTGGAAACGCACCCGCGCCCTCGAGGTGATGAACATCGACGGCAAGGAGATGTGGTTCCGTAAGAGCGTGGGTAACCTGTGGCTGCTGGGCAAGGAATTTGCCGCCCAGAATGCCGCCGACAACCACGAGAGCTTCCTCACGCGACGCAAGTATTACCTGGAGGCGATGCGCACCCCTGCCGACGCGAACAACGTGCGCGACTGGCGCCGCATGAACATCACCTTCACCCTCGACGTGGATGCCGATGCCATCCCCGCTGGCGAGACGCTGCGCGTGTGGATGCCGTTCCCCTACGAGAACCTGCGTCAGAAGAATATCCGCCTCGAGAGCAGCAACCGCCCGGTGACCTTCAGTCAGGGAAGCCAGCACCACACCGTCTATATGGAGGCAGTGGCCGAGAAGGGCAAGCCCACCCACTTTGAATACACTTTCTCCTACGATGTGGGAGAGCGCCACTATAGCCAGCAGGACCTCATCGCCATGCTGGAGCCCTATAACACCAAGAGCCCTGAATACATCAGGTTCACGGGCAACGAGCCGCGCCATGTCATCATCACCGACGAAATCAGAGCGATGGCACGCAGGATTGTGGGCAATGAGACCAATCCCGTCAAGCAGGCTGCCAAAGTCTATGAGTGGATAGGCTACAACCTGCCGTGGGCTGGCGCACGTGAGTACAGCACCCTTGCCAACATTCCGCAGTATGTCATCGAGAACAATCACGGCGACTGCGGTCAGGTGGGACTGCTCTACATCACGCTGGTGCGCTCGCTGGGCATTCCCGCACGCTGGGAAAGCGGTTGGATGTTGCATCCCGACGAAATCAACTGGCATGACTGGTGCGAGACCTATTTTGAGGGCATCGGCTGGATTCCCACCGACCCGTCATTCGGCCGCAGCGCCGTGGGTACTGCACTCAACGACTACTATGCCACGGGCATCGACGTGTACCGCATGGCGACCAACGAGGGTGTGGGCGACAAGTTGAGCCCGCCCAAGACCTTCATCCGCAGCGAGACCGTCGATTTCCAGCCTGGTGAAGTCGAGTGGCGCAAGGGTAACCTGTTCTATGACAAGTGGAACAGCCATCTGAAAGTAAATTCAATAACACCGATAAAGAAATGAACATCAAATCTATCTTATTGGCAGTGGCATTGGCCATGACGGGACTCGTTGCCATGGCAGTGACACCCGTCGAAGCGCTGAACGACCTCAAGCAGCGCATTGCTCCCGACAAGCGTACCGCAATTTGGGATGTGACAGCAAAACAACAGAACGGCAGATGGGTGCTTGACGGAACGGTGGGCACCAAGGCGCAGAAACAGGCCATCCTGGCAGCCATGCTCAAGAGCGCCAACCGCAACTATATTGACAAAATCACCGTCCTCGAAGACGGCATTCCCGCTTCACGCAAGTGGGCTTTGGTCAAACTGAGTATCGCTACCCTGCGCACCGAGCCCAAGCACAGTGCCGAAATGGCTACGCAGGGCATCATGGGTTCCCCGGTCAAGGTGTTGCAGAAGTGTGACGACTGGTACCGCGTGCAGATGGCGGATGACTACATCGCCTATGTCCCCGAGAGTTCGCTGTCGTTCAAGACCGAGGCGCAAATGAAGGCCTGGCGCAAGGCAAAGCGCTATATCGTCACCTGTTATGACTCGCGTCTGGTGTCCATGCCTGGCGGTGATGAGACCGTTAGCGACTTGGTGATGGGTAACATTTTGGAATTCAAGGCAACACAGGGCAAATGGATTAAACTCGCCACGCCCGACGGTAGGGTAGGCTGGGTCGATGCCGCCGATGTCGACGAACTCGCGCAGTGGAGCCGCCAGGGCTTCAACGCTGCCCAAATCGAGAAGACGGCACGTCGCATGTTGGGCTCCGGCTACCTGTGGGGCGGCACTACGACCAAGGTGACCGACTGCTCGGGACTGACCAAGGTGAGCTACCTGAGCAACGGCATTATCTTGCAGCGCGATGCTTCGCAGCAGGCTCTCACGGGCAAGATTATGAAGAAGGGCACCGATTGGCGCCAGTACGAGACCGGTGACCTGCTGTTCTTCGGCAACGAGAAGACGGGCCGCGTGACGCATGTGGGCATCTACCTGCGTGACGGCAAGTACATCCATTGCTCGGGACAGGTCAAAATCAACAGCCTGATTCCCACGGCAAGCGACTATCCCTATCTCTATTCTCCGTTGAGCGCCAGCCGCATCAAGGGCATGGTGGGCACCAAGGGCATTACCGCCCTGAAGAATCACCCGTGGTATTTTTAAAGTTAGGAATTAGGAGTTAGGAGTGGGAACTCATCCGGTTCATCCAGTAAATCCAGTGCTTCCAGTCTATCCAATCAGCTAGTAACTTAAAATTCAATATAATATGGATCGTAGAAAATTTATTGCAGGAATGGGTCTGACGGCGCTTGCAGCCGCATCACCCGTGTCGATTGACGCCGTTGAACGTGTAGCCAAGAAGGGTCGCCGCCGTGTGCCCCGTGTGAATCAGGTTGCTAAGACCGGCAAACTGAAATTGTCGTTCTTCCCTTACGAGTTGAAATTGCGCCACGCTTTCAATCTGGCACGCTATAGCCGCACCACCACCCCCGACGTGCAGGTGACACTCGAGTATGAGGGCATCAAGGGCTACGGCGAGGCTTCGATGCCGCCCTATCTGGGAGAGAGCGTCGAGAGCGTGACCAAGTTCCTCAACAAGCTCGACTTGGAGCAGTTCAAGGACCCCTTCTGCATCGAGGATATCCTGACCTATGTGGACAGTGTCGAAGAGAACAACCGCGCCGCCAAGGCCAGTATCGACATCGCCCTGCATGACCTGCTGGGCAAGATTATGGGTCAGCCCTGGTACAAGATTTGGGGCTATAACCCCGAGAAGACGCCCGTGACCAGCTTCACCATCGGCATCGACACCCCCGAGGTGGTTCGCCAGAAGGTCGAGGAGGCTCGCCCCTACAAGCTCATCAAGGCAAAGATGGGTTTGGATCAGGACCAGGCTACCATCAACATCATCAACGAGATGATGCCCGACGTGCCCATCTGCGTGGACTGCAACCAGGGCTGGAACGACAAGGAATATGCCTTGGAAATGTGTCACTGGCTTAAGGAGCACAACTGTATCTTTGTCGAGCAGCCTTTCGACAAGACGTGGCTTGACGAGACGGCATGGCTGCGCGAGCGCTCGCCGCTGCCCATCATCGCCGACGAGGCCTTCCAGCGCCTTCCCGACATCGTTAAGTTCAAGGGCGTGTATGACGGCATCAACATCAAGCTGATGAAGAGCACCGGTCTGTACGAGGCCCACAAGATGGTGACCCTGGCGCGTGCCCTCGACATGAAGGTGATGATTGGCTGCATGACCGAGACTTCTTGCGCCGTGACGGCTGCCGCCAACCTGTCGCCTGTAGTGGACTATGCCGACCTGGACGGCAACCTGCTGATTGCCAACGACCGCTTCACCGGCATGACCGTCGAGAACGGCAAGATTACCCTTCACGACCGTCCCGGTCTGGGTATCGAGCTTCTCAAGTAACACTTTCATCCTGGGGGACGGTTTTCTTTTCGATAGCCGTGCGAGGGAACCGTTCCCCTGGAATATAACATACGATTACATTAACAGTCAATGAATAAACCTTACTGGGGGCTGTTGGCCCTCTTGCTGGCAGCATTTGCGTTTTTTGCCGTCTTGTCTTTTTGGCCGGACGGCTTCAGTGTCGCTGGTGTGGACATCAAGACAGGGTCCTTTGCACGTAACATGAAGACACTCCTTGCTATCAACGATGATACCACTGCTGTTGATAGCACCAACGCCGATGAACACTCGGCTGACGGTGAGCAGAATGCCAAGGCATGGCGTGCCCCGGTGGATACCACGGCTAAGACCATCCTCTTCTTCGGCGACTCGATGCTGGAGGGACTGGCGCCACGACTTGCCGCCTATTGCGACAAGAGCGGACACGAGCTCATCGAGGTCATCTGGTACAGCAGCTCCACGCTGTGCTGGGCGCAGTCGGGACGCCTCACTGAACTCATCAACAAGTATCACCCCAACTACATCATGGTGTGTCTGGGTGCCAACGAATTGTATGTCCCCGACATCAAGAATGCCCGAAAAGCCTACGTCAAGAAACTCCTTGCCGAGATAGGAAACGTGCCCTATCTGTGGATTGGACCGCCCAACTGGGACCAGGATACCGGCATCAACGACCTGCTGGCCGAGAACCTGGCCAAGGGCTGTTTCTACCTGAGCGCCAAGGACCATTTCGAGCGCAGCCGCGATGGCGCACACCCCACGCGTGCGTCGGCTCATCAATGGATGGACCGTGTCATCAAGTGGATGGGCACCAATGCCGCCCATCCCATCCGTCTGAACTATCCTAGCGAGACAACCACCCGTGCTTCGCACATTGTCATTTATCAGCCACCAGTATAACAGTTATGCCGCTCTGTTCCATAGATATCACCCATCTGCTGTCATTGCTCACCTTCAGCCGTGACGAGCCCATGCTGTTCACCAGCGGCCTGTTCTGGCTGCTGTTCATGGTGTTCCTGCCGATATATGCCCTCATCAAGCAGCGTCGTGTCAAGATGATGCTGTTTGTCGTCGCATTCAGTCTGTTCTTCTTCTACAAGTCCAGTGGATGGTTTTTCTTGCTGCTGGTGGTGACCTCCTATATCGACTGGTGGCTGGCGCAGTTCATCGAGTCGAGCAAGAACCGCACCGAGCGGCGTGTGGCGCTCACAATATCGCTGGTGCTCTCGCTCAGCATTCTGCTGTTCTTCAAGTACAGCAACTTCGTCATGGCCAACCTTGAGGCGATAATCGGAGGCAATTTCCAGCCCCTTGACCTGATTCTGCCCGTGGGCATCTCGTTCTACACGTTCCGCACCATCAGCTATGTGGTGGATGTGTATAAGGGCAAGATTCAGCCGGTCGATGATTATTTTGACTATCTTTTCTTCCTCTCGTTCTTCCCCTGTCTGGTGGCGGGTCCCATCGTGCGGGCACGCGACTTCATGCCGCAGTTGCAGCAGAACAAGCCTGCCACGCGCGAGATGATTTATGGCGGACTCTTCCTCGTCATGCTGGGCATCATGAAGAAGGCGCTCTTTGCCGACTACATTGCCCAGTACAACAACATCGCCTTTGGCAATCCCGGTGGTTACACGGGATTTGAGCTGCTGATGGCGGTCTTGGGCTTCACGATGCAAATCTATTGTGACTTCTCGGGTTATAGCGACATGGCGATAGGTTTGGGCAGCATCATGGGCTTTGATTTGGGCATCAACTTCAATTATCCCTACCGTGCGTTGAACGTCACCGAGTTCTGGCACCGCTGGCACATCACGCTGTCCACATGGCTGCGTGACTACGTCTATATCCCGCTGGGAGGCAACCGCAAGGGTAAGGTGCGCCAACACATCAACCTCATGATTACCATGCTGTTGGGCGGTCTGTGGCACGGTGCGGCATGGACCTTCGTCGTTTGGGGCGCTGGTCATGGCATCGCCCTGTGCGTTCACAAGTTGTGCAAGCCCTGGCTCGACACCATCGCCAGTACGCGTTTCACGCGCTTCGTTTCGTGGCTGTTGACCTTCAGTTTTGTCTCCTTCCTGTGGATATTCTTCCGTGCCAACTCATTCCATGCCGCCGATCAGGTCATCAGGGGCATTATCACCGACTTTGAGTGGGCTTATCTGCCCGTTTTCCTGGCACGCCGCAGCACTTGGTGCATCATGCTGGCCATCATCTTCGGACTGCATTTCGTGCCCCGTCACACGTGGGATGACCTGCGCAACCGCTTTATCGCTGCACCCTGGTGGATCAAGTTCGTTTCCTTCATCATCCTCATCCAGCTCGTCCTCCAGTTCGCCAGCGCTACCGTCCAGCCCTTCCTCTACTCGCAGTTCTAAAAACGGAAATAACGGACTCAACGGAAATAACGGGCCTCTCCCGCCCGTTACTCCGTCCCCTCCGTCCTATCCGTGCTATCCGCCCCCTCCGTTCTATCCGTCCTGTCCGTGCTATCCGTCCCCTCCGTGCTATCCGTCCCCTCCGTGCTATCCGTCCTTTCCGTTTTCTCCGTTAAATATCCCTAATATCTAGCAAAGCATTGTCGCTTTGCTAGAAAAATTGTACCTTTGCAGCTTGTAATAAAAACAATAACAAAACAATACAATAAAAAATGGCAAAACAGGAAGACGTTTTCAAGAAAATCGTGTCGCACGCCAAGGAATATGGCTTTGTGTTCCCTTCGAGTGAAATCTATGACGGCTTGGGCGCGGTGTATGACTATGCACAGAACGGCGTAGAGCTGAAAAACAATATCAAGCGTTACTGGTGGGAGGCAATGACCCTGCTGCACGAGAACATCGTGGGCATCGACAGCGCCATCTTCATGCACCCCACCATCTGGAAGGCTTCGGGCCACGTTGACGCGTTCAACGACCCCTTGATTGACAACCGCGACAGCAAGAAGCGCTACCGCGCCGACGTGCTCATCGAGGACGAGATTGCCAAGATTGAGGAGAAGATGAACAAGGAGTGTGAGAAGGCCGCAAAGCGCTTCGGCGACAAGTTCGACGAGGCGATGTTCCGTTCCACCAATCCCCGCGTCCTTGAAAACCAAAAGAAGCGTGACGAGCTGCACGCCCGCTACGAGAAGGCGATGAACGACAACGACCTCGCCGAACTCAAGCAGATTATCGTGGATTATGAGATTGTTGACCCCGTGAGCGGTACCAAGAACTGGACTGACGTGCGTCAGTTCAACCTCATGTTCAAGACCCAGATGGGCAGCAGCGCCGACTCGACGATGGACGTGTATCTGCGTCCCGAGACTGCACAGGGCATCTTTGTGAACTTCCTGAATGTCCAGAAGACCGGCCGCATGCGCATCCCCTTCGGCATCGCACAGATTGGTAAGGCCTTCCGCAACGAGATTGTTGCTCGTCAGTTCATCTTCCGTATGCGCGAGTTTGAGCAGATGGAGATGCAATTCTTTGTACGTCCCGGTGAGGAGTTGAAGTGGTTCGACTTCTGGCGTGAAACCCGTCTGCGCTGGCACAAGGCCCTGGGCCTGGGCGACGAGAAGTACCGCTTCCACGACCATGAGAAGCTGGCCCATTACGCCAACGCTGCCACCGACATCGAGTTCAAGATGCCGTTCGGCTTCAAGGAGGTGGAGGGTATCCACAGCCGCACCGACTTCGACTTGAGCCAGCACGCCAAGTTCTCGGGCAAGAAGATTCAGTACTTCGACGCCGAGCTGAACGAGAGCTACACCCCCTACGTCATCGAAACCTCGATTGGCGTGGACCGCATGTTCCTGTCGGTGATGTGCTCCAGCTACGAGGAGCAGCAGCTTGAGGGCGGCGACACCCGCGTGGTGCTCCATCTGCCCAAGGCCCTGGCCCCCATCAAGTGCGCCATCCTGCCGCTCGTCCGCAAGGACGGCATGCCCGAGAAGGCTCACGAGATTATGAATATGCTCAAGTTCGATTTCGCCTGCCATTACGAGGACAAGGACACCGTGGGCAAGCGCTACCGCCGCCAGGATGCCATCGGCACCCCCTATTGCATCACCGTCGACGGCCAGACGCTCGAGGACAACACCGTCACCCTGCGTGACCGTGACACCATGCAGCAGGAGCGCGTCGCCATCGCCGACCTGCCCGCCATCCTCGCCCGCGAGTGCAGCCTAAACAACGTCCTGCGCAAGCTCATGTAATTATTCATCTGGGCTAATAGCTAAATGCTAAAGGCTGACAGCTTTATAGAAGATTATGAAGAAGTTTTTGTATACCGTCATCATGGCTGTTGTCGCCATCACGATGCTCGACTCCTGTCTGGGCAAAACCGTCGAGGACCAGTATAAGAGCTGGCGCGAGAAAAACGAAGAGTGGTATCAGCAGCAGTCGGCATCGGGACAATACACGGTAGTGAAGGCTCCTTGGGACCCGTCGGCACAGGTGCTCATGCGCTGGCACAACGACACGATGCAGACCCGCAACAACCTCAAGCCGCTCGTCTCGTCGACGGTTGATATGAAATATCAGCTCAACCTGTATAACGACACGCTGGTGGACTCGTCTTATGACAATACCTACCCGGCAGACAGCATCTATCGCTCAGAAGTTAACGGTAATGTTGAGGGATGGATGATTGCCCTCACACGCATGCATGTGGGAGACAGCTGCACGGTTATCGTGCCCTATCCCCAGGGCTACGGCTCTACTAAGATGTCCGACATCTTGTTGCCTTACAGCAACCTCGTCTTCAAAATGAAACTTGTCGACATCTACAAATACAAGGCCAACTAACAAATCACCAGGTCATTTAACGAAAAATCCCCAGGGCATTGCCCTGGGGATTTTTTGTTGGTTTTGTATGCCGTGGCTTTGCCGCGGCCATCATGTAGGTCTACCTCAGCGACAACTGGTAGTTGTAGTACTTCTCGTTGCCGGTGATGTCCTCGATGACCTTGATGAACGGAGGGAATTCCACCTTGTCACCTTCTTTGACGCCCTCGAGTTCCAGAATCTGCATGCCCAGCTTGGGCTCGATGTAGGTGTCGAGCTCGAAATAGCGGTTCTTCCACACGAAGCACTTGCGCATCTTGCTGATGGGCTTGCGGTTGGGGTCGGCAAGTTGCAGCAGGTCCACATACTGCTGGGCGGTGATGCGACGCTCGGTCTCGATCTGCTTGTCGCTGCTCACAGTCTTCTTGATGGTCTGGAAATATACATAGCTGCCCTGCCAGCCACGCTTGCGCACGCGCATCTCGGTGCCTGGTTCGCTCAGGAGGTAGGTCTGGGTGATTTCGCTCTCGGTATAGTCGGGAATATCGCCCGTGACCTCGACGATGTATTTGTGCTCCTTCTCGATGGGGCTGGGAACACCCAGCACGGTCGAAATCTCGTTAAGCACCTGGCGCAGCTTGTCGTCAAAGTCCATGTGGTTGCCGATGACGCGCAGGTGGGGGTGTCCCGTCCATGCGCTCAACACCTTGCGGTCGAGTTCACGTGCCATCTCCACGTCCTCGCTGCGGAACTTGTTGTTCTCGTTGGTGTAGAACTGTTCGGCACCGGCGGCAGCGGTCACCATGTGCAGGATGGCCTCGTAGCGGGCATCGCGCAACTTCACGGTGTTGGTGCCCATCTCCTCGGTCAGCGCCTCCCATATCTCGGGCGACACGTATGCGCTGATGTCCATCGTGCCGCGGTCGCACACGATGAGCACGGGCTTGCTGCATTGAGCCGCCATCTTGGCAAAGTGGTCCTCGAGCGCCAACTGGATGTTCAGTGTCGATTTCTCGGCCTCAAAGAACAGGGCCTTGTTATGAGTCAGGTAGTTGATGCCGGCGCTGCTGAACATCGTGGGCACCTCGGGAATGGCAAACACCTGGAAGCCCAGGCTGCTGAAGTGCTCGATAATCTGTGCCATCGCCGTCGTCTTGCCGGCGCAAGGGCCGCCAGTCAACACAATCTTAGTGATTTTATTGGTGATCTTATCAGTCATCTTCTAATTGATAATGCGGGTTTCACAAAAAAGAACGCCAAATTTACACATAATCCCGCATTCCCACAACCTTTCCATCCTAAAAGATGTGAAAACGCAAAAAGGGTAAAAAGGGGATGGTTCTTTTGATGTAATTTTCTCTTAATGGAGTTCCCGTTCATTAACAGTGACGGACATATCGTCCATATAGAGTGTCATGATTGCGGATGGTGCATTGTCACGGTTTGACCATCTCGCGGCTCACTTCGGGGATGTTGTATTCCTCGTGGATGCGCTGGTCGAGTTGTTCGGGAGTCATCTTCAGGCACTCCTCGGCACGCTCAGGAACGTCAACCACTGCACGGTTCTTGTCGAGATAGGTAAGGGCCCTCTTGAAGGCATAGGCAAATCCCTCTTCTCCCAGTTTCTCCACCTTGTGCTCCAAGCCATATTCAATCATGGCAAACACCATGGCCATCATCCCTTCTCGGCTTTCGATAACGCTGCAGTCGCGTATTTCTATAGTTATTTCGTCGGAGTTCTCACACCATATGATAAGGAAATTTTGCACTTGGTGTTGTATGTAACTATTCGTGTCAAGCGGTTGGTCGAGCCACCAGCGAGACAGGCGCAGGGCGTCGGCGCTATGCTTGCGGCAGTCTTTGGCATTCATGACGTTTTCACGTGCGGGGATGGCAAGATTGATGAGGCGGTACGCCTTGGGTCTCAGTGTGGGATGTTCGGTCGATGGGATGAACAGGTGATCGTTATACCATCGGGCAAAAGCGTCTATCTGTTCCTTTGCTGTGGAACTGGTGGACTCCCACTGCTGGTAGGCATCCATATCGCCATGAGCCAAAAGATACATATTATAGGCCTGCCAATGGCCGCTCTCACGCACCTGTCGTTGGAAATCCAGGATAGACACGTCATAGTAGTCGTTGAACTGCTCATAAAACGAGTCGATGAACCGTCCGCGCACATCGATGAGGGATTGCAGCGTTATTTCCTTCTCGGGTTTCGATGCCTTCAACATTTCCTTGTCAAATGCCATAGGTAACGGGAAAAACACCTGCGACGTGTCTTTTGAGATGCTGATCTCATCCATCTTGGTAAACGTGGTGTGGATCACAGTTGAGTCACCCTCGTTGGTAATGTTGATATGCTCTTTATACATGTGATAGATCAGATCGCTTATTTGCGCGCTCCATTTCCCATAGGTACCAGTATCATAGTTCAAGCAAAGCAGACGTGCTGCCTCGCCATACATGATGCCCCAAAAAGGCTCAGCTGAGTCGGCATAAAGCATAGCCAGGCAACAATAGGCCGATGGATGTCCCGGGTCTACTTCTATAGCCTTCTCGAACAACTCGACAGCCTGATTATAGTCCTTTTTCTTTTGGGCAATCCTCCCTTGTTCGACATAAAGAAGAGCGGCATCAGGGAAACGCTCAAGACCACGATTATAGGCTTTGATAGCTTCTTTGGGTTTGCCCATCTCGTCAAGGCAGTTACCCTCTAGGTGATACACCATGAAGGTGGCTGCAGGGTGATCTTCCAGCCGTTTCAGGATTTCCAGAGCCTTCATCTTTTCCCCTAATACCCAATAGGCATAGCACATCTCATAGAGCACATTGTAATTGTTGGGGTACTCCTTGTCGAGGTTGTTAAGAATCTCGATAGCCGTTTCGGCCATGCCCGTGTCCATCAGTGTGATGGCCTTTTCCAAGCGAGTTCTGGCAGCATCGCTCATGTCTGCACTTGTCTGTGCATGAGCCGAGAATAAAGCCACAACAGCGACTAATAAAAATAAGAATGTCTTTTTCATATTAATTGTTCGTACTTCTTGTGTTCCCTGTTTATGGTATATTGAACATGCGACAGGTTTTCAGAAATTTGTACTTATTGCATTTATTGTTTTCCTACTATAAAAAGTGAGTTGTCGTTTTATCCTAGGCGGCGCTTGACGAAGTCGACGATGAATTGTGCGGTGCCCTCGATGCCCAACAGGCTCGAGTCGAGGCACAGGTCATAGCTGTCGGCGTGGCCCCACAACTTGTCGGTGTAGAAGTTGTAGTACTCGGCGCGCAGTTTGCCTATTTTGTCGGCGCGCTTCTCGGCAGCATCATGCGTGTCACAGTCGCCGCGCTCGATGATGCGCTTCACGCGGTCCTCGATGGGTGCGTGCAGGAACACACTGATGACGGGGCAATAGTCGCGCAGCACATAGTCGGCGGTGCGGCCCACAATAACACACGGCTTGCGGTCCACCAGGTCTTTCATCACCTGGCATTGTGCCTTGTAGATGGAATCATCACTCATGGGGATGTCTCCGATAAAGGTGGACCCCGCCATGGCAAGGTTCAGCGGCCACAGGCTTGGGAAAAATTTGGGCGTGCGCTCGTCGGCAGCTTCAAACAATTCGGGCATGATGCCGCTGGCCTTGGATGCCTCGAGCAACAACTGCTTGTCATAGTAGTCGATGTCCAAAAGTTGGGCTACACGCTGGCCCACCTCACGTCCGCCGCAGCCAAACTGGCGTCCGATGGCAATCACATAATTTTTGTCGTTTTTAAGGTCTTGATTCATTGTTATGCGGTGTTTAGGTTGTTTCTTACACTTTTGCAGGATGGTCATCAATGTCAGGGGTATGCTCAGGGTCATCGTTGATGATGACGGTGAGCAGTTGCAATCCCTTGCCGGGGGACCACCGCCCGATGACGTTGGTGGGGTAGATGGGGGTCATGTACTCCACCATCTCAAACTCCTGTACAAACTTCACCTTGCCCTGGCGCTTGAAGGTCTTTTCCAGCAGTTCCAGGTTATCTTTACCCGTGAGTACCACAAAGTGGCAACGGCCTTGCTGCAATGTGCCATAGTAGATGCTCGCGTCCCTGCGGCCTCGTGTCACGATATCGTCGCTGTGGGCGGCAATGGCTACTTCGCCGTTTGGCTTGGGGTCCAGCAGCAACACGAAGGTGCGGTTCATGTAGTCCTCCAGGGCGATGGTGTCCATCAGCTGGGTGATTGCGCTGACCAGGTCGGCATCGGCTTTCTTGTCGAACACAAGGCGCTTCATCTCCACCACGATGGTCTTCTCGGGCAGGGAGCTGCGTTGGCCCATGGTGAATTGGCGGGTCACAATGACTTCGTCATCTTTGGCCCACAGACTGCCGGCAACCAGCACAGCAGCAATCAATGTGATTAATAGTCGTTTCATCTTACAACCTGCTAAATTACAAAATTAGTGAATGCAGAGCACAAAATCAAATAAAAAAGTTTGTGTTGTGACACACCAGATTTATCTGTTTTCTTAGACAAACGGCCGATTGATTCGTTTAATATGCCAAATCTGCTATGAAATATCAAAAATCTAATCTATTGAATTTACCGAACTGACGCGGCATCAAAAAGAAAGCCATCTGCTGCTAACCTAAACGGGCTGCGCAATGAGATGGCAGGCATCGACAACGACAAAACTGTCTGTGTCAAGAATTTTTTTTCATTCGTAAAATAATTGATTGTTGCAATTCTTTTACTGTTTCCACGTCATAACCTTGTTGTGTAAAGATACTTCTTATCATTTCCAAGTTATTAGGAGATCCGGGAGACGAGATATAACCCACATAATAGAGTTCTGGATAGGAAAAAACATTTATTCCCGTTAAATATTTAAACATGGTTTTCCTGTCTTGCGTACGAATCATTAATTCCATCGTTATAATCTTCTCTTGCGCCTCTGGACTAAACACTGGTGAGTGGCGGAAATAGTAATGGAATGTACCGGCAACCCATTCTTGTAGCAATGTGTGAGAACGATATCCGCCAACTTCCATCCATGCATTTGTCGCTTCTCGGACATCATTCTTGATGACACATGGAGATAGCCACAATTGTGCATAGAAAATCGCAGCAATGACGATAGGGGCAAAACACATCAACTTGTGCAACCAACTCTTGAATGCGATGCTTTGACAGCAAAGACAGGTGCCGGTTACAAGTGTAAAAATGAGCAAGGGGGCAAAGAAAATGATGTATCGGTTGCCATTGATAATATTGTTGCATCCATAACTGTCCCACCAATTATATGCATAGAATGAACATGCGCCAGCAATGAAAAATGCCATAAAACAGATGACACACGCTGTCAAGCATGCTGCCAGCACACGAGCCCTTTTCCATCTGAAAACTGAAATAATGGTACAAATGCCCATGCCGACGACAATCAGATTCATCGCCCGTGCTAGCCTGACTTTATTTGTTTCAGGCATCGTGAAAATCCACGAAACATTGTTGCAGAATGATTCTTTAAGGGAATAGAAAACATTGCCGACGAAAACAGGGCTATGATTTACAGCTGATGTGCCTTGATGATGCAGCTGTTTTTGGATGAACCAAATCCACAACGGTACAATCGCCACAATCGCAACAGCAAACCCTAATCCGAACAACCATCGTAGTGAAACGTAATCTTTTCGTTTGATATAAACGAGGCACAATGCCAAGAACAAAGCTGCAATCAGAAATGCTGAGCCGTATTGGCTGTAAATTGACAGGGCCGCAAACGCATAAAAGCCTATGAGTCCCCGCTTACGAGCCCGTGTTGAATTGCCAGTAATGCAGCAAACAAAGAAATAGAGCATCCAGCATTCCATGCATAACAGCAGGTTGTACTCGGCACACTCCAATGCATAGAATTTGACAGAACAGGCAGTCAGATAGACGCATAGCCCCATGAGCGCCCATTTGATACCCGTAATCTTCCTGAAAGCGCAGTAAAGTCCTATCGAACCGACAAATGTTGTGAGAACGCCTGCCAATCTGAAGGTCGATTCGCTGTCAAAGACTGACAGCCAGAGGTACATGAGCACATTATAAAGGGGAGGCTGGAAAGTAAAGCATATACGTTCGTACATGTTCTCTGTCAATGGAAGCCCCATAGAAGCGGACCCCGTCATATATTTTGAGTAAAAATACTCTACAGCCTCGTCATACCACAAACAGGATGTTGTGAGATGTGAAAAATAAAAGATACCCATTGCCAGTAAAACGAGGCAAACGAGCAGCCACTCATTTTTTGCGAAGAAAGAAACGAGTGATTTCATGAATTCTTTTTCTTGATGTTCCTGTTGATTCGTCTGAAATCCCCCAATGCTTTCCAACCGATCTTGAAGATGCGTTTCATGTTGATGGAATTGACACCGCCTTGACGCGGCTTGAACGTGATTTCGTAGAATTTGATGCGGTAATTCCATTTCACGGCAATGGCTGTAATGGCGACATTGCACAGGAAATAGTCCTGGGGTATCACATCCATGATGGCCTGCAGTTTCTCGCGTTGCATCAGTCGGAACGGGGTGTTCGCATCAGTGACCCATACATGGAACATGAGCCAGACAATCAGGCGCAGAGTCTTCGTGACAAACACCCTCCCGGCACCATCCTGCCGTCCTTTTCGATAACCGATCTGAAAATCATAGTCATGGCGATGCTCAAACATCTGCCAGAACTCATCGGGGTTGGTTTGCCCGTCAGAATCAGTCTGGAACACATAGTCGGCGCCATGAGCAAGAGCGTGGCGGTATAGGAACAGTACCGTCTGCCCGTGCCCTCCATTGGGCTTCGTAACAGGCTCAAAATGCTCCAGTCCTCCTTCCTCTTTGGCCTGGGACATGATTTGGTATGTGTTATCCTTGCTTCCATCGTCGGCAATAGCCAGAACCGCTTCGCAGGCTTCCATTTGATTGATTTTCTCAACGACAGGATACCATTGTCTGATGGTCTGCTGAATGTTTTCTGCCTCGTTGTAGGCTGGCATAACAAAATAGAACTTTTCCATAACCACTAAGCTTGATTAAATTTTACCCGGAATGTAACATACTTGTTGAGCAGGAACTGGAAAAGGGCCACCAAAAAGATAGACGCTAATTTGACTATCAGTTCATCTCCGCCCATTTTGTCGATGCCTACCCAAAGGATGAGATTGCTGAGCAGCATTCCCAAGAGCCCAACCGCCAGGAAGATGGAAAAACGCTTGACGGTCTTATCCTTTACTTTGAAGTTGTATGTCCTATTGAGAGCAAAACTTGTTGCGATACCAACAAGTACCGAGATGCAATTTGCTGCAAGATAATACATTCCCACATACTTGGACAGCATGGTGAACACCACAAAATCAATGGATGCGGCAAAACATCCAATGAGAATATACAAGATAAGATTCCGTAACTTCTTGTACAATAAGGCGATTCGATGCATGGGAATCTCTATATGCCTACTACCACTCCCAAGATTCGGCTAAAAAACTAAATTGAAAAAGGCGGGGAGTCCTGTCACTGGTCCCGCAGCCCAAGACCCTGTGCCAGGAATCGGACAGCCAAGAAACGATACGTGGCAAACGCCTTTCCAAATGTGTGACACCCCTTACAGATGCCATTCCCATATCACCCACAATGGTGGGCTCTGTATAAGAATAATGCAAAATTAGATAAAATAAATGACATAAAGATTTATCATCGGATTTTTTCTCTTTTTAGTGTCTTAAACTATGTGCAATATTTGCTGTATGCTCATCTTGCCCTATACCCAGAGCCGTGGCTCGGTAAAATGTCCGATGTTCTATTTTGCTTTTAAGAAATCACCGAACTGGCGCAGTATCAAAAAGAAAGCCATCTACTGCTGCTAACCTAAAAAGGCTGTGCAATGAGATGGTGGGCATCTACAACGACAAAACTGTCTGTGTTAAGGGGCTTTTGTCGCATGCAAAATAATACATTTTTGAAATTCTTTTATGGTTTCCACATCATAACCTTGTTGCGAAAAGATATTTCTTATCATTTCCAAGTTATCAGGAGACCCAGGAGACGGGAGATTACCGACATAATAGAGTTCTGGATAGGTAAAAACATTTATTCCCGTTAAATATTTCAACATGGCATTCCTGTCTTGCGCAAGAATAATTATGTCCATCGTTATAATATTCTCTTGTGTCTCTGGACTAAACACTGGTGAGTGGCGGAAATAGTAATGGAATGTACTGGCAACCCATTCTTGTACCAATGTATGAGAACGATATCCGCCCAGTTCTATCCATGTGTTTGTCGCTTCTCGAACATCATTCTTTATGATCCATGGAGATAGCCACATTTGTGCATAGAAAATAGCAGCAATGACGATTGGGACAAAACACATCAACTTGTGCAACCAACTCTTGAATGCAATGTTTTGACAAAAAACACAGGTGCCGGTTACAAGTGTAAATATCAGCAAGGGGGCGAAGAAAAGGATGTATCGGTTGCCATCGATAATATTATTGCATCCCAATTGATTGCTCCACCAATTATATGCATAGAAAGAAAAAGAACTAGCAATGAAAAATGCCATGAAACAGATGATGCATGCTATCAGACATGGTGTCAGCACACGAGCTCTTTTCCATCGAAAAGCTGAAAAAATACTACAAATGCCCATGCAGACGACAATCAGATTCATTGCCCGTGCTAGCCTGACTTTATTTGTTTCAGGCATGGTGAAAATCCACGAAACACTGTTACAGAAGGACTCTTTGAGAGAATATAATACATTGACGACGAAAACAGGGTTATGATTTACCGCTGTTGTGCCTTGATTCTGTAACTGTATCTGGATGAACCAAATCCACAACGGTACAATGGCCACAAGAACAACAGCAAACCCTAATCCAAACAGCCATCGTAGTGAAACGTAATCTTTTTGTTTGATATAAACGAGGCACAATGCCAAGAACAAAGCGGCAATCAGAAATGCCGAGCCGTATTGGCTGTAAATGGATAGGGCCGCAAACGCATAAAAGCCTATGATTGCCCGCTTGCGGGCCCGTGCTGAATTGCCAGTAATGCAGCAAACAAAGAAATAGAGCATCCAGCATTCCATGCATAAAAGCAGGTTGTACTCGGCACACTCTAATGCATAGTATTTGACAGAACAGGCAGCCAGATAGACGCAAAGCCCCATAAGCGACCATTTGATACCCGCAATCTTCCTGAAGGCGCAGTATAATCCTATTGCACCGATAAATGTTGTGAGAACGCCGGCCAGTCGAAATGTTGATTCGCTGTCAAAGACTGACAGCCAGAGGTACATGAGCAAATTATAAAGTGGAGGCTGGTAAGTAATGCATATACGTTCGTACATGTTCTCTGTCATTGGTAGCCCCATAGATATTGTCCCCGTCATATATTTAGAGAAAAAATACTCAATTCCCTCATCAAACCACAAACAGGATGTTGTGAGATGTGAAAAATAAAAGATACCCATTGCCAGCAAAACGAGGCAAACGAGCAGCCATTCATTTCTTGTAAAGAAAGAAACGTATGATTTCTTCATGAGTTATTTTTCTTTATGTTCTTGTTTACCATAATGGCTTGCAGTTTCTCCCGTTGCATCAGGCGGAACGTGGTGTTCGCATCTGTCTCCCATGAAACATGAGCCAAATAATCAGGCGTAGAGTCTTTGTGGCAAACGCCTTTCCAAATGTGTGACACCCCTTACAGGTGCCATTCCCACATCACCCACACTGGTGGGCTCTGTATAAGAATAATGCAAAATTAGATAAAATACATGACATAAAAATTTATCATAGGATTTTTTTCTCTTTTCTTCTGTCTTAAACTATGTGCAACATTTGCCATATGCCCAGAGCTGCGGCTCGATAAAATGTCGGATGTTCTGTTTTGCTTTTAAGAAATCACCGAATTGACGCGGCATCAATAAGAAAGCCATCTACTGCTGCTAACCTAAAATGGCTGCGCAATGAGATGGCTGGCATCGACAACGACATATTGGTCTATGTCATGAGGCTTTTGTCATTCGTAAAACAACGGATTCTTTGAATTCTTTTACGGTTTCCACGTCATAACCTTGTTGTGTAAAGATATTTCTTATCATTTCCAAGTTATCAGTTGACCCGGGAGACGGGAGATTACCCACATAATAGAGTTCTGGATAGGAAAAAACATTTATTCCCGTTAAATATTTCAACAAGGTTTCCTTGTCTTTCATACGCATCCTTGCGTCCATTGTTATAATACTCTTTTGCGCCTCTGGACTAAACACTGGAGAGTGGTGGAAATAGTAATGGAATGTACCGGCAGCCCATTCTTGTACCAATGTATGAGAACGATATCCACCAACTTCCATCCAGGTGTTTGTCGCTTCTCGGACATCATTCTTTAAGCCGTAAGGTGATAACCACATTTGTGTATAGAAAATCGCAGCAATGACGATAGGGGCAAAACACATCAACTTGTGCAACCAACTCTTGATAGCAATGTTTTGGCAAAAAACACAGGTGCCGGTTACAAGTGTAAAAATGAGCAAGGGGGCGAAGAAAAGAACATATCTACCGCCTTCGCCCGTGATAATATTATAGCATCCATATTGACCTGTCCACCAGTTATATGCATAGAAAGTACATGCGCTGGCAATGAAAAATGCCATGAAACAGATGATGCATGCTATCAGACATGACGCCAGCACGCGAGCCCTTTTCCATCGAAAAACGGAAATAATGGTACAAATGCCCATGCCGACGACAATCAGATTCATCGCCAAT
>CADCFN010000018.1 GCA_902800715.1 uncultured Bacteroidales bacterium
TTCTTGTTGACGGTGATGTCGGCAGCAACGAGGGCAGCCTCGGCAACCTTACCGGTCAACTCGGGATACTTGGTGCGCAGGTCAACCAGCATGCAGTGGTTGTCGGTACCGCCCGAGCAGATCTTGTAACCCTTGTCCATCAGGGCCTGGGCCATAGCGGCAGCGTTGGTGCGTACCTGGATGGCGTAGTCCTTGAAGGAAGGTTGCAGAATCTCACCGAAGGCGACAGCCTTAGCGGCAATCACGTGCTCGAGGGGACCGCCCTGTACGCCGGGGAATACGGCGCTGTCGAGCAGCGACGACATCTTGCGGATGACACCCTTCTTGGTGGTCTTGCCCCAGGGGTTGTCGAAGTCCTTACCCAGCAGGATGATACCGCCACGGGGACCGCGCAGGGTCTTGTGGGTGGTGCTGGTCACGATGTGAGCATACTTCAAGGGGTTGTTCAGCAGACCTGCAGCGATGAGGCCAGCGGGGTGTGCCATGTCAATCATGAGCAGTGCGCCCACGCTGTCGGCAATCTTGCGCATGCGCTCGTAGTCCCACTCGCGGCTGTAGGCGCTGGCGCCACCGACGATCAGCTTGGGACGCTCTCGCTGTGCCACCTCTTCCATCTGGTCATAGTCAACCAGGTTGGTGTCGGGGGTTACGTTATATTCACAAGCCTGGAACATCAGACCCGAGAAGTTAACGGGGCTACCGTGTGACAGGTGACCGCCATGAGCCAGGTTCAGACCCATGAACTTGTCGCCGGGCTTGAGGCAAGCCATGAAAACAGCCATGTTGGCCTGAGCGCCCGAGTGGGGCTGCACGTTAACGTACTCGGCATCAAAGATTTGTTTCAAACGCTCGATGGCGACGTTCTCGCTCTCGTCAACGCACTGGCAACCGCCATAGTAGCGGTGGCCGGGATAACCCTCGGCATACTTGTTGGTCAGGCAGCTGCCCATGGCCTGCATCACCTGGTCGCTCACGAAATTCTCACTGGCGATGAGCTCAATGCCGTGTTGCTGACGCTGATGTTCACGCTCGATGATGTCAAAAATCACTTTGTCTCGTTCCATTGATTTTTTGTTTTTAGTTTTTTGTTGAGACGCAGAATCTTGCGCCTCGGTTTGTTAGTATTAAAGTTATTTAGTCTCTTTTCGGTTTCTTGCGCACCGACCAGCCGAAGTGCCCCAACTCCTCGCCCAGCCCGTAGTAATGGCCGTGGCAGTAGGTAATCAGGTCGGCAGCCTTGAGGTCGAGGGCGCCAGTCTCGGGGTCGATGTAACGGTCGTCGGCGATGACGTTCATCACCTCGCCGATGAACATGTCGTGCGTGCCCAGGCGCATGATGTCGCGCACTCGGCACTCGACGCTCACGGGCGCCTCCTGGATGTAGGGGGCAGCCACGGTCTCGCCCTTGACGGGGGTCAAACCCATCTCGCGCCACTTGTCATAGTCACGCCCCGAACGCACGCCGCACCAGTCGGTGGCACGCGCCAGGTCGCGGTTGGTGAGGTTGAGGGTGAAAGCCATGTTGCGCTCCACAATGCCATGACTGTGTCGCTCGGGCCTGATAGAAACATAACACAATGCCGGATCGCTGCAGATGGTTCCCGTCCACGCCGCCGTGAACACGTTGTATTCTTCGGGCGAGGACCCGCAGCTGACCAGCAGCGCGGGCAGCGGGTATATCATGGTTCCAGGTCTCCAGTTTTGCTTCATGTTAACGGCTCTGCAATTTGCGGGCAAAGGTAGTGCAAAAAATCTATCCACGCAACACCCCGTCCCCTAATTTTCATTTGCCATCAAAACCTTAGCACATCCTCGTCATCATTCTTGAACGCATTGCATTGTTCAGGATAATCACGCATCACGTTAAAATCATCGCCCTTGATGTGAGAACTGGGTAGAAATTTTCCAGAATTTTACCGTTTCGTGGTAGAAATTTTCCAAAACCCTTGCAATTCATCACCTTCTAGACTTAGTTTCTCAGTATTTCTTGCTGAGCATTGATGTGGCGGGGTAATTAAAGAAAATGTGAGCATCTTTCTTATCAAGCACGACCGCGAAGAATTGGGAAAATGATGATGATGTAGAGATTTAGCGAAAAAATATTTGAAATAAATATTTTCGTAATCCCTATTTAATAACCCGTTGGCAGAATTATAGAATCGATTTATTTGCCAGTCAATTGACACCCGAAGGGTGACCTTTGGGTAACCCCCGATAAATCAGCCACCTTCGCTCTGCTCAGATGCCTGATTCATCGGGGGCATGATGAACCAGGACCTGTCGCTGAAGGCGACCCCTTCAACATAGGCTAAATCGAATGGGGTCGCTTCCAGCGACGAGGATAGTATTGCACTTCCGTGGGTGATGCAAACCACTTCGCTATTGCTCAGCGGTTTGCATTACCCACGGTTACTCAAATGACCGCCCTTTGGGCGTTTTTGCCATAGTCTACTAGGCATTTTCGCGTACACTCGACTTATACAATTAATTCCGCTAACGGGTTAAATTAATAATTTTGTTTGATTTCTCGCGCAAGCGCGATTCTAATTGTGACGAACGAATGATGATATACCCTAATCGTTTCGGGATTGCAAATAAAAATCCCTTTTTATTTGGCACTCCGCTCAACTTGCACTATCTGTGCCTTCGGCGAAGATAGGCTGCGTTTCGGGATTGAAAATAAAAATCTCGTTTTTATTTGGCACTCCGCTCAACTTGCACTATCTTTGTGGTTTGTAAAACAACCTATCAGTTAACTGAACCGTGCACATCGTTATAGCAGGAAATATCGGGAGCGGTAAATCCACACTGGCCGAGATGCTTGCCAAGCATTACGGCTGGGAGCCTTTTATGGAACCCGTGGTGGACAACCCCTACCTGAGCGACTATTACAAGGACATCAAGCGCTGGTCGTTTGCCCTGGAGGTGTTCTTCCTGAAACAGCGTTTCAAGGACATTCTGGGCATCAATGCCAGCGACAAGACCATCATCCAGGACCGCAGCATCTTTGAGGGCGTGTACATCTTCACCGCCAACAACCACGACATGGGCAACATGGATGACCGCGATTTTGAGACCTATATGGAACTGTTCGAGCAGATGATGACCATCGTGCGTCTGCCCGATTTGATGATTTACCTGCGCTCCAGCGTGCCCCACCTGGTGGACAACATCCACAAGCGCGGCCGCGACTACGAGCAGACGATGCCGCTGAAATACCTGTCGAACCTCAACGAACGCTACGAGGAGTTTGTGATGAACACCTACAAGGGCCGCAAACTCGTCATCGACGTGGACGACATGGACTACAAGAACAACCCCGAGGACTTTGCCGCTATCGTCGACAAAATCGACGCCACGATGTTCGGCATCTTCGGACCGCTTGATTAGTTAACAGTTAATAGAGAAAAGTTAATAGTTGGCATCCGCACTCAACTCTCAACTGAAAATTGACAACAACTTAAAACTAAATAAAATGCATATCGCAGTAGCAGGAAACATCGGCAGCGGCAAGACCACCTTGACCAAGCTGCTCGCCAAGCATTACGGGTGGAGCCCCAGGTTTGAGCCCGTGGACAACAATCCCTATCTCGAGGATTTCTATGCCGACATGTCGCGCTGGTCATTCAATCTGCAGATTTACTTCCTGAACAAGCGCTTCAAGGAGGTGGTCGAAATCTCGCAGAGCGACATTGACATCATCCAGGACCGCACCATCTATGAGGACGCGTGCATCTTCGCCCCCAACCTTCACGGCCAGGGCCTGATGAGCGACCGCGACTTCAACAACTACAAGGACCTGTTCGAGCTGATGATGTCACTGGTCAAGATGCCCGACCTGATGATTTACATTCGCTCGACCATCCCCAACCTGGTCCAGCAGATTCAGAAACGCGGTCGTGACTACGAGCAGACCATGCGTCTCGACTACCTAGAGGGTCTGAACAAGCGCTATGAGGACTGGATTAACGGCTACAAGGGCAACCTGGTTGTCATCAACGGTGACGAAATCAAGTTTGGTGACCGTCCCGAGGATTTCCAGATGGTGTGCGACAAAATCGACGCCAACCTCTATGGTATCTTCTCGCCCTTCAACCAACAACGCTAACAACCAATTTTCAATCGTATATAAATGAAGAGATTACTTTTAATTGTCACAGCGGTTGTTCTCGCTGTGGCGCAGATGGCAGCGGCTCCTGTCGATGCCCAGACAGCACGCGCCAAAGCGAGCCGGTATGTAACCCGTATCGCCAGTGAGGGCCGCCACAAGGCTCCCGCCAAGGCCAGTGACATCAAATTGGTGCTCACCCAAGCCAGCAAGGCAATCGCCGGCCAGGCTGCCTATTACGTTTTCAACACCAACGACAGCTACATCATCGTCTCGGGCGACGACCGCGCCCGCGAGGTGCTCGCCTTTGGCGACCGTCCGCTGGACATCGACAATATCCCCTGCAACATGCAGCTGTGGCTCACGAGCTATCAGGAGCAGTTGGACTACCTGCTGTCACACCCCGACCTGGTGGTCGAGCAGCCCGCCATACGCAGGGCTCCGGCAGCCAGCGTCTTCAACGTCGAACCGCTGCTGACCGCCATGTGGGACCAGGGTGAGCCTTACAACCGCGAATGCCCCAGCACCGGCACCTCGTTGTGTGTCACGGGCTGCGGTGCCACTTCATTGGCAATGATTTTCCACCACTGGAGATACCCCACTGGGCCCACGTCGATGGTGCCCGGTTATACGACCCAGAGCATGAACCTGTCGGTTCCCAGCCTGCCCTCAACGACGTTTGACTGGGACAACATGCTCGACGAATACCGCGGCGGCTACAACGATGTACAAGCCTCTGCCGTGGCTCACCTGATGCGCTACCTGGGCCAGTCCGAGAGGATGGACTATTCCCCCGAGAGTAGCGGCACCGGCACCTATGAAATCCTTAATACCGTCAGGCGCTTCGGCTATGACAATGATGTGCGCGTCGTTTCCAAGGAGAGCTGGTGGACTGGCGAGAGCTACAGCGACGAGGAATGGGGCGCCATCATCCAGGATGAGCTCTTCGAGCACCGCCCGATTCTCATGTGTGCCTACACCCCCACCTGGTCGGGTCACGCATTTGACATCGACGGCTATGACGCCACCGACGACACCTACCACATCAACTGGGGATGGAGCGGCAATGGCAACGCCTTCTATGCGCTGAACGCCTTCCATGGCTCAGGCATGGTCTTCAACGTGAACCAGCAACTGATTCTTGGCATCGAGCCACCGCCCACGGTGCCCACCATCAAGGCTTGGTCATCACGGTTGTTCACGACAGCCTATGTTGACAAAACCGATGCAGCATCGTTCACGGTCAAGGGCGCCCTGCTCACTGGCGACGTGACAGTGCAGCTCAATGACGACAGTGGCTACTTCAACATCGACACCGAGCAAATCAGTGTGGACCAACTGCAGCAGGGCAAGACTGTTTACGTCACTTTCAAGTCCAACACTCCCGGCGCCTACACCGCAACGGTTACCTTGAGCAGCGAGGGTGCTGCCGACAAGGTCATCACCGTGTACGGCACTTGCCTGCTCGAGACATACGACCCCGTTTTACTCGACGTCAGCGACGTGACCGGGGACTCCTTCACCGTGCAGTGGGAGGATGCCACACCGAGCCACAATGTAGTGAGCTACAACCTGGAAATCGCCCCCACGCCGTTCTTCGAGCTGCGACTCAACGAGGCGTTCGACAAGAGCGAATACTCGGGCACCAGCACCAGTGACTGGTCATCGAAACTGGACGAAATCACCAGCACCCCAGGCTGGACCGGCAACAAAGTGTACCGCAGCAACAATGACCTGCTGCTGGGTACCGCCAAAGCCAAGGGTTGGATTGAAACGCCCACCCTCGACATGTTCGGCAACAACGGCTTTATTACCGTCAAGGTCCAGGCGACCTGTACGACCAACGACACCAATGCGCCACTCAACATCTCCTGCGAGGGCAACGACACCACCATTATCCTTGACGAAAGCGAGGAAGAGCACTGCGTGCTGCTGCCCTGCCCGTCAGGCAACCTGTCCAAGGTGAAGCTCACGAGCGCTACAGGCAAGCGTGTCGTCTTGAAGAATTTCGCAGCTTATGCAGGTGACGATTACTCACCCGTTGATTTGACCAAAGCCACCTATCTCAAGGGCATCACCTCCATGTCCCAGACCGTAGGCAACATGACTTCCGGCTGGTACGGACTGCGCGTTCAAGCCCTTTACACCGACGGCACCCTCTCGCCTTGGAGCAACCGTGTGCGCCTGCTGATTGACTGGAAGAAGGGCGATGTGAACCACGACGGCGAAATCAACATTGCTGACGTGAACACCGTTGTCAATTACATCATCCAGGGCATCAACACCAAGAGCGCTCTGTCCTCCTGTGACGTGAACGAGGATGGTGAAATCAACCTTGCCGACATCAATGCGGTAATCCGCAACATTATGGGTCATTAACCCCAAGAACAACAGTTAATGCTTTAAATGGTCAAGCGTGCAATATGGTTTTGGCTCATGGCGGCGGCACTTGCCGTGCCCTCGATGGCACAGGTCAGCGTCGATTGCTATTGGGAAGACGGCACACGCTATGTGTGCTCCCAGCAGGAAGTGATGTATGACAACTTCCACCATGCTGCACGCTTTGCCGTTTCGGCGAGAGTACATGCCGGAGGTCTGGTGACATTCGCGCTCGAGGTGACCTATGACGAGGGCATGCTGCATGTGTCCGAGGGCGATAGCCTCACCCTCGTGCTGCGTGGCGGCAATCGCATCATCCTGAGGACCGACCGTGAGGTGACGCGTGCCGACATCGTCAAGCGCCATTACCACACCTACAACGCCTACTATGTGACCTGCCATTACCCGATGAGCACCTATGACGTGCAACGCATCAGCCGCAACCGTGTGACCAAGCTGTCGGCACAGACCGACGAGTTCACCTTTGACCGCAAACTGGACAAGTTCCAGGACAACTTCAGGCGGCAGTTCACAGTCCTTTACCGCCACCTGATGGAAAACCGATAACCAAACAAAGCAGCCAAGGCAAAATGCCTTGGCTGCTCTGCTATTGTGCTATTGCTATATGAAAAATTGATTACTTCAATCTCAGAACCTTACCCTCAGTGACATTGTCACTGGTAAGACCGTTGAGCTTCTTGAGCTGTGCTACGGTCATGCCGTTGTTCTTGGCAATCTTGGTCAGGTTGTCACCCGAGCGCACCTGGTAGGTCGAACGGCTGTCCTTGCGGCTCTCCTTGGTGGATTTCTTGGTGCTGGCTACAGTGGACTGCTCCTTCTTGTTGTTATTATTCTTCTTTGCAGTTTCTTTCTCTTCGGTAGCCGATTTCTTGGCCTGATTGTAGCGCTTGCTGGGCGCATAGTCGCGGGCCTTGGTATAATTGGCCTTAGAGAAGGTGTAGCTGTCGGTGTGGGTGCAACGGTTAGCAAAGTCGAAGATGGCCTCGGGGTTGATGGCGTAACCCATGAAACGCGTCTCGAAGTGCAGGTGAGGACCCGTGCTGCGGCCCGTGTTGCCACTCAGCGCGATGGGCTGGCCGGCCTTCACATACTGATCGGGCTTCACCAGGAAGCGCGACAGGTGACCGTAAACGGTTTCCAGACCGTTCTCGTGACGAACAATCACGTAGAAGCCGTAGCCGCCACGCTCAAAGCGAGTGAGACGCACGCGGCCCGAGAATGCCGAGTAAACGGTGTCGCCGATTGCAGCACGCAGGTCGATACCCTTGTGGGTGCGGCCGAACTGGGGACGGTAGCCGTAGTGGCTGGTCACATAGTTGCCCTTGATGGGCATCACATAGTGACGAACGTCAAGCACCTTGGTGTTAGGCACGTTGGCGTCCTTATAGCAGTTAACGAGATTGCTCTCCCAACCCTCGGTGTAGATATCGGGTTCGGGTTCGCACTCTTCATAGAGGTCTGCGGCATATTTCTGGGCCTCCTTGACTTGGATCTGGTCCTTCACGCGACTCTGCTTCGCGAGGAGGTCACTGTGCTTCTTGCTGAAACTAGAAGCGGGTTGCATATTCTGAGCCGATATGCTAAGCGCAAAAAGGGTCATCGCCGTCAAGGCGATATAGTATCGTTTTATACTCATTTCAGGTTATTTTCTAAGTCTATTTGTTTTTAAGAACGCCCAAAAGTACTCATTTATTTTGTAAGAAGGGGCATTTAGTATGCTAAAAAGTGTAAAGTTTGGTTTCATTCTCTAAATAAAGCGCGACAAAGCACTGAATCTCAGCACGATAAAAAATTCACAATTGCAAACAGTTTCCAAACCGAAATTAGTAGTTATGAGATGAGCCCCCAGTTCTGCTGTTTGTCGAAAATGTCGCGGATGTGTGCTGCCATTTTGCGTCCCCACGGGGTTTCCATCTGCGGGTCATCGCGCAGGTAGTCCTCGGCAGCATTGCGCGCCATCTGGATAATCTGACCGTCCTGGGCGAGGTTGGCGATGTGCAGGTTGAAGGCGATGCCGCTCTGCTGGGTGCCCTCCATGTCGCCGGGACCGCGCAGCTTCATGTCCTCCTCGGCAACGACAAAGCCGTCGTTGGTCTGAGTCATCACCTGCAGGCGGTGGCGCGTGTCACGCCCCAGGTCGCTGCGCGCCATGAGGATGCAGTAGCTCTGGTCGGCTCCGCGCCCCACCCTGCCACGCAACTGGTGCAATTGCGACAGGCCGAAGCGCTCGGCGTCCTCGATGACCATGACCGAGGCATTGGGCACGTTCACGCCCACCTCGATGACGGTGGTAGCCACGAGGATGTGGGCTTGCCCGCTGGCAAAGAGATTCATCTGGTAGTCCTTCTCGGCGGGTTTCATGCGTCCGTGTACCATCGCCACGTTGTAGTGCGGGAACACGTCCTTGACCTGCTCAAAGCCCTGCTCCAGGGCATGCAGGTCGAGTTTCTCGTTCTCCTCGATGAGGGGGTAGACGATGTAGGCCTGGCGTCCCTGACGCAGCTGCGAGCCCACGAACTGGTACATCTTGAAGCGGTCAGGCTCATGACGCAGCACCGTGGTCACGGGTTTGCGCCCCGGCGGCAGCTCGTCGATGATGGAAACGTCCAGGTCGCCATAGACGGTCATGGCAAGCGTGCGGGGGATGGGCGTGGCGGTCATCACCAGCACATGGGGCGGCGCCACGCGGTTCTTGCTCCACAGGCGGGCACGCTGTGCCACGCCGAAGCGGTGCTGCTCGTCGATGATGGCAAGTCCCAAGTTGCGGAACTGCACAGTGTCCTCGATGAGGGCATGGGTGCCGATGAGAATCTGTAACTCGCCGCTCATCAACGCCTCGTGGATGACGGTGCGCTCCTTCTTGCGCGTCGAGCCGGTCAAGAGCGCCACTTTCACGCCGATGGCCTCGGCAAGCGGCTTGATGGACTCGAGGTGCTGCCCGGCGAGAATCTCGGTGGGCGCCATGATACACGCCTGATAGCCGTTGTCAAGCGCTATCAGTGCCGTCATGAACGCCACTATCGTCTTGCCGCTGCCCACGTCGCCCTGCAACAGGCGGTTCATCTGCTTGCCGCTGCCCATGTCGTGGCGCATCTCGCGGATGACCCGCTTCTGTGCCCCGGTGAGCGGAAACTGCAGGAAGTGGTGGTAGAAGTTGTTGAAGTAATAGCCCACATGGGCAAAATTGTGCCCCACCAGGCGCCGGGTGCTACCTTTTATATAATGCAGGATATTGAGCTCCAGGAAGAACAGCTCCTCGAATTTGAGCCTGAACTGCGCCCGTTGCAACGCCTGCGGGTCGCTGGGCAGGTGGATGTTGTGCAAGGCTTCGGCAAGCGGCATCAGGTGGAAGCGCTGCATCAGTTCGGGCGGCAAGGTCTCGGGGATGTGCTGCACGGCAGGCGTGTTCAGGATATTGACCACGAGCTTGTGTATCGTCCTGGACGTGAACGAGCGGTTGCGCAGCACCTCGGTCAGATTGTACACGCCCTGCAGGCCCTGTGCAACATGTTCATTGTCAGCAACATCAATCTCGGGGTGAACGATATTCAAGTGGGTGTTGAACATCGACGGCTTGCCATAGAGGACATACTGCGTCGAGGTGTTATACGTCTTCTGAATCGACGCAACACGATTGAACCACACCACCTCGATGGTGCCCGTGCCATCGGTGAACAGCGCCTGCAGACGCCGTTTGCGGCCCTCGCCCACCGTGTTGAACGTGATGAACCTGCCCCGCAACTGCACTGCCGCCTCGTCGCCATGCAGCTCATTCACATGGTTAATCACGCTGCGGTCGATGTAGCGGAACGGGAAATAATACAACAGGTCATAGTAGGTCGAGATGCCCAGTTCCTTCTTGAGCAGCTCGGCACGCTTGGGTCCCACGCCGTGCAGGTACTGTATGTCGGTGTGGCGCAGGTCAGGCATTGTTCAACAGGTATTCGGCAAGCGCCAGGTCCATCGGGCGCGTGATTTTCAGGTTCTGCGGGTCACCCTCGACAAGCGTCACGCTGTGTCCCATACGCTCCACAACCGAAGCGTCGTCGGTGAACGTCGAGTCGAAGGGCTGGCGATAGGCTTCCGTCAGCAGACGGGCGTCAAACACCTGAGGCGTCTGTACAGCACGCAGCGTCGAGCGGTCGAGCGCATGGCTCGCGCCCTTCTCCACCTGCCGTACCGAGTCGTTGAGCATCACCACAGGGATAGCGGCGCCATCACGTCGGGCAGCCTCAACAGTGCGGCCGATGAGGTCAGCTGTGACCAGCGGGCGCACGCCGTCATGCACAGCGATAATGTCAACGTCACTGATGTCGCCGATGCTGTCCAGGGCGTTTTTCACGCTGTGCCAGCGCGTCTCACCGCCAGCCACCACACGATGCGGCACGGCAAAGCAATAACGCTCACACAACTCCCGCCACAGGCCCATCTGCCCTTCAGGCAAAGTCACAATGACCTCAGAAAAACCGCCCTCAAAGGCGCTAACGGCAGTACGGTCAGAAGCCCCGCCCCCAAAAGCGCTGATGGTACGCATCAGAATCGGTTTACCGCCCAGTTCCAGAAACTGCTTAGGCAACTCAGCCCCAAACCGGGTCCCACTGCCCCCAGCCACTATAATCGCTATCGTCCTCATCTCACTATATTTTTCTGACCGCAAAGTTAATGAAAAATTCGGGGAATATAAAAAAGGAACTTTAAGCGCGGTGGCTTAAAATTCCTTTTTAGGTTTCAAATAGGCAAAATTTCTAAGGCAAAAAAGATTGTTTCAGGTTTATGTCGCAAATATAAATCGAATTTTCTTACCTTGTGCACAGAAACTTTATGTTTTATAACATATTTTTCGGCCGAAACTTGCCTGTGGTTGGCTATCTTACTGAAAACCAATCATGCACACAGCTGCAAAAAAATCACTGCTGCTCGAAATACTTGAGGGTGAATTGGCCGTCGGGGGTGAGCACGACGTAGGAGTTGAGCGATATCCACTCGCCCAGCATGATGACGGGCGGCATATCGTCATAGTGGTTGATGCGTGCGATGTGGATGTGGCCGTAGATGAATGCCTCGACGTCGGGGTGCTGGGCGTGGTAGTCGCGCGAGTAGTCGACCAGGTGGGCGGCGGCGCGCTCCGAGATGGCGCGTTGCTGCTCGGGGTCGCGGCGGGTGCGGTTCTCGTTGGACCAGCCGGTGGCGATGGGATAGGTCCAGCGGGGATGGATGCCGGCATAGAGCCACTGGCATACCTTATTATAGAAACACCAACGCGTGAAGCGGTACATCGCTGGCTGCACGCCCACGTCGTCGCCATGGGCGATGAGCACGCGCTTGCCGCCTGCCATGACCTCGGTGTGGCCATAGAGGACCGTCAAGCCAATCTGGTCGCGCAGGTAATCGAAGAGCCACACGTCGTGGTTGCCGGTGACCCAGGTGATTTTCACGCCCGTGTCGGCAAGTTCGGCGAGTTTACCCAGGAAACGGATGTAGCCGCGGGGCACGACATACTTGTATTCGTACCAATAGTCCAGGATGTCGCCCAGCAAAAACAGCTCGGCGGCATCGTCCTTGATGCTGTCCAGGAAGCGGCACACGCGACGTTCCCGCTCCAGCGGGTCACGCATGTACTTGGCGCCCAGGTGCAGGTCCGAGATGAAATATGTGTTCTTAGTTTTCAGTTTTCAGTTTTCAGTTTAAAGCCTACATCATGCCCAGCTCGAGTTTTGCCTCGTCGGTCATCATGCGGGGGTCCCATTCGGGTTCAAACACCAGGTTGACGGTGGCGCTGGTCACGCCGTCAACGCTCTCGACCTTCTGCCTGACGTCCTCAAAGATAAAGTCGGCAATGGGGCAGTTGGGCGCCGTGAGTGTCATGTCGATGTCCACGTGGCCGTCGTCCTTGAGGTCGATTTTGTAGATCAGCCCCAGGCTGTAAACGTCGACGGGCAATTCCGGGTCATAGACCGTCTTCAACATCTTGATGATGTCTTCCTCGATTTTCAATTTCTGTTCTTGTTCCATATCGGCGGCAAAGTTAGTCAAAAAACTCACAAATCATGCCAAAAATGCCACTAAAAATCATCCCGTCCAAGACAGGTCAAAATTGATAGAAAGTGGTGAAAATCAAAAAATTTCATAAAAAATGCTGAATATTAGCATCTAATTGGAAAAAAAGTGCGATATTTGCAGGCGCAAAACCGCTAAGGGCTCATTTATGGGCACTTTTTATTTGTCGCTCATACGGCAAGTATTACCCTTAAAACCCTAGCGTTCAAGCGTTTACAACGGTAATAATTTTTAAGATTTAACAAACATATTAAATTAAACGAATACAATGACTAAAGCAGAAATCGTAAGAGAAATTGCTAGCTCCACCGGCATTGACAAAGCATCGGTACTCGAAACTGTCGAGAAGTTCATGGACACTGTAAAGGATTCGCTGGCTAATGGCGAGAATGTTTACCTTCGCGGATTTGGTAGCTTCATCGTGAAGACCCGTTCTGAGAAGACCGCCCGCAACATCAGCAAGAACACTGTCATCATTATCCCCGAGCACAAGATTCCGGCTTTCAAGCCCGCTAAGGTGTTCATGGACCAGGTGAAGTAATCCCCCTCCATCAACGAGATAGACAGACACAATAATTGTCAATAACCCTTTATAATTTACAACATCATGCCAAACGGAAAAAAACGTAAAGGCCACAAGATGGCGACGCACAAGCGTAAAAAAAGACTGCGCAAGAACCGTCATAAAAACAAAAAGTAATTAAGCGTAGTCTAAAAACTATGACGACTGTGAAATAGCGGGAACAAACGAATTGCCACGCCCGATGTGCGTCTTGCCAAGGGAACTGCAACAGCTCTCAACGCGGGCAACATCACGTCAATTGGTTTGTTCCTGTCTTGATTTCAAGAAAGAGACCGCCCATTTCTCCCCTCCCACTTCCTCTCACTCATCAGCCAGGTCTCTCGACGTTCCCCACTACCCTCGCACCCGACGTGCGGTCCCATGTCCAGCGGGACATCACCATCCAGCCCACGCCGCTGTGCCATTTATATATTGCATTGCTAACAACACCATATATATGATATATAAATTCTTGAACTTACTACATCACCTTTATTGTATTAGACCCACCTTCTGCGATGAGAAGTGAACTAGTAGTTGACGTTACGCCCAAGGACATGACCACAGCGCTGCTCGAAGACGGCCGCCTCGTGTCATTGCAACGGGAGACCAGAGATGCCTCCTATGCCGTGGGCAACCTCTACCTTGCCAAGGTGAAGAAGCTGATGCCGGGACTCAACGCCGCGTTTGTCAACGTGGGACATCCCAAGGACGCATTCCTTCATTACCTTGATTTGGGTTCACATTTCAACACTTTTTCTCAATACATCAAGACGGTGCGTGAGAATCCCAACAAGCGACCCACGAGCATCAGCAAGACCAAGAACCTGCCCGACACCAGCAAACACGGCACGGTGACCGACGTACTCACTCAGGGACAGGAGCTGCTCGTGCAGATTGCCAAAGAGCCCATCTCGACCAAGGGTCCCCGCCTGACCACCGAAATCACTTTCACTGGTCGTTTCCTGGTCCTGACGCCGTTCAACGACCGCATCTCGGTCTCACAGAAAATCAAGGACGTCACCGAGAAGACCCGCCTCAGGAGACTCATCGAGAGCATGAAACCAAAGAACTTCGGGATTATCGTACGCACTTCAGCCGAGAACAAACGCGCGGCGGAGCTCAACAATGAGCTGAGGATATTGCTCAAAGCCTGGGACGACACCATCGCCAAAGTCCAGACCGCGACAGCTCCGTCACTCGTCTATGAGGAAGAAAGTCGTGCCGTCGGCGAGATACGGGACATCTTCAATCCCGATTTTGAGAGCATTCATGTCAACAATGCCGAAGTGTTTGAACAGATTCATGACTATGTGAACCAGATCGCCCCCGATCGCAGCGATACCGTAAAGCTTTACAGCGACGACATGCCGATTTTTGACAAGTTCGGCATCACCAAGCAAATCAAGTCTTCGTTTGGAAAGACGGTATCCTTCAAGTCGGGCGCATACATAATCGTAGAAAGCACCGAAGCCCTGCACGTCATCGACGTGAACTCGGGCAACCGTTCCCGCACCAGCACCGACCAGGAGAGCAACGCCCTCAACGTCAACCTGCTGGCTGCCGACGAGATTGCACGACAGCTCAGGCTCAGAGACATGGGCGGCATCATCGTGATAGACTTCATCGACATGGCAAAACCCGAACACCGCCAGGAACTCTACAAGCACATGCGCGAAGTGATGCAAAAGGACCGCGCACGTCACAACATCCTGCCGCTGAGCAAGTTCGGACTGATGCAAATCACACGACAGCGTGTGAGACCCGCTCTGGACATCGCCACTGCCGAGACCTGCCCCTCATGTGGAGGAACAGGACAGGTACAGCCCTCGCTGCTTTTTACCGACAAGCTGAAAGACAAGGTTGATTACCTGGTCAACACGTTGAAAGTGAACAGCTTCATTATGTATGTCCATCCGTTTGTCGATGCCTACCTCAAGAAAGGTCTTGTGAGCGAGTACTGGAAGTGGCGCAGGGAATACAAGCGCAAATTCCGCATCCTGCCCGACCAGTCGCTCAACTACCTCGAATATAAGGTACTCGACAAAGACCATAACGAAATTGACCTTAAAGACGAAAAGGACACCAGCAGCAGCGAGACCAGCAAGAAGGAGCGACGCTCCAAGCGGTCAGCCAATGCTGATGACGCGAGCCAGGAATGATGCCACACAGTGCATCAACCTGAAGCAGACATCAAGGCCACCCTGCACAATACCAGCAGGGCGGCCTTTTTCACACACCAAGGAGCAAAATATTTAAAAACAAGTAATACAAGAAGAACAAATTTATTTCATTGATAATCAATACATTGTATTTGTTGTATTTCTTGTTTTTTAAAAATCTTTGCGCCTTAGCATGAGGCTAAAAGAGCGCGGATGCCCCTCTAAACTCTAAACACTAAACTCTAAACTGCGAGCGCAGCGAGCATTAAACCTTAGCGCCTTAGCGTGGGGCAAGAGCGCGGATGCCTCTCTAAACTCTAAACCCTAAACTCTAAACTGCGAGCAACGCGAGCATTAAACCTTAGCGCCTTAGCGTGAGACTAAAAGAGCGCGGATGCCCCTCTAAACTCTAAACACTAAACTCTAAACTGCGAGCGCAGCGAGCATCCTTTAAACTTTAAACCATTAACTGCCCGCAGCGCGAGCAGTTAATAACTTGTTTGCGTTAAATATTGTGAAACCACAATGGTTTTTCATATTTATAAATTATATTTGCAAGCAGAATTTTATCTTTAACATTAACAATTTAATATCAATCAACTTAACCAATGAAGAAACCAACAGCTAAAACAGCTAAGAAGGACATGAGCAAGCCCAATCCTCTGGGCGCAAAGACCAAGAGTTACATCCAAATGGAAGAGCGCTACGGCGCCCACAACTACCATCCCCTGCCCGTCGTGTTGAAGAAGGGTAAAGGTATCTACGTGTGGGACGTTGAGGGCAAGAAGTACTTCGACTTCCTGTCGGCCTACAGCGCCGTTAACCAGGGCCACTGCCATCCCCGCATCGTCAAGGCCTTGAAGGACCAGACCAACAAGCTGTGTCTGACCTCGCGTGCATTCTACAACGAGGCCTTCTGCGAGTATGAGAAGTTCATGCACTCCTACTTCGGTTACGACAAAGTGCTGCCCATGAACACCGGTGCCGAGGGCGTTGAGACCGCCCTGAAGCTCGCCCGTCGCTGGGGTGTTGTCAAGAAAGGTATCGACAATGACAAGGTGAAAATCATCTGCTGCGAGGGCAACTTCCACGGCCGCACCGTCACTGTCATCACCATGAGCAATGATCCTGACAGCTATGCCAACTACGGTCCCCTGACCCCCGGTTTCATCCGCATCCCCTACAATGATCCCAAGGCGCTCGAAGACGCGCTCAACAAATATGGCAAGGAGGTTGCCGCATTCATCGCTGAGCCCATCCAGGGCGAGGCTGGTGTATTCGTTCCCGACGACGGCTACCTGAAGAAATGCTTCGACCTGTGCCACGAGCACAACGTGCTCTTTATCGCCGACGAGGTGCAGACCGGTATCGCCCGCACGGGTAAGATGCTGTGCTCACAGCACGACGGCATCCGTCCCGACATCGTCATCCTGGGCAAGGCCCTGGGTGGTGGTGTGCTGCCCGTATCGGCTTGCTTGGCCGACGACGACATCATGCTCAACGTCAAGCCCGGTGAGCACGGCTCGACCTTCGGCGGCTTCCCCCTGGCAGCCCGCGTTGCTGTCGAGGCTCTGAAGGTGGTCAAGGACGAGAAGCTCGTCCAGAACGCCGAGAAGATGGGTAAAATCTTCCGCGAGGAAATCGAGAAAATCCACTCACCGTTCATCGTGCAGGTGCGCGGCCGTGGTCTGTTGAACGCCATCGTCACCAAGCCCGTCGAGGGCAAGACCGCATGGGACATCTGCCTCAAGCTGCGTGACAACGGCCTGCTCGCCAAGCCCACCCACGACCACATCATCCGCTTCGCTCCCCCCTTGTGCATCAACAAGGAAGAGCTCATGGAAGCCATCGAAATCATCAAGAAGACCTTCGAGCAGATGTTCGGATAAGTCATTATTCAAGTGTCGCAAGCCCATGTGGTTTGCGGCACTTGAAGTTTAGAGTTTAGGGTTTAGAGTTTAGAGGCTCTTGCTCTACCCACAAATCAACCATCTTCAACCAACAATCAAAAAACCAAAAACTAGAAACTAGGGACTTAGGACTAGAAACCAGAAACTAGGGACTAGAAACAAAAAACTCAAAATAATGAATAACGCTATTATCAATTTTCCCCTTCCCGCCAATGAGCCGGTGAAGGCCTATATGCCCGGTTCTCCCGAGCGCGTTGCTCTCGAGGCAGAACTCGAGCGCCAGAGCAAAATCGTGGTTGACATCCCCATCATTATCGGCGGCAAGGAAATCCGCACCGGTGACACGGGTACCGTTACCTGCCCCCACGACCACAAGCACGTGCTGGCTACCTACCACAAGGTGACCAAGAAAGAAATCAAGATGGCTATCGACGCTGCCATGAAGGCATGGAAAGAGTGGAGCCGCACCCCCTGGACCACCCGCGCCGCTATCGTCATGAAGATGGCCGAGCTGCTCGCCACCAAGTACCGTCCCATCATGAATGCTGCCACGATGCTGGGCCAGAGCAAGAACTTCTACCAGGCCGAAATCGACTCGGCTTGCGAGACCATCGACTTCTTCCGCTACAACGTGCACTATGCCAGCAAGATTTACAATATGCAGCCCAAGGATGGCGTTGGTCAGCTGAACCACACCGAGTATCGTCCCCTCGAGGGCTTCATCCTGGCTGTTACCCCGTTTAACTTCACCTCGATTGCCAGCAACCTGTGCATGACACCCGTGCTGATGGGTAACGTGGCACTGTGGAAGCCCTCCACCACCGCCCTGCTGAGCAACTACTACCTGATGCAGCTCTACAAGGAAGCCGGTCTGCCCGACGGCGTCATCAACTTCCTGCCCGGCAGCGGTGCCCTCATCGGCGAGGTTGCTACCGACAGCAAGTACTTCAGCGGCATCCACTTCACTGGCAGCACCGCCACCTTCAAGAGCCTGTGGAAGCAGGCCAGCCTCAACGTGGACAAGTACATCTCCTACCCCCGCCTCGTGGGCGAGACCGGCGGCAAGGACTTCATCTTTGTTCACCCCAGTGCCGACAAGAAGGCCGTGGCTACCGCAGCATTCTGCGGCGCATTTGAGTTCCAGGGCCAGAAGTGCTCGGCAGCTTCCCGCATGTACATCCCCAAGAGCCTGTGGCCCGACGTGCTGAAGGACATCAAGGCCATGTGCAAGGAGGTGAAGATGGGCGACGTCATGGATCCCATGAACTTCATCAACGCCGTCATCGACGAGGCATCGTTTGACAAGTGCAAGAGCTATATCGACTACGCCAAGAAGGCCGACGACGCCAAAATCGTCATCGGTGGCAAGTGCGACAAGAAGAAAGGCTGGTTTGTTGAGCCCACCGTTATCGAGACCACCAATCCCCGCTTCAAGTCGATGGAAGAGGAAATCTTTGGCCCCGTGCTCACCGTTTACCCCTACGACGACGACAAGGTGAACGAGACCGCACGCCTGTGTGATGAGACCTCGCCTTATGGCCTGACCGGTGCCGTTTGGGGCCGTGACCGCCTCGAGGTCGAGAAGTTGACCGACAAGCTCTGCTATGCCGCCGGCAACTTCTACATCAACGACAAGCCGACCGGTGCCGTTGTAGGTATGCAGCCATTCGGTGGTGCCCGTGCCAGCGGTACCAACGACAAGGCCGGTGGTGAGTTCAACCTCATCCGCTGGATTATCCCGCGCGTCATTAAGGAGACCCTCGTGCCCCCCACCGACTACCGCTACACCTACCTGAAGTAATTCCAAGCCTCACGCTAAGACGCTAAGGCGCTAAGAATTTTTAAGCTGGTATCCGCATTCCTGGCAACAGGGGTGCGGATGCTTCATTAAACATTATCCTTTAACCCTTATCCACGGCGCCAGCCGTTTCTTTAACTTCTTAGAAACTACGAATTTCGCGAATTAGACTAATTGGGCATCCGCGTTCTTTTAATTGCTGGCGAATTTAACGAATTGGCACCTGCGCCAGATGCTCGGCCAACCTGTCAATCCATAGTCAACAAGTCCTTGCTTGAATATATCACATGCTGTTGCAAAGCCCATTTCACAATGAAGTAATCGCGCTACGCGCGAGAACCGTTAGCCAGGCGAAGCCAAATCAAAAAAATCTTCAACCCGCTAGCGGAATTATAGAATTGATTTATCTGCCAGCCAATTGACACCCGAAGGGTGGCCTTTGGGTAACCCCCGATAAATCAGGCAGCTGAGCAGAGCGAAGGTGGCTGATTCATCGGGGGTGTGATGAACCATGACCTGTCGCTGAAGGCGACCCCTATAACATGGGCTTGAACAAATGGGGTCGCTTCCAGCGACGAGGATAGTATTGAACTCCCGTGGGTGATGCAAACCACTTCGCTACCGCTCAGCGGTTTGCATTACCCACGGTTACTCAAATGACCGCCCTTTGGGCGTTTTTGCCATAGTCACCTATCATCAATAAAATTAAGATAAAGATTTATTATATTTGATTTTTATACATTTTTTGATTTCTCGGCCGTTAGGCCGATTATAACAGAGCCAAGAATGCTTTGTATTACAATCGTGTGCAAAATGTTGAGAAAAAGCGACAATTCCGTGCCGAAAACCATAAATAATTACTAAATTTGCACCAAGCAAGACCAAACTCAATCATTATTATTACCAAAACAAACATCATTATGAAGACTAAACTACTCAATCTCAAAACATTGTTTATCACAATGCTTTGCGTAGCTTCGGCCTTGGGAGCCAGCGCCTATGACTTCTATTCAAACGGTTTCTATTACAACATCAGGGAGAACAATACTGTCGAAGTCACCTTCCAGAGTACTAGCGGTACCGACACCTATACCGGGGTTATCACCATCCCGCGTCAAGTGACTTACAACGGCACGACCTATCAGGTGGACAGAATCGGCTATAACGCTTTCTCGTTGAGCCGGCTCATCGAAGTGGTTATCCCCGATAACATCACTTTTATCAGCCCGAATGCTTTCCGTTTGTGCGACTTACTCGAGAAGGTAAGCATGACCGATGCCGTCACGACAATAGGCTACCAGGCTTTTTCAGGATGCCACAAGTTGAGGGATATCAACATCTCGAATAATATTGAAACGATACCAATCGGTTGTTTCTCCTGGTGCGACTCGCTGAAGACCATCACCCTGCCCCACTCGCTGAAAACAATCGAGGCAGAGGGCTTCAAGGCAACCAAGAACCTGAAGACCATCATCTGCAAGGCTTGGACAAGGCCCACATGGGCAGATGACGATGTATTTGACGCCGAAGTCAAGGCAAACGCCACGCTGCTGGTGCCCCCAACTTATATTGCCCAATATACTAGCCGACTCCCTTGGAGCTACTTCAGCCACATCAAGGCGCTCGCCTATGACATCGACATAAACGGCGTGTACTACGTCACCAACAGCAGTGGCACGATGGATGTCACCTACAAGGACACCAACTACAACTCCTATAGCGGCAATGTGTACATCCCGGGGTCTATCACCCTGCCCGAGGGCACCTTTGACGTGGAAGGCATCGGCACGCTCGCCTTTTTTGCCAGCAGGGAGATGACATCGGTCAGCCTTAGCTCAAGTAACCTCAAGACCATCGGCGACCGCTCGTTCATGGCATGCTCCGGCCTTCCCGCCATCTCGATTCCGAGTAGTGTTGAAACAATTGATGATTACGCCTTCACTAACTGCACATCACTGCGCACCATCACACTCAGAGAAGGCCTCAAGACCATCGGCTTCCAGGCCATGACGAACACAGCAATCACCAAAATCACATTGCCCGCATCGCTCGAGTCCATCAACGGCAATTCACTGTCATGCTGCACGAACATGACCATTATCAATGTGCAACCAGGCAATCCCTACTACACCAGCAGGAACGGCGTGCTCTATACCAGCGACGGCAAGACGCTGATGACCTATCCCGCAGGCAAGAGCAGCTCTTCTTACACCGTCCTGGACGGCACCGAGGTGATTGCCAACAATGCCTTTGACCGTGCAAGGTCGCTCACCGAAATCCTTCTGCCCAACTCACTCAGGGAGGTGCAGACGTCAGCCTTCCGCGAGTGCAACGCCTTGCAGCAGATGGAATTCCCGAGGGGTGTGACCCGCATCGCCAGCAGCGCCATGGACAACTGCAACACGATGAACCACGTTACGCTGCCCTCCACACTCAACTACATCGGCAGCAACGCCTTCAATCGCTGCACGAGCCTGAGCGTCATCTATGTGAAAGCCACCACACCGCCCTATTGCGACACCTACGAGTGGTATGACTATGACTGGGACGAGGATGTCATCGATTACGCTTTCACCCCCACCCAGTTCAACAACACCTCGGTCTTTGTGCCCGAGGCATCAGTCAACAGCTACAAGAATGCCGATACCTGGAAAAAGTTCAAGAAAGTGTATGGCATGAATTATCTGCCTGAATACATCACTGGCGATGTCGACGGCAACGGCGTGGTGGGCATCAGTGATGTCACCGCCCTCATCGACTACCTGCTCACTGGCAGCTCCATCGACACCGACGCTGCCGACGTCAACGGCGATAGCAGCATCAGCATCGGCGACGTTACAGCCCTCATCGATATCCTGCTGAACGAAGATTAGTTTTTAGCTGTTAGCTGTTAGTTTTTAGCGTCTGTTCTCGCCCAGGGGGGGCGAGCCTATGAATAACCCGTGGTAATGCCGGCTATCAAGCGAAGTGCGAGAGAGTCAGCATCACCACGGGTTCTGCAATACATAAACCTGTCGCTGAAGGCGACCCCCATAATGTTTTTCCTTCGTTATGGGGGATTTTGTTTATTCGTGTGATATCATGATGCGGTTTCAGGTCGATGGGGTATCATGCTTGCTTTTGTCGGGCGGGGTGACCATGCGGGGATACATCGGGCGACCGGCGGCACGGGCCTCGGCACGTTCCCTGGCGACCTCGCGGCAATGGGCTTCCCAAGCGGCGCGCTCCTCGGCATGTTCCCGGTCATAGATGGCAGCGGCGCGCTCGTCCATGAAGTCAAAGCGCAGGGCTGTCATGATGACCATCGGGTCGATAGCCCCATAGAAACGCCCGTACCGCCCCGCCTTGAAACGGTGCAGGAAGAGCATGATTTCACTCACCTTGAGATAAGGGAACTCGGTGATGATGACTCTAGCGAGCTGCGTCATCTGGCTCTCGTCCAGTTTCTCCCTGACGCCGCAGTATTCACACAGGTCATAGAGCTGGGGCAGCATCCACATCGTGGCGGCCTCGTCATGGTAGGCGCGGCGCAGGGTGAGCAGCGAGGGTGCCGTGCCGAAGAACGCCTTGTCCTCGTGTTCGGCGCAATACTGCTGCACGGTGGGGTTCATCACCTTCATGAACGACTCCAGGTTAGAATGGGTCTGCAACAGGGCGTTGACCATTCGCTGCAAGCCTGGCGAGAGCACGACAGACTTCTTGACGCCGAGATTCTCGTTCAGATTGACGACGTGAAACAGGGTCGGTAAATAATTGCTGATTGTTTTCATGGTTTTGTCTGGTTTTATAAATTTTGATAATATATGGTAACTGGTTCACAAAGTGGGCCTTAGCATGTGGCAGGGTTTCTCGCACGTCCTGGTCTCGCAGATAGCTGATAAAGTCCATCAGGTACATCGCCATGTCGTCCTGACCGATGCGGCGACTCATGCACAGCTCGTCAAACCACGGCTGCTCCTTGAGCATCTGTTCCTGCAGCACCTCCAGCGACGGCACCTCGACCTGGGGCACCAGGATAGTGTTTTTATCCCGTTTTCCCTCATGCGTGCCCGCGCCCTGGGAGGGAATTAAATTATTTTTTTTAATTTTTTCTTCTTTAGGGGGTGCGGGGGAAAGTTCTTCTTTTTTGCTTTTTTTTGCCGAAACCGACTCAACACTCCCTGCAATCCCAGTGCTCCCGGCGCCCTTGCGGGGACGGCCGCCCTTGGCGCCGTTGGCACGGTTGGTGGCAAGGCGCTGCACGCTCGCATCAATAGAGGGCCGCAGCATGGCAAACGCCAGTCGCAGGGCAGAGTTGTTGAGGTGCTGCCCGATGTCCTCCCCGCCCATGTGTGCCGCGAGCGCCCTGAACAGGCGCGCCAGCTCGCTGTTGCTGAGCGATTGCGTCACGATGTCCAGTGTCTCGAGGTCTATCGCTATGTTCAGTGTCGTTTTCATGGTTACTTTTCGGTTTTATTCGGTTTTTAATTGTTGTTTTTCATGTTTATGACGCAAAAGTAGCATTCGGCGCAACCGCTTGTCAATGTCAAAAAGCACAAAAACCGATTTTTTCCATTTCCATGAGGGTAAATTTGTGATTATCCTTGTTTATGTTTAACTTTGCAGGTTAATAGCAACCATTAACGATGAACAATCGATTTTTGATTCATCTTCACCTCACTTTATAATTAAATCATCATGAGCAACGACAAGGTATTGCAGCCGATGGCTGGTATGACACTCGAGGAAATGCAGGATGCGGTCACCGCATTGGGTATGCCGCGTTTTGTGGCCAAACAGCTGGCACAGTGGATTTATCAGAAACGCGTGAACGATTTTGAGCAGATGCTGAACATCTCCAAGTCCAACCGTGAACTGCTGGCAACCCGCTACTGCGTGGGTCTGTACCCGCCCAGCCAAGCCGCCGCCAGCGAGGACGGCACGGTGAAATACCTGTTCGACGCCGGCAACAAGCAGTCGGTCGAGGCGGTTTATATCCCCGAGGATGACCGCGCCACGCTGTGCATCTCGTCCCAGAAGGGCTGCAGGATGAACTGCTACTTCTGCATGACGGGCAAGCAGGGTTTCCACGGCAACCTGACGTCCAACCAGATTATCAACCAGGTGCTGAGCATCCCCGAGAGCGAGACGCTGACCAATGTCGTGTTCATGGGTATGGGCGAGCCGCTCGACAACCTCGACGAGGTGCTGCGCGTCATCGCCATCCTCACCGAGCCGTGGGGCCTGGCATGGAGTCCCAAGCGCGTGACCGTCTCTACCGTGGGCAAGCGTCCCGAGCTGAAAATCCTGTGTGAGCAGACCAGCGTCCACATCGCCGTGAGCGTCCACAACGCCGTCAAGGAGGAACGCTCCTCGATGATGCCCATCGAGCGCCTCTACCCCATCGATACCGTGATGGAGCTGCTGGGCAACTACGACTTCGCCCACCAGCGCCGCCTGTCGGTGGAATACATCTGCTGGCAGTGGTTCAACGATGACATCCAGCATGCCGAGAAATTGCGCGAATTGCTGCCCAACGAGCATGTGCGCGTCAACCTCATCCGTTTCCACCCGATTCCCGGAATCGAGAAGCTGCGCACCAGCAGCGACGAGAGGATGACCTACTTCCGCGACTACCTGAACAGCAAGGGCGTGACCTGCACCATTCGCCGCAGCCGTGGCGAGGACATCGCTGCAGCCTGCGGCCAGCTTGCCGGCCAGGTGCGCAAGACACAAGCCGCCCAAGACGGTAAACCCGGCAAAGACGGCAAACTGGCGCCTAAGCAGGCCCGCAATAGCAAGAACAAGAAGTAATCAACCACCATAACACGATATCGACTATGAATAAGCCCATTAGATTCATCCTGTTGCTGGCGACAACGCTGTTTGCCGCCCAGGCGCTACTCGCCGCCGAGCCCGTCAACTACTACAAGAATGCCAAGGGCAAGAGCGACGAGGCGTTAATGACCGCCTTGTGCAACATCATCCGCAGCCACAAGGAAGTGTCCTACTCCAGCGGCCTGCTGAATGCTTTTGCTATCGCCGACGTCGATGACGAGGGCTACATTATCGATATTTACAGCAACTGCCGCTACAGGCCCAGCGACAACGGGTCGTCGGCATCCCACGTGGGTGAGGGTTACAACCGTGAGCACAGTTTCCCCCGCAGCTGGTTTGGCGGTGAAGTCGCCCCGATGAACACCGACGTTTTCCACGTCTATCCCACCGACATCCGTGTCAACAGCCAGCGCGGCAACCACCCCTATGGTGTGTGCGACAAAGGCACCCGTCTCACCTACGGCAGCTATGTTGCCAAGGGCAAACTGGGCGGCAGCACCTACCCCGGCTACACAGGGACCGTATTTGAGCCCGACGACGAGTACAAGGGCGACCTGGCGCGCACCTACTTCTACATGGTGACGTGCTACAAGAGCGAATTGCCCTCATGGCCCGGCAGTCCCAATCTGGACTATCGCACCAACACTTACAAGGCGTTCTCGACCTGGACCATCAACATGCTGATGGAGTGGACCCGCCTGGACCCCGTCAGCGAGAAGGAAATCAAGCGCAACGAGGCCGTCTATGGCATCCAGCGCAACCGCAACCCCTTCATCGACCATCCCGAACTTGCCGAATACATCTGGGGCGACAAGCAGGGCCAGCCTTGGGGAGAGGATGATTCCCAACCCAGAATCACAGCACCGCAAGATGGACTGGTATTTGATATGGGGTCTTGCACTGTAGATGAACAGTTAGAGTATAAAATCTATCTGGAGGGCAAAAACCTGGCCGAAGACCTCACACTGACATTCAGCGATAGCGAAATCTTCTCGGTCACCCCCAGCACCTTCCCGGCAAGCGAAATCAATAACGGCACAATGCTGACCGTCACATTCAAGCCCATTGCCGAAGGCACATTCTATAACGAAATGACCTTGAGCAGCAGTGAGGCATCCACCTCGTTTAAGGTCTTTGCCACAGCCACCAAGGATGACGGTCCGAATCCCCCCGTCGAGCTGGGTGACAGCATCATGGAGGACTGGGAAGGCTGTGAGACCGGTGGCTACTGGAACAAGCAGATTGAGGGCAACGCATGGAAATGGGACTTCACCGATGCAGGCATCTGGGGAGATAACCTCAGGCATGGCGAACTCTCATGCCGTCTGGGCAAGAGCAGCAGCAGTTCCATCGCTATGGCCGAGGATGTGGTTGGCAATGTTGGCGCCATCAGCTTCTGGGCAGGCTGTTTCGGCAACGACCCCGACGCCAACCTGCGCGTGGACTTCAGCACCGACCAGGGAGCAACCTGGTTCGAGTTGGGTGACTTCACATTTAAGAAAGGCATCTTGCAGCACATCACCATGGAAGTCATCGCCAATGGCACAGTGCGCTTCCGCATCGTACAGACCTCAGGCTTACGCGTCAATATCGACGATATCACCCTGTACAAGCGCACAGAGGGACCCATTCCCCCTTCCCCCACCATTAAGGGTGACGTGAACCGCGACGGTGAGGTGACCGTTGCCGACGTCAACGCGGTAATCCTCTTCATCCTGAACGCTAGCCGTGACGCGGAAGCCGAGCTGCCCGCCGATGTGAACTGCGACGGCGAGGTGACCATTGCCGATATCAACATGATTATCAGCATCATCGTGGGTGCCGCATGACACACACGCATGACCTTTATTGTTTCGACATCAAACCCGTCTAACAATTAAGACAATGCACATCTTATTCTTTTATTACATAACCTTTTAATTATTTTTTGTCATGAAAAAAACATTTTTACTTTTTGCGTTTTTGTTGAGCATCTCGACCGTCTCGGCCGACACTTACTTTGAGATTGACGATTATGAGTTTTCTCGTGCCGACATCGGCACTATGGTCCCTCTTCCTGTTAAAGCCCACTTCTCAGGAAGATTGAGCGCATGGCAGATTTACTTCACCCTGCCCGAAGGTTTGACGTTAAGAGCCGCTGAGTCGACCGAACAGATGACAATCTATTATTACAACCGCAGGGGCAAACTGGATTCTATCACTCCTGGTGTTTCTAAGGGTACAATTCCCACTGTGCTCTCGGTTATTATGACTTCAGGCTTCTGGGATCCTGATGGTGACGGAGAATATGAAACCTACGGCGTGGTGAAATGGGAAGCAGGTGATTATGACCATTTCTTCACCCTTTGGTTCGATGTGCTGCCTGAATTTAAGGGCGGTGAAATGATTATGGAAACAAATCCCGCATCAGGCGATGATGCCCGAGGTGGAACCATCAAGGAAACCGGCGATCACGGCAAAAAATTCTTCACCTCTACCATGTTCACTCTGGAACCGCCGATGCCTGGCGACGTGGATGGGAACGGCAGCCTGAGCATTGCTGACGCCACCTTGCTCGTTGACTACCTGCTCAATCAAGAAGTCGAAGGCTTCCTGGTTGAAGCCGCCGATGTCGATGGCAACGACACCGTCAGCATCTCGGATGTTACTGCCCTGATTGACCTGCTGGTTAACCAATAAACCATCATCTCACACGAGCTGACCGCTCACAATAAATTGACAGCACGTTCTCGCTGATTGCTCGAGAACGTGCTGTCAATAATTTATTCCAACACGGGATGTTGAACGATTCCGTGGTGTGATTTACTTGACAGGAATCTTGTCAACGCGGCGCTGGTGACGGCCTCCCTCGTAGGCGGTGGTCAGGAACGCCTCGACCATGGCGATGGCCTCCTCGTCGGTGACAAAGCGGCCAGGCATGGCAAGCACATTGGCATCGTTGTGCTGGCGCGCCAAGCGGGCGACAGCAAGACGCCAGCAGAGTGCCGAGCGGATGCCCTGATGCTTGTTGAGCGTGATGTTGATGCCCTCGCCACTGCCACACACGGCGATGCCGGGATAGCACTCGCCCTGCTCCACTGCCAGAGCGCAGGGATGGGCAAAGTCGGGATAGTCACAGCTGTCCTCGTTGTAGGTACCGAAGTCCTTGCAGGCAATACCCTGCCCCTCAAGCCAACGCTTGACGGCTTCCTTGACGGGATATCCGGCGTGGTCGCTGCACAGGGCAACGGGAATGCCAGGTTTCAAAATTGAATTTTCCATATTCTTTTTTTAATGTGGCCGTGGCAGAGCCACGGCATAGGGAACCTTACTTCTTGAGTGCCTGGAGGGCTTGCTCCATCGTGGCGATTTTGCTCTCGGCGTCGGCTTTTTTCTTGCGTTCACCGGCGACAACGGCCTCGGGAGCATTGGCAACAAAGCGCTCGTTGCTCAACTTCTTCTCGACGCTGGCAAGGAAGCCTCGGGTGTATTCCAGGTCGGCTTCAAGCTTGGCGATTTCGGCCTCCACGTCGATGCTGCCGGCAACAGGCACGGCAAACTCGGCGGTACCAACCATAAAGGCGGCTGCCGTGGGGTCCTTCTCGGTCACAGCCTCGATTTTCTCGAGTCCGGCGAGCTTGATGATGATTGCCTCGAAGGGGTTATTCAAGCCACCGATAGCCTGCAGGGTGAGCTGCTCCTTGTTGGGGAGGTTCTTCTGCTTGCGCACGTTGCGCACGCCAGCGACGATTTCCTTGACATCGGCCATCGCCTTGAGCAGAGCGGCATCGGCCTGCTCGGCCTCGGGGATGCGGGCATACATGATGCTCTCGCCATCCTTGCGCTCGTCGAGGTGCTGCCACAGCTCCTCGGTGATGAACGGCATGAACGGGTGCAGCAGACGCAGCAACGTGTCGAAGAATTCGAGCGTGGCCTGCATCGTGGCACGGTCCATGGGCTGACCATAGGCGGGCTTCACGGCTTCGAGATACCATGCCGAGAACTCTTCCCAGAACAGACGGTAGAGCACCATCATGGCGTCACTCAGGCGGAACTTGGTAAAGTGGTCCTTGACGGTTGCCAAGGCATCGTTGAGCTGGTTGCGGAACCACAGGATAGCCTGACGGCTGGCCTCGGGCTGCTCGACATCGGCAACCTCCCAGCCCTTGACAAGGCGGAAGGCATTCCAAATCTTGTTGTTGAAGTTGCGGCCCTGCTCGCACAATGCGTCGTCATACAGGATGTCGTTACCGGCGGGAGCTGCCAGCATCAGACCCATACGCACGCCATCGGCACCGAAGTTCTCGATGAGCTTCAAGGGGTCGGGCGAGTTACCCAGCGACTTGGACATCTTGCGGCCCAAGTTGTCGCGCACGACGCCCGTGAAATAGACGTTGCGGAAAGGCATATCGCCCATGTACTCGTAACCCGACATAATCATGCGTGCCACCCAGAAGAAGATGATATCGGGGGCGGTCACCAGGTCATTGGTGGGATAGTAGTACTTGATTTCCTCGTTGCCGGGGTTGTTGATACCGTCGAACAGCGAGATGGGCCACAGCCACGAGCTGAACCAGGTGTCGAGGGCGTCCTCGTCGTGGCGCAGTTCGCTCGCCTGGATATTCTCGTAGCCGGGAATCTTGCGGGCCTTCTCCAGCGCCTCTTCCTCGTTCATGGCAACTACATAGACCTCCTTCTCCTCGTCGTCGGTGGGCAGGAAGTAGGCGGGGATGCGGTGGCCCCACCACAGCTGACGCGAGATGCACCAATCCTGGATGTCCTCGAGCCATGCCTTGTAGGTATTCTTATACTTGGGCGGATAGAACTTGAGTTCGTCGTTCATCACGCAGGGCAGGGCGATGTCGGCAAAGTGCCTCATCTTCAAGAACCACTGCATACACAGGCGCGGCTCTACTGCGGTATCGCTGTTGCGCTCGCTGTAGCCCACCTTGTTGTCATAGTCCTCAATCTTCTCCACCAGACCGGCGTTCTTCAGGTCCTCGACAATCACCTTGCGGCACTCCATGCGGTCCATGCCGACGTACAGGGGCGACTGCTCGCTGATGGTGGCATCGGCATTGAAGATGTCGATAGTCTCCAAGTTATGCGTCTTGCCCAGTATATAGTCGTTGGGGTCATGGGCGGGGGTGACCTTCAAGCAACCGGTACCGAACTCGATTTCGACATAGCGGTCCTCGATGACGTTGATGACGCGGCCAACCAGAGGCACGATGACCTTGCGGCCCTTGAGCCACTGGTTCTTGGGGTCCTTGGGGTTGATACACATGGCGGTGTCGCCCATGATGGTCTCGGGGCGTGTGGTGGCAACAACGGCATAGTAGCCCTTCTCGTCCTTGTGGATGATGTTGCCCTCGGCACGCAGCTGCTCCTCGTTCTCGAGTGCCTGCAGTCCGTCAACATAGTACTTGAGGTAATACAGGTGGCTCTTCTCCTCGTGGTAAATCACCTCCTCGTTGCTCAAGGCGGTCTGGGCCTTGGGGTCCCAGTTCACCATGCGCAGGCCACGGTAGATGTAGCCCTTGTCATAGAGGTCCACGAAGACCTTCAACACGCTCTTGCTGCGCGTCTCGTCCATCGTGAAGGCGGTGCGGCTCCAGTCACAGGAGGCGCCCAGCTTGCGCAGCTGCTGCAGGATGATGCCGCCGTGCTCGTGCGTCCAGTCCCAAGCATGCTTAAGGAACTCGTCACGCGTGAGGTCACGCTTGCGGATGCCCTGCTCGGCAAGGCGCTTCACCACCTTGGCCTCGGTAGCGATGGATGCGTGGTCGGTACCGGGCACCCACAGGGCGTTCTTGCCCTCCATGCGCGCGCGGCGGATGAGGATGTCCTGGATGGTGTTGTTCAACATGTGGCCCATGTGCAGCACGCCCGTCACATTGGGGGGCGGAATCACGATGCAATAAGGCTCACGCTCGTCGGGCACGCTCTTGAACAGGTCGTGCGACTCCCAATACTTATACCACTTGTCCTCGACCTCTTTGGGGTCGTATTTCGTAGCCAGTGTATTTTCTTTCTCGCTCATTGTTTTTGGTTATAATAATGTTTTTAGTTCCATTTAAACGGCAAAGGTAATAAAAAACAGCCAAACGGCAAAACCGCATTGCAGTTTTTAGTCTTCAGTTGCTTGCAACCAGTAAAAAGCGACTATCATCCTTCTCACCTACTGCGCCATGCAAGCAGCCGACCAGAAAGGCAGAATGAGGGCTGCGAAACACCCGAAGGGTGGCCGATGAGTAACCCGTGGTACCTGACCGCGGAACGAGCGCAGCGAGTGAAGCGGCAGGCACCACGGGCTATCGCCACTATCCCTATCGTCGCCGGAGGCGGCCCCATGAGGATTGGTCCTTCATTGTTGGGGTCGCCTCCAGCAACTTCCTTTAGTATTGCAGGTCCCGTGGTGATGGTGACTCTCGCGCTTCGCTTGATAGCCAGCATTACCACGGGTTACTCATAGGCTCGCCTTCTGGGCGAGAACAGGGCGAACCGCTTACTATCACCGGGGTTGCACTCGGCTTTGCCTCGTTGCATCCCGGCCTATGCTCTTGCCGCTCCTAACGGAGCTCATAGTAGTGGATTTTGTCCTACTATTCGGCCCATTAGTTGAAAGAATCAATTGCAGCGGGGAACTTGATTTGGATGCAAGGGATGGCGCGCTCGAGATGGGGCTTCACAATCTCATTATAGATAAATTGGCCACCGAAGTTGAAGCGGTGACCATCATCAGTAATCACAAAAACACTATTGGTTTTCGTGAATATTTTCTAAAAAAACATATAAAAAGATAAAAATTTCTTAAAATATTTGTACAATTCAAAAAAAGAATAGTACATTTGTACGTGTGTTTTTCATGGTATTAGATTTAAGGTTTGTGGAGGCTGTCGTGAGACATCTTCCACTTTTTTATCTTTTACGGTTGTGGGGTGCGAATTTGCAACGGTAATTGCAAGAAACTTTCCCCTTGACCATATTATTCAATTTACCACGAATGAGTTGCTTGCGGATGGGTGAGATGCGGTCGATGAACAGCGTCTTGTCCAGGTGGTCGCACTCGTGCTGGATGACACGCGAGAGGTAGCCCTCGATGTCCTCGTCATGCTCCCGGAAGTTCTCGTCGAGCCAGTGGATGTGGATTTTCTCGTGGCGCTGCACGTTCTCGTGAATGCCGGGCACACTCAGGCAGCCTTCCTCGCGGGTGACCTCAGGGGCACTCTCGTCGACAGTGATTTCGGGGTTGATAAGCACCATGCGACAATCCTTGAGCTCAGGGAAATCCTCGGCCAGCGGATCAACGTCGATATAGACGATGCGTGCGTTCACGCCCACCTGAGGGGCAGCGATACCGATTCCCTGGGTGTAGTACATGGTTTCCTTCATGTTCTCGATGAGTTCCTGCAGACCAGGATAGTCGGGCGTCACGTCAGCATTGGCTGAACGCAGCACGGGATGACCATAAACATAGATTGGGAGTATCATATCAGATTTATAGATTACCAGTTTGATTGTATATGCTTTGTAAATAGTCGTTGAGAATAATAGTGGCGGCGATGGCATCGACGCGCGACTTGTCGCGCCGGTCGCTCTTCTTCATGCCCCCGTCAATCATCGCTTGATGGGCGATGGTGCTGGTGAAACGCTCGTCATACATCACCACCGGCATGTCGGGCAATTCCTTGCCCAACTGCTTGACAAAGGGGGTGATATACCTCATGCTCTCGCTGGGCTCGCCATTGAGCTGGGTGGGCTGCCCCACCACGATGCGCTCTACGGGCTCACGGGCGATATAGTCCTTGATGAAGGACATGAGCGTGTGGGTGGGCACTGTCGCCAGATTGCCCGCTACAATCTTGAGCGGATCGGTGACAGCAACCCCCGTGCGCTTGCGCCCATAGTCGATAGCCATGATGCGTCCCATTGCCGACGACAGTTTAGCCTTGTTGCATGGTGAGCAGGAACTCCTCGTTGTCGCGGGTGCGCTCCATGCGTTCCTTGACAAATTCCATCGATTCCACCGAAGTGCGGTCGCTCAGGAAACGGCGAATAATCCACATCTTGTTCAGCGTGTCCTGCGGCAACAACAGGTCGTCGCGACGCGTGCTCGAAGCCATCACGTCCACAGCGGGGAAGATGCGCTTGTTGGAGAGCTTGCGGTCGAGCTGGAGTTCCATGTTACCGGTACCCTTGAATTCCTCAAAGATGACCTCGTCCATCTTGGAGCCGGTCTCGGTGAGCGCGGTAGCGATAATGGTAAGGCTACCGCCGCCCTCGATGTTGCGGGCAGCACCGAAGAAGCGCTTGGGGCGCTGCAGGGCGTTGGCATCGACACCACCGGTGAGGATTTTGCCTGACGCCGGGGCAATGGTATTGTAGGCGCGTGCCAGACGGGTAATCGAGTCGAGCAGGATGACCACGTCATGACCGCATTCCACCAGACGTTTGGCCTTGCTCAGCACCAGGTCGGCAATCTTCACATGGCGGTCGGCGGGCTCGTCGAAGGTCGATGCGATGACCTCGGCGTTGACGCTGCGTGCCATATCGGTCACCTCCTCGGGGCGCTCGTCGATGAGCAGGATAATCATGTAGGTCTCGGGGTGGTTCTCCGAGATGGCATTGGCGATTTCCTTCAGCAGCATGGTCTTACCGGTCTTGGGCTGGGCGACGATGAGTCCGCGCTGGCCCTTGCCAATGGGCGAGAACATGTCCACCACGCGCTGTGAGATGGTGGGATGGCGCTTGCTCACGAGGTCAAACTTCTCGTCGGGGAACAAGGGCACCAGATGCTCAAAAGGCACGCGGTCGCGCACATAGGCAGGGGTGCGGCCGTTGATGAGGCGAATCTCGCTCAAGGGGAAGTATTTCTCACCCTCCATGGGCGGGCGGATGGTTCCCTCGATAACGTCACCTGTCTTGAGGCCGTAAGCCTTGATTTGGGACTGCTGCACATAGATGTCATCGGGCGAGGTGAGGTAATTGTAATCACTCGAACGCAGGAAACCGTAGCCCTCGGGCATAATCTCCAGCACGCCCTGCGACTCCAGGATACCATCAAAATTGTAAGGCTGGTCGATATAGGGATTATCATCGGCAATCTGTTGCTGCTGTTGCTGCTTCATCTTGCGCTTTTTGTTCTTGTTCTCCTTGACCACCTTGGGCTCCTGAATCACGATGGGTGCCACTGCGGCTTCCTCGGCCTGGCGCTTGCGTTCCTCCTCGGCGCGACGCATCGCCTCCTCACGTTCCTGCTGGGTGCGGGGCTTGAAGGTGAAACCGCTACCCGTGTTGAAGAACGAGTTCAACGACATCTGCTCACGTTCACGAGGCATCGTTTCCTGTTGTACGGGCTGTTCTTCCTGGACCTCAATATATTCCTCCTCGACGGGCATTTCCATCGGTTGTTCCTCGATGACGGGCTGCTCCTCTTCGACGGGCTGCTCAACCGCGTTATCAAACGGCAACGCGAGTTGTTCGGCGGCCTGTTTTGTTTTGCGTCCACCCTTGCGGCGGGTCGGCTTAGGCTCGGCGGGCTCATCGGGAGTCACCTCAACCTCGGCCACGGCAGCGTTGTCGTCATTCTGTTCGGCTTGTTCTTTTTCGGCCTCACGGGCGGCTTTTTCGGCTGCTGTGGGCCTGCCACGCTTGCGCTTGGGCTGTTCTACCTCAGCGGGCTGAGGCTGTTCTTCTTCGGCCTTGGGAGTTTTGGCTGCTTTTGAGGTTTTGGTTGCCTTGGGCGCCTCTTCGGCCATGGGCGTTTCCTCTTTCTTTATTTTGTCTTCTTTTTTATCTTGAGTCTTTTTCTTGGTAGCGACAGCATCATCCTTGGTCACCTCGTTGCCGTTAGCCTTGGCAGCGGGTTGCTGCTTGATGCGTTCGCGGCGTTTTTTGGTAGGTTCAGGGGCATTGGCAGCGGCGGTATCGGCCTGGTGGTCCAGCAGCAGAAAAACCAACGCATCGTGTTCGAACGAGTCGACCCGTTTAATACCCAAAGACTTAGCCAGCTCTTGCAGCTGCTCGTCACCCATTTCTTGAAGTTGATCGATAGTGTACATATTATAATAGATATAACCGGAATGGTGCAACAGGCTATGTCCTGCCTGTTTACGTCACACCAGCGCATGCACTCTCGGGCACGCTTTTCCTTATTAATGATTTGTCTTCTAAGTTTTCACATCAATTACCAATTCATGCTATCCCGGTGTTTTCTCGAAATATACTAATCGTGCAACAACACACAATAAAAAATAAAGTGCTCGGGATTTTGTAAAGAATCGGAATAAAAGATAATTGTGATTGCAAAACGCCTGTTGGCGCTGTTTTGCGATGCAAAAGTAAGGTTTTTTCATAACATGAGCAAAAAAAGCGCGAAAAAAGCAGTAATTTTGCAGTCCCAGAGCAAAAAAACATGGAAATCGACCGACAAAAAATAGCCGAGCACATGAATCGGCCCGTGATGAAGCTGGTGGGCGAAGTCGCCGACGAGCTGCACCGCGAGTGCTACGTCGTGGGCGGATATGTGAGGGATATCTTCCTGGAACGCCCCAGCAACGACATGGACTTCGTCACCGTGGGTAGCGGCATCGAGGTCGCCAAAGCCGTTGCCCGACGCATCGGCAAGCGTGCCCATCTGGCAGTGTTCCGCACCTACGGCACCGCCCAGGTCAAGACGCGCCAGTGGGAGTTGGAGTTTGTTGGCGCCCGCCGCGAGTCCTATCACCGCGAGAGCCGCAATCCCATCGTGGAAGACGGCACCCTCGATGACGACCAGAAACGCCGCGACTTCACCATCAACGCGATGGCAATCTGCCTGAACAAGGAGCGCTATGGTGAACTGCTCGACCCGTTTGACGGCATCGGTGACCTGGAGCGTCGCATCATCCGCACGCCGCTCGACCCCGACATCACCTTCAGCGACGACCCGTTGAGGATGATGCGTGCCGTGCGCTTTGCCACCCAACTGGGCTTTGACATCTATCCCGAGACCTTCTCGGCCATCCGCCGCAACGCCAAGCGCATCAACATCATCACCCGCGAACGCATCGCTGAGGAACTGATGAAAATCATGGCCAGCAACCAGCCCTCACGCGGCTGGATGCTGCTGGACCAGTGCGGACTGCTGCCGCTCATCTTCCCCGAACTGGCAGCCCTCAAGGGCGTGGAGACCGTCAATGGCCGCGGACACAAGGACAACTTCATGCACACGCTGCAGGTGCTCGACAACGTCGCCGACGCCAGCCATGACGTATGGCTGCGGTGGGCTGCCCTGCTGCATGATGTGGGCAAGGCGCGCACCAAGCGCTGGGACCCGCAGCTGGGATGGACATTCCACAACCACAACTTCGTCGGCGAGAAGATGGTGCCCAAGATTTTTGCCAAGATGCGCCTGCCGCTCAACGAGCACATGAAATATGTGAAAAAACTCGTGGGCCTGCACATGCGTCCCATCGCCCTGGTCGAGGACGAGGTGACCGACAGCGCCGTGAGGCGGCTGCTCTTTGACGCGGGCGACGATATCGACGACCTGATGACGCTGTGCAAGGCCGACATCACGAGCAAGAACCAGAACAAGGTGCAGCGCTTCCGCGAGAATTTCGACCTGGTGAAACGCAAACTGGTGGACATCGAGGAGAAGGACCGTGTGCGCAACTTCCAGCCGCCCGTCGATGGCGAGGAAATCATGCAGACCTTCGGCCTCACGCCATCGCGCCCCGTGGGCTATATCAAGGATGCCATCAAGGACGCTATCCTCGACGGCATCATCGGCAACGAGTATGCCGCTGCCTATCGTCTCATGCTCAACAAAGCCGCCGAACTGAGTATAGAGCCCGTCCACAAGGGCCACCTGTGCCACACGACCATGGAGTCGCCCGTGGGCACGCTCATCATTGCCGCCAGCGACGAGGGCATCGCCCTGATTGGCTGGAGTGCTGACGAACTCGATAAAATCGCGGCTAGACTGAAACTGGAGCCCGTCGAAGCGGTTACTCCCCTACTCGCCCAGTGCATCCGTCAGCTGGAGGAATACTTTGCAGGAACACGCCGTGAGTTCTCGCTGCCCCTCGTCATGAAAGGCACCGAGTTCCAGATGAAGGCGTGGGACGTGCTGCGACAGATTCCGTACGGCAAGACGATTTCCTACGGCGAACAGGCCACTCGCCTGGGCAACGCCAAGGCATCGCGCCCGGTTGCACAGGCCAACCACAACAACCCCGTCGCCATCGTCGTGCCCTGCCACCGCGTCATCAACGCCAACGGCACCCTGGGCGGCTATGCCCCGGGCACCGACAAAAAGCAATTCCTGCTCGCCTTGGAGCAAAAATCCATTTGACAAAATAAGGGTATCGGACTCAAAAACATATAAACCGCCCGTTGGGCGGAAAATTAAAAAAAATTAATTTTAAAATTTTAATTTGATTAATTTCCCGTGCTTATGCGCGGTTTAATAATATAGAGGCACTTTGAATTCCTGCTTGCCCTGGAGCAACAATCCATTTGACAAAACAAGGGTATCGGACTCAAAAACATATAAACCGCCCGTTGGGCGGGAAATTAAAAAAAATTAATTTTAAAATTTTAATTTGATTAATTTCCCGTGCTTTAGCACGGTTTAATAATGAGGCACTTTGTAGTGTCGACTGCTATCCTATTCCCTGTATTTGTCTAGAATCAAACTAAATGTTTTCTCGGGCGCAAGCCCGATTCGTTATTTCAGACTTGAGCCGTGGAGTTAGTGGCTCGTGTAGAAGTCGGTGATGCGCTGGATGGCGCGTGAACACACGGGGCAGAAGTTCTGCACCTCGTTAATCTTCATGCGGCATTCCTGGGCAGGACGATAGACGCCCTTGGACTGGTAGCCCCCACCCTCGAACACGCCGACGCGCTGCGTGGCGGCATCGAGCAGGCGCTGCTCCTTCTCGGTGGTGATTTTGCGGTAATTAGGCACCTTGGGGTCGGGAGGAGTGGGGATGGCAACGCCCTTGGGCACCATGTCGGCCCACTTGCTCTGGAAATCGACCAGCGTGGTCAGGTTGGGCTCCCAGGGCTCGGTATCGGCGGGATACATGCTCTCGTAGGCGTCATCATAGAAATATTCATCGCCCAAGCCAGCGTAGGCGTGGCCGAACTCATGCACGAGCACCTGGTGGAACGTGGGATGGTCGCTCGTGGTGACGGTAATCTGGTTGTAGATGCCGCCACCGCCGTAGGTGTCGCTGTTGACCAGCACGATGATGTGCTCGAAGGGGACGCCCGACAGCACGTCATACAGGCGATGGATGTCCTGCGTCATCAGGTAGCGGTCGCTGTAGAAGGTGTCGTAGTGGGTGCCCACGGGTGTGGCGCTCCAGCGTCCCAGGTGCGGCACGCTGGGGCCGCTGGTGAGCGACTCGGCAGCCACGGCGACGACATTGAAACGGTCCTTCATCGAGGTGAACGGCTCATGAGCAAACAGCGCATCCACGACACGCTGGCAGTCGGCATAGAACTTACCCATCTGGGCACGGGTGTAGCCCTCGGCCACAATCGCCAGGTCGATGCACTCGGTGATGTCGGGCTCGCCGCCAAGGGGACCCTCGGTGGGCATGTAGTTGCGCTTACCGGGCTGGTCGGGAGACGCAAGATTTTGCGTCTCTACAGTCTTGCCTTTCCAGATGTAATGATAAGGGATGCCATTGTCGCCAATCTGGCGGATAAGGATGTCGGCGGGGTCCACGGTATGCGTCAGGCTGGTCACCACCTTGCCGTGGAAGTCGGTGAGCGTGACGGTGACGTCAACGGGCTGCTTGGGCATGGGCACATTGTAACTCGTGGCGAAGGCTTTGCTCACCTTGGTGGCTTCCTCGGTAGCCAGCCACTCCTGGAAGAGCGTCGAGAAGGTGTGGACAAACAGCACCTGGCCCGTGGCATGGTCCCTGACCTGAATCTGGCCGTTGCCCTTCAGGGGGACGTCGGCGAGGCGGCTCTTACGGCCCGCCCACTGCGGTGTGACATACATCTGCTCCAGATAAATCTGCTGGGCATCATGGTTACCCGCAAAGATATAGTCCAGACGAAGGGTGCGGCTCTCAAAAACGTCGTCAAACTGCTGCGCCATGGCAGTCATCGCCATAATGGCAATAGATAAGGTGAAAAGAATCCGTTTCATGAGTAATCTTTGTTTTTTTTGCAAAGGTAGGTATTTTTTTCTACTTTTGTAAAAAGATTTTGAAGTCGATTATGGTGGAGTTGAATTTACCGGAATATGATTTTAAGGTGACGAAACGGGAGGACGGCTCGTGGGCGATTTGGGACCGGCTGCGCGACCGATGGGTGGCGCTGACGCCCGAGGAATGGGTGCGTCAGCACTTCGTGGAGTGGCTGATTACCGACAGGCAGTTTCCCGCCGCGCTGATGGGCAATGAGGTGTCGCTGACACAGAACGGCATCGCCCGCCGCTGCGACACGGTGGTCGCCGACCGCACGGGACAACCACTGGTCATCGTGGAATACAAGGCGCCCAGCATCAACGTGACGCAGAAGGTGTTTGACCAGATTGTGCGCTACAACATGGTGCTCAAGGCGCGCTACCTGATTGTGAGCAACGGCCTGAGTCACTACTGCTGCCAAATCGACTACGAGAATAACAGTTACCGCTTCCTGGAAGAAATACCACTCTATCAGGAGTTAATAGATAATAGTTAATAGTTAATAGTTTCTTTGGGGGCTTGGGAATGATATTTTTTACAAAATCGTTGATTAATTCGCAGTTTTTCTATAATTTTGCGAATAGTTAAACAATTTATTAGGCTTATGAAGAAAATAATTATCAATGTCACCATTGCAGCAAGTGTTGCGTTGGCGCTGTGTACTAGCACCATCCATGCAAATGCAGCAGCCCCCGAAGGTTACAAAACCTATGATTTGGTAGGGTTTACAGTCAGCCTTCCTGCTGAATTTGAGAAGTCTGATGGTTGGAGCACCGACACAAACAAGAGTTTTAATTCCAATGCAGTAAACGTGCGTGACGATGGCGATGAATACCTTTCCAGTGCCACAATCAACGTATTTGAGACGGATGTAGAACTCGACGACCTGAACGAGTATGCCGAGAACATGACATGGTCAGTCAAGGCCATGGAGGAAACTGTTGTTGAGACCACAGTTGAAGGCAACACCATGATTATGCGTACGACCAGCGAAATCGATAATGGCCATGTGGTCTACTGGCACTTCCTTGTCATCGGCGGGAACGGCAAAGCCGCAGGCGGCACCATTTCCTACTATGAAGGAGATGCCAAGTTCTATAACAGCATCGTGACCCCGATTATCCAATCCATCAAATTCAAGTGATATGAGAAAACTATTAGCCATATTGACGTTGTGCAGTTGCCTGCAACTGCTTGCGCACGACATCCAACCGGATGACTGCTTGCTGGGCAAAGAGACCGGTGTGACCTGCACCGAGCGCGATAACTACCGCTTTGACGTGTCGTTCGGCACCGACAGCGAGGGCTACATCGGGCGGATATCTGTCAAGGGTTACACGTCGCAGGACGAGGAACCCGAGATGGAATTTGAAGGCGACCTGGTTGAGAGGCTTGATAAAGCGCCCAGCGCCGACGAGGCCGCCAGATGGGTGGACGATAAGACGGACATCAACTTTGACGGCATCCCAGACCTGATGGTTTTCATCGGCCGCAACTGCGTGGGGCGCGTTTCAGAGTACTATGTCGCCTTTGTATGGAATGACGAGGAAAAGCGCTTCTCCCTGGTTCTGGACTTTGACCGAATCAGCAACCCCGTCGTTCATCCCGACACCAAGACTATCACCAGTACCGCCCGCACCGATGCGGTGGAAATCACCACATGGACCTATGCGTGGGTAGACGGATACCTAGAAATCATTGACGAAACCACAAGTACATTTGGCGATGAATAAAAAATTATTACTTACATTGATTTTTGCCTGCAGTATTCTTACCCTAACGGCAGGCAGTGCTCCCGACAAGAAGGGCGGAACCACTCTCCCACCCATGTTCCTGCTCGGGAACAGCAACGACATGATGCAGATGGTTTATTGGACTAATCCTGAAGAGCCCCAGAAGGACGAAGATTATGCCGAGTACTATGACGATGCGCATCAGGAATGGGATCTTCAGGAGCGATTCCGCCACAATGCATCCAAGTACACCAAACTGATTGTTGACGGCATCAAGACGCGGGACGTGAAATATGTGGACGAGATTCTGCTCAACCCCGACGGCGAGCAGATGTTCCCGGGCGAGTTGCACAGCAGACCCGAAATCCCCTCCCCTGGTGCCCGATTCACCTTCCAAGGCGGCTCCAATCAGGATGACGACGGCGTTGTTGTCGTCACCGACAGCTATCTCGCCACCCACAAAGCGCTGAAAATCAAACCGACATCGACCGACAGGGAACTGCCCATGAGATTTGCCGTCATCAAGAAGATGGAGGAAAAATACGGCATGAAGGTCTCGCGCTCGGTGGAATGCTGCATCATCGGTGACCGTTACACCTATGGCGTGCTGCAATTCGAGGGCGAATACAAGAACAGCACAAGGAAGAAACACGACCCGAACGAGAAATCGGCATTGGCGCTGGAAATCATTACCGACGGCGATAAAATCTATTCCTATCCCGTCGAAGGCTGGTATGACCCCGAATACGGCCCCACATGGAATGCCGATGACGGCGGCGAATACCAACCCAGCAGCATCGAAGCGGTATTTGAAGGTCCACTAGGAACGGAATTCTGCTACATCCATTGGGCTCCCGAGAGTGCCACCACCGGCATCATGCTCCTGGGTAACGGCAAACTCGACCGCCAGCAATATACCGTTTACCACTCTCTCATCGACGAACCCCTCCCCGTGTGGAAGAAAGACATCGAGAGTATGAAGAAAATATACCTCGACGACGACCCCGGAGAAAACAAGTTCGTGAAACTGTCCAAGTGGAGCCACGTCTATATCGACTATGAAGGCGAGCAAATCTGGATCAGCGACGATGAGGAGGAGAACGGTGCATTCTTCAGCCGCGAGAACGGCAAACTCAAACTCGTGGGTACCGTGAGAGCCAATTTAAAGCCCTCGTTCCCCGAGAGTCGGGACGGCAACCATTACCTGGTGATTTCGGGACCTGCCGGAGGTCCGTCCTATTATACCGAAATCTTCAAGTTCAAGGGCGGCAAGTGTGTCGAGAGTTTCAATGCACTGGAGGTTTACGGTGAAATTGACGGCGCCACACTCAACGGCAAGGAAATCAGCGCTGAGCAAGGAAAGGCTTACATGAAGGCGGTTCCTAATGCCATTGAGCCTTACATCTACTGGACTGAAATCGACGAAAAATGACAATCAAGCGATGAAAAAAGCAATCACATTACTATTATGCTGCTGTGCGCTGGCACTTGGCGCCAGAGGCATGCAAGCCAGCATCCAGCCGCTCAAGGTCGTCAATGACAACTGGATGAGCAAGCCTATCCCCGTGAAGAGTAGCAACGGAACGGTCGATGTAATGACGCTGATGAGGGCATTTCACGCCGTCTGGCCCACCGCGAGCGTGCAGGCGATTATCGATGCGGCAGGCGACAACAGCTATTATCAGCATGACGAAGCGACGATGCCCCCGGGGTGCCACGGCATTGTGTTTGTGGACTGTGAGGACTTTAACTGGGCCTATTTTCATCACATGGATGGAGCGACCCAAGATGTCGAAGCGCGCAACTATCTGTGCGACAACGGGAACCTGTGGTTCGTCATCAGTTTCGCTGAGGCCGATAACAAGGTGCAGCCTTTCTGCTGCTTCTACTACTACGACCACGCCAAACGGATGATGACGCCTCAAGCCACCCCCTTCCAAAACCTGCCGCGCAAATGGAAAGATTCCACATTACACTATTATCTGGGATTTGAATACGACCAGACCATCACCGTGGAAGAGACCTCACCTGCCGGTGAGAACTGGTACCACCAATATACCTTTACCGGCATGGCTCATGTGTATCACAACTCCACCGCAAATCCCTACGAAGACATGGACGAGATGGAAGAGGAGGAAAGACTGCCCGAAGATGCCGAGCTAAAAGATGAGGACGATGACAGGGAACTGTATGTGAACGTCGACGGCGTTGGCTCTGAGAACGGCCAGTACTCGGTGTGGCTGCGTGACAAGAACACGGGCTTTGTGACTTGCATCCTTGTCACCGAGAACACCGCCGAACCGCGATGGGCACAGATGCAAGACGGCAACGGCATCAAGGTTGCGATTGACCAGATTGCCGCCGGCGACTGCTTAAACGCCCTCTTCATACCATGGGATGCCGACAAAATCTTTGTCGAGGGCTGTCCCGACGGCCGCAACGTCTGGTCTTACGTCATCGACATGAGTACCAAAGAAGCCATCCAGTTGCCTACCAACGAGGGGCTGGTTGCCATCGATCCCGAGAAACAGGAAATCCACATGAGCAATTACCAGTATGCCCCTGAAGGCGGACGGTACTCGATGGAGCGCGTCTATACCGTCGACGGTCGATTCACCGGCAAGGAATACCGAATTGCTGATTAACAAGAAATTAACACAACAAAATCAATATCCAATGAGAAGAATAACAATCATCTTAATGATGCTCACCGCCCTAGTTGCAGGGGCACAATACCTCGAGCAAGGCAGCATGTGGTACAATGGTGCACTCGTCTATACCGCCACCCTGAGTGATGGGGGCAAAGTGATTCTTGACTCGACAGTCGAGGGCGAGGAACTCGAATTCATGCTGGTGCCCGTGAAAGGCGACCCCGGCACTTACACCATCGCCCAGGGTCCCAACGACGCCATGATGGTCGAAGAAGTAGGGCACACCGTTCGCCTCATCCAGCAGGAGGACTTGAATATCCTTTGTTTCTATGACGCAGAAGACACCCTGTACAAATTGATGTCCTGCACCAGAGAAGAGGACAACCAGAAACTCAACGTGGAAACCTGGATGACGCTCATCAGGGGCGACTACACCATGGCCGACGGCACCCGCGTGTCCATCGACTGGAACAAGGCCCTCGTGGGTGGCACCTATGTGCCCATCGAGCCCGTAACCTTTAACGGCCATACGACAGGCATCCTCAGCATCGACGGTGAAGGCACTCCGTTGAACGGTCCTATGGAAGTGGAGTTCATCAAGTGTGGCCTGCGCCTGTATCCGGTGGGGTATGATGAGTACGAGTTTCCGCACCGATTGCTTGTTGACAGTTTTACCCTCACCAGTTCCAGTTCAAATTACGGCTGCTATGACTTCGTCTGCAACACGTTGCTCCACGGCAGCGAACTGAACTACTATGACAAACCGACGCTGCGCCTGATGCGCAATTTCATCCTTGCACGTCGCGGTTATGTGTTCCAGTCCAAGGACCTGAAGGCATACTTCGAAAAACAGCCGTGGTACAAACCTGCCGACAGCAACGACGACGTCCAGCTCTCACTGCTCGAGCGCTTGAACATCGAACTCATCAAGTACCGCGAAGCCACCTTCGATAAAGAGGTATAGAAACACTAGTCTCCGTAAAAGCTCCGTCAGGAGCGGCCACAAGGGTGCAACTACAAGCTCCGTCAGGAGCGGACAGAACATAGGCAGGGGTGCAACTACAAGCTCCGTCAGGAGCGGCCAGAACATAGGCAGGGGTGCAACTACAAGCTCCGTCAGGAGCGGACAGAACATAGGCAGGGGTGCAACGAGGCAAAGCCGAGTGCAACCCCTGCATTAGTTAGGTGCTCATTCTAGCCCCATTGGGGCGGCAGAAAATTCTCGCCCAAAGGGCGAGCCTATGAGTAACCCGTGGTAATGCTGGCTTTCGAGCGAAGCGAGAGAGTCAGCATCACCACGGGTACCGCAAAACATAAGAATGTCGCTGGAGGCGACCCCATGAGGAGTCCTACCACGTTGTCGGGGTCGCCTTCGGCGACGACAGGGATGGTGGCTATAGCCCGTGGTGCCTGGCACTTCACTCGCTACGCTCGTTTCGTTGCCAGGTACCACGGGTTACTCAACGGTCACCCTTCGGGTGATTCGCTACCTTCTTTTTTCCATTTTGGTCGGCAGCTTACTCAACGGTCACCCTTCGGGTGTTTTTCTGGTTTTATTTTGCTTACATGACGTTGCCCCTGATGAAGGGGGTGGACGTGACTTTTTTATGATACATGGGTGGAAATTCGGTATTTTTATTTACTTTTGCAAGATGAATGATATTATCAACTTATTAACTCATTAACTGATAGCCTTTTAACTTATCAACAAACAAAATCAAGACATGAAAAAAGCATTGCAAATCTTTGTTTTACTGCTTGTGGCAGTCCTGTCGGTGTCGGCAGGCGTCCCCTGGCAGCCAGGCGATGTGAACTGTGACGACTGTGTGGACATCAACGACGTGACATCATTGGTAGATTATCTGCTGCAAGGTGACAACCCCATGAGCAACGCCAATGCCGATATTGACCGTGATGGCGAAGTCACCATCAACGACCTCACCAAATTGATAGACCATCTGCTGGATGGCGCTGATTTGAACCCTGCCGAGGTTAAAACCTATACGGCGAACGGCGTGTCGTTCAATATGGTAGTGGTCGATGGCGGTACCTTCACGATGGGTTTGACCGCCGAGCTCGGTCCGGATTCATATTGCAGGGATGAACTGCCCACCCACGAGGTGACGCTGCCGAGCTATGAAATCGGCCAGACCGAAGTGACACAGGAATTGTGGCAAGCGGTGATGGGCAATAACCCGAGCATCATCAGCTCAGCCAACGGATATTATGAAGACCTGAGCCGTCCCGTGGAAAATGTCAACTGGGACGACTGCCATGCATTTATTGCCAAACTGAACCAGCTTACGGGCCAAACCTTCCGCCTGCCTACCGAGGCTGAATGGGAATTTGCCGCCCGTGGCGGAAACCTGAGCCGGGGCTACATGTACGCTGGCAGCGACGACGTGGATGAGGTGGCATGGCATGATTTATGCGACTTAGATGATATGGTTACCCGTCCTGTTGCCACCAAAAAGCCCAACGAGTTGGGACTGTATGACATGAGCGGTAACGTGTGGGAAAGATGCCAGGACTTTTTCGGAAAATACAGACCTTATCCGCAATACAACCCTACAGGCCCATCATCGTCTGAATATAATGATAGGGTGGCGCGTGGCGGCTACTATTGGTTTAGTTACGACTCGACGGTGTGTCGTGTGTCGTTTAGGGAGCTATGTGATGATATCAACAAGCAACGTACCTTAGGCTTGCGTCTCGTCCTGGGCGAAGACCATTCATTCCGTCTGTCGGAAAATACCGTGACGGTATCGGTTGGCGGTGAGGCAACGGTCAATCTCCTGAATGGCAACGGGGCTTATACAGTCACTTGTGGCGACAGCGTCAGTGTAAGTATTGATGGTGACCGCCTTACTGTTACGGGAAATCAAGTGGGCATGACCCAGATACATATTACAGATAACGCCACCGGTGCTGTGAGCGTTCTTAGGGCCATCGTGGCTGCAACGATGCAGACTTTCACCGTCAACGGTGTGTCGTTCACGATGATTGGTGTCGAGGGCGGTACCTTCATGATGGGTGCGGCCGATGACGACCTCGAGGCCGGTGACGATGAGAAACCAGCCCACGAGGTAACACTCTCGGGCTTTAGCATCGGTCAGACCGAAGTAACCCAAGAACTATGGGTCGCTGTGATGGGTCGCAATAATAGCGCCAATATATACGGTTACAATGACAACTGGACCCAGCCCGTGGATAAGGTCGAATGGTCTGATTGCCAAGAATTTATTGTCAAACTGAATGCATTGACCGGCAAGCAGTTCCGCCTGCCCACCGAGGCCGAATGGGAGTTTGCTGCCCGTGGTGGCATACACAGTAAAGGGTTCAAATACGCTGGCAGCAATTCAATCGATGATGTGGCGTGGTATCAAGGCACCTGTAAGATTCACGAGGAATCAGACCCCCCTCTCTACGCACCACGTAGCGATGAGTCCAATTCTCCAATGCAGCCTGAGCGCCGATTGTCGTTGCAAGGGGGCAATAGAGTACCCGTACCTTCGCCCGATAACAATCTGGGTCCCCAGCCAGTCGCCCTCAAGCTGCCTAACGAATTGGGACTGTATGACATGAGTGGCAATGTGTTAGAGTATTGTCAAGATGTGTTTGGCGAATACAGCAGTGACGCCCAAACCGACCCAATAGGTGAACATACTGGATATCATGGAGGTGTCCGTGGCGGCAATTGTAACGGAGACGCAACTCAATGCCGCGTGACTAACCGATCGGGCATGAGCGGCTGGTGGAACTATGGTCTTCGCCTCGTGCTCGACGAGGAGAACAGTACTAAATTCCGCCTCTCGGAGACGCATTTACAAGTATTCATCGGTGAGAGTAAGACAGTGAATATCCTCAATGGCAGTGGTGATTACACGGTGACTGGCAACAATGTTGATGCGAGTGTTGATGTGAGTGTTGACGGTGACCGCCTGACCGTGACAGGCAAGGCTGCTGGTATATACGACATTTTTGTTACCGATAATGTTACTGGCCTCACAACTGTCCTTTCAGCACATGTTTATGTTGAAAGTGAAATCATTAATGATGTATTTGGTGGACCGCGCTTCAGAATGGTTCCCATCAAGGGCGGCACGTTCACCATGGGTGCCACGGCTGAGCAGGGTGATGATTACAATGAGGACGAGCAGCCTGCCCATGAGGTAACAGTGTCTGACTTCTACATCGGCCTGACCGAAGTGTTGCAGGCAACGTGGTGGAATGTGATGGGTAGCAACCCCAGCAACTTCCACTATGAAGTGCCTTGTGAAGCCCCCATGAGAGGAGAAGGCAAGTCAGAATACATCCCCTACGATGGTATTTATGAGTACATCGACAGGCCCGTGGAACAGGTATCATGGTACGATTGCCAGAAGTTTATCGCCAGGTTGAACATGAGAACAGGCAAGCATTTCCGCCTGCCCACCGAGGCCGAGTGGGAGTACGCAGCCCGTGGCGGCCAACTGGGCCGCGGCTATAAGTATGCCGGTAGCGACTCGATTAATGATGTGGCGTGGTGCAATCCCATGTATTATGGCACGGCAACTATTGGTAGTCGTCGCGCAAACGAATTGGGCCTTTATGACATGAGCGGTAACTTGTGGGAGTGGTGCCAGGATTGGTACGGCAACTACAGCAGCACGGCTCAGAATGACCCGACTGGTCCTGCTACGGGCTCAAACCGTGTGTTGCGTGGCGGTGCCTGGAATAGCGATGCCAATGAGTGCCGCGTGTCGAGCCGTGACAGCAAGCGGCCTGACTTCTGGCAAAACAACGTGGGTATTCGCCTCGCTTATGATGCTGATGACAGCCCCAGATTCCGATTAAGCCAGACCGTCATCGAGCTGGGAGACGGCGAGAGCATGGCCATCAATATCCTTAACGGCCATGGCGCTTACAGTTACAACGTGGTTGAAGGCGAAAACAACGTGATTATCGGCATTGACGGCAATACATTTAACGTAGAAGGTGTTGCAGAGGGCATGAGTATCATCCGCGTCACCGATAACACCACTGGAGCCAGCACCGAACTCGTCGTGGTCGTTGTACTCGGTGACGAGCTCTTCGTGGTCAATGGTGTGGCTTTCAAACTGAAGAAGGTCAACGGCGGAACATTCATGATGGGCGACCCCAATAACAACAATACTGATGAAAATCTGAAACCCGCCCACCAAGTGACGCTCTCAAGTTACCGTATTGGTCAGACCGAGGTGACTCAGCAGCTGTGGGAGGCTGTAATGGGCAATAACCCGAGCAAGTTCAAGGGCAAACCCAATAATCCCGTGGAGCAAGTGTCATGGAATGACTGCCAGGAGTTTATCGCCAAGTTAAATGAGCTGACGGGCAGGAAGTTCCGCTTGCCCACCGAGGCCGAGTGGGAGTATGCCGCCCGTGGTGGTGATGCCCACAGCGACTACATCTATGCCGGCAGCAACAACATCTATGATGTGGCATGGTTCTACGATAATAGCTTTGCACTTGGTCCCGAGGATTATAATTACGGTACACATTATGTGTGTACCAAGTCGCGCAACGCTTTGGACCTTTATGACATGAGCGGCAACGTGTGGGAGTGGTGCCAGGACTGGTACGGCAACTACAGCAGCGAGGAGCAGACCAACCCCACGGGACCTGCAACGGGTTTCTATCGCGTGAGCCGTGGCGGCAGCTGGTGCAACTCCGCCAAGTACTGCCGTGTGTTTGCCCGCAACTACGGCGCCCCGTCCTTCAAGGAACACTACCTGGGACTGCGCTTAGCCCTGTAAATTGTTTTTAACGATAATTTATCGCCAAAGGTGGGTTCAGGCATTTGAGCCCACCTGATTTTTTACTATATTTGCAACCATGAATGAAAACTATCTTGAGAAACTGAATGAACAGCAACGGGCGGCTGTCGAGTACTGCGACGGGCCGCAACTGGTGATTGCCGGTGCAGGCTCGGGCAAAACCCGTGTGCTCACCTATAAAATAGTGCACCTGCTGCAACAGGGGTACGAGCCGTGGCGCATCATGGCGCTGACGTTCACAAACAAGGCTGCCCGAGAGATGCGTGAGCGCATCGAGCCGCTGGCGGGACCCGATGTCGCCGCCCAGCTGTGGATGGGCACGTTCCACTCGATTTTCTCGCGCCTGCTGCGCCGCAATGCCGAGCGCATCGGCTTCAAGCCCGATTTCACCATCTACGACCAGAGCGACTCGCGCTCCCTCATCAAGCTCATCGTCAAGGAGATGGGGCTAGATGACAAACTCTATAAGCCAGCCACCATCCAGACCCAAATCAGCAACGCCAAGAATGCCTTGATAGGGCCTGATGACTATGCCCGCAACCAGGCACTCATCGATGCCGACCGTGACGCCCAGCGCCCCGAGACAGCCGCTATCTACAGGGCCTATTGGAGCCGTTGCCACATTGCCGGAGCGATGGACTTTGATGACCTGCTGCTCTACACCAACATCCTGCTGCGCGACCACCAAGACGTGCTGGAACAGTACCAGGAGTTCTTCCGCTACATCCTAGTTGACGAGTATCAGGATACCAACTTCTCGCAGCACCTGATTGTCTACCAGTTGAGCAAGAAATACAACCGCCTGTGTGTCGTGGGCGACGATGCCCAGAGCATCTACAGTTTCCGCGGGGCAAATATCGACAACATCCTGCGGCTGCAGCGCTTCTATCCCGACATCAAGACCTTCAAGCTGGAACGCAACTACCGTTCGACACAGACCATCACCGATGCCGCCAACAGCCTCATCGAGAAGAACAAAGGCCAGATTGCCAAGCACTTGTTCAGCAAGAACGCCGTCGGCGACCGCATCCCGGTCATCCAGTGCTACAGTGACTACGAGGAAGCCTATGTCGTCGCCAACCAGATTGCCGCGTTGAAGGCACGTCAGGGCGACAGCTACGAGGATTATGCGGTGCTGTACCGCACCAACGCCCAGTCGCGCGTGCTGGAGGAAGCCTTGAGCAACGGCGGGCGGCGTGACAAGCACGGCAACATGCGCAACGCCATCCCCTACCGCATCTACGGCGGCCTGTCGTTCTACCAGCGCAAGGAGGTGAAAGACGCCATCTGCTACTTCAGGCTCGTCATCAACCCCGACGATGACGAAGCGCTGCGCCGCGTCATCAACTACCCCGCCCGTGGCATCGGTGACACCACGGTGGGCAAAATCACCCATTGCGCTACGCAGAGCGGTGTGAGCCTGTGGCAAGTCATCAACAATGCCGAGCAATATGGATTGAACGTGAATCGCGGCACACTCGCCAAGTTGGACGGCTTTACTGACCTGATTAAAGGGCTGATAGAGCTGAACCAGCAGGGTGACGATGCCTTGACCGTCGCCAAGGAGACCATCAAGCGCTCCCACATCAAGAGCGTGCTCATGGGCGACAATACCCCCGAGAATATCAGCCGCATCGAGAACCTCGATGAGCTGCTGAATGCCGTTAATGATTTTCAGCAAATCAAGGAGGAGACCGGTGACGAGCATTGCCTGATTGGCGATTTTCTTGCCGAGACCTCGCTGCTCACCGACCAGGACATGAACGACCCCGATGGCGAAAAAGTCACCCTGATGACCGTCCATGCCGCCAAGGGTCTGGAATTCAGGAACGTCATCATCGTGGGTGTTGAGGAAGACCTGTTCCCGAGCGCGATGAGCGCCGGATCCCTCTACCAGATTGAAGAGGAGCGCCGCTTGCTCTATGTCGCCATAACGCGCGCCGAGGTGAACTGTATCATCACCTATGCCACGTCACGCTACCACAATGGTCAGACCAGGTCATGCGTCATCAGCCGTTTCCTGAAGGACATAGCGCCAGAATACTTGCTGATGGGCAGCACCAACTCTACTGCCATGCCAGCCCGCAAGCGCTCGCGCTGGGATGACGAGGACGACTTGGATGCCATGCGCGACGAGTGGAACAGCCAGTCACCCAAGAGAAGCGCCACGCCGAGACGCACCGAGGAAGAGCCCCGGTCCACACGGACAACGCCCACGCGACGGACGCCCATGCAACCACCGTCAAGGCCGTCGGCACCCACCCCACCCGCTCCTGCCGCCAGCGGCAACTTCACCATCCACACGGTTGATGAATTGAGCGTGAGGAGCGAAATCCTGCACCAGAGGTTCGGACGCGGTACAGTCACCAACATCGACACGAGCGGTGATGCCAAAATCGACGTTGTTTTTCACGACGGCCAAACGAGAAAACTGCTGCTGAAATTCGCAAAATTTGAAATTCTTTAAAAACCACAATATCACATGGAAGAGTACAAGACGCCCTATTATATCGTGTATGAGGAAAAGTTGCGCAAGAACATCGAGCTGATTACCGGTGTTGCCCAGCGCACGGGTGTGGATATCATCATGGCGTTCAAGGCCAACGCGCTGTGGCGCACGTTTGACATCTTCAGGGAGTACGGCATCGAGTCCACTGCCAGCTCGGTGAACGAGATGCTGCTTGCCAACGATGAGCTCAAGTGCCGCACCCACACCTATTGTCCCGCCTATACCGAGGACACCATCGACGCCTACATCGCGGGCAGTTCGCACATCACCTTTAACTCCATTGAGCAATACTTGCGCTTTGCCGACCGTGTGAACCAGCACAATGCCGACTGGCCCGGCGAACAGGTGAGCTGCGGCCTGCGCGTCAACCCCATGTGCTCGGTCATCGAGACCGACATCTACAATCCCTGCTGCCCCGGGTCGCGCTTCGGCGTGCTGGCAAGCGACCTCAAGGAACTGCCCGAGGGGATTGAGGGCTTCCACTTCCATGCCCTGTGCGAGAGCACGAGTTTTGACCTGGAGAAAGTGCTGCTGGCACTGAAACAGCAGTTCGGCCAATACCTGCCACGCCTCAAGTGGCTCAATATGGGTGGCGGTCACCTGATGACACGCAAAGGGTACAATATCAAGCATCTGGAGCAGGTGCTGGGTGCTTTCCAGGGCGCCTACCCCAACCTGCAGCTCATTCTGGAGCCCGGCAGCGCCTGGTGCTGGCAAACGGGCGACCTGGAGGCCAGCGTGGTGGACGTGGTGACCAACAGCGGCATCACTACCGCGATAGTTGACGTGTCATTCGCCTGTCACATGCCCGACTGCCTGGAAATGCCCTACAAGCCCGTCATCAGCCAAGCGCTCGACGACGTGGACCCGACGAAACCGACTTACCGCATGGGCGGCAATTCGTGCCTGAGCGGCGACTATGTGGGCGACTGGAGCTTTGAGCAGCCGTTGAAGCGCGGCGACCGCATCACCTTCGAGGACATGAACCACTACACGACCGTCAAGACCAACATGTTTAACGGCATCCAGCACCCGTCCATCCTGCTGAAACGCATGGACGGCACCGTTGAAGTCCTGAGAGAATTTGATTACATCGACTACAAGACCCGCATGAGCTAATTATTCTAGAAGCTCTAGAAACTCTAGATTATCTAGATATTCTAGATGGTCTGATTATTCGGGGGGATTATCGGCCGGAGTAGGTGACGCCGTAGCCGACCAGGCGGTCGTAGCGCTCGCCCATGGGATGCTGATAGACCTTGACGAGGTACTCGTTGACGGTCTCGTAGTGGTCACCCTCGATTCTACCCGTCTGCCCCACCGTTGAGCCATCAGGCACCCAAAGGTACATGTAATTATAGGCGCCCTGCTTGAGGAGGATGTCGGCAGAATAATAACCACTGGAAGCATCATATTTCATCATCTGCGAAGCCGGATAGCCCTCAGTGAACTCGCCATAGAGCATCACGTTGCCACCAGTGAGTTTGCCGCCCAAGTCGAGATTAAAGTGCGTCATTATGTAATCGGCCTCGACAGCGCTCTCGCCACGGGACTCGCCGTTGCGGATGGTGAAGCGCCCGAACTGCGTCTTGTCATAGAGGTATTGCGTATTACTGCGGGACTTATCCAAGAACAGCGTGGCATGATAGATGGGCTCGTAGTAGTCTATGGACTGGACACCCATGTTCATGTTGTGGGCAAAGACTGTCTCAAAACGGCGGAACTCGTTGCCGGCAGGGAAGATGAGGCTGCGGTTGCTTTCATAGGAGACGTGATCGACTGTGACCGTCATTGGGCGTGTGACCGTCACTGCATTGTCCTCGCGCGAGTTCTGGCTGACGACGCAGATGAACTCGCTGAAGGGGTCGCGAACCTGACCGGGCTTGTATTTGACATCGAAGCTCACCTGCTGATAGCGGTTGTTGTACTCGATATCGGTGCGCGACGTCACCTGGGGATAGACGTGCACATTGCCCTCGCAAACCGAGAAACGCGTCTGGAACAGAATCTCGTCGGGGTCGTCCTCCTCATAGACCGTGAGCAGGTAGTTGCCACTGACCAGAAATTCCATGTTCTCGTTGGGCAGCGTGAACTGGTAGTTGTAATAGTGGACAAAGGTTGCCTTGCAGAGCTCATAGTCATCAATGTCGGCATAGTTGAAACCGCTCACATACTCGCTTTCGAGCAGCGACGAGGGCTGCCAGTTGGCATTGCAGTGGGTGACACTGTAGCGCAGGTAATGGACCTCGTAGTCCAGGTAATCGAAGCTGACCACGAGGGGGTTGTTGCCGCCCAACATGAGTATCGGGGGCATATACATATTGTTGGCAAGGCACACCTTGAGCGACCGCACGTTGCTGTCAAAGATATGGGTGCGGGTATCCACGCCGTTTTGTGCCAGAGCTGCAAATGACATGAGAGCAGCGCACAGCAGAGTTATGAATGAGCTATGTTTCATCTTGTTGTATCTATTTGAACATTGGACTACAGCAAACCGATTAGGTTTAACGCAGCAGCAGATAGGCAATATAGGCAATATAGATAGCGAGGAAAATGATACCCTCGATGCGGTCAAACTTGTTTTTCTTGAACGTGTAGATGACCAGATAGAGCATCAGCGCAGCCACCAGCATCACCAGATAGTCCACAATGTTAATCGACTGGAACGAAAGCGGTCGAACGGTTGATGCCACACCAAGGATAAACATCAAGTTGAACAAATTGCTGCCGATGACGTTACCCAAAGCCAGCTGGGGATTCTTCTTGGACGCGGCAATGATGGCGGTCACCAATTCGGGCAATGAGGTGCCGACGGCAACAATGGTGATGGCAATAACGGCATCGCTCAATCCCCACGCTTTGGCCAGATTCTTGGCACTGTCGAGAAACAGATTGCCGCCGTAGATGAGCAGGGCGAGTGACGCCAGCGCGATGGGCCAAAGGAGCCAGGGACTCTTGCCCGTGAGTGACGACTTGGCTTCCTCGTCAGCTTCTACAAGGGCCTTCTTGGGGTCCTTGCCCTTCTGAATAACCACCCAGCCCATATATCCGATGAAGACGATGAGCAAAACGATACCGTCGAGCATGTTCAATGAACTATCGAGTCCGGGGACAATGGAATCGTTGGCAATAGCCATCACGAGCACCGACATGAAGATGAGGAACGGAATGTCGCGCACACGCTGCAAGCGCTCGATAGGGAAAGGCAAAATCGCGGCTGTCACACCCAAAATGAGGAAAATGTTGGCGATGTTGGAGCCTAACACGTTACCCATTGCGATATCGCCATTGTTGGGCACCTTGTTCAACGCCGAGGACACCGAGACAAACAATTCGGGGGCGCTGGTGCCGATGCCGACGATAGTCAGACCGATGATAAAGTTAGATACCTTCGCCCGCTGGGCAATCGCCACCGATGAGTCAACAAGATAATTGGCAGCGAGCAGCAACAGGCCCAAACCAACGACAAGCAATAAATAATCCATCTTGAATATCAATATAAAAAGCCGCTGTCGCACCCTTGGTCCATTCAGGAGGTGCGACAGCGATAAAGCTTACTGAAGAAGGGCGTCACGCATGGCCTGCATGGCATCGACAAGTCCATCCACGTTGCGACCACCAGCCTGAGCGAAATGAGGCTGACCGCCACCACCGCCCTGGATGCACTTGGCAGCGCCACGCACGATGTCGCCTGCCTTCTTGCCATTCTTGACGATATCCTCGCTGAGCATCACGGTCAGCATGGGCTTGCCCTCGTACTCAGTAGCAGCAAGGAAAGCCGTTGCCTCAGGGCATTCGGCCTTGATGGCAAGAGCCACACCCTTTACCACGTCGGGCAAACGACTGCCCGTGAGGAGGATTACATTCATTCCATTCTCCAACTTGGCCTCGGCAATGAGTTGCTTGGAGAGGATGGAAATGCGCTGCTTCATGAAATCATCGACTTGCTTCTTGAGATCGGCATTTTCGCTGAGCGACTTCTGCAAAGCGGCGATTGCATCGGGGGCATTATTAAGCATCTCCTTGATCTGGCCCATCGTGTCCTGAATAGCGTCAAGCATCTCCTCGACACGAGCACCCGTGACAGCCTCGATACGGCGGATACCCGCAGCGATACTGCTTTCACTGACGATGCGCACCATGCCGATATTACCGGTGTTAGGCACATGAGTACCACCACACAGCTCTACCGAATCACCATACTTGATGACGCGCACGCGGTCACCGTATTTCTCGCCGAAGAGCGCCATGGCACCCATCTGCTTAGCCTCGTCGATAGGCACCTCACGGTGTTCCTCGCGCGGAATGGCATTGCGTATCATCTGATTAGCCAGATGCTCCACTTGACGGATCTCCTCGGGTGTTACCTTGCGGAAGTGGGAGAAGTCAAAGCGCAGGGATACCGGGTCAACATAAGAGCCCTTCTGCTCTACATGGGTGCCCAACACATGGCGCAATGCTGCATGCAAGAGGTGAGTCGCCGTATGGTTGCACTCTGTAGCATGGCGTGCTTCGAGATCAATCGTGGCATGCAGAGTAGCATTGACGTCGCTCGGGAGTTTTGAAGTAATGTGCACGGGCAGATTGTTCTCGCGTTTGGTATCGGTCACCTCAATGACTTCGTCACCCAATTTGAGGGTTCCGCGGTCACCCACCTGACCGCCCATCTCGGCATAGAACGGAGAGCGGTCAAGCACAATCTGGTAGAAGGACTTGTTCTTCTGAGTCACCTTGCGGTAGCGCAGGATGTTCACGTCACACTCGGTGAGGTCATAACCGACAAACTCGGTCACGCCGTCCCTGAGTTCCACCCAGTCGGTAGCTTCGACGGCAGCGGCATTGCGGGCGCGCTGTTTCTGCTTCTGCATCTCGACATTGAATTCCTCCTCGTTGACGGTCATGCCGTTCTCGCGCAGGATGAGTTCGGTCAAGTCGAGGGGGAAGCCGAAGGTGTCATACAGGGTAAAGGCTTCCTTGCCATCGACAACGGTCTTGCCGGCAGCCTTGGTGTCGGCGATGACCTTCTCGATGAGTTTCATACCGGTCTCGAGGGTGCGCAGGAAAGCATCTTCCTCCTCCTTGGTAACGTGCTTGATGAGGTCGGCCTGTGCCTTGATTTCGGGATAAGCATCGCCCATGCTGTCGATGAGGGTATCGATGAGACGATACATGAACGCCTCACGGAAGCCCAGGAAGGTATAGCCGTAGCGCACTGCACGACGCAGGATGCGACGGATGACGTAGCCCGCCTTGGCATTGCTGGGCAGCTGGCCGTCGGCCACCGAGAAGGCGATGGTGCGCACATGGTCGGCTACCACGCGCATGGCGACGTCAACGTCCTTGCTGTTGCCGTATTTCTTGCCGCACATCTCACCCAGCTTGCCAATCAGGGGCTGGAAGACGTCGGTATCATAGTTGGATTTCTTGCCCTGCAGCGCCATGCACAGGCGTTCCAGACCCATACCGGTGTCAATCACCTTGTTGGGCAGCGGCTCCAGCGAGCCGTCCACCTTGCGGTTGTACTGCATGAACACGAGGTTCCAGATTTCAATCACGAGAGGATTATCCTTGTTGACCAACGATGCACCGGGCACAGCGGCTTTCTCCTCCTCGCTGCGCAGGTCGATGTGGATTTCGCTGCACGGTCCGCAGGGGCCGGTGTCACCCATTTCCCAGAAGTTGTCGTGGGCATTGCCGTTGAGGATGTGGTCCTTGGGCAGATGTGCCTCCCAGAACTTGGCGGCCTCATCGTCACGGCTCACGCCGATGCTGTCGTCACCCTCAAAGACGGTGGCATACAGATTCTTGGGCTCCAGTCCATAGACATTGACCAACAGGTCCCATGCCCAGTCAATGGCCTCGTGCTTGAAATAGTCGCCAAAGGACCAGTTGCCGAGCATCTCGAACATGGTGTGGTGGTAGGTATCGTGGCCCACCTCTTCCAGGTCGTTGTGCTTGCCGCTCACGCGGAGGCATTTCTGGGAATCGGCAACGCGACGCCACTGGGCTTCCTTGTTGCCCAGGATAATGTCCTTGAACTGGTTCATACCGGCATTGGTAAACATGAGGGTTGGATCATCCTTGATTACCATGGGAGCCGAGGGCACAATGTGGTGGCCATGCTCCTCAAAGTAACGCTTGAAGGTCTCTCGGATTTCTTTTGCAGTCAGCATAATATTTTGTCTTAATATGTTATAAATGTTCGATTTTTGTTGCAAAGCCTAAACTTTTTGTTTACCTTTGCAGTGTTGTAATTAACCTGCAAAGTTAAATATTTCCGTCAATCTGTGCAAGACTATGCGTCAACTGGACAAAAAATTCTACAAAATCGGTGATGTTTCAGAGATTCTAGGAATCCCTGAATCGACGTTGCGCTACTGGGAAACGCAATTCACCATCATCAAGCCCCGCCGCAACAAGAAGAACATCCGCTACTATACGCCCAACGACATCGAAATCATCAGCAAGGTCTATTATCTGGTCAAGGAAAAAGGCTTGAAACTCGATGCCGCCCAGGCCCAGATACGCCACAACCGCGACGGCGTGGACAAGCGTTTTGACGCCATCGAGCAGCTCAAGGGCATCAAGGAACAGCTGCTGGCGTTCCAGAATGCGCTCGACGAGCTGTTCCCCGACATTCCCGCCGCGAGATAAGCCACAAGAAATCACCACGAGGGGGATGCCTGTTCATGTCAGGCATCCCCCTCGTGATATTATGTCCAGACAGTCAGCGGCGGTTGGTGCGCAGCTGGAAGGAGCGCATGATGTACAGCTTGTCGCCGTCCGAGAATCCGATGGAAAAGTCGGCAGAACCGTTCTTCAGTTTCTTGGTAGCGACGAGCTCGCACTCATAGCGCACAGCCTTGCCGGGACCCAATTCCTTGACAATGGCCGTCGGTGACAGGTAAATCGCCTTAGTACCGCTCACGGTAATCACCGGGGCGATGTCATAGACATAGTCGCGGCCCGTATTACGCATGATGAACACCAGCTTGGCGTGCTCATTGGCATCCAGGGCACGGTTGTCGTTCTCATCGACAAAGCGCAGCTCCTCGATTTCGATGTTGGCAAAGGGGCTGTAGGCATTGTTCTGACGGTAATCGTCCCTGCCGTATTCATAGTAGTAATCCGACGAACGGTAATTGCCGTTATCGGTCTGGGGGGCTGTTGCCGCAGCACCGACAATGCCGCCGACAGCCATGCCCACCACGGTGCCCAGGTCACTGCCTCGCCGACCGTCGGCAATGCCACCGATGGCTGAGCCGAACAAGCCACCGAGTGATGCTCCCGTTGCCGTGCCATAGAACTGATTCATCGACTGGCAACTGGTCAACATCATCAATGCAGCTACCATAGCCACAAAGGTTGTCTTCTTTTTCATTCTTTCTATCTAAATTAGCTTGGTTACACAATACACGAGGTTAAACTCGACTGAATCAGTGTTTTGCAAGAATTGTGCCAAGTTCATCGGGGTCCACGAGCAGCCGATAAGTACTGTCACTGTCTTTGGGCGTGAGCAGCAGCAAAAGCAATCGCCGCTCCTCTAGAATACAGTTGAATAAATCTTTCCATTCCTTGCCGAAATCTGACACATAACGGACCCATAAACGCTTAGTGTTCGGGATATTTTGAGTCAGTGTCGACATAAAAGCGTTTAACGATGCCGGCGTTTCGATTTCAACAACGACCGTGTCGCCGACAGCGACAACCGAGTTGACTGTCCAGCCCTCTCCCTCCTTATTGGGGCACTGAGCACTCAGCTGCCGCACACAAGAGTCACAACCGAGGCCATCCACCTGCTGCTGGGCAAAGCCCAGAACAGGGAACATCAATAACGCCAGCAGGGCAAACAGACCGATTCTATTCATCACACGATGAATCATTGGCATCGAGGCTGTCGATGACACCGGCAATCATGCCGTCAACAATAGAGCCGCGATAGCCCAGTGCCATCGCATAAATCTTGCAGATGGCAAGTTCCTGCTCATCGAGTTCGCCGTCCACCATCATCATCGCTACCATGTCGCGCATGTAGGCGAGTTTGGTATCCTCGTCCTGGGGCAGTTCAATCGTCACGCTGTCAGGGTTCTCGATGACGTTGTTGAACTCTTCGGGCGTGACATTCTCGCGTGAAGCGACTGCGAGCAACACAGCGAGTTCCGAGTCGGTAAGGCGCTCATCGGCCGACGCGAGCATCACGAGGTTCTTGAGTTGGCCCAGACGCTGCTGGTCCTTAGCGTTTTCGTTCATTGTATTCATAGTCATATCATTTATTTATCGCAAAGGTAATGCATTTTTCAAGAAGTTAGTGTAATTTTGCAACTATAAAATCATTTAATAAGATGAAAACCATACAAGAAATCAAGGATATGCTCTCGCGCAGCGAGGGCGAGCAGGCGCTGAACGCCGCTAACGAAATCGTTGAGAGCAAGGGTGTTTCAAGGGAAACCCTCGCCAATGCCTACTACCTGCGCGGCAACGCCTACCGCCAGAACGGCAACATCCGCATGGCACTCAACAGCTACCTCGAAGCCATGGACATCGACCCCGACGGTCCCGCCGCCGAAGCCTACCGCCACCTGCAGGAACTTTTAGACTTCTATAACAAGGACTACTATAATCCTTAATTAGGAATTAGGAATTAGGAATTAGGAATTAGCAGAGTTGAGTACTTCTTAGTTTTTTCTGGACTGTTCACCTGTCAAACTGGATGAACCGGTTGTTCAGTTTCTCATAGCCCATCGTGGACTCCATGTCGTGGCCGGGCCATAGCACACAGTCGTCGGGCAGTAGATTGGTGAGCATCTTCAGGCTCTGCATCAAGTCGGGTTCCCATCCGAACAACAGGTCGCTGCGTCCGATGTCCTCCTTGAAGAGTGTGTCGCCGGTAAAGGCAGCCTTTTCTTCTTCACAATAAAAAACGGCACTGCCGGGTGAATGCCCGGGGGTGTGGATGACCTTGAGCTGATGATGTCCGAACTGGATGATTTCGCCATCGTCCAGGAAGCGTTGCGGGTGGACAACATCATGCTGGAATACGCCCGGACCGAAAATCTCCTCAATCCTCGTTTGCATCCGTGCCATCCAGGACTTATCACCGTGATGAATCTCGGGAAACAAGCCATATTCATCCCTGACCTGGTCACAGGAGAGCAGGTGGTCATAGTGACCGTGGGTCAGCAGGCACCTGACAGGCTTTAAACGCTCCTTACTGATGTAATGCTTGAAGTTTTCGCGCTGGCGACGGTATTGGGCACAGGGGTCAATGATGACACACTCACCGGTGTCATCGCTCACAACATAACAATTGGCCGAAAACTGAAACCGTCTAATCTGTATCATTACACAAGCTGATTAGATTCTATTTTCACCGCTTCATGTGCTTGAGCATCTCGGCTTTATCGACAACAACCCACACGGTATCGACCACGCGGCCCTGACGGTCGCCCATCTGGCGTAGCGGATTGGCAAAATCCTTGTCGAGCACCTCGACGTCATCGACGAAATAGTCGGTCTCGCCCCTATTAGAGAATACATTCTTGAAGCCCCACACGGCATGGTACTTGAGTTTGACCTTCCATCCCTCGACCTGGGCCTGATAGAGCAGCTGCACAAGCGAGTCCTGGTCATTGCGGTCGTTGTCAAACGAGAACTGGAAGGGTTCTCCGCTGGTGTTCATGCCCGTCTGGGTGAGGTTCATGCGGCCCTCCCACGAGTCCCAGAAGACGCCTTTCTTGGTGAACTCAATCAGGTTACCCACCTTCTCTCCTACCGAGTAATTTTCCTTACAACCTGTAAAAGCCAATATCAAAACGCCAATCAAGGCAATGTGCAATAATCGTTTCATCGTAATTCTTGATTTTTAACCATTCGTATTAATGAACACGCTGCAAGTTTCATGCCACCCAATCATGCCAGTTTGAGTGGAAACAGGACAATTTACTTTTTCCTGCAATTCTTCTGGTGCGTCTTGAGCAGCTTCACCGCCTGACCGTAGGGGCTTGTGGTAACGCTCACAAAATAGGCCGCCATCGTGGTGGTGTAGGTATTCTTGTAGTACCCTTTGGTAAACAATTCCTCCTCCGAGAAACTGTCGGCGAGCGCCAACATTTCCTCTTGCGTCTGCTGCAACAGGCGTTGAGCCTCGTCTAGAGGGGTATTTTGATGCTTTTCGACCAGCATCTTGTCCATCTCGTGGTAGTTGCGGCGGTATTCATCGGGCAGGTAATCCCTGGGATGGCCCTCGCGGATGTTCTGCACAAACTCCCGCATGAGCACCTGCCACTCGTGGAGGTGAATCAGCAGGTCACGCAGGCAGCGGTCATACTGCCAGCGGACGCCGCACTTCTTGGGATCGGCAGCGAAGTCAAACGGCTTGACCTTTTCTTCGTCGCTCATCTTTGCGATTTGGTCACATAGTTTGGCATAGCCATCGCTGATGGATGCCAACAATTCTTGTTTAGTAGTTGGGTTTGACATAATTATTGAGAGTTATTCGTCGTTGTAGGTCTGTTGCTGATTGGCTCTGATAAAAAACTGGTCTTCGATATCTTCAGCTAGGTTGTTTTGCTCTGGTACCTCCAAATCAAAAACAACAGCCAAATCATTCCAGCAGATATCCATTACATTAAAAACCATTTAATAATCGGTATCTTTTTTAATAAAAAGACAACCAGGCAACTTACCGCAAAAATAATCAAACTATAAAAAGGAATAAAATAATACTGATTAAAAGACATTCCATTAATCCCCAATAAATCATTTGCCATGAGATAAAGCAACTGATGAATAAGATAGACTCCTAGAGTAAGGTTTGACAACCTGACTATCAGAGAAGAATAATTAGCAGAAAACTTCAACTGCTTAATCATCAAAAAAACAGCCATGGATTCAAACAACAAAAATATATTGAGATTGGAATAAAACACTTCACTCGGTTCCCCAATAAGATGCGAATACCAGTGAGTGAGAAGGATTACAAGAATCACACTCAATAAACCCATTAGATAAATAAATCTCTTTAGGACATTACTCAATTGATAGGTATTAAGATAGTGGCCAAGAACAAAATAGCCCACATAACCTGATGCAATTCTTATTTCAAATCCTCTATAATACTTTTGGACACTTTCTCCAGCCAATTCATCAAACAAGCCGATGGCAGTAATGAGCATGGGAATAATGAATGCTGTTAGCACCGCAACGAGGATGACGTATTCTTCCAAACGCTTATTCTGAGTAATCGCTCTTAAAACTGGAACTGCGACGTATAAACCAATTAGCACCTTTAGAAACCAAAAATGCACTGGTCCCTTTAATGTTAACCTTATGATTTCTAATAAATTAAAACTATTACAAATTATCGACTCATACAACGCATAGCAAAATGACCAGAATAAAAAGATGTAAACGATACGAAACAGATTCTTGGTAAAAAGTTTTTTAATGCTAATCTTCTTATCCTGATTCAAAAACAATGCACCTGAAATCATTACAAAAACCGGCACACACCATCGAGAGATTGAGTCATAAATATTGCATACCTCCCATTCATCTGAGGGGAAACAACCAAGGAAACCTTCGGTTGCAACATGCAACATCACTACAGCAAACGCTGCTATAATTCGTAGGACATCAAATGATAATACCCTATGGTTCAATGTCGATTGGTTCATAACATCAGATAAGAGTGCATCAATGCTAGATTTGAATGCAATAAATACATCTTTTATTCGTCGGTGAGGAAAAGGAAGTCGTTGTAGGGAAGCGGGCGGTGTGGACGGCCTTGGCCTTTTCTTCGCCGCTCATCTTTGCTATCTGTTCACATAGTTTGGCATAGCCATCGTTGATGGACGCCAACAATTCTTGTTTAGTCGTAGGGTTAGCCAAAACTATCAGGATTAAATGATAACACTATACTTTATTAATGGCAGCAAATATATAAAGAATTGTTTAACAAAGTGATTTTTGAACTACCCATTTTTGCCTTTTTCATCAAAAAAAAGCCGCTTGTCGGCACCCGATACGGGTCGACAAGCGGCAATATATGTTCTTTCTTCGTTTGAAAAGAGGGTTTTATTACTCAGTCACACGCACGGCGCGCACGGTACAACCCATAAAGCGGCTGCTGCCATTTACTTTTTCCAAATCTGAAGCAAAATAAAGGTTGGCACCGTTTGTCGGAAAGTAAAAACTCGGAGCAGTGAACGCCATCGAGCGCGTCCAATAGTAGCCCTTCAAACCGATGCTGTACATTGCACTTTCTCCAGATGCGGGCAAGAAGATTGAGTTACCGTTAGGACCAGTGACCTGATAACCGTTCACGCCATTCAGCTTAGTCCACTGCCAAGTGCAATTTTCAATCAATTCTGTTATTTCATCAATGGTCGGCATACGCCACTCTGAGCCCATGTTGACAGTGGCAGCATCGTCTTCAGGATCCAACTCGGTCTTGTTGTCAACCTCACCGTTAGCGCTATCGGTATTGTACTTGGTGTAATAAATCTTTCCATTCTCAACGTAAGCCCACTTGTAAGAATCAGCCGTATAGTTTTCCTTAGGCTCAGTCTCGCCCCAGGCGAAATAATCACCATTGGCCTCAGGCTTATTGGCACCCACGTTGTGCTTCGCCCACAGTGTGCCGTTGGGCAAGCCCAAATCGACGTAATCCTCAACGAGTGTAGGCTCGGACCATTCATCAAACAACAGATAGTTAATCAGTTCAGACACGTCGGCGATGTTCACCAAGCCGTCAAAGTTACAATCGCCACGCTCATAACCACCGGTCGGGTCATCCTGGGGAACATATACAGGACGCACTGGATAACCGTAGTTGCGGGAGCCAGAGTTCTTTTGCTTCATTGACGAACTAAAATACAATTTGTAACCATTGGTGGGTCTGTAGCTGGTCGGATTAACGTAATAGAGTTCGCGCGACCAATAGTTGCCATTCGAGCCCACGCTGCTCACGTTAGCTCCACTGCGCTGGCCAGCGGCAGGCAAGAACAACGTGTTTCCGTTGGGACCGGTGAGCAGTCGACCTTTGACGCCGTTCAGTTCAGTCCACTGCCAAGTGCATTGTGTAAGCAACTCATCGAACTGTGCAATGGACGGCATCCGCCACTGCGGTCCCCAGTTAACGTATGCGGCATCGTCTTCAAGATCCAACTCGGTCTTGTTGTCTATATCACCATATTGGCTGTCGGTGTTGTACTTGCTGAGACGCATTGAACCATTCTCATAGTACACCCACGCGGTAGTCTGCCACGTATAGGTTTCCTTATTGGGCACAGTCTCGCCCCAAGCGAAGTAGTCACCGTAGTCCTCGGGGTTAGTGGCGCCCAAGTTATGCGTCGCCCACAGTGTACCGCTACCCAAACCCAAATCAACGTACTCATCAACGAGTGTAGGTTCGGACCATTCATCAAACAACAGATAGTTAATCAGTTCAGACACATCGGCGATGTTCACCAAGCCATCACCATTCACGTCGCCAGTCGGCGTTGCTGCTTTGGCACCGAAGGGGAATGCCATAGCCAGCACAAGCATGAAAACAGATAATTCTTTCATTTCAGTTATGACGGGTTCTAAGCATCATTCTACAGTCATCCAGAGGGCAGAACCCTTATTATCCCTCAGGGATGACTCTCTTAATTAAATATTATTATCTTCTTCTAAGTCGTCGTAGGTCTGGAAGAGGAAGTCGTTGTAAGGGAAGCGGGCAATGTGGACGGCCTTGGCTTTGTTGTACAATAACTTCTTGAGGGCGTCGATGTTCTGCTGCTTTTTGGCGCTGATGAAGACGCAGTTGTCGCCCATGCGTGCCATCCAGGTCTCCTGGAGTTCCTCGAGGGGGATGTTCTCGCGCAGACGGGGCGTGAGGTCATCCTCATCCTTGGGGACATGAGTGAACTGGTCAATCTTGTTGAAGACCATAATCATCTCCTTGTCACCGGCATCGCACACCTCCTGCAGGGTGCGGTTCACGACCTCGATTTGCTCCTCGAACTGGGGATGCGAGATGTCCACCACATGGACGAGGATGTCGCTGTCGCGCACCTCGTCGAGGGTGCTCTTGAACGACTCGACCAGATGGGTGGGCAGCTTGCGGATAAAGCCGACGGTGTCGGTCAAGAGGAATGGCAAGTTGGAAATGACCACCTTGCGCACCGTGGTGTCGAGGGTAGCGAAGAGTTTGTTCTCGGCAAACACCTCGCTCTTGCTCAGGACGTTCATCAGCGTGGACTTGCCCACGTTGGTGTAGCCCACGAGCGCGATGCGTGTGAGTTTGCCGCGGTTCTTGCGCTGGGTGACCTTCTGCTTGTCGAGCTGTGCGAGTTTCTCCTTGAGCAGGGAGATTTTGGTCTTGACGATACGGCGGTCAGTCTCAATCTGCGTTTCACCGGGACCGCGCATACCGATACCGCCTCGCTGACGCTCGAGGTGGGTCCACATACCCGTCAGTCGCGGCAGCAGGTACTGGTACTGCGCCAGTTCGACCTGCATCTTGGCGCTGGCGGTCTGTGCGCGCTTGGCAAAGATGTCGAGGATGAGGCTCGTGCGGTCGAGCGTCTTGACCTTGACTGCCTTCTCGATGAAGGCAATCTGCTTGGGCGTGAGGTCGTCGTCAAAGATGACAAGGCTGATGTCGTTGTTCTCGACAAAATCGACAATTTCCTCGAGTTTGCCCTTGCCGACGTAGGACGTGCTGTTGGGGCCGTCGCACCGCTGCAGGAAAGTGCGCACAGTGACGGCGCCCGCCGTCTCGGCGAGGAATTCAAGTTCATCGAGGTATTCTTTGGCCTTGGCTTCGCCCTGCTGGGGGGTAATCAGTCCCACGAGGATGGCGCGTTCCTCTTGAGCATCTATTTCGTTGATGCGTTTGCTATCGTCAATGAGTCCCATAAAGTCACATTTTTCATTATTTAGATAAATTTGGCGGCGCCTCAACCTTTAAAGCGAACTTTATGGTGTTCGGCTTGCACAAATTTTGGATAAATTTGGCTGCGCTTCAACCATTAAAGTAAACTTTATGGTGTTCGGCTTGCACAAATTTTGGTGCAAAATTACTAAAAAGCTGCGGTTTTTTTTTAATTTTGTAACCAAAATGTGAGAATCCAACTGCAACCCTATCGATATATGAAACAGACGACTTTACTCCTAGCCCTGTGGAGCACATTGCTGCTCCAAGCCACCACAACCGATTACACCCAATATGTCAATCCGTTTATCGGCACGCAGACCGATGCCACCGGTGCCTTGAGCGGCAGCACGTTCCCCGGAGCCACGATGCCACAGGGAATGGTGCAAGTGAGTCCCGACACCGAGCAGATGGTGACCTGGGACCCCTGCTCTGGCTATGATTATAACCGTGACAGCATCTACGCCATCTCCCACACCCACTTGAGTGGCACGGGCTGTACCGACCTGTTTGACGTCTCGCTCATGCCAGTGACCTGGAATGTGACTCCAGAGTATCTGGCGACTGGCAACTTCGGCCAGACGTTTTCTCACGAGCAAGAAGCGGCACGCCCTGGATACTATATGGTTGTACTTCGGGAAAGCGGAGTAAAAGCCGAGCTCAGCGCAACTACCCGCACCGGCATCCACCGCTATACTTTTCCCCAAGGGAAGCCGCAACAGGTCATTCTTGACCTGGACCACTCCACCTTTCGCGGCCAGGCCTATTATAGCGGGCGCCGCAGTTATGACATCATCCAAGCCCAGCTCCGCCTTGTCGATGACCACACGGTGGAAGGCTACCGCGTCATCACCGGCTGGGCCAAGCTGCGCAAAGTCTATTTCCGTGCCGAATTTTCCCGTCCCATCACCAGGCATCTGCTCATGGACGGCACGCGCACAGTGGGTGATGCTACGGTCATCAACGGGCGCACGCTGCGCTGCGCCCTGTCGTTTGACACTGCAGGAGATAGCCAATTAACAGTCAAGGTCGCCCTCTCGGCGGTCGATATCGACGGAGCACGTCGAAACCTCGCCGCCGAAGCTCCAGGCTGGGATTTTGACCAATATGTCCGTCAAGCCCGACGAGTGGCAGCGGCAGTTGTCATGCATCGATATTGACGGCACAGATGAGCAAAAGCAGATTTTCTACACCGGACTCTACCACGTGTTGTTGCAGCCCAACACCATGAGCGATGTCGATGGCCGATACATGGACACCAACTACGAGGTGCGCCAGATGCCCAAGGGCCAGAGTTACCACTCCACATTCTCGCTGTGGGACACCTTCCGCGCCGCGCATCCGCTTTACCTCTTGCTCAAACCCGACCTGGCGGCACAGTTTGTGAACGACATGGTGCGCCATCACGACACCTATGGCTACCTGCCCATCTGGG
>CADCFN010000019.1 GCA_902800715.1 uncultured Bacteroidales bacterium
CCCTTTTCATTGACCTCGATTTTAGCCTTCTGCATCATCATCGAAACCCAGAGTTCTTCATCCTCGATCATTTTGGAGAATTGGGCAGCGAGATAATGGAAAGCCAGCGGCATTCCCATCGATGAGAGGACTTGCTCAAGTTTGATCTCGCTTTCGGTTGTGAAGCGGGGCATCATGATATCCACATTGTGAATCGTCATTTCCTGCGTTCGCTGCTGCTCCAGTTGTTGCGCCGATAGGCTCTGGATGATGTCGCCGACGGTCTTGCTCTCGTGTGGAAGCAGCACATACATGCTGTAGCTGCCGTTGCCATAGGGCAGGCGCAGCATCTTACACAAGTTGTTAGAGCCGTAAGCGGCTTTTATGGCAACGTGCATCATCTTGTGCTCGAGGATAGTGCCGTCCTGCTTTGTGAAAATCCTATTGCGGGTATTATTAGGGTCAAATTTGTCGGTCCACGACGCCTTGAAGAAGACAGCGTTGAGCAGATACATTGCGGCGTAGGGGTCGAGACTGTCAAGGATTTTGGGGATCATGCCATCGGTGTGGGTGTTGCACCAGTTGTTGATGATGTCCACATTCCTGTTATCGGTGAAGGGAAATGCATCGATTTGGGCATCGTAAAACTTCTGCATATTCTCCTTATACTTTGGGATAAGGCGGTAGCCCCTAGCCGAGTTGATGTTGATGCTATTAGCGATTTTAATCGTCACCGTTGAGTCAACGCTGGAGGCTTCATCCATTATCTTCTTGAAATGCTGGTTGTTCTCTTGTGCCGAAACATCCAGCCCAAGCACGTCGGTAATCTGGCGTTGTGTATCACCTTCGGCGCCAGCGTTGAGCATACCCAGCAAATAGCCCACACTGATGGGAGACATGATAAAGCTGCCATTGCCATGTTTCTGCTCGTAGATGGTGCGGAACAGGTTGCAAGCAAAATCATTGTTGCCTTCAGCTATCTTGCCTTGAGTTGCGGTCGGTGCGCTGTCTTTGGCAAAAGCCAGAAGGTTACTCATCAGCACGAAGGCAACCATTGTGACATATTTCCAAGTTCGTTTCATATCAGTCAAAATGATTAGGTTGATAAAAACGAGTTAACTCTCGCCCACAAAGTTACAACGGATTATTTGATTTAATGAGAGAACAGGCTACAATTCATGGGTTGTTGTGTAAAATTAAACAATTTGTTTACAAGTATTTACAAAACAAAAGGTCATTCGGCAGGTGATTCACTTGAATAAACACTAATCAAGGTATGAGATTACAGGGGTACACGCGCTCCCCCCCTTTTTGTGCTGTTCAACGCCTCATTGGCTTGTTGGAAAGGGCTGTCAATCAGGCGCCGGGAGGTTTTAAAGGTTTTGGAAGGCGCGAGCATGACTCTTTTTGGAAAAAGAAAAAAATCTCAATCAATTTTGAGGTTGATTGAGATTTTTAGTGATGTGCCTGATGGATTGAGTTTATTGGATGAGAATCTTTCTTCCGTTCATGATGTAGATGCCTGGAGTGTTAGGTTTCGTATCGTATTTCCGTCCTAGTAAATCATACCAAGCGTCATCCTGCACGGGAGTGGGCATCATAATCTCAATGACTTTTGTTATTACGTTCTCTTCATCGGCAATATTCATGACAATTTTCTTGACGTTCTGTTCGCCTGGCAAGCCTAGACCGTTGCCCAAATCAACCAGTATATAGGCATAGAATGCGTTCACATAGTCGGTGCTGGTGGGATAGGTTAGCTTATCCTCAGGTCCCATATACAAGTTGGCAGTCGTGTTGCCAATCAGCGTTGTCGGCGCGTAGGTCCCGATGAACTGCACTGTGCCATCGTTGCTGGTAACCGCCATTTCGCTTTCCTCGCTGCTCTTGATGGTGACATTCTCAAATATTGGGTCATTGATAACGCTGCTTGTGGTAGTGCGCCACTCAAAGACGTAGGGTTTACCTGGCTCGATGTTACGGGCAGGCTTGAAGTTCAGTGTCAGCACTTCGGTCTGGGCGTCGAAACCTGTGGGTTGAGCATAATCATCTTTTTGGGCAATATCCAACTCCCAGATTTCGGCATTCACCAGTGGCGTTTGGTCGATATTCTCGCCAATGACGTCAAAGGGCAAGCACAGGGTGTTCCACATGTGGTTCTTGAAGAAAGTGTGTCCGTTGAGCTCTACCTGGCTGATGGTACGTCCCTTGTATTGCTCGATGAGCGGGCGATTATCTTCGGTGTCGTAGAAAATGAGCTGTGCGATTTTCTCGGGCACATCTTCCTCAGTCAGGTAATATGTCTCGGTGTTGGTGGCACTATGATATTTCAGATATACCTCTCCGTCGGGCAGAATATCGCTTGCTGAGGAGCGTTGGAAGACATATCGGTCGCCCTGCTTGGTTTCCTCTTTGGCGAAACGATAGATGTCTCGTCCGCCTTTAACGGTTCCGTCCGATACCCAAAGCTTATTGTTGTTGCGCACATAGGCGTCATCGGCCCTGGTGAGCGGGATGTTGTGAACTGCACCGGCGACGTCTGAATGGATGATAATGATATCACCCATGGGTACTTCTTCGATGGCATTTAACGTGACATGCTTGGCCTCGTCGTCAACGCCTACCACCTCAAATGCATCGACGGTGAGCAGGCCTATACCATCGAGGTCAATCTCGCTCTTCGCCACATAAGGTGTGAAGTTATAACCCTCAGGGAATCGCATAACCTCGCAAATCTCACCTGAACTGGTAATGGGCATACAGAGTCGATAGCTGTCGGCCTCGCCATACACATAGAGCTTCATGGTGACATGGTCATAGAGGTAAATATCGTTAGGCTTCGCAAAGTTGGGTAATGTGTCGAGAAGCACACTGTCGGCATTGACATACTCATACAGTTTTGATTCCAACAGGTTGCCCTGGGTATCAGAGAGTGTCATCTTAACCTTGGCAGATTTGTTTTCGCCCTCAAGACGAAGTTGCACAAATGCTTTCTTGTGTTTATAGGAGAAGCCTTCGCCCATCTGAAAGCTTACAGAGAGATATTTGCTCTCGTCAAATTCGTTAGGGACTTCAATCTGAGCCGAGAGGCTATCAAGCGGTGTCCCCGCAACCACGCTAAGTCCGCCGTTAACTTCTATGTCAGAGATGTCGTATAGCAGGCAACCCGAGGGGTCGCTCTTGCTCACCGTGATGATTGCGTCTTGGTCGGTTTTCATGTCTGGTGTCCACGACATGTAATTGTCGCCACCAGGGTAAGATGCCGAAACCGAAATCAAACGAATGTCCTCGCCCATCACAATGTCGATTGAGTCCTTCGACGACTCATAGTAGAAGAGCGTGGCAAGATAGTTGCCGTTATCGTCAATTGTGGTCTTATAACTGGTGCTGTCGGCAATGGTAGTGGATGATAACGCATCTTTTGTCACCATCTTATAAATGGTGCCGTAGCGCGCGGGCAACCTGAATTTTGTGCCAGTCCCCACTTCGGCATAGCCTTCATTGTAACAAAGTTCATTATCAATCCATCCCTCCGAAGCATCGATTTTCATGTTCATGTCAATGTAGTAGGAGTTGTAGAGCGTTGGCTTGACAAAACTGCACACATTCTGGAAATTGCTGAACAAGGCCGCGCTATCGGGCAAGCCGAACTCCCACAGTGTCGTGACAGTGGCATCGCCTAAGTCCTCCTCGTTAAGCACGAAATTTGGTGTCAATATCACATCCGACGTTAGCGTATCGCGAGTGACGATTGCGTCGCTCACGTTGTTGTCGGGCAAGTAGGTCTTGCCGTTACTGCCAGTCCATGATTGGAGAGTGTAGCCGAAGGAGCGCAGCTTCTCGTATTTGTGGTGGTAGTAATTTGAGGGAATAGTAATTACGCCACTGCTGTCGGCATATTTCACGAAAGGAGTTCCGTAGAAAATGAACTTGTGGTTTCCCGCATTGTTCGCCTCAATTTGGTTCTGCGCAGGGCCCTGTGGTGCCTGCTGTTTTAGTGGGAGTGCCGAGAGTGACATGGAAAACAGTCCCCCGGCCACAAAAATGAATAATAAATTTCTCATAAGATGTAAATTTCAAATATTTGTAATTAGGTTGAATAAACACATGAATTCTGGTTTTGTTGCTGAGTTAGCGCAAGAAATCTCTCATACTCATCGGCTGTGGCCATTCCACGAGTGCTATCTTCATCAACGCGCCGGCTGAGCCTCGCCTGATTTTTCACGGACAGCGGTGTTAATTCTTGCCGCGCCGCCCGAGCCTTTCAGACAGCTTCAAATAACGTGTCAAAGATACAAAATGTTTTTGAAATGGTTATAGCGTTACAAGCCTTTTTTTGCCGTTTCATCCCTAAATGACATAGCAAAGAAGACCTGCATGATTAACACTATTCTTAATTATGGCATGCTCAACACCAATTATTCATGCAATCAAAATACGAAACTCCATGCGGCAGTGGGTTGGCTGTTGATTTGTTTGCTGGGGATATTTAATGACCTATAATACCTTTAAAGATCTTTTTCATCCTGTAAATTGCCCTTTGCATGAATGGATCAATGGTATTCTCATAGACTTTGGCGTAAATGTATCGGCCGAATACCAGCGTATGTGGGGCGTATCTGAACAATAAAGTCAAGGTTTTTCTTTTTATGCCTTTTCCAAAGTCCAAGTTTGGAGCCATTTCTCTTAATAAGTCTATTGGGGCATACCGGTCAAATGATATATTTTGAAGGTGGGATATCGTGCCTTGAGAAACTAAGAAAAAGTGTAGAATACTATCTTGAAGTTTGCTTTTTACCTGAGTGTCATTTCCTATAATGTCAGTTAGTTTCCAGAGGTTGGCAATGGCTATACTTTCTGACAGTTCTATATCTTTATGCTTTCTGCTTCTAGTTGCTGATTCTGAATGCGTCCTGTAAATATTGAGTAACCATTCTGCTTTAACGCAAAGATTTGCTTTTAGATAGCATTCATGAGTAAACGGTTGGTCTTGTAAATAAATACCAGGAATAAACGTAATATTATTATCGGTTAGAAATTCTCTCCTATATAAATTGCACCATACGTAGCATCGTGTAGGGGCTAAGAATGTTAAGAATAACTCCCTTCCTGTATACATGCGACATTGGAACTCTTTTTGAGGAGGGAAAATGTTTTGTTTGATTTCCTCATTCGACATTTTGAGAAAATCTGCTATGACAATGTCTGCTTTTGTTTCCAGGGCTTTTTGTAGCAGTACACTTAGACTATTCTCAATTAGTAGGTCATCAGGGTCTGGCATGAGTATATACTCTCCTCTTGCAGCTGCTATACCATTGTTGCGGGCAACGGACGCACCTTGGTTCGCCTGATTGATAACAGTGATGTTGCTGTGTTGGTGAATGATATCTGCAATTATTTCGATGCTTTTGTCTGTCGTTCCATCATTAATCAGGATAACCTCAAAGCAATCCTCTTCAAGGTTTTGATTATAAATACTTTCTATACAAGGTCTGATATAATTCTCGACATTGTACACAGGAACAATTATGCTTAGTGATATCATGTCATTAAGATTTTATGCGCTGTTATTCTATTGGACATCAGTAGAAAAAAGTAAACAACACTCTGCCCTCCAATAACTTCCCATGCTTTTTAAATAAAGTCTGTTTGCCTATTGAAAATGGCAGTCTTACTGATATGTTGTTTTATAATCTGCAAAAGTACGAAAAGTTGATAAATCGTCGGTCGTTTTTAGTATAAAAAACATGCCTCGCTTGACGAGTTCTGCAGGAAATTCTTAGACAAAGATTTAAAATACTATCTGGTTTACGCCAAGGACCCACATACCGATAGCGAAACCGTTTAAAGGTTTGGGAGGCGCGAACCTGACTCCTATCAGGCACGTGGAAAAGAACAAAACCCGTTGGATTCCAACGGGTTTTATGCGTTTTTGGGTCCTTGATTCAAACTGAACCCATTTTATTTTATCAAAAAGTTACACGTTGATGTGTATCTTTCATTGCAATATTATAGCTGATTATTGCAGGAGGCGGTAGAATTGCCAGGCATAGATGAGTTCGATGATGACAATGATGGCATTCAAGATAATGCCGTTTAAATCGATTCCCAGCATGAAGCAGGCAATCGGGAGGAGTACGACGACAAGGATGCGTACAATCATCCAGATGCCTAGGCGCTGCAGTTGCCCACGGTACCAAGTGATAATCAGTGCCCCCAGCGGCAGGTAGAACAATGGCAGCACACAGGCAATGATGAAACCGACCTCGGGCTGAGCCGATTCAAAGAAGATGGCAAAGAAATCGACAATGTTTTTCGCCAAGACAATAATCCACAATGCCGTGAGCGGGTGATACAGGCGTTTCATGCCACGCATCGCGGCATAATACATGGTCACCATACCCACTGTGTTGATGAGCGCAATGGCTATCGAGGCGTGCTCTTTCATCCAGCTATCAATTTGGGAGATGGTGCATATAGCTGCTGCCACCATGATGACGAAGGCTGCTGTAATGACCCATTTGGGCAGGCCTGAGTCCAGATGGTCAATGTTGCGGAGAGCGGATTGAGTGTAATCCAGATTGTCGTTAGTGCTCTTGCTCATTTATGAATTTTGATTGTTTTTTATTAATGATACAAAGGTAATCAACTCTTTTTAAAACAAGGCTAAACGGATGAACAAATCAGCCATTTCTGACGCAAAATTGTCGATTTGGTCGCTTTGCGGCCGATTTGGTTGGTGCAGAATTGAGGTTTTTGTCATATTGACGGAGTCCAACACAAAAATATAGTAATTTTGTAGTTGAATCACAAATTATGGTTGACTAATATGCAAGATGCACTTATCCTTAAACTCATCATTGTAGCCCTAGCGGCTACTTTTGTTGCAGTTATCCTTGCACTGGTGTTGTCGTTTAATGTGATTCATAAGCTGATGAAGCACAACACCAATCTGTTGAGTGAGGTGCGCGAGAGGGATGAGCAGCAGGCATCAACCAAAGAAGCCTTCTTTCAGACTGAGCATGAACTGCATATAGCAGAAGAGGAACTCAGGAAAGCCCAAGATAAGATTAATGACATGATGCGTCAAGCCAATCAGGCCGACCGTGCGGACACGTTGTTACAGCAGGAAATCAATGATGTGACCAATGTTGCCGACATGACCGACGAGCAACTCATGAACTGGATTGACGCACAGATGGACAGAGTGGGACTGCACAGAAACCCCGATGTGACCCTCAAAGAGATCGCCCAGACGCTCGGCTTGACGCAGCGTCGTGTCACCCAGGCCATTAAAGCCCGGAAAGATGACAACACCCTCGCCGAATACTTGACCACCAAGCGCCTGCTGGAAGGCTGCCGCCTGCTGGTGGAGCAGCCCAACTGGACTGTCGATGCTGTGGCCCACGAGGCGGGATTCGGCGGCACGACCACCTTCCGCACCATATTCAGGAACCGCTTCGGCATGTCGCCCAAGCAATATCGCGAGAAAAAACGCCTGATGGACTGACTCGAGGTAACAGATGTCGCCATTAGCCGAGAAGAAAAAGACTAAATCAAAGATATAAAATGAGAAATTTAAAAAATATTTCACTTGCAATACTACTGTTGGCCATGTTTGCTGGCATCATGACATCTTGCTCAGATGAACCCAAAAACGGTGAGAACCATCGCGATTATGAGCTGAATGTGAAGGTGCTGAATACCCGTCACTGTCATGCGTTGAAAAGTCTTGCAAACGATGCGTTGGACCTGCAGTTTGATCAGGTTATCTTTGAATACACGTCGGTGGGTCCCGATATGAAGACGCCAGTGCGCTTGACGGGCGTTATCTCGATGAATCCTGCCGTGTTCAACAAGGAGGCCGCTCCGCGTGCACTCATGTTCTACAACGAGTTCACGACTGCCAAGCATGGGGAGCGCACCTCACAAAACGAGATTGACGATGTGGGTTTCTATATGAACAAATTCCAGAACCTGATTGCCATCTCCTCGGACCTGTATGGTTGGACATTGACCGAGGACAAGCCCCAGGCCTACTGCTGCCCGGAGATTACCGCCCAGGAATCGATTGACTGCTGGGATGCCGCAATGAGCGTCTTGAAAGACAAGGGCTATGCCATCGATGGTCTGCGCAAATTCAACGTGGGCTACTCCAGCGGCGGCTTCTCGGCCATTGCCTTGCAGCGCTATGTGGACGAGTATCGTCCCGACCTGCATTGGGACCTCACAGCTGCCGGTGCCGCCCCCTTTGACATCTGCACCGTCTATGAGAACTATGTGGAGAGCGATTTCTCGGGTTACATCTGCTCCCTGCCGCTGATGATGGTGGCCTACAAGGAAACCTACAACATGGACTTCAGCTACAGTGATGTCTTCAAGGAGCCGCTGGCCAGCCACATTCAGGAGTGGATTCTCTCAAAAGACTACGGCACCTGGGACATCAATCGCCTGATAGGCACCGAGAAAATCAGTGAGGTGTTGACCCCTGCCGCCTGCAACTATAAGAGCGGAATCGGCAAAGTGGTCTATGACAAGTTCCGCAGCAACTCGCTGTGCGGCCCCGGGCAGAACTGGCAACCCAGCAGGGACACCAAGTTCTTTATCATGCACAGCTCAGGCGACCTGTACATGAATTATCAAGTGGGCGTAGAGATGGCCGACTATCTCAAGAGCAAGGGCTGCCAGGTGGAGACCGACTTTGACAACACGGGCAACCACGTGTACTATGGTCTGCTGACCTTTACTGGCGGCACCATGCTGCGCATGGAGGAAATCCTGGGCAATAGCGATACCGTGACACAAATCAAGGAACTGTTTGACCAAGTCAAGGGCAAGATCAGCGAACTGAGCGGCATTGGCCTGTAAAAGAACGATAAGAGAACCAAAATCACTTTTTTAAAACAGAGAAGAATATGAAGAAATTGTTATTAACATTCATGTTGGCGCTTGCCACGATGTGCGTAAGCGCCCAGTCATTAGGCGATGTACCGGAAACGGTCGATCCCAATGATGTGACCATTCTCAAAGAGAGCGTGATGGTGTTTGCTGGTCACGACTCTATCGTTGTTAATGTCCAGACTGGCAAGATGGATACCTTGAAAGTGCAAGACGGGGCGAGGTTTTTCAGCCTCGAGGAGTATGAGCAGCTGTCACGTGAGCCTAAAAGGCTTCGCGCCGCTGTAGTCCCCGCCGAACAGTGGGGTACTGATTACGACAGTTCCAATGAGGACTATCTTACCGGAGGATGGTTTACTGATGCCAAACTTTATACTTTCAAATATCCTTCGGTCGATGCCGATGGCAACACAATCTACCTTTCGGGTCTCATGGGTGTTCCCGACGGTGCAAAGCCCGATAATCTGGTTATTGGTTGCCACGAGACGATTACGAGTAACTATGAGTGCCCTTCGGAGTGGCACATCTCTGCTGACGCTCCATTAGAGTCGGGTCATTTCATGATGCTTCAATACTGTAGATATAATCTTATTCGCCAGCCATGCTGCCTGGTCATTATGCCCGACTATGAAGGCTATGGCATCACAAAAGACCGTGCTCACCCTTATCTCTACCAGGAGTTGACTGCACGCCAGGTGGTGGATGCTGTGCGCAGTGCTCTTGCTTGGTATGATCACCTTATCGCTATCGGAAAAGTCAAACCCTTTGAGCCAGGCTGGAAGAGCGTGTCTATCGGTTACTCGCAAGGCGGTTCGGTGTCGCTGGCTACGCACAAGTTCATTGAACAGAATGGCCTTGTCGACGAACTGCACTTCGCTGGCTCGGTGTGTGGCGACGGCCCCTACGACCCTGTGGCCCACTTGCGCTATTATATGCAGGACGACGGTGAAACCTACGACGGTACTAATAAGACTGCTCACCGCAAGGAAAAGGTGTCGATGCCCATTGTCATGCCGCTTATCCTCAAGGGCATGTGCGACAGCAATCCCTTGATGAGGCAGCACTACGTTGACGATTACCTGAGCCTGAAATTCCTGTACACTGAATCAATCAAATTTCTCGAGGATAAGGCCCAAGACGAGAATGAAAAACAGTACAGCACCAATCGCATCAACAAGGAATATGTGAAAATGCTGAAGGAGGGTAAAACCGGAACCTACACCAAGAGCATTCATGACAGCGACCAAGTTGAGACTTTCACCAAAGAGTGCAAGGCCGCCGACTTCCAGGAAGTGATGGAAATCTACAAAAAAGACACAGCGCATGGCAAGCTTGACAAGATGATGACACAAACCTGTTATAACTACTTCCAAAGACTTACTGCCAACACGCCGGTTCCCACCCAGCCTGGTTTGATGGAAGACCTGCACCGTGCCCTTGAGAGCAACAACCTCACCAAGGGGTGGATTCCGCAGCACCGCATCGCTTTCTTCCACTCAACCTACGACACAGTGGTGCCCTACGAGAACTTGCTCTCATTCATCCGCAACCAGCAAAGTCTCACTTATTACTTTTTGGACAAGACCCGCAGCCGCACTAGAAAAGCCGGAGTGACCTGCAGGACTGCCAGTGAAGATCAGGCCAATGTATATATACGTGACGCCACCTGCAAAGATGACCACGTGGATGCCGGCTCTAACTTCTTCATGAAAGGTGCCTGGGGACCTTTGGGAGCTGTGGGAACATCGCCCGACATGCAGATGATTAAATGGGTTTTAACTGGTGATGATGATTAATCCTTTAAAATACTTGATATGATGAGAAAGTTTATATTCCTGTTCTTAAGCATGCTGTTGCCCATGGCAGCAATGGCTGCTATCACCGAGGGAACGATAAATATTACAGTGGGTGGTCGCACTGTCGCTGCCACCGCTCTATTCGATAGAGGAAGCCGTAGCGCCACCCTGGGCAACGGCCGCAACGCTTGTGTGCCGCATTATGTGGAAGGTGTTGTCAACATTCCCGGCACCTGCAACTTAAACGGCATTGACTATGCAGTAAATATCGGAGACTATGCCTTCCGCTTGTGCACCAATATCACGCAAGTGATTATTGGCGAGGGCTCCAATATCATTGGTGACTGCGCTTTTGTGGGATGCTCTAAGCTTGAAAAGGTGACACTGCCATCATCAATGTGGGATCTGGGCCGTGGCGCATTTGCCAATCTCAAGTCCTTGAGGTATATGGTATTAAAAAGAATAATTAATCCGACTCAATGGACCTACAACGATGTCTTTAACTTCTATGGCACCAAGCATAGCATGAAGGCAGATGCCCAAAAGCGCATTCTCTATGTGCCTGCACGAGCCCTTGACGAATACAAGAACACCAATTATGGTGACAGCATCGGCTGGAAAGATGCCTTTGCACGCATCTATGAGATCACTGACGGTGGAGTAGTCGCCATTAGCAACAAAGCCGAATTCATAACATTTCGCGATAAAGTGAACGATGGCACGGCTTTTGAGTACTACAATGGAGCCTCCTCGTTTGAACTCACTGCCGATATCGAGTGGGACCGTCTCACCGACGGGAATTGGACACCCATTGGTACCCTTGATCATCCGTTTGACGGAAGTTTCGATGGTAATGGTCACAAAATCTCGGGATTACAGAATGCCAGTGCTGGTGATCTAAGCCCTTATACCGCCAAGGAAGCTTATGTTGGACTCTTTGGCTATGCCGACAATGCCTATATTCACAATTTCCACATGGAGAACCCTCGATTTCTCAGTACAGATTATGCTGGTTGTGTGCTGGGATATGCTGCCAACTATACCCGCGTGAGCGATGTGCTCGTCACAAGCGATGCTGGGTCACTACAGTACACCGTTTATTCTCGTGGTAGTGGTGGCGGTATCGTGGGACTTGTAAAGAATGGTGTGGTTGAACGCTGCTATTTCCAGGGTCGAGTGTGGTCCGAGAAAGGTTGGGCTGGCGGCATCGTGGGTCACATGCAAAACGGTAAAGTGGAAGATTGCGCCGCTGGTTCCTATGTAGCCAACACAACCACTTCAGACAACTGGCGCCTGGGCGGTATTGTGGGCGGCACTTATGGCAGCCATACCACTGAACGGGTTAACGTCACCATCAACCGATGCATTGCTTGGTCTAATTTCATTATTGACGGCACTTACGTATCTGCTGACCAGATGAGGTATTCCGGTTGGATTTTGGGTTATGCCAGTGTGCCCACCGAGATTACAAATTGCGCCTTCTATGTAGATCCCAATAAGCGTGGATATAGTATCTACGGAGGAAGTGGTGAAAATATTACCGTCTATTGTGATAATAACGCAAGCTCGGGTGATAATGCCACCTACACCACCTTAAACAGTCTCAAGGGGCGCAATACTGAGCCATACTTGGGCAATGAAAACTGGTACTACTTCACCCTGGGTTATGAGAACTATCCTATACCCTTCAACTTGAAGGACATGTATTATGTCAATGTGGCTTATGACACCGATGACAAGGGCATCATTTATCTGCCTGTGCACAACGAGAGCAATCAAATCGTTGCCTACAAGGTGAAAGGCCATGACAGAAATATTCCGCTGGATACTTGGGATGGCACATTAACGATACTGGAAATCCCTGCAACACACAACGATAAGCCGGTAACCGAGATTATGCCCAAGGCTTTCTATGGCAGAACCGATTTGAATATACTGCAACTTGGTAGCTCTGTCGATGCTATGGACTCTGAAGTTACTGCCATTGGTGACTCAGCATGCATGTCACTGAACCTCAGGTACTTGTTGTTGTGGTGCAATAAACTGAAAACTATTGGTATCAGCGCATTTGAGGACTGTGACAAGCTATTTGAGGTACGTATTCCCAATAGTGTCACCACCGTGCGCAAACGCGCCTTCCGTGGCTGTGACGACCTCAGTCGTTTCATCATTAGCCGCGACTTCAAGGACCATGACGACAATTTCCTTGCCTATTGTCCCAACCTTTCTAGACTCTTTTTGGAAAGTTATAGCAATACTTCTCCTAACAGCAATGGTTACCGAGTTGTCAACAACATGCTGCTGCACAACGTGGGCAATTATCGCAGTTATGTAGTCGTCTGCGCGTCAGGCGTGAGTGGCGACGTCGTGCTGCCTGTAGAGTACCTCACGAATAGCGAAGTCAATATCTTTGGCAGCTCATTCGCCGGCTGTAACAAGATCACCAGCCTCACCATCCCTGCGAGCAAGAAATACTCTATGGGTAAGGGCGTCTTTGACGGGTGTAACAACATTCGCTATATCGACATGCGAGGCGCGCAACGCTTCGAGAAGGAAAATGGTCAACCATTACCATGGGATGTGGAGCGCAACGATCCCGAGAATTCATTCTACGGCCTGAGCGAGCGTACCATCATCTGGACCGATGCAACGACCACTTGCGAGGAAAGTGAAGAAAACGTGATCAGAGGCAACCAGGCCAACTCACTCCTGCTCACCGATGGATGGGACTTTGAGGCCAAAGTCGACTTCACCGCCGGCAGCGCAAGTCTGGACCGAGTGCTCGAGGCAAACATCGCGCGCGATGAGTATGAGGAAGATGGCGAACTTGTCGCCAATACCTACTATGTGAACACTGGCTACAGTGTGTATCTGCCTTATCCGCTCACGCTCACTGGCGATAACGTGCAGGTGTATGAACCTCGTGAGATTCTCAATGAGGATAGTACCACCATCGTCACATTCAATGAAGTGGCAGGTGGAGAGATGCAGGCTTACAAGCCTTACTATGTGGTGGTGAGCAGCGATGAGGTGTCGCTCGAAAACGACAATGAGGTTACCGTCACACTCCAGCCCACCGACAATGAAGACTGGGAAGACGGCGGCTATATCTTCTCGGGTACGACAGTCACTATCCCGAACAGCATACTGCGCACCATGGGAGCCTATATCCTGCAAAAAGACAACATGTGGCATCGGGTGCCTGCCGACAAGGTGCTTGAAAACGTGTATGTGGGACCATTCCGTTCCTACTTCCACACGGCAGCAAGCAATGCTGCGTTGGCACCACGACTGTTATCACGGTTTATCAACAATGGTTCGGAAACTACCGACAATATTGTCATCAAGACTGTCGATAACAATGGTGACGAGCATTATTATGACCTGAATGGCCGTCTGCTGCCAGGCAAACCTAGCAGCGGCATCTACATCCATCAGGGCAAGAAGTATGTTGGACATTAAAACATCAATGTTATGAAAAGAATATTTATATCGATGCTTATAGTGTGTGCTTCATGGGTTGCAGGCGTGGCGCAACTATCATACTCGGTGCAACTCTTGACGAGCGAGAATGGTTATGTCATGAGTGACCGAATGTGGGCAAGCGAGGGCGAGACCGTCACCCTCACCTTAGTCCCTGACCCCTATTATGCCATGTGCCAGTTGGGTGTTCAAAGTGAGATTATGGGTGAAGGTTTTTCGGATGACGAACCCTGGGGACCTGCTATGGTGCCCTCCTACATCATGGTTCCTACTACCAAGGTCAGTGAGAACATTTACACCTTTGTCATGCCAGCCAGCAAAGTCAAGGTCATGGCCGATTTTGCTCCGGTCTTGATGGGTGATGTGGACAATAATGGTGACGTGAATATCACAGACGTGACCGTCCTGATCGACTACCTGCTCACTGGTAATGCCTCGGGCATTAATCTGACAGCTGCCGATTGCAATAAGGACGGCTATGTCAGCATCGGCGACGTGACCACCTTGATTGACTATCTGCTGAACGGCAGTTGGGAGTAGATTTGCCGTGCCAATCACTACTTATTGCTGCTATGCAGACGAGAAAAAGTGTTTCCCTAGCTAAATACAGACAAATAAAGTAAAATCATATTAATATAAATTGAAAAAACAATGAAAACTAGATTATTGATTGTAACAATGATGGCACTAGCTGCCATGATGATGCCTGTCCAGGCACAGTACACCCAGGCCGACCGCATTGCCAATGGCGTGCTCAGCGGTCTCAACTCGGTGCTGGAATCGCAGGAACGCAAGCAGAGGGCCGAACTTTATGCTAAAGAGAAGGCCCAGTTCAAATCTGCCTTTGACGATGCTATCGAAGAGGCTCGCGAACTGGAGGAGGACGGCAAATTTGCCGAAGCCCTTACCAAGTATGAGGAAGCAGCTGTGTTGAACTGGAAATATGAGTACGGTGACCAGCGCAACCTGACACGTAAAATCACCAGCCTGTATGTGCCCGCTGGCCGCACCGCAGATGACCTCAGCATCCTCAACAACGACAAAGTGACGCTGCCTGACTACTCAGGCTACCGCTTCATGAGGGAGAACCCGATCTGCAAGCCAGGTAAGAAAGCTGTGCGCATTCAGATCTTGCGCGTGTGCTGCTCCGACACCGAGACACGCATCGAAATGGAGGCTGAGAACGCGTATATGGATGGCTCTTTCTATGTTACCCCTGATACCTACATCAAGGGCAAGAAGAGTGGCAAGTTGGGGCTTGTGAAGACGCAGAATATCTCGGTCAAGCCCGCTAAAACCATTGTGGAGCAGCCTTACCAGAAACTGCGTTTCGCTCTCATCTTCCCGCCTCTGTCGCTTGAAGATACCGAGTTTGATTTCAAGGAGAGCAAAGAGTGGGAATTCAAGAAAATCCCCTGCAAGTAATAACTATAACAAATTAAAACAGAATCATTTAATTCACTATTTTTATAATCAAATTAGATTCAATAAGTTATGTTTAAGAAAATCACCTTTAATCGTTTTGGCAAGTTGGCTATTGCTGCTGCCATTTCACTTACTTCAAGTGTTCCAGCCCTTGCGTGGGAATACAGTGACTTCATTGTGATGTCGGGACCAAACTTGACGCAGGTGGCTTATGCACCTTCAAGTGGTGCTACTGCACCAGACTATTCTACCTTCCCCTTTTGGGCTGGAGCGTTCGACTACAGCTTTGGAATGGGTGTTTTTGGTGAGAGAATTCCCCAGGGTTTCTCTTGGCCAAATGACATGTTAGTTAAGATGTCGGTGAGGGATGCCTATGGCAAGTATATCCGAGATGTAGACTACTCCGAAGATGTTAAAAAGATGCTGCAAGACGCGCTCGAAACCGATAGCGTGTTATATGCACAACATACAAATCTTAATATTGAATTGGGTGGTAAATACATATTCAACGCCTACTTTAACATTATGAACTGGGATAAGGAAATAACCCAGGAGATCTATGACCCGGCTTCGGTGAGAGTTTACGGCGAACCCCAACCTAGATTGGGTTCCAATGCTGACTTCCATGTGTATTTTAATACGGGCTATCCTTACGATATCGCTTCCTTTACTGGTAACGAAAATGTGAATTACCGTTTCGAGTACACGGCACCCAAGGGTACTGAATCGGTACTCATCACTAGCGGCAACGTGCCATTGAACTTCGCTCAAAGCACCACACCATTGCTTGCCGTGCGCGACTCGCTGCATCTCTTTGTCGAGAAACCCCAGATTGGCTATTACAGACTGTTTGTCGATTCCGATACATGGCCCGAAGGCAATTCTAATTTCACATTTACCGTCGGCGATACTGTGCGTGCCGATGCCACCATCGACCGCGAAGTCATCGATCTGGATGTTGACTCAGAAATCAATACGAGTGCATGGGTGAACTATGGCTTCCCCTATATTCCCGTTGTCAAGCCGGATAACGATACCACTGAGTATGATACTATTCCCACCGTGCGCTTCATCACCACTTTGAAATATTCTGCTAATCCAGATCTTGCTATCAGCGATACGGTTGCTGTTGTGGACGAGGCATTTGCCGACAACGATATTGACTTGAGCCGCAATATGAAAATCCGTCTCAATGAGATTAAGCGTGATAGCTTGTCTAATTATATGCCCTTTGTGAATGTGGAGGTTTCATTCAATGGCAAAGCGGTGTTTGACAAGAACTTCCCTCTGAGAATCATTGGCACCCCGAGCGCTGTCGAAGAGATTTCCGCAACCCTTCCCGAGTCACGTCGTGGCATCTACAACATCATGGGTATGAAGATAGACGTGCCGTTCGAGCAGCTGCCTAGTGGCATCTATATCGTCGACGGCAAGAAGGTCGCAAAACGATAAATCACTTAATTGATCATACTGTTTTAATTTTTTAATTATTCAAATTTTTAATACCTATCAAAACAAAAAAATGAAGAAATTCTTATTTGCTGTAGGCACCATCGTGTGCGTTGCTTTACTGAGTGTTTGCTTTTCGTCGTGTGGTGACAACGACGATGAGCCCTTAGCTGCCTTATATAGTGTTGGCGGTAATACTACCAATGAGGCTACAACAATAACAGCCGATCAGAGCGAAACCCCTCAAATTGAAGCTAATATAGAGGCACTCCGTGCCGAACTTAAGGCTATCATCAAAAACGATAGTTGGTCTGCATCTCTCAACAACAAGACTAAAGATGAGGTCCTGAAGCGTGAAGATGAAATCGCAAAGAAGAAATTTGATGAGATGGTTACCAAGGTTAATGCTTTCAAGACCAAGCTCGAGAATCTCGACAAGACCCTCGTGAAGAATCAGTTTAACTGGGACTTCAACGTAGAAATGAGTTGCTCTCGTTCTGGGCTCAATATCGACAAGAACATTGATGCCAAAACGATAACCATCCATTACAAAGGTATGTAATGATACTGATTAAAAAACAATTATTCGCTTATATTATTAATTTCAAAAAAAATCAAAATCAAAGAATCATGAAGAAGTTTTTTTACATGAGTGTGCTGGTCCTGATGGCCGCCCTCACTCTGGCAAGTTGTGGCAGTGACAATGACAAGAAAGACGAGCCCACACCCTCGAGCAAGTCTGCAGCCTATAATTTCACTGTCAATATCTCCCAGGATTTGCTTGACGTCAGTGAAGTGACCGTAGTCTATAAGGATGGCGATGGCAAGACTGTTCGCGAAGCCGCCAAGTCCACCAAGTTTACCAAGACGGTGAACATCAATAAATTCCCCGCAGTTGTTGGTACAAAGTGCGAATTTAAGTTGAAAGATGGAGTCCAGTTGACGAAAGAAAAATATGACCTCATTGCTACCTATGACCATCAAATCTCCATCAATGGCAAGGATCCTTACGGTGCCAAGAACCTCACCTTCATGCAGAAGGAGGGCGTACGTCCCAATGTTGTTGCCGAACAGCTGTCTAAGTGGAGTGGCGCACAAGCTTACGGTTTCACCATTGATGCCAAGGGTGCCTCCAGCACTACTCAAGACGTTACCTTCTAAACGGTAGTTTTCACGATACACTACTTAGGAGAAATGAGCCCTTGTTGCATTTACGCAACAAGGGCTCATTGTATTCAATCTTCTTTTCGATAGGACCTGGTGACAGAATTAGCTAACTATAAGTCGCATGCACCCCATATAGATATCCGCTGGGCATCTCAAGCCACCGAAAAGCATATCCCTTACACCTCAAAACTGGCGTAAGAGATATGGATGTATGTGGTTCTTGACTTGTTTGGGTTGATTAATTACCGTTCAGAATCAGATCAACCAGGTCGGTCGCGTCGCTGATGTTCACGCTTCCATCCTGATTGACGTCAGCTGATTTGTCGTTGATGTCATCGCCATTGAGGAGCAGGTCGATGAGCGTGGTGACATCGCTGATGGCGATTTTGCCGTCACCATCCACATCACCGATGATGTCTTCGGCCAGTTCAAATGTCACAGTCGCCTGTCCGCTTCCCAGTGCCTCGGCTAGTCCCGTGGGGTCGTTGATGGCGCCAATGCGGGTATAGGCGTAGCTGGTTTCAAAAGTATCGTAGAACAAGACCAGGCAATTTCGACCATAGAGCATGATATCGCCAGCATGAATCATATCAGGAACGGCCTCATCGACAGTCAAATTGTTACTCATGTAGTAGTATTTCTCGTTACCATTGAGCTCAGCCATATTGAAAGTGAGCGGCAACAGTTCCCTGAACTCCTCGGCTGTGTAATTGTCGGCAAGCGTGGCAGGGAAAACCTTATCGCCCACGATGACGCGCATCTTGTTGGTCTTGGGAAGTTCAAAATCAAGCGTGTTGAGCCATTCGACAGCCATCTCGGGGATATCGTCACGGTGTTGATAGTTAATGTGGAGGGTGGTACCGATAAAGGAACTGTTCGGCAGGGTGTTGTGTGCATCGGTAACCACGCCATTGGGACCACTGCTCCAGCTGGTCACTGCCAGGGCAACCTGCTTGTGATTGAGTTTATCTGCATGGTTGTGCAGGAAGGTGAGCATCGGGTTAGCCATTTTTCCGTTCCACAGCGGGGTGCAGATGATAATGGCGTCCCAGGCGTCAAAACTCTCTACGCTCGTTTTGATTTCGGGCCAATTTCCGGCATTGATTTGGCTGCGCTCATTGTTGGCGTAGTTGTATGTGGTCTGGCTCTCAGGACGTGGATAGTTGCCATGGTCCTCGACCTGGAGCAGCGTTCCACCACAATTATCGGCAATTTCCTGGGCAAGTTCCTCAGTCACGCCACTATAGGTGTAATACACAACCAGCGTACGCATCTCGGAAGCTGTAGCAGCCTTACATGTTGCACACATCAACATCAATAATACAAACAAAAAGAATGATTTTCTCATTTTCTCAAATATTAATTAAAAACACTAAGCTTATTTTTTACGTTGCAAAGGTATTTCAGATAGCTTTAGCCATCATTATCTGGATTATCGCAAATAATACCATTATTATCGCAAAATGCTCACATACAAACGTATACATCGGGTAATGGCATGCACCATGGCGTTCGGGTTGCTCAAATTTTGAGTCTCCAATAGTTCCGTCATCCACATGTTATCCTTGAGACGCAAAATTTTGCGTCTCTACATGAGGATGAATTGAGTGTAAGTACTGTATTTGTGGCTTTTCGGAAGGGGATATAAGAGAGGTGGGGCGTTTATAGCAGTTGCCGTGACTTCATCTCGAGGTAGCGGTTGATGACGTTGACCGAGAGGCTCTGCGGTGTGGTGAGCAGGCTGCTGATGCCGCACTGACGCAGGGTGTTGATGATGAGCGTCTGCTCGTTGTCGATTTTGGCTGCAATGGCGTGCTCGTAGTAGTCCTTGATGCTGTGGGGTTGCTGGCCGATGAAGTCGCGGCGGTCTTCGTCGATGAAGAACACGACCAGCAGGCGGTGGCGCTTGTTGAGTTGGCGCAGGTAGGGCAGTTGCCGCTGCATGCCGTTGTAGTCAAAGAAGTTGGTGTACAGCACGAGCAGGCTGCGTTGGCCTACCAGGCGGTTGGTGCTTGCAACGAGTGCCGAATAGTCGCTCTCGGCAAAGTCGGTGGCCTGGCGGTAGAGGCACTCGAGGATGTCGTTCATCTGTGACGGGCCGCGGTCGGGTTTGACGAAGTCGCTGAATGAGTTGGCAAAGGTGATGACGCCAGCCTTGTCGTCGCGGCGCAGGGCGACATAGGAGAGCACGAGCGCCGCATTGATGGCATAGTCGAGGATGGTCATCCCCGCGAAAGCCTGCTGCATGATGCGCCCCTTGTCGATGACGTTGATGATGGGCTGTGAGCGCTCGTCGGTATAGACATTGACCATGAGGTGGTGGGTGCGAGCACTAGCTTTCCAGTTGATGTGGCGGTAGTCGTCGCCCTGGACATAGGACTTAATCTGCTCGAACTCGGTGTTGTTGCCCACGCGACGGATGCGCTTGATGCCCATCTCGGTCAAGTTGTTGCTGATGGCCAGCAGTTCATACTGGTTGAGCATGAGGTAGCTGGGATAGACAGCCACATCAGTGGGTTCGCCGCAGGTGAAGCGGCGTTGTACCAGCCCGATGGGCGTAGCGGTGAAAACACGGATGTGCCCAAAGCCGTACACACCGCGACAGGTGGGGCGCAGGGTGTATTCCATCGCCTTGCTGCCTCTTGCCGGCAGACGCAACGGGAAATTCACGTCGCGGCGCTGGAAGATGTGCGGAATCTCGTCGATAATCTCCAGCTTGACGGCAAACGGGTAGCTGTTGTCCACCTGCAGGCTCACAGGGTTGTCGTCGCCATTAGAAAACCGCTGGCTGCAGTGCCGTGATGCCGTGATGCCGCGGCGCGTCCACAACAGGGCGATATCGACGAGCAGCAGCAGGCCAAACAACGCCAGCAGTGCGCCCCCCACATAGAACAATGGGGGCCACCACTGCCCAAGCGCCAGCAGGGCAGTGATTACAACGGCAGTGTAGTAGAATCGAGCAGGCAGAAACATAGCAGCAGCGGTTGATTAATGCATTACTTGGGCACCTCGACATTGTTGATCAGCGTGGCGACAATCTTGGAGGCGGTGTAGCCCTGCATCTCGGCCTCGGCGGTAATGATGATGCGGTGGTCGAGCACGGCGGGTGCCACAATCTTGATGTCGTCGGGGGTGACAAAGTCGCGGCCGTTGATCAGGGCGATGGCCTTGGAGGTCTGCAGCATGGCTACAGCGGCACGAGGCGAGGCTCCCAGGAATACCGCCTTGCTGGTGCGCGTCTGCTGCACGATTTGGGCGATATAGCCCATTAGCGAGTCATCGACCAGCACCGACCGCATGGTGTCGCGCAGTGCCAGCAACTCGTCCTTAGAGATGATGGGCGCGATGTTGTCCAACTTGGTCAGTCGTGCGTTGGCCTGATGGCGTTGCAGGATAGCCTTCTCCTCGTCGAGCGTGGGGTAGCCCATCACGATTTTGAACATGAAGCGGTCGAGCTGTGCCTCGGGCAGCTTGTAGGTGCCTTCCTGCTCCACGGGGTTCTGCGTGGCGATGATGGTGTATGGCTCTGCCATGCGGTGGGTAACGCCGTCGATGCTCACCTGGCGTTCCTCCATCACCTCGAACAGCGCCGCCTGTGTCTTGGCAGGTGCGCGGTTGATTTCGTCGACGAGTACCATGTTGGCAAAAATCGGGCCCTCATGGAAGTCAAATTCGCTTGTTTTCATGTTGAACACCGTAGTGCCGAGCACGTCACTAGGCATCAGGTCGGGGGTGAACTGGATGCGGCTGAAACGTGCATCAATCAGCCGTGCGGTGAGTCGAGCTAGAAGCGTTTTTGCCACTCCGGGCACACCCTCGAGCAGCACGTGGCCATCGGCAAGGATTGCCGCAATCAAGAGGTCCACGGCTTGATTGTGTCCGACCACTACACGGGCGATTTCTTCTTTAATCTGCCTCACCTTGGCCGAGAATTGTGCCAAGTCGAGGCGTGGGGGTGTCGTTTGTTCCATTGTCTTATATCTGTTTTTTAGATGTTGATTCGTTGCAGGATATTGTTCATCGCGTCAATGAGTTGCTGGAGGCGTTTGTCGTTGATGGAGGAGGCATTAGTGGCTCTCCACACGTCGTAGATTTGCTGCTGCAGTTCCTTGAATGGAATGCCCGTGCGGGTGGATAGTGATTGCAGCTCGTCGTCGATGTGGTCATAGTCGTCGACGTTGATCATCGCCTTGGTGCGCAACTCGTTGCCGAAGGTGACATACTTCTTGATGAGCAGGTCCACGTTATCGTGCCGTTTGTAATAGATGCCGCCGATGCGCTTGACGAAATCCATCATGTGGTTCACGGGCGGCTTGATGACCGGTATCACGCGCTGGCGGCGCCGAGCCGAGAACAGCACGAAGAGTATAACTGTCGTCAGGGCCAGGTACAGTGCCCATCGCAGGGGACGGTTTGCCAGCAGGTAGTGTAGCGGCGAGTCCTCTTGTTCATCTTGTTCCATCTCGCTCATGAGGGACGGGTCATAGCGCACCATGGGCAAGTCGCTGCATTGGCTCAACAGGCGCAGTACCAGCGGACGGATGGTGTCGTTGAGAATGCCGTAATTGGAGAATAGCATGGGCATGCTCACCACGACGATTTTGCCCTTGCCGCAGTCACGGATGCCCGCTACAGTGTCGACTTCTCCGTCGGAACCGTTCTTATGTTTCTCGTTGAGCGTTGCCAAGATGCGGTAGTCGCTCGACAAAATGAGTTCTTTAGAGCAGAAGACACTATTAATCGGATAGGAAGCAGGAGCGAACATTTCACCGCTTTCCCAATATACCGTGTCATAACTGGCGTTGATGCTCAATGACTCTTTACTGAAATAATCCCCGTCATAATAGTAATTATTTGAGTAGCATTTGTATCCCAATCCCATTTCCTCGGTTGAGTCGTCGTAATAAGATATATTATAATCAGTAGCAATGATTGCGTTGTTGCCTTCCTCAATCATTTTGAGGAAATTTGTATCTGGTCGGAAATACTCAAAAGTGTTGGTGAAAAGAAAAGTGTGTTTCACGGGTTTTGCATTCTCGCCGATGTATTGCTCGAAGTCGCTACCGATCACCTCATAGCCATGCGGCAGGGACGCCCGCAGTACGCTGTCCATCACATAGCAGCCGAAGGGTTGCTTGCTCTTGTAGCTCTGTGAATGGTCATCCCAATTGAAACGAGCTGGTGCATTCATCTCAAAGAGTATTATCACCACCATGAGCGCAATGATTACCACGATAAACAGGCGGCTGGATTTCATGGCGTCACCCCTCCTTCCTGTTCAATGCCTGTCGGCTGCTGTGTGGCATTGCGGGTGGCAATGCGGGCCAGCACGTCCTCTTGGCGTGAGCGCATCTCTTGGGCCAGCACAGCGTCGGCGGTGTAGTGGCCATAGCGGATGCGCATGAAATGGTTGGTCATGATGCCGAAATCCTCATCGGGCCACTCCATGGCATACTGCGTGGGCGTCTTGTAGCGTTGCCAGGCCACCAGCGACGCATCGCTGGCGGCTTTCAAGGTCTGCAGATACCGCAATCGGCACAGCGCCAGGTAGTCGTCACTACTTTCGGCCTCGGCAATGAGTTGGTCAAAGTCTACCTCATTGATGTCTTCCTCGGTAATCTCTTCGGCTGTGAGCCCGACATCCTTGGGACCGAATAATGTGGCCTGCTGTTTCCACAAGAAATAGCCCACTGCCATCACTGCCATCGCCCCCAAGCACCACCAAACCCATTGGGGAAAGCTTATTGACGTAACATCGAAGTCTAGTAAATCCTCGAGATTGTCCCAGAACCGGTCAAAATAGTTGGTCTCGTTGCCAGGCTCCAGCTCGCGGGCATAGTCATAGTCCTTTGAGCGCTGGAACGCGTCAAGTATCGTGTCGTTGGTTACTATTGTGTCACGGGGCGATACCATAATCGAGGGTTATTTCAGTTGAGCAAAATTATCTATGTCACTCTCCAGGCCGAAGTCCTCGGTCTCGGCCACGACACTACCGTAGTGATAGGTCATCGCCAGGACAAACAGCCCCATCTCCACGAAGAACATGAAACATTGGGCCACACTGAGGACATAATCACACACGTCCATAATGAATGACCAAATCACGTTATCGGTGGTCGAGAACTCAAAAACGGATTCTGCTATAGTGTAAATGGCACGGGGAAAAGCGGCGGCATTGTTGATGAGGATTGACATGAGGCCCATAATCAGCGCCAAGAGGATGAGCCGTCCCCACTTGCTATAGCCTAGCGAGAAAGCACGACTGACATGGCCCATAAACGAGTCCGTGGGCTCCAAAAGCATGATGGGACACACCATGAACACAGGCAACACAGCGAATTGCAGCACCCAACCGAATATGGGGATGAAAAAGAAGAATAACACCAGTGGAAAGCCTATCACGATAACACCCAGGCACTTAAGCATCGGGCGCGGCAACATGCGCCACATGGTGGCCACTTCACAACCGTCGAGCGTGCCATCGTGCGTATCGTGCCATTGTACAAGCAGTATCTGCATTGCCGTGACCACAGCGCAGCCCACTATCGACAGGACAAAGGCCGTCACCAAAACGGTGCCGATTGAGTACGACATGCCTTTTATTGTAAAATCGACGATGTCAAACGAAGCGAGGGCAGCGCCCATCAGTACGCTGAACGGCAACAGAAAGTATACCATCATCTTGATCCACTTCTTCCAGTTCTCGCCCACAAGGTCAAACACCATGTTCACGGTGTCGGTGAGCGTGCGGTTGCTATACAGTCGGTTGCTATTCATCACTCACTGAGGTGTTTTGGCCTTTGCGCCCCACATAGTGGGGCAGAATAATGTAGTAAAAAACAATAAACGTGGCCGATAGGATAATCACCATTACCCTGAATGCCAGCGGAAACTCGGTGTGCCGTGTGAGATATCCCTCGATGAACGCTGCCACGATGGTCACCGGAAATATGCTCAGGGCGATTTTCAGTGCATCCTTGGCCTTGCGGCGGAATGCTGTCATGCGGCTGTAGGTGCCGGGGAACAACCATCCCGAACCCATCACAAAACCTGCTCCCCCCGAGAGCACCATTGTGCTGATTTCGAGCGTGCCGTGCTGCATGATGGCCAGCAACGCATCGCCCAACACGCCATACTGGAAAAAGAACATAGTGAATGCCCCGACCATAATAGCATTGTACATCACGACGATGGCAGTGAAGAACGGCGTGAAAATGCCCATCGAGACGCTGATGGCATCCACCCGCAGATTGTTGAGCATGATGTACAGAAACGACTCGGCCTCCTCGCCGTAGCTATAGACATCGGTGGGTGCGCCATTCTTGATGTTCTCGATGGTCATGTCCACATAGTCATCCCCCAGAATCATCCTGGCAAAGTCAGCATCGTTGAAGAGGGAAACAATACCCACGCCCAGGAAGAGCACAAACACCGCCAGTGCTGCCAGCATGGCCTTGCGGTTGTCATAGACCGCCTGCGGCACCTCCTGTGTCCAGAACGTCAACAGTCGCGACCACTTCTCCTGGCGACCGCTGTAGATTTCGTTGTGCAGCTTGAGCGTCATGGCGTTGAGCATCTGGGTGATAGCGGCATCGGGGAAGTGTGTACGGGAAAACGCCAGGTCAGATGTCAATTCGGTGTACATCTGCGCAAGCATGTCCGGTGTCTCGCCAGCAGGGTGGTCGAGACGCCGTTGGTAATCCCTCCAGCGGGCAATGTTTTGCTTGATGAAAACGGGTTCTCTCATGACATGTCAAGGACATTAAGGCTTTTTCTGTTTGCAAAAATAGACTTTATTTTGTACTTTTGCAACAAAATCCTGCAAAACTCTAGTGACAAAATCGTTATGGCACAGTCGTCAATCATCACCGGCCAATATGTGGAGCTCACCCAAACGCCTGCTAGCGTGGGAGATAGACTCATTGCCGCTATCATCGACTATGTCGTTCTTGGCGTCTATTCCATGTTTGTGGGCTTGGTTTTCTCCGATGTGCTGTCACGGTTGCTGTTGAATGCCAACACCATGGTTGCCGTTATAAGTTATATCCTGCTCTATTCCCCGGTCATTTTTTATTATCCCTTTTGCGAGATATTCGCCAAGGGGCAGAGCTTGGGCAAACTGGTGATGAAAACGCGGGTGGTGACTGTCGATGGCAATGCCCCCACTGTGGGCAGTTCCTTGCTACGGTGGCTGCTTTACCCGGTTGATACCGTTTTCACCGGTGGTCTCGGAGTGGTGTTCATCACCTTCGGCAAGCACAGGCAGCGTCTGGGCGACCTCGCAGCGGGCACCATGGTCGTCAAGACGTCGGCGGCACGGTACGACTTCTTCACAATTAACGACTACAGCTATGTTCAGCAGGGCTACCAACCCACCTATCCTGAGGCCGCCAACCTGTCCACCAAGCAGGTCGACGTCATCCAGCGCACGCTCTATAGCTCCGATCCCCGTCGTCGGGGCGAACTCGAGTACAGGCTTGCCGTGCAGGTGCAGCAGTTCCTGGGAGTGCCCATAGCCCAGAACCTCTATGCCGACGTGTTCCTCAAGACGGTGCTCAACGATTTCTATTACTACTCCTCGACCATCACGGTGTGAGGGACAGCCGCATCACTCCTTGTAGTAGCAGCCTCCCTGCCGTTGGAAAGAATACCAAAATTCTCTGTTTCCTATAGTTTTTTATTTTTTATTTGTAGAAATCAAAAATCTAAGTATATTTGCATCCTGAACAATATATTTTAAGGTTCACGTTGGAAAGTGGGGCCGCTCCAATGCTGTACGTCATCACCCGATTTTGGCCTCGAATTGATTTGTTTAACATCTAAAACTTAACTACAATGATGAAAAGATTACTCATGATGTGCATGGTGCTCTTGACGGGCCTGTGCCTGAGTGCCCAACTTGTGGGCAACCCCTCGGTGGACTACACGGTCGATGAGGTCGGCACCGATTACATCACCATCACGTTTACGCCCAATGCCGATGCCAGCGGTTATGCCATCTGCCTATTTGAGGCAGGAACGGCCGAGCAGCAGTTTGCCATGTTTGGCGCATGGATGGGGTTCCAGACGATGGGCGACATGATTAGGGGTTGGGGAATTACCAAGACCGAATCCTATCAGCACACTTGGGTCAACCAGAATCCCGGTTCTGACTATGAGATTTATGTGCAGTGCTGGGATGCCAACGGTGTGGATGCCGACATGATTATCATCCCCGTTACCACCCAGAGCATAGGTGGCGAAGGCCTGGCCGAGATGACCATCGAAATCGGTGAGTTTGGAGGTGACGAGGATACGGGTTACTACCAGTGGGTGACCTACACGCCCAACGAGAATGTGAGCCTTCACCGCGACATTATTATCGAGCTCGAGGCCTACGAGAGCGAGGAATGGGGCGAAGATAACCTGATTGCCTATCTCAAGCAGGACAACCCCTACGACCCCTACTGGGACCAGTACGGCGTAGATGTGGCCCAATGGTCGGCCAAGCCCAATACCTGGTATATGGCCTTCTCCATCGCCAAGAACGCCCTCGGCGAGTGGGGACCCCTGGCAGGCGTTGAGTTTAAGACACCGGGTACGACTGGTGTCAACGAACTTGTCGCTAGCAAGACACAACTCACCATCGGTGCCGGCGCTATCACTGCCACTGGCAGCACTGCAGGCAGTCAGGTGAAGGTGTTTGACATGAACGGTCGTTTGGTTGCCAGCGCACTGGCCGATGCTAATGGCGAGGCCGTGATTTCGACCGCCGGCCTGAGCCGCGGCATCTATGTCGTAGTAGATGGCAAGAGTTCCATTAAAATCAAGTTATAATAAACAGCCGAGGCTACTTTTATAACTTGAGCATTTTAGTGTTTAAAAAATTTGACCGATGTAATCTCACGTGGGCGGATGCTTCTTTAAACATGAAACTTTAAACATTGCGTACCGAGCATTAGCGAGGTTATTTCTACAGGAAAAGCACTGGAATCCGTTCCGGTGCTTTTCTTTTTTTGGGGGTGTTGTTGGGCTGTGTGGTGTGATTGTTGTATCTTTGTGCAGTAATGCAACAAATGACAACGACAATGAAACGACAGGTTTTAATGGCTGTGGTGCTGGTACTGGGGATGGCAACCCTCACGGCACAGCAGCACAGGACGTTGAGGGAGTGGGGCTTTCCCACCGGGATTTTTGAAACGGGCCGTTATAACGCCATTACCGATGTGCCAGGCGTGACGGTGGGCCATGTAACGCTCATCGAGGGCGACAGCGTGCGCACGGGCGTTACCGCCATCGTGCCGCATCAGGGCAACATTTTCCGCCAGAAGGTGCCTGCCGCCATCTATGTGGGCAACGGCTTCGGCAAACTGGTGGGTGTGACTCAAGTGAGTGAACTCGGCAACATCGAGACTCCCGTCATCCTGACCAACACGTTGAGCGTGGCTGCAGGCATCGAGGGCGTCGTGCGCTACACGCTGATGCAGCCCGGCAACGAGCAGGAGCGCTCGGTCAACGCTGTTGTGGGTGAGACCAACGACGGCAGGCTGAACGACATCCGCGGCATGCACGTCACGCCCCAGATGGTCATCGACGCCATCAATGGGGCGCACGGCGGTCCTGTGGAACAGGGCTGCGTGGGTGCTGGAACGGGTACCATCTGCTTTGGCTTCAAGGGTGGCATCGGCACCTCGTCGCGTGTGTTGCCCGCTTCGCTGGGCGGTTACACTATCGGTGTGCTGGTCCAGACCAACTATGGCGGCATTCTCGAGATTGACGGCGTGCAGGTGGGCCAGAAATTGCAAAAGCATGACTTCATCAACCATGTGCGCAAGACCGAGAACGTGGACGGCTCTTGCATGATGGTCGTTATCACCGACGCGCCGCTCGACTCGCGCAACCTGGAACGCGTCGCCAAGCGCGCCATGATGGGTATGGCCAAGACGGGCGGCATTGCTTCCAACGGCAGTGGCGACTATGTCATTGCCCTGTCGGTGGCACCAGGCAATCTTATCGACAGCCGTGCCAAGACGATTACCTCGACAGTGCTGGCCAATGGCGAGATGTCCTCCATCTTTGCTGCCACCATCGAGGCCACTGCCGAGGCGCTGTGGAACTCGCTGTTCATGGCCGACCCGATGACTGGCAGGAACGGCAACCATGTCGATGCGCTCCCTGTTGAGCAGGTGCTGAAAATGCTGAGGGACAGGAATTAGGAGTTTGAAGTTAGGAGTTAGGAATGATATGGAAAACAAGGTGTTGAGATACTGGATACTTGCCCTGTTGGCATTGGTTATTTCGCTGGTTGCAACAGCTGGTGACTCAGCGCGGGTGCGCGTTGGTATTGCATGGCAGCCCAATCGTGCAGCCTATGAACGCGTCATTATGTCCATCGAGGCGGCAGGTGGCGAGGCGGTGATTCTGCCTCAGCTGCGCCCTGCGGGATTTGACTATGACAGCACGGCTTTATGCCCGCAATATACCGATGAAATGGGTGTTTTGCGTCAGGAATATGCCGACATCGTCAAGCGAGACACCTATCATGGCATCAATGCCGACCAGCTGCTGGCTGGTGTGCAGGCAGTGGTCTTTTTGGGCGGCGGTGATATTAGTTCGACGCTGTTTGCCGTTCCGCAACCTTGGCATGGCATTGCCGATGACAGTCCCGCCAATGCCACTCGCGACGTGTCGGAATATCTCACGATGGCCTATTGCCTCGACCACGACACTCCCGTGCTGGGTCTGTGCCGCGGCATGCAGATGCTGGGTGTCGTATCGGGGGCACCGCTCATTCAGGATTTGGGCCAATTCTTCGATGAAATGGGCAAAAATTATAATTTTGTGCACCGCATGCAACGTGATGCTGAGGGCAAGCGCTACTACACGCCCCACGATGTGATGGTGACCGACAGCACCTCGTTGTTATATGGCGTCTGTGGCTCCGGCGTCATCCGCAATGTGCCCTCTTGGCACCACCAGGTTGTGGGTGACGTGACGGGAACGCCCTTGCGGGTTACAGGCATCACTATGACCGAGGACGTTAAAATCATCGAAGCCATCGAACGCACCGACAAGCATTTTGCCCTGGGTGTGCAGTTCCACCCCGAGGAGGCCGTGCGTCAGCATCTCAAGGGCGTGGCCAGCGCCTCCCATTTTATGCCCCTCGATGAGGCTGTGAAATACTTTACCGCTTTGATTGAGCATGCCCAAGAAGGCCGTCAATTCATTCATGGTAAATCGTATGCCCTGTCGGATACAACTGTCTATAATAAGACTGCCGAGGAGTGCTACAACTTCTTTGCAGTCCTCGGTCGTGCCGAGCAGGGCTCGCTCGAGGGCGCAACAGCCGAGCTGTCGTTGTTGCTCAATCTGTTTGAACGTCGCCATCCCGATGCAGGGGCAGTGTCTATCCAGGAAGTCGCCAAGTGGGCGACCGAGTGCGGGTGGTTCGCCCATGCCAGCCGTCGTTGGGAATCTGTCGCCGCGCCCGAATATGTGGCTGTGGCAAGGAATGTCCTTGGCGGGAACCGTGTGTTGCCCCCAAACATCGTTGAGCATGATTGCCGAGAGGATTTGGCATTTATCGAGACCAATGGCGTGAGATACAGCCCATATGATAATGACAAGTATGTGAGTGGGGTGACGGTGTGTTATCAGGCTCCTGTTCACGAGCACAATGGCCGCAAGTTCGGCTTCAGGAAGCCCTCGCATTGGGTTTTCTATACGTTCCCTGCCCCAAAGAGCGACCCCTTCGGCTCACTATGTGACGAGAATTGCGGCCATGAGAACGTGACCAACGCAGAGGATATTATCAGATAACCGATTAGGGCTGATTATAGCAGCACCAAGGGCATTTCAAGAGGTGCGTCCTTGAAGAGGAATTCTGCTAACTGATTGATGGTAAATGAGTTGTTGATACTAGTGCAACGCGGGATGCGTTGTGCCTTGCCATCTTGAATGGCATAACAACCATTATTTTCGATGTTGTGCTGATCTCCAACGACTTGTAACTTGAATGACTTGTCAGGGTGGACAGTCGCGTAGTGCTGCAGGGCTTCCATGACGTTGATGACGCGCACCATGCCTTTGTAATGGGGCTTGACGAGGTAATAGGACTTGTCAAAACTGCTGTAAACCTGTAGTGCCTTCCAATTGCGCTCGTTTTGAAGCAGCACGCAGGGACGTGACTGCTGCCATCGGTCATAGGCCTCAAAGCCGGTTTCCACCACATTTTCGTCTTGCAGCGGAGCCGTACCCACCTGGGCATAGCCCAGTTTCTCATACATCGTCTGTAAACCAGGCTGCTCAATCAGCAAGGTTGAAAACACTTTGCCCTGGCACAGCAGCCCGCGGTGCATATACTTGAACAGGCGCGAAATCATGTGCTTGCCGCGGAATTCGGGCAGGGTGCCCACGGCATAGAGATAAACAGCGTTGGCATGCTCACTATAGTATTTCATGGAGTAGGGGAGCGCTTGGGCAGCCGATACGACTTGGCCATCCTCGATGCGGCAATAATTGCCGGCAGGGGCATACACGCGCGAGAAAAAGATGTCGAGCGCCTCTTCACGGTCGTTGAAAACCGTCTGCATCAACATGCGCACGCCTTCACGCTTAAACTGCTCCTGTGCGTCCGACAATTCGGGATAGGAGACAGCACGGTCTTTCTGAATCTGGTAGGCAGGATGGTAGGATGATTTGGCACGCCGCAGCCCTGGCAGTCCCAGGTCTTCCTCCAGGTTGATATAGGTGTATTGCTCGGGAATCTGCTGCATGAACTCGTGGCGCACGACGGTGTACACGCCCTTGTAGGCAATGTCACCCTTCTCGACGCACAGGTCGAACGTGTTGCCGTTGATGGGCACGCCATAGGTGAACGCCACCATATTGCCATCGACAAACAATGCGCCGCCGATGGCTCCGAATCGTTCCCAATTGTTGAACACTTGACTGATGGATTCTCGCTCCATCACCTTGCTGTCAGCACCCTGGAGGTGACCGATGGCCTCGGCATTGTCGCTCCATTGCTGCAGCAGTTGCAGGCACTCGGGGAACAGGCTGGGCTCTAGCGGGCGGTACTCGTGGTTGGGATAAAATCGGGGAAACTGGTACAGGTGTTGGCGCTTGGGACGCATCTCCTTGCCCTCAAGGGCGATAATCTTCTCGCGCAGGCAGATGTAGTCATAGCGCTCGGGCATCGGCCCGGAGAACTCAAATTCGCCCGGGAACACGCGTTGCAGGAAGTCGATTCCCTGCTGGTTGATGTTGGTGATGCTGAAAGGCTGGTGATGGGCAAAACACTCGTCGCGCAGGGCTCGGACGACGCATTCCAGACAACCGTCGCCCGCCTCGGCCAGGCGTGGGTGTTCAACCCCCTCGGGCACTGGCGGCAGCGGCATGGTGTGGGTGTATTGTCCGTCATAGATGAACCGCAGCACCAGATACCCCTTGACGATGGCATATTCCAGCCCGAAGCGGTTCCACGTGAGCAGGTTCACGCTGCTCCATTCGCAGCCCTGGACATCTTCCCACCGTAGAAATCGGCGGAAGATGTCCAGGTCATCAAAGCTTATTGCCTTAAATTCAATCACACGAGTTGTATTGGAGTTAATGTCCAAAGCCTAACACCGAAAGCCTGTTTTTAGCGAACCGAATATCCTTCAAGCATCAGTTCCTCTTTTGACCTTTCTTTGCAGTGTAGGCCCACGCGCTCCATCTTGTATGTGCCGTCTTTCTTGACCGTGATTCTGACGAGCAGGTCGTCACCGCCATTGGGATGGTCCACAAAGTTCATTGAGGGCATGGTGATGTGGTGTACGCCGCCAAAATCGCGCTCATCCCACGCGTGGACATGTCCCCAGAACGCGATGGTCGTATTCCAGTCGGCCAGTTTGTCCAGGATGTAGTACAATTCCTCACGGCAGTAGGTCGATGCGAACTCATTGAGTGATGGGCGGAAGATGTTGGTGTGGGTGAAGACGAAGGTGTTGCGGATTAGTTCATTCTCATCTAAGATATCGAAGACATCCTCGTCGATTTTTTCAATTTGGTATTTACCCAGAGTGCCGTTGGCTGAGTCAAGAAAGATGAACCGGTCGCAAACCGTATCTCCGTTGATGACGAGGCTGACTTTAAACTCATAGAACGAGGTCTTGAACAGCCGGCTGTACAATGCCCACCCGTTGTGGGTAATGTCATGGTTGCCGACAACAGGATAGAATGGCAAGGAAGAGGGCACAAAGTAATCAAATAAATCGGTACGATATAGGGTGCTGGTTCTCGGGTCCATATACAGAGTCGTGTCGGTGTACACATTCCCGAGAGTGTCGGCAAAGGGAACAAGGTATTTGGCAAACCATTTATGGGTGGCTTTGTTGAGCGCTATTTCGGTATTATAATAATACTCGGGCTTGGTGTCGGCAAGGTCGCCCAGGTGGCAATAGAAGAGGTCTTCGTGTTCCATGCCGATTTCCAACATCTCTTCGAGTCGTCCCGGGTCATAGGTGATGTGGCTGTCGCTGCCCACGAGGAATGAATACTCATCGATGGTGTCTACGAGCGTCTTGTCCCAAGCCATACCTAAGTAGGAGTCGTTGGTCAGCGACTGTTGCACGCGGTCGTCAACACTGGTGTTGCCGATGAGTACGCCCGTGGGGCTCACTTTTTCACATGAGGTGAAAGATATGTTTGTTGCCACAAGTGCCATGACAACCATGAGGATATATGATATTGACTTTTTCATTGTTCTTACCATCGATAAATTAAACCTATTTTGCCTGTTGTCTCATATTTGCTCGCCAGCTGACTCATTGAACCGGCGGGGCGGATGTTGAATTCGCCGAAAAACTTCCATCTGGGATTGAACCTGTAGTAGAAGTCCAACCCCCAGTTGATGTTCCAATTCTCGTAGTAGAAATCATCATAGTTGCGGAACAGCAAACCTACGTTCCAATTGTTGGTGCGGGGGCGCAATGTGGCATGGGCACCGAAGGTGAGCGTGAGAGGCTCGGTGTAGTGGTCGCCCATCATGTTGTAGCCGATAAGCGAGCCACCAAGGGTGATGTCCCAATAGCTGCGTTCAAAGCGGGCTGACATGTTGACAACATTCTCGTTGGTGTTGTAGCTGTGGTAATGGTTGAACATGTACTCACCTGAGGCGAAAATGTGGAAAGATTTGACCTTCAAGTGGTACTCGCCCTTGGCCTTAAAGCCGTAAAGGCCCTTGGTGTACTGCAGGTTAGCACCGCCGTCAACGCTCCAGTGGTTGTTAAAGTAATGCTTGTAGTGCAGGGTGTTGCCGATGCAGGGACCGGTAATGACGTTCTTGCCCGTGGTCAATGAAACCGAGGCCTCATTCTTGTGTTCGCCGTCAAAGGCGTGGTCACCGCTATAGTATTGTCCTGCAGCGGTCAAGGCCGTGGCAGTGAGCAATAGGGAGAACGCTAATCGATGAATGGTTCGCATAAAATAATTATGTATAGATAATGCTGATACTTGATGAAAAGTGGTGCAAAGTTACATAGAATTTCGAAAATTGTATGTAAATTTGTGCCAAATTATTTCGTGATATGATAACAATTATATTGTTAATGATGAGTTTAAAGTATTTATTGTTGCTGGCTATTGTGGCGGTGATTGCAGTCTCGTGTGCGAAGATTCTTACTAAGAACTCTAGCGCCAACAAGATGCTTACAAATTTTTCCAATGTCAAAGTTGACGAGTTCCAGTCGCTGATTGCCGATACCAATGTGCAGTTGCTTGACGTGCGCGCCCGAGATGAGTTTGACGAGGGCCATATCGCTGGCGCAACGCTTGTCGATGTGAATGACACCGCATTTGTTGAGAATGCGATGGCTGTGCTTGACAAGCAGCGTCCTGTCGCAGTCTATTGCCGCAGCGGGCGACGCAGTGCGCGTGCCGCCCTGTTGTTGTGCGAACAAGGCTATCGTGTGACCAACTTGTCGGGTGGTGTCATCGCATGGCAGGACGCCGGTAAGACCTTAGTGAAATGACGTCACGCAAGCATTATAACGTGGTGGCTGCCGTTATCGAGGTGGACGGCAAGGTGCTGTGCATGCAACGCGGCGTGACCCGCTATGAATACACGAGCCACCGATGGGAATTCCCGGGCGGAAAAATTGAGCCGGGCGAGACGCCTCAACAGGCCCTGCACCGTGAGCTCATCGAGGAAATGGAACTTGATGTTGAGGTTCACGAGCATCTCGCTACTGTCACCCACGACTATCCCGATTTTACAATTACGCTGGCTGCCTATCGCTGCACGGCTGCCACGACCGATTTCCTGATGCGCGAGCATGCCGCTAACCGTTGGCTTCCCTGGGACGAACTGCCGTCGCTGGAGTGGTGCGCAGCCGATGAAAAATTAATAGCGCAGTTTGACAGAAGTTAGGAGTTAAAAGGAGCGCGCAAGCTCCTCTAAACCCTAAACTCTAAACTCTAAACTAAATCAAGAGGCTCTTCAATCGAAGAGCCTCTTGATTTATCTTATGCCTCCAGGTCGATGTTGAACTGCTCATGCCAGGGCAGGCCCTGCTTGTTGAGCACTTCCAGGAACGGATCCGGGTCAAATTCCTCGACGTTGTGAACGCCGGGCTTTTTCCACAATCCCTTGAGGAACATCATGGCACCCGTCATGGCGGGAACACCGGTGGTGTAGCTGACGGCCTGCATTCCAGTCTCCATGAATGCCTTGTGGTGGTCGCAGTTGTTGTAGATGTAGTAGGTCAACGGCTTGCCTTCCTTATCAGTACCGCTGATGCGGCAGCCGATGCTCGTCTCGCCGGTGTAGTTCTCGCCCAGGTCTTGCGGGTTGGGCAGCACGGCTTTGAGGAACTGCAACGGCACGATATCCATGCCCTGGTAGTTGATGGGCTCGATGCTTGCCATGCCGATGTCCTGGATAACGCGCAGGTGGGTCAAGTACTCCTCTCCGAAGGTCATCCAGAAGCGGGCTCTCCTCAGGGTGGGGAAGTTGATAACCAGCGACTCCAGCTCCTCGTGGTACATGAGGTAGCTCTCACGCAGACCAATCATGGGGTAGGTGAGGGGCTTGTGGATTTCCAGCGGACCTGTCTCAATCCACTTGCCGTTCTCCCAATAGCGGCCCTTCTGGGTAATCTCGCGGATGTTGATTTCGGGATTGAAGTTGGTGGCAAATGCCTTGCCGTGGTTGCCGGCGTTGCAGTCCACGATGTCGAGGGTGTGCATCTCGCCGAAGTGGTGCTTGGCAGCGTATGCGGTATAGACGCCGCTCACGCCCGGGTCGAAACCGCAGCCCAGAATGGCGGTCAGTCCAGCCTTCTCGAAGCGCTCGCGATAAGCCCACTGCCAGCTGTACTCGAAGTGTGCCTCGTCACGCGGCTCATAGTTGGCGGTATCCAGATAGTGCACACCGCAACGCAGGCAAGCCTCCATGATGGTCAGGTCCTGGTAAGGCAGAGCCAGGTTGATGGCCATATCGGGACGATGGCGCTCCAGCAATGCCACGAGCTGGTCCACGTCATCGGCATCCACCTGGTCGGTGGTGATGTTGTCCTTGCCGATGGCACGAGCCACGGCGTCACACTTGGCGCGATTGCGCGATGCAATCACGATTTCATTAAACACGTCAGGGTTTTGCGCACATTTGTGGGCACATACGGTGCCGACGCCACCGCATCCGATAATAATGACTTTACTCATAGTTCTCTAAGTCCTTAATGATTTGTGGGCAAAGTTACTCATTTTTTCTTCATCAAGACAAATTTTGGAGTATAAAAACGCATGTCAGGTTATCAACAATAGTTTCCAATAATAATTATGCGAATTAGTCTATAAAATAGGTGGAATTATCGAAATTATTTGTCTTGTTTACCGCTTTCAAGTAATTTTGCACCATCAAACCACACATTATGTAACTATCATACACATCAAAATGAAAAAGATCATATCCCTTTTCGTTGCCGTGAGTTGCTTGCTGCCGCTGCTTTCCCATGCTGCGGTCATCAACGGCGTGCTGGTCGATTCTCAGGATACGACTGAATTGATGGAGGCTACCGTCAGGCTCCTCATGGCCAATAAAGACAGTACCTTGGTCAAGGGCACCACGACCGACATAAATGGCGTCTTCAACATCAAGGGCGTAAAGGCCGGCAAGTACCTGCTGCGCTTCTCCTATATGGGCTACGACGATGTCATCAAGCACGTCACCGTCGGTGATGACGGCCGTGACGTGAATCTCGGTGTGGTCAAGATGGACCCTAACACCATCATGCTCAAGGAGGCCGTCGTTGTCGGTGTTAAGAGCGCCATTGTCGTCAAGGAAGATACCATCGAGTTTAATGCCGATACCTATAAGACCCAGGCCAATGCTGTGGTCGAGGACCTGCTCAAGCGCCTGCCGGGCGTGGAAGTGGGCACTGATGGCAAAATTACCGCCAATGGTAAAGAGGTGAAGAAAATCCTCATTGACGGTAAGGAGTTCTTCAACGATGACCCCACGGTGGCGAGCAAGAACATCCCCGCCGACATGATTAACAAGCTCCAGGTAATTGACCGCAAGAGCGACCTGGCGCGCCTCACCGGTGTGGATGACGGCGATGACGAGACCGTCATCAATCTCACTGTCAAGAAGGGCATGAACAATGGTTGGTTTGGCACCGTTAATGCGGGCTACGGCACTGACAAGCGCTATGCCGGCAATATGATGATTAACCACTTCCGCGACGGTAACCAGTTTACCATCTTGGGCGGTGGCAATAACGTGAATAATTTGGGCTTCGGAGACGGCGCCTCAGGGCGTTTCCAGCGCTTCGGTGGTGACCGTGGCGTGACCACTTCACAGTATGCGGGCATCAACTTCAACGTCGGCAGCAAGGAGGATGACCACTTCCGTGTGGGCGGTGACCTCATGTACAGCCACAGCGACCGCGACACGCGCACCAAGACGGCTCGTCAGTACCTGTTTGAGGACTCAACGAGCTACTACGATGCCAACACCGCCGCTCGCGACAAGAGCCACAACCTGCGTGGTGACTTCCGCATCAAGTGGGAGGTGGACAGCAACAACACCATCGACTTCCGCCCCAATTTCTCGTTCAACTTCAACAAGAGTGAGCGTGGCGACACGTCGCTCACCCGTGCTGGCGATGCCGCAAGGACCTATGTCAATCGCAGCTATAGCAACTTCTTCAACGATGGCAAGAGCTACGAGTGGGGTGCACGACTGATTTATAACCACAAGGTCGCCAGTCATCCCGGTCGCAGTCAGAGCTTGATGCTCAACTACCGCTATAGCGATGTGCGTGAGGACGGTGATACCTACACCGACAATACCTACTACCTCTTACCCGATGAGGACGAACTCATTGACCAGACGGCCAACAACCGTCGCAAGACGCATAACGTGACGGGACGCATCTCGTGGACTGAGCCTATCGGCAACGTGAAAAACGCCCGTTTCCTCGAGCTCTCCTATCGTGGTAGTTACCGCTATACCACGAGCGACAAGCTGGTGTATGACAATGACCGCACCGGCGTCTGGCCTGGTGGCACCATCGTCGATTCAGAGTGGAACGAGTCGTTGAGCAACAGTTTCCGCAACACGTTCTACAACCAGGAGTTCAGCGCCGGTTTCCGACAGGTGCGCAAGGCCTATAACCTCAATGTGGGCATCAGTGTCAACAGTGCCATGTCCAAGAGCAAGGACCTCATCAACAGTGCCCGCGACATCAAGGAGCGTTGGGCTTGGTCGGTGGCTCCCTACGCCCGTTTCCGCTACAAGTTCACCGATACGCGCAACCTCAATTTCAACTACCGCTTGAGGGCCAACCAGCCCAGCATCGCTCAATTGCAACCTGTTGCTGACGTGAGCAACCCATTGAACATCGTCATCGGTAATCCTGAGTTGAAACCCACCTTTACCCACAACATCAACCTGCGTTTCGGTGACTTCGCTCAGGGCGCACAGCGCAGCATCATGGCGATGGTGAATGTGGACTTCTCCCAGAACAGCATTGTATCGACCACGACCTATGACGCCACCACGGGTGGTCGCATGACCAGTTATACCAACGTGAATGGCATCTGGAACGCTATGGCGATGAATATGTTGAGCTTCCCCTTCGGAGCCAGCAAGGTGTGGTATTTCTCGAGCCACATGTTCATGCGTTACTCGGTGACCAAGGGTATCAACAACGACATCGAGAACCGCAGTAACACGTTCAATATCAACTACTCCCCCGGTTTGGCGTTCCGCAATAGTGTCTTTGACCTGGAAATCCGTCCCCGTTACAGTTTCCAGAACACCACCAACACGGTGCAGACGTCCAGCAACCGCAACCTCCACACTTGGGGCGGCATGTTCAACGGCACCTATTCGGCTCCCTTCGGCCTGGTCATCAGCACCGATTTGAGCTATAGCACCACCAGCGGTTACAGTGCTGGCTATAACACCAAGCAGTGGCTGTGGAACGGCTCGCTTGCCTATCAGTTCCTGCGCGACAAGCAGGCCGCTTTGACCATCTCGGTCTATGACATCCTGGGTCAGCGCAAGAGCGTCTTCCGCAACGTCACCGCTAACTATATCGACGATGTCATCTACAACTCCCTGGGCCGCTACGGCATGCTCACGTTCACCTATCGGTTCACCACTTTCAAGAAGGGTGAGCAGCCCAAGGACCGCAACCAGGACAACTTCGGGCCTGGTCGCTTTGGACCTCCGGGTGGTCGCCCCGGTGGCGGTCGTTTCGGCGGACGTCCCCCCTTCTAATAAAAGTACAGCATTTTACAAGGCCACCGGCAGGACACGCTACTAGCGTCCTGCCGGTGCCTGCTTTTGTCCGACCTTGTCCGACTGGGTCTGACTTTGTCTGACCAGGTCCGACCAAGCAAGAAAAAAGAAAAAATCCCTCCTGATAGCCCTCACTTCAAAACTTTTCTCTACCTTTGCCGCGTTTTTTACCATCGGAAACTTTAAACTGTGTACTAAATCATGAGAATGCGTCGAATGCACATGTCGCTCACCAAACGGTACTTCCGTTCCTTGAAGCGAGCCCGCCACCGCCTTAGTGGCGTCATTTGTCTGTCTATTGTTGTCCTCCTCTTTGGTGGACTTGCCATCAAGATGGGCGCTGCCAATATGCTAAACACCGTCATGCACACCGCCCATGACCTGCTGTTGAACACTTGCTTCTTCCTGATGGCGGTCTGCGTCGTCACTGGAGCCATCGGACGCCTCTTTGTCGAGTTTGGCGTTGTCGAGCTGCTGGAGAAGGCGTTGCGACCCTTGATGAAGCCCCTGTTCAACTTGCCGGGTATGGCATCGCTCGGTGCCGTGCTCACCTTCCTGAGCGACAACCCTGCTATCATCACGCTTTCTCAGGACAAGCGATTTGCCTCCCACTTCAAGAAATACCAGTTCATCTCGTTGACCAACTTCGGCACCGCTTTCGGTATGGGCTTGATTGTCATCATCTTCATGATGGGCTACGGTTTCTTCAAGGAGCCTCTAATAGGACTCATAGGCGCCATCTTCGGCTGTATGGTTTCGACGCGTCTCATGCAGTACTTTGTCAAGAAGACGCACCCCGAGTATGCCGATGAACCCGCTTGTGAACTCACTGAGGAAGACCTCAAGGTCGAGCACGAGGAATACAAATCGCTCTTCCTGCGCATCCTCAACTCCCTGCTCGATGGTGGCCGCACCGGCGTTGACGTCGGTCTTGCCATCATCCCGGGTGTCATTATCATTTCGTCACTCGTGATGATTCTCACCTTCTCGGCCAGCGCCGACGGCACTTACACCGGCGCAGCCTATGAGGGAGTCGCTGTTCTGCCATGGCTTGGCGAGAAAATCGGTTTCATCTTCCAGTGGCTCTTCGGCTTCGAGGATCCCCACCTCATCGGCTTCCCCATCACAGCCCTGGGCGCCGTTGGTGCCGCCCTCGGTCTGGTGCCCAAGTTCATCCAGGAGGGCTGGGTCGATGGTAACGCCATCGCCGTGTTCACCGCTATCGGCATGTGCTGGAGCGGTTACCTGAGCACCCACACCGCTATGCTCGACTCGATGCACTACCGTGAGCTGACCTCGCGTGCCATTCTGTCGCACACCATCGGTGGAATCGTTGCTGCCATTGTCGCCCACTGGGTGTATGTCCTCGTGATGATGCTCTTTTGAACGCGCATTGGCACCATTGGACAAGCGTGTTGTGGATATCTGTCGCCGTCCCCACCTGCTGCCTTAATTATCAGCTTGCAGACTACGGTCATTGATAAGGTTTTAAGTTTTTTTAATATTTTTTTCTGCGATTAATAGAGTCGTAATTTGAAAAACTTGTTACCTTTGCGGTGAACTATATTTTAAAATTACCGCCATTATTAAACTAAAGTACTTAATATGAAAAACTTGCGACAATCTAAACATAACAACTGGCATGCGTGTCAGTGTGTGAATTTCATGTTCACCACGTTAGATTAGCCGCGGGTATTTTTATCTACCTACATTAATATAAATTAGGTTTTTTCACACCACAGCAAATGAACTTTTGACAATATAAACACAGGAGAGTTATTCCGGAACACTTTGATGATTGAATTATTTTTCTTTGATGCAAAACAGAATTGACGAACTATTATTTTTATTAACTTTTTAAATTTTATTTTATTATGAAGAAATTTTTATTTACTCTTGCTGCTGTCCTGATGGCAGGTAGCCTGTACGCCGGCGAGTATTTCGTTTGCGAGGACTATCAGATCGCTCAGGATCAGATTGGCAAAAATGTCAACATCGACATTAAGGCTCACTTCGACGCCTATGTTAGTGCATGGATGTCTGAGTTCTTCCTGCCCGAGAACGTAACTCTGGTTGGCGTGAAGAAGGGTGCAGACATGAACCTGACCTTCCTGGATGAGTTCGGCGATGAGACCACTGTTGCTCCCGACATCACCCGTCAGGGCACCAAGCTGATTGTTGCCGTTATGGTAGCTCAGTATTCTGAGGATGGCGAAATGTACGGTGTTGCCAAGTGGGCTCCCGGCGACTATGACCAGATGATGATTCTGGTTGTTAAGGCCAATGAGCAGTTCCAGGGCGGCGAAATCAAGATCGTCTCCGACTTCTCTTGCGGTCAGGACAGCCGTCCCGAGATCAACGAGAACCGTTCCAGCGAGCGTGGTGCTGAGGGTATCTCCCAGCTCACCGTTGAGGGTGCAACCCCCGTGCTCCAGGATCTGAGCGGTGAAATCGTTATCGGTTCTCCCACCGACGAGGGTAAGGTTTCTATCACCTACACTGGTGATGAGGACGTAACCATCCTGGTTGTTGTTAACGGCGTTGAGACTCCGATCGATGAGGATGGCAACATCACCATCAACGAGGGTCGCAGCATCATCGTTGTTACCGTTGAGGCCGAGGGCTTCAATCCCAAGTCGCTCACTGGCGAGATCGAGTGGGTTAAGCCCGTCGTTCCCGAGAAGACCGAGAAGCCCGTTATCACCTGGGAAGAGGTTGAAGGTGGTGTTCAGGTTACCGCTACCGGTGACGGCCACATCTGCCTCTACGTTGAGGACGAACTCGTAGCTGAGGGTGAAGGCACCGCTACCTACTTCATTGCAAGCACTGAGCTTGAGGAAGAGTATGGTGTAAGCGCTACCGCTAAGGAGGAAGGCAAGGAAATCAGCGATCCCGCTGTTGAGACCGTTTGGGTTCCCGGCATCGGCACTCCCGAGCCCGAGAAGACTCCCAATCCCGTCATCAACTACGATGATGAGACCTTCACTGTTGACGTTACTGGTAACGGTACCATCCACGTTTATGTTGATGGTGAGGAAGTAACCAACCCCTACACCTTCGAGCAGGGTGAGGAAGATGTAACCTACGTTATCACCGCTACCGCTCAGGAGGATGGCAAGGAGATCAGCGAAACCGTTGAGCTCATCGTTGTAGTTCCTGGCACTGGCGAGCCCGGTCCTCAGCCTCAGGAAGGCTTTGTACTGATTCTCATCGACCAGTTCGGCAACGAGGTTCCCTATCCTCTGAATGAGGGTGTTGATGGTGACCACACCACCACCGTTACCTTGAAGTACTATCCTTGGGGTGAGTTCTACTGGGATCCCGCTCTGACCGACGAGCAGAACGAGGCTAACCGTCCCAACGTGCCCTTCTACTTCCTGATCAATGGCGAGCGCTACGGTGCTGACATTGAGATGCGCGAGACCGTTCTCGGTTATGCTATGGAGAACCCCCTGTTCTTGGGCGCTGAGGACAACTACTGCGTTCCCGTAGGCTTCTCCTACACTCTGGGTGTTGCCTTCAAGGATGGTGACTACTATGTATACGCAGCTATCTCCAAGGCTACCGGTGTTGACGAGCTCAACGCTGAGAAGGCCGTTGCTGGCGTACGCTACTTCAACATGGCAGGTCAGGAGATGCAGGAGGCTAACGGCATGACCATCGTCGTTACCACCTACACCGACGGTACCACCAGCCATCCACCTTTAGCAGGTGAAAAAATGAGGCGGTCCCCACTCGTGGGACCGCCTTTTTTTTGCCTTTTTTTTTTAAAAAAGTCATTTTTTTTTGATTAATGATTGGTTATTTAAAAAAGATGTTGTAATTTTGTGGTCGTATCGGGTGAAGTGCCTTCTAAACAATAGGATGAACATGGAGTCCCGTATGATGAGATTAAGTTTATTTATTTGTGTTTAGTTACATATTTTTATTTAACCTAATTCTTTTGTGTTTATTATGAAGAAATTTTTATTTACTCTTGCAGCTATCCTGATGGCTGGTAGCATGTGTGCTGGCGAGTATTTCGTTTGCCAGGACTTTGAGATCCCCCAGGACAAGATTGGCAAAAATGTTAACATCGACGTGAAGGCTCACTTCGACGCCTATGTTAGTGCATGGTTGACTGAGATCTTCCTGCCCGAGAACGTATCTCTGGTTGGTGTGAAGAAGGGTGCTGACATGACCCTGACCTTCCTGGATGAGTTCGGTGATGAGACCAGCATTGCTCCCGACATCACCCGTCAGGGCACCAAGCTGATCGTTGCTGTTATGGCTGCTCAGTATTCTGAGGATGGCGAGATGTACGGTGTTGCCAAGTGGGCTCCCGGCGACTACGACCAGATGATGATCATGGTTGTTAAGTGCACCGAGGAGTTCCAGGGCGGCGAGGTTAAGCTCGTTACCGACTTCTCTTGCGGTCAGGACACTCGTCCCGAGATCAACGAGAACCGTTCCAGCCAGCGCGCTGGTGAGGGTATCTCTCAGCTCACCGTCGAGGGTGCTGGCCCCGTTGAGCCCGAGGTAACCGAGAAGCCCGAAATCACCTGGGAAGAGGTTGAAGGTGGTGTTCAGGTAACCGCTACCGGTAACGGCCACATCTGCCTCTACGTTGAGGACATCCTCGTTGCTGAGGGTGAGGGCACCGCTACCTACTTCATCGAGAGCACTGAGCTCGAGGAAGAGTATGGTGTAAGCGCTACCGCTCAGGAGGAAGGCAAGGAAGTCAGCGAGTACGCTGTTGAGACCGTTTACGTTCCTGGTCTGCCCGTTGTTCCCGAGGTAACCGCTACCCCGGAGATTAAGTACGAGGTTAACGAGGAAGAGCAGTATGTTGACATCTGGGCCGAGGGTGAAGGCACCATCAAGCTGTACATTGACGGCTTTGAGGTTGCTAACCACTTCCACTATGCATTCCAGGATGAGGAGGATGTAGTTGTTGTAACTGCAACCGCTCAGGAGGAAGGCAAGGAGATCAGTGAGGTTGCTGAGATGGAGATCACCATCCCCGCTAAGCCCGTTGTTCCCCAGCCCGAGGTAACCGCTACCCCGACCATCACCGTTGACGAGAACTACAACCTGATCGTTGAAGGTGAGGGTGAGATCCACGTTTATGTTGACGGTGAGGAAGTTGAGCTGCCCTACACCTTCGAGCAGGCTGAGGAGGACGTAACCTACGTCATCACCGCTACCGCTCAGGAGGAAGGCAAGGAGATCAGTGAGGTTGCTCGCTATGAGGTAACCATCCCTGGCACCGGCATCATTCCCGAGGAGCCCTACGAGACCCCCGCTCCCGTGGTAACCGTTGAGGAGACCGAGGACGCTGTTGTTGTAACCGCTACCGGTGAGGGCGTCATCAACATCTACGTTAAGGAGATGAACCGTGACGAGGAGCCCATCGTTAACGAGCCCGTTGCTACTGGCGAGGGTGAGGCTACCTACAGCATCATGAAGGGTGAAGAGGCTAAGATCTTTGCCGTTTGGGCTACCGCTCAGCGCGACGAGGAGGCTCTCGTTGGTATCAGCGAGACCCAGTACGTTGACGTTCCCGCTCTGGAGCCCGTTACTCCCGAGGAGGGCTATCAGCTGATTCTCATCGACCAGGATGGTAACGAGGTTCCCTACGAGCTCAACGAGGGCACCGATGGTGACTACACCACCACCGTAACTCTGCACTACTATCCTTGGGGTGAGTTCTACTGGGATCCCATGCTGACCGACGAGGAGAACGAGGCTAACCGTCCCAACGTGAACTTCTACTTCATGATCAACGGCAAGCGCTACGGTGCTGAGGAGCTGACCGAGACCGTTCTTGGTTATGCAATGCAGAACCCGCTGACCGAGGGTGCTGAGGACTACTACTGCGTACCTGTTGGCTTCTCCTACACTCTGGGTGTTGCCTACAAGGATGGTGACTACTATGTATACGCAGCTATCTCCAAGGCTACCGGTGTTGACGAGCTCAACGCTGAGAAGGCTGTTGCTGGCGTACGCTACTTCAACATGGCAGGTCAGGAGATGCAGGAGGCTAACGGCATGACCATCGTCGTTACCACCTACACCGACGGTACCACCAGCTCGCCTTTTTTTATTAGTGTCCAGGAAAAACACGATAAAACCCCCATAAGCAGTAGAGTAACAAAGTCATAATGATGATTTTCATAAAGGGGGCTTACTTCTAAGCCCATAGGGCTGCAAGGGGTGCATCAAGGATGTGCCACCCCGATGGGGCTAGGACGAATGCTCACTCTTATAAATGCTAATTTCGCTAATTAAACGAATTAGAAAAATTTTTGACTTAAAATACTAGCACATAATTAGTTGAATTCGTGAAATTCGCATTATCCCCGCAGGGTTAAGTGCAATATCTATATCATTTTTCAATTTTAATGGGACACCAGTGATAGTGGATTGTGCCGGTGTTGAAAATCTTAAGCGACCCTAATGCCTTTTTTTTGCCCGCCTCTTCTCCCGTGCTGCACATGTCTGCATCCCGCCATTGACCCCTTCCCCGCATGCGTCTCACCCCCAAGGCGGAACGTATATTTATTAATTTCGGTAGGCGTGTTCGAGTGTCGCCTTTACTGAAATTGGTTACTTTTTCCTCCCTGATGGTGAGTGAAATAAAAAAAATAATCCTTTTTCTTTGGCGGTTAAGAAAAAAATTGTAACTTTGCAATACTAAATGAACCAACTAGCATCATTTCATTGATATACCAAAATCAAGTGATGATATGAAAAAATTTATATCTCGTACGCGGTTTTTGTTCTCGGTCAGGCAACTGTCTGGGAATATGTCTTTTTCCCGTTTCAAGACACGAAATGATGGCGCATGAGAAACATTTACTTTACCTTATATATTATTATAGTAAATAAACCTTTGTGAATAGTAGTAATGTTAACCCGAGACTCTTTAGACAAACCATGATGATTTAACCCGATATGAAATTGATAATTTATTGTTTTTATTCACTTTATAACTATTAATTAAAATTTTGTTCAAATTATGAAGAAATTTTTATTTACACTTGCAGCCCTGCTGATGGCAGGTAGTGCTTT
>CADCFN010000020.1 GCA_902800715.1 uncultured Bacteroidales bacterium
CTGTCTTCGGAATCTTGACGTGGACTCGGCGGTTTCCCTTCCTTGTCTCTGCACTGTCAATTTTCCTCATTGCAAACATTTCAATGAACTCAAAATGCTTCCGGCACACCCGCAAAAAAAGGCGTCAAAAAAATCGCTCACGCAATTTGTCATATTGTGAGCCGAAAAGCGATGCAAAATTACAGCCGCACGGGAAACCGACCAAATATTCCGAAAGAAAAATCTAATATTTAACCTATTTTCACAATTCAATGGCAAAAATGGCATTTTTTTGCCCATGTAAGCCATCCCTTTACCTATATATAATATGGTATTAATACTTTAGTATAAATAATTACTTAGGGTATTATAAGCGGAGCGACCCACAAAAGACCGCTCCGCAATATTTTTCAAGCACCCAGGGCATACGCCCTAGCGCCAACAGATCATGTCACACCATCAGAACAGGGAAAGCTGACGGGGATCCTCACCAGGATGAGGCGGTTGCGAACCGTCATCAGCCCAATCGATGTCATCAATTTCACTCATGGCGGGATCATCTTCGGTCACCACAGAAGGCTCCTGGAAAATGCCACCACCCTGAGCCGGCCCAGCCGGACGCTTGCTCAGTTCCTCTACCTGCTGCATAAGGGCAGCGATGCGACGGTCCTTCTCAATGATAGCGTCGTTCATCGCCTGTGCCTCGTGCTGTTTCTTCTGCAAGGTCACCTGAATGCGCTTCAGCTCGGCCTTGACATCATCGCGCTCAGCAGTGATCTTTGCGAAATTGGCAGCACGCTCATTGCCGTCAACGCTCAATGAGTTGTACTTGCGCTTGAAGTCCTCAGCCATTGCATTGGCAGACGCCAGCTGCTGCTTGAGACCATCAATGATGTTGCCAGTCTCGATGCTGCGGCGGTTCTGCACCTCGGCATTCTGCTTGGCGGTCTGTTCAAGCTGCTCAATTGACTTGCGCTGCGATTCGTTCTCGTCCTTGAGTACGATATGCGCCTTGCGCAACTCATCAAACTCAGAAGCGCGCTTCTGGAGGTCGATAATCTGCTGACGGAGGGATGCAATCTCAGAATTCTTCTTGTCTTTAAACTCTTCAACCTGCTCTACGGTCTTCTGCAACTCCTCGGCAGCCTTGAGGTCCTCGGCTGCTGCTGCAAGCTTCTCCTCCAGCTCTGCCACATTGGCGCGGAGGCGCTCGATAAGCTCATCGCGCTGCTCCACCTGCTGGTTGAGCTGGTCGATGGTGGGCCCGTCATCGGCAGGCAAAGGCATATTGTCGCGACGCTCGATTTCAGCATCACGGTCAGCGACCTGCTTGTGCAAGTCCTCGATTGTGGCGTTGAGCTGCTCAATCTGGGCATTCAGTTCCTCGGAGTTGTCACCGCGTGCTTCCATCGCCTTGATTCGGCTCTCGAGGCTCTTCTTCTCGATTTCGAGTTTATCGCAGGCAGCTTCGAGCTCATCGACCTTTCCCGAGAGTTCGTTGGCCCTGTTGTGAGCCTGACGACGATTTGCCTCATTGACCTGCATCTTCTCCTTATTCTCCTCGACCAGCTTGTTGGCATCCTCGACCTTCTGCATGAGTTCTTCACGCTCTTTCTTCCAGTTGCCCTTGAGCATGGCGATGACAGCCTGGGTATGCTCATTCATGAGTCGAGCAGCCTTATCGGCGAACTCAGCATCAATGGCATACTCCTCGGTTTTGTCCACCTCGATGTGAACGTCATCGTTGACACGCTCCTGGTCATGTACATTCTTGTCCTTGCTAAAGGGGTTTACAAAAGTAGTGGGCTGGCCAAAAACATCATACTCATCATCGCTTGAGCCACCCAGAGCATTCTTGATAGATTTAATAAAAGACATAATTTCTTAATCGTTTTTTTGTTATTTGGTTTGTTTTAGTTGTTATCCACTCCATGCACCCGTCCAAAAACCGTTGAAAAACTTAAAATCCACTTGAGGAATCAATATGTAGCATTCAGTCAACCAATAGAATAGACGATTTGCAATCAACGGAGATTCCATGGCAAAAGCCAAGGGTCTTCTCTCCAATCGGTAAAATTACGATGATTTTTTCTAATAGAGACCCGAAAAAGGAAAAAATTTCATTATTTAGACTGAATTTATTCTTTCTCCTTACAATTATAAAACAAACTAGAGGCTGTGCGACAATAAAATACAACACACAGCCTCTAGTAATACTTTAAAAGAAATTACTTCTTTGTTGAAGTTTTCTTGGTTGCGGTTTTGGTCCGAGCGGCTTTGCGGCGGGCGGTTCCTTTAGAGATATTCGCCTCATCGGCAACAATCTCGCGACACTCCTCGAGAGTGAGTGATTCGGCATTCATGCCCTTGGGAATCTTGACATTCTGCTTCTTGTAAACGATGTAGGGACCATAGCGTCCATTCATCACCTTGAGCTCAGGTTCCTCGTCGAAGGTCTTGAGCACCTTCTTGGCCTCGGCTTCGCGTTGGGCCTTGATGAGTTCCACTGCTTCCTCGAGCGTGATAGCCGTGGGAGACATTTCCTTGGGAATGGAGGCATACTTGCCATTGTGCTTGACATAGGGGCCATAGTGTCCCACGCCAACGGTAACCTCAGCACCCTCGAAGTCGCCCAAGTCGCGCGGCAGGTCAAAGAGCTTAATCGCCTCCTCCAGGGTCAGCGTCTCGATGCTCTGTCCACGCTGCAACGAAGCAAAACGCGGCTTGGTCTCGTTGTCGGCGCTACCCATCTGCACGAGGGGCCCATACCTGCCGATCTTGACCATTACGGGAAGTCCCGTTTGGGGGTCATTGCCCAGCAAACGCTCACCAACCTTGTGCTCTAAGCGAAGTGACGACACCTTGCTGATGCTCGGGTGGAAACCCTCATAGAAATCAGCGATTTCCTTATTCCAGACGACATTACCCTTAGCGACCTCATCGAACTCATTCTCGACCTTAGCCGTAAAGTTGTAGTCCATAATCGAGGGGAAATACTTCACCAGGAATTCATTGACCACCATGCCCACATCGGTGGGGATAAGTTTGCCCTTCTCTACACCATAGAGTTCGCTCTTCTTGCCAGTCGTGATTTTACCACCCTTGAGCGTGATTACTTCATACTCACGCTTCTGTCCCTTGCTCTCGCCTTTCTCGACGTAGTTGCGGTCTTGAATTGTCGAAATAATGGGGGCATAAGTGGAGGGGCGTCCGATTCCCAGCTCCTCGAGTCGGCGCACCAGCGAAGCCTCGGTGTATCGGTTAGGCTGCTGGGTGAAGCGCTGAATTGCCGTTACGGCCTCGGCATCGAGCAGGTCACCACGCGAGAGAGCCGGCAGGGTGTGCAACTCGGGCGATGCCGGCGCATTGTCATCGGTACTCTCGAAATAAACCTTGAGGAAACCGTCGAACTTGACAACCTCGCCCTCGGCAACAAAGATTTCCTTGCGACCTGTGACGGTGATGTTGGCTGTCGTCTTCTCGAGTTCGGCATCCGACATCTGGGATGCGATGGTACGCTTCCAGATGAGGTCATAAAGCTTCTTCTCCTGGGGATTGCCCGTAATGGTGTGATTGCTGATGTAAGTGGGACGTATGGCCTCGTGTGCCTCCTGAGCGCCCTTGCTGGTGGTGCGGTAGTGACGCACCTTGAGGTACTGCTCACCGATGTTCTCCTTGATTTCCTTGCTGATGGCACCCAGTGCCAGGTTGCTCAGGTTGACGGAGTCGGTACGCATGTAGGTAATCAAGCCTTCCTCATAGAGGCGTTGCGCCAGTCTCATCGTCTGCTTGACCGAGAGGCCCAGCTTGCGCGCAGCCTCCTGCTGGAGCGTACTGGTGGTGAAAGGAGGAGCCGGAGAGCGCTTGACAGGCTTGACAGCGACATTATCCACTGTGAACTCAGCTTGCTGGCAGTTCTCGAGGAATGCCAGAGCCGTTTCATGATCCTCCATGTGACGGTTGAGTTCAGCCGAGAAACTCGTTCCTTCGCTGCCCTTGAACTGGGCCGTAATGCGATAATACGGCTCACTGGTGAACGCCTTGATTTCTTTCTCGCGCTCAGCGACGAGACGAACGGCGACACTCTGCACACGTCCAGCCGACAGGCCCGGCATAATCTTGCGCCACAGCACGGGAGACAGTTCGAAACCCACGATGCGGTCAAGCACGCGCCTTGCCTGCTGCGCGTCCACCAGGTTGAGGTCGATGTTGCGCGGATGCTGTATGGCTTCCAGAATCGCAGGTTCGGTAATCTCGTGGAAGACGATGCGTCGCGTGTTGTCGGGCGACAGTCCCAGCACCTCGAACAAGTGCCAAGCGATAGCCTCTCCCTCACGGTCTTCATCACTTGCGAGCCACACGATGTCGGCCTTGGCAGCTTCATCCTTCAGTTTCTTGACCTGATCCTCCTTGTCTTCGGGAATCTCATAAATCGGCATGAAGCCATTCTCCACATCGATGCTGAAATTCTTCTTGTGCAAGTCGCGGATGTGACCGAAACTCGACATCACCTTATAGTCGTTACCCAAGAACTTTTGGATTGTTTTAGCCTTTGCAGGGGACTCTACGATTACTAGATTTTTTGCCATAAATGAGTTGTGTTTTTAAAATCGGCTGCAAAGGTAATCCAATAATTTGAAATAAGGCACCGAAAAAGGCAAGTTTTTTTTCATTACACATCTTTAATAATATATATTATTAAGGAGTAAGAGAAACTACGGTTTTTCATGGTAGGCGCTTTGAGGGCAAAAAAAAGTGCGCCCTTGCGGCATCACTGCCGTATGGACGCACATTCACACATCAGGTTACTATATACTAATATCTATTTTTCTCTAGGACTTATTTAACTACCTTAGCTGTGCTAGTGGTGCCGTCGGCGTAGGTGATGACTACGATCGTCATGCCGTTGACCGACTGCATCTCCTGACCAGCCATGTTATAGTAACGAATGCCAGCAACAGCCTTGCCACTCATCATCTCGCTGATGCTGGTGGGAGGTGTAACCTTCTTGGGAACGTCTACCAGTTGGGGCTCGTTGGTGATGATCTCGCCGTTATCATAGATGGCCTCGGCAACGATTGCCACTTGGTAATCCTCAGCCTTGCGTTCAAAGTTCGTGGGGTTGGCAATCTCAGTAAGCGCACGACCACCATTCTCATCAACCAGATAGAGAACTACGGTTCCATGCTCAGCTACTTCGCCCTCGATGACACCCTCAACAACAACGTAATTATCTTCGACTGTCGTGTTCAGCTTGGGAGCAACGGGAGTATAAGGCTCTGGGCCGGGAGTGTCACCACCCTCGCCCTTCACTTGGAACTTGTCCATGCAGAAGTAGGCAGCAGTATTCATGCCATAGTCACCCGTATCGGTCGAAGTCATGGTAAAGTAAACTGACTCCACCTCGCCCAGGCTAGAGAGGTCAAAGAATGTCCAATCGTTGAGGGCGTGGAGCTGTCCGTTGGTGAATTCAACGAGATTGATGCTAGTGGTAGTTTCCGAGCCATCAGCAGCAACGCCATGGGCGATGAGCTGGAAATAGTCACCCTCGGCAAAGGGGGCGCCAAAACCGTCGCCATGCTCACAACCGTAATAGGGCCAAGGATGGTTGCAAACGTAAACACCCACAGGCTCAAAGGTCGTGTTACCGTCCTTGTCAACAAACATCACCTGGTTGCTGGGACCTTCAACTGCCCAATTGCTGTAATAAGCCACAAAATAGGGCTGAGTGGGATCAGCAGTCACCGAGCCGTCATTGATGACACAGCCACCGCCAGCCATGCAGCCGCCAAAATAGGTGGTCCAGGAGCCACTGCTACCGGGCTGACCATAGTCGGTCTGATCGCCACCGATAGCGGGGCAGAATCCGTCCCAATAATAGCCACCCCATGAGGCGCCCTCGCCGTCAATGAGGTGTGAGAGAAGGAACTCACCATTCTCATCGCCGAACTCCAACCATGTATAGTCCACATCGTTGTAGCACCCAGTCCAGATACCGTAGTCATTGTATTCCAACGTAGAGGGATTCAATGGCTTGTTCAAATCGAGTGTAATCACACCAGCCCATGCGGCCGAAGCCATCAAGGCACTAACTGCAAATGTAAAAATCTTCTTCATGATTATTTCATTTATTTAAAGGTTAAACAATGTGTTAATTGTATCTTATATTCATCAAAAGGTCGATGAGTAGAGTAACGTCACCGATGTCTATCACGCCGTCACGGTTTACATCGGCAGCACCCGGGTCATAATCGGCTAATACCGAACCCATGAGCACATCAATGAGTTTAGTGACATCGGCGATATCCACTCTATCGTCCATATTAACGTCACCAGGATGTGAAACCCTTGTAACAGTAACAACGAACGATGCCGTTGCCAGTTTGCCGTTACTGTCGGTAGTGACCGTTACCGTCGTCTTGCCTGGGGCTACCGCTACGACATGAAGGTTGGTGCCGCTCACCCATGTGCGAGCAACCTGGGGGTTGGCACTTTTTGCTGTGGACACAGCCAGAGCAGCCATGTTGTCGGCGTCATTGACGGCGTGCAGCAAGTCAATCTCCTGGGACTCGCCTTCAGGCAGTTGCTTGTCTGTAATGACCACCGTGGGATCGCAGACGTCGGGATAGACCGCCATCGACGGGAACCAATAGGCATCCTGCAGGCGCACTTGCTTTTTGAGTTCCAGCGTGTTGGCATCATAGAAGAGCACCCAGTTGTGGTTAAAGTTCTGATAGGACAGGGGGGCAGCTTCGGTCGTCTGTACCACCATATCTCCAGTGTGGGGGTCAAAGCTGATGGCTGATGCATAGAGTCCCTGACGTTCCTTCGTGCCGTCCCAGTTGATTTCAACGCCCTCAGGCAGAGTGATGAGTTCATCAGTAAACATGCGCGTCGTGAAGTCATAACAGCTGATGTAGTTCTGATACTCGTCATAGTTGTAATAGACACGTTCGGCCTGGGGATCGACACAGACCATGCAAGGCCGCCAAGCGCCCCACGAGCTCATCGCGCCACGGGTACCATCTAAAGGATATACCTCGGCGACACTCAGTGTGACAGGATCGATACGGGTGAAGTTGGCTTCATAGGGGCCTCCACTGTAGTCATAGATTTCACGGGAATTGTTTGCCACATACAAGTTACCGCCTGCTGTCACAAACACGGTAACAATGTTGGGGAACGGCAAAGTGGTCACGATGGCATCACTGGCAGGATCAATCACATGCAGTCCCCTGCCCTGCTGCACGGCAAACACATACTGCCCAAAGCGCACCATATCACCGCACTGGTCTTTATATAGGCTGTTGTAATCACCCTTAGCGCTAGACAATGTGCCGTCGATAGCACCCGTCACGCTCATCGAGGGAACATTGAAGACAAAGATGCCCGCACTGGTCGAGACATAGCCTTTTTCGGCTGTGACGGCGCAATAGGCGCGACCATCATAGATGCTGTCGGGCGACTCGCCGAATCGGAGGAGGCTACCTTGCTGCTTGAGCGTTGCTGCATCGAGCACCGCCAGTCGTGAGCCCATGGTGTTGCCCGACGCCTCGCTGGTGTTTGCCTGCTTGCTGACGAGGAACAGATGGTTGCCATAGAGCTGTCCGAACTGGGTTGTCACACCGAGTTTCGTGTCAGGATTGACGATGGCATAGACATTGTATTCCATCTCGTCATAGTCGTAGTTGTAATAATTGAGTGAGCCCTGGTTGGGTCCATAACGGTCCTCGTTGACAAAGATGATGCCGTTGGTGAACGTATAATCACCGGGACCAGGACCGGGTTCATCGGCTTCGGCATCGGGGTGCAAATCCTCAGCACCGCACACCTCGGTAGATACTTCACCAAGCCAGCCGCAATAGTCGAGTTGAGCACAATAGACCTTGATAAAGTCAATGTGGTCGAGGGGTACAGGATTGCCATTCTCGTCAATTGCCCAGTCAATCATGAAACCAGGTTCCTGCCCGTTGGGCAAGTTATCCACATAGCCTTCGCCAAAGAACGGCTGGAACCAGTTGTTGCCGTTGCCTCCACTCATATCAACAGAAGAATTGGGCAACCGTGTGCCTCGGAAGGTAAGCACCGTGTCCTCGATCCACAGCGGCCAATAGGGTTGGCTATGGAACGTGTTGCGCCACACATAGCCACTGGAGGCATCGGCATCGTTGCTCGTCCAATGGACATACTCGATATCGTTGATGAACTTCCAGCTTGCATGAGGTACACGAGGTTTGTCCTCGTCGGGTTTGAAATAGGTCACCTCGAAGCCGTGCTGGCAGCGGTCATAGTCTGTGCCCTTGATTTCATACCACTTGTCGCCGTCGCTGGGCACCCCGTTACCGTCCATGTCCACGCCCACCATGATGATGCCAGGTTCGCAGCAGCCGCCCGCCATATCGGGCACAGCAGCGCTTTGCATGGCGTTACCGTAAATCTTCACGTCATAGCCGTGCTTGTTGATAACGGGATGGTCGAAGCCGAAGACGATATAGCCGCCATAGCTGCCCAAGCTGACAGGGCCGCCGGCCGCTTTTCCGCGCAACGACGCCTCGACGATGGCATTGATGCTGTCCTGAGTGTAGCCCGGCTTGTAGGCGGGCGACTGGTTCACGAACTGGCCCGGAGCAGGCAGGTAATCATACACACGGGCTATATAGGGCGAATTGCCGGCAGAAGCCGCCATCGCCGTCACAGCCATCAATGAAAAAAGTAATCTTTTCTTCATGTCATCATCTGTTTCTTGTTTCACATCATGTTGTGAATCAAGCGACACGTCGGAAGCCGGCAGTAGCCAGTGAAGACTTCAAGAAAATGGGCAGATTGTGCTCTGCATCATCTCACTTCGCCAGGGTTCAAATGCCGCGTGAACCACAATCAATGGCCGTGTGGAGGCAGGTCTTCTGACTTCTCCCCCATCGACGTCGGCGCCTTCCCGGTGATGATGCAGACATTGTAGCGTTTGCAACCAGTGGCATGATGCCGCGCGATGTGTCGCGAGGAGTTACAGCAGCGGGTACTGTCCAGGAGTTGCACCTGGTTCCCTTTTGATTCCTCACCATTTTCATGGCTGGAAACCCCAACACGTTCAATTTGTTAGTGCAAAGATACATCATTCCCTTGAAACCAACAAAACTATTATGTTTTTTTTGTTGGGACCAAGAATGAATTGTGGGCCAAATTGTGTGCAAGCCAGAGGCTTGCAATACACTGACAAACATCCCGCAAGCGGACACGCTACTTGCGGGGGAAGATGGAGGGTTACTGTATTTTATTGGATTGTTATGGGGCTGGTGGGGTCGCTGGAGGCGAGGGTGCGCTGGACATCGATGAGGCGCTGGTTGCGGCTGCCACGGAAGCGGAGGCTGATGTCGCGCTCGGCTTGCACGAAAGGACCGTCAACGAGGACGTCCAGCTCTTGCACTACTTCCAATAGTTTGGGATTGGTGACCACTTTTTCCCAAGTGTAGCCGGTGTAACACCAGACGTTGTAGCCGAGTTCCTGCTTGATGCGGTGGATGAGGGCTCGGGTGCCGTCGGGCTGCAGCAGCGGGTCACCGCCGCTCAGTGTGACGGGGGCTTCATTATAGGCAATGACTGCCATCAGCTCGTCGAGGGTGCGCTCTTCCCCACCCTGCGGATTCCAGGAATCGGGGTTATGGCACCCCGGGCAACGGTGGTTGCAGCCCGCCAGGTAGATTGACGTGCGCAGGCCAGGTCCATCGACGCTGGTACCCTCGACGATGTGCAGCACCCTCAAATTCATGTCAAAAAAACTCTCTTTTTCAGACAACCCACTTTTTTTCAAACAACATGAACAACTTAAAACAACCAGAACAACAATTATGTTATTATTCTCTAGTATTTAAAAAAGAGTAGTTGCCGTTGTTCTATGTTGTTTCTGTTGTTTGATTAATTGGTTATCACTTGTGGACGACACGGTCCTTGAGCTCGGCGAGCTTGCCGCTGTTCCAGCGGTCGGTGGTGCCGACGAGGTAGCCCGTGATGCGCTGCAGACGGTCAATGTTGTGGCCGTGGCAGCTGGGGCACTCATGGAGGTCGTCGGTAGCGTCTTCATAGCCGCAATCCATGCATCGGTTGCGGTTGTGGTTGACCGAGCAGTAGCCCATGTTGTACTTGTCCATCAGGTCCACAACATTGGCGATAGCCTCGGGATTGTGGGTAGCGTCACCGTCAATCTCGACATAGAAGATGTGTCCGCCACGAGTCAGCTCATGGTAAGGAGCCTCGACCTCGGCCTTGTGCTTGGGCGAGCACTTGTAATAGACAGGCACGTGGTTGCTGTTGGTATAATAGATTTTGTCGGTCACTCCGGGGATTTCGCCGAAGTCCTTGCGGTCACGACGGGTGAACTTGCCCGCGAGACCCTCGGCAGGCGTTGCCAGCACGCTGTAGTTGTGCTGGTAGCGCTCGCTGAACTCGTTGACACGGTCGCGCATATAGGTGACAATCTTGATACCCAGCTGCTGTGCCTCGTCGCTCTCGCCGTGATGATGGCCCACGAGGGCAATCAAGCACTCGGCAAGGCCGATAAAGCCGATGCCCAAGGTGCCCTGGTTGATGACACCTTCCACACGGTCGTTGGGGCCGAGTTCGCTGGCACCGTTCCACAGTTGCGACATGAGCAGAGGGAACTGCTTTGCCATGGCAGTCTTCTGGTACTGGAAGCGCGCATCAAGCTGACGGGCAGTGATTTCCAGCATATTGTCGAGCTTGGCAAAGAAGCAATTGATGCGCTCCTGCTTGTCCTTGATACCCATGCACTCGATGGCCAACTTGACGATATTGATGGTCGAGAATGACAGGTTACCACGGCCGATAGAGGTCTTCTCGCCGAATCGGTTCTCAAACACGCGCGTGCGGCATCCCATCGTAGCGACCTCATGCTTGTAACGCTCAGGGTCATCGGCGCGCCACTGCTCATGGTAATTGTAGGTAGCGTCGAGATTGACGAAGTTGGGGAAGAAACGTCGTGCCGTTACCTTGCAAGCGAGCTGGTACAGGTCATAGTTGGGATCACCCGGCTTGTAGCTCACACCCGTCTTCTTTTTCCAGATTTGGATAGGGAAGATGGCAGTGGAGCCGTTGCCCACGCCCTCGTAGGTCGAATTGAGCAACTCGCGGATGATGCACCGGCCCTCGGCACTGGTATCGGTACCATAATTGATAGAGCTGAACACCACCTGGTTGCCACCACGCGAGTGGATGGTGTTCATGTTGTGGATGAAAGCCTCCATGGCCTGGTGGACGCGACGCACGGTGTTGTTGATAGCATGCTGCAGGATGCGGGCATCGCCTTGCAAGAATTCCAGTTCACGCTCGATATAGTCATCAAACTTGACATCATACAGGCGGCTATAATCCTGGCCCATGAGTTTCTCGAGATTCTTCACCTCCTCGATGAACGAGCGCCTCACATAGGGGGCGAGATAAAAGTCAAAGGCGGGAATGGCCTGACCGCCATGCATCTCGTTCTGGGCGGTCTCCATCGTGATACATGCAATGACTCCGGCGGTCTCGATGCGCTTGGCAGGACGCGACTCACCATGCCCAGCCATGTATCCCTGCTTGAGCACCTTGTCGAGCGGATGCTGGACACAGGTCAGACTCTTGGTGGGATAATAGTCCTTGTCGTGGATATGCAGATAGTTGCCGCGCACGGCATCGCGCGCTTCCTCGCTCAAGAGGTAGTCATCGACAAAAGGCTTGGTCGTCTCGCTGGCAAACTTCATCATCATGCCGGCGGGCGTGTCGGCATTCATGTTAGCGTTCTCGCGAGTGACATCGTTATTCTTGGCATTGATGATTTCAAGAAACAGGTCACGGGTCTTAGCCTTGCGCGCCACACTGCGCTGGTGGCGGTAGTTGATGTAGCATCGTGCCACCTCCTTGCGGGGGCTCTTCATCAGCTCCAGTTCCACCTGGTCCTGGATATCCTCTACACTCATTTGGCTGCGTCCACGCTGACCGATGCGGTCAGCGATGCGCTGGATGAGTGCTTCGTCCTCACCCATCTCGGTAGCGAGCATTGCTTTGCGAATTGCCGCTTTGATTTTTTCCTCATTATAGCCGACGACACGGCCGTCACGCTTCAGTACTGTCTGAATCATATTCCGGGTATTAAAAAAAGAACCATTGCTATCGTTAAAAAACCGGCGTTGCCAGTTTGGGATTGCAAAGATAATACAGCGTTATGAAATGGCAAACATTTTTACAAGAAAAAATCGTTTTGGAAAACTTTTTAGACTGAGTAAAAATATATTCTATTCATTTTCAATGGATTAAGAATTTTTCTAGACAACTTTTTCAAAAACAGAGGTAGTAAAATTTTAGAAATTAGTCCATTAGCAAGCGAACTGCCACCAAAAAGGCAGGCTCCGGATTTGGAGCCTGCCTTGTCTCATTCACAAGTTGCCAATCAACTTGCTCAATTGCATTTTCTGATTAATTGGCGTTCAGCATATAGTCAATCAGATCAGTAACATCACCGATAGAAACGGTTTGGTCTCCATTGAAATCAGCCTCGGCGGGAGCAGCTGTTACATCATTCAACATGTAGTCAATCAGCACGGTAATATCACCAATCGAGATCTCACCATCATGGTTCACGTCACCAGGCTCAAAACCGGGCTCAGTTACGGGGGTAGCAGTGAAGGTGATTTCCTTGGTGTCGGCGTTGAAGGTGATGACAACATCATACTTGCCAGCCTCTTCTGCCTTGTACCACCAGTTGTTGGAGGGCCATGCATAGGTCCAAGAGTGGTCTTGAACAACCTTGAACTCAACTACTTCCTCAGCAGCAAACTCAACACCGTTCTTGGTCCAGGTGTAGATGCCGTCATCGCCCTTAACCATGTTGTTGGCCTCGTCATTGGTGTCCCAATAGCTGCCGAACAGGTTATCGGTACCAGCAACGGTGTAAACATGCTCAACGGGAGTAACATCACCGGTCTTGGTCAGCGTGCAGCCGATGCGGTCTTCTTCAGCAGCATCAGGATTGAAGGTAATCTCGATGGTGTAGATGCCTTCCTCAGCAACATTAGCAACCCAGTTGTTCATGCCGACGGGCCACTCATAGACTTCGTAATCGTGGTTGCCGACAACCTTGAACTCGAAGTTGCCGTACAGGGCTACATTCTCCTTGCTCCAGGTGTAAACGCCGTCGGTGCCAAATACGTCCTCGGGACCTACAACGGTGTAAACCATCTCAACGGGGGTGGGGGTGGTACCGTCTTCGTAAGTGAAAGTAACCTTGGGCAGGAAGTAGTCAACATCACTTTGACTATTGTAGCCATAGTGGAAGAGGCTGCAAACATAGCCCATCGACTTGCCCTGGTAGGTTATTGAGGGATAGTTCCTACCCGGCTCAATCAACTCGCAGTCAATCAGCAGGTTACCGCCATCATAATAATAAGGTCGATCGAAAACGAAAACGAGTTCGTTGTCACCAACAGTGGGGACGAGATCAGCGACAATACGGCAATCTGTCTGCAAATCATAGCTGCCGAAACGGTCCATTTCAGATTCCTTTAATGACAGACGCAATTTACCACCCTGATACTCAAGAGCCGAATTGGGATAGAAGGTAATAGAGGTGATGTTCTTGCCAACCATGTCGTAGAGCATGTTAACAGGATAAATCATCTGGTCGTGGAACTGCTGATCATAATAGAACCCATAAACAGGGAAGTAGGAGCTATTATCATCTCCATCACAAACGACCAATTCGCCAGCATTAGCACTGGGCGCAAACGAAATCAGCGCGATGAGCGCTGCAGACAAGAGTTTAAAACTTTTCTTCATAAGAGTTTTTAATAAATTTAAGTGGTTAATACTATATGAATAAAATAAATATGGTCTAAAGCAAAAGTCAACATCAATCACTATACCATGGCGCAAAGATAAAGCAAAAAACAATATATGCAATATTTTTACCTCTAAAAAACAAAATCAGGTGACTTCCATAAAAGGAAGTCACCTGACCTTTGCTTAATGCCTCATCATTGAAGAGGCCCTAATTTCTTAATTCCAAACGCCATTGAGCAGGAAGTCAATCAAGGCGGTAACGTCAGCAATACCAATCTCGTTGTCTTCGTTGCAGTCAGCAGCAGCGGGAGCCTCAGAACCATTTACCAGAATGTCAATCAGAACGGTTACGTCAGCGATACCGATCTCGCCATTGCCATCAACATCACCCTTAACAACAACGGGTTCGGGGGTGTCACCACCATAGGTGAAGGTGGTCTTGGGGAGGAACTGACGGAAAGCAGTACCAAACGAGTAAACTACACAGTTGTTATAGTTCGTCTCGACACCAGTCCAATAGCAATATTCATCTTCAGCAGCTTCAACTACAAGGCTCTCGAAAATGAGGTTACCACCATTGTACAGATAGGGGGTGGTGAAGGTAATAGTATACTCAACGACCTGGTTGGGAGTCTTAGTGAAAGTGCAGGTACCCACCTGAGTCATACCCTCGGTGATGTAGTCAGTCATCACGGTAGCATCAGTCTCACCAAGAGAGATGTTCATCAAACCACCATTCAAGGTCAAGCCCTCACTTTCGGTATAGAAAGTGATAGCAGTAATCTCCTGACCTACCATTGCGGTCAAATCAGCAGCAGGATAAAGCACCTGGGTCTTGGTATCAACTCTCCATGAGTTGGGTCCATTGAACGGAGCCATGGGAGAATAGTTAGTACCATCATACAAACTCAGCGTGCCGGCAGATGCAGAAAGCATCATCATTGCAGCAGCAAATGTAAAGAACTTCTTCATAATTGATTAAAATAATAGTTTATAGTTTATAATAAAACGGTTAAATCGGCATTAATGAGATTCATTTTGTTTCATGCGACAAATTTACTAAGAAATAATAAACCATGAAGACAAAAATTCAAAAATATACAAAACACACACTCATTTTTCACTGATTTCAGTAGATATTTAACTATTTTTGACGACTCATGGGCGAAATATACCGAACAAAAAGGACAGGTTCCAAATGATGGAACCCGCCCCTTGCTTTCAGTTAAGTGTGGTAACCGTCACACTTTATTCCGCTGGGCTCTATTTACCAAACGCCATTGAGTAAATAGTCAATCAGGACGGTTACGTCGGCGATACCAATCACATTGTCGTTGTTGCAGTCGGCAGCAGCGGGAGCCTCACAGCCATTGAGCAGGAGGTCAATCAGAGCGGTCACATCGGCGATGCTCACATCACCGCTACCGTCCACGTCACCTTGCATGACAGCAGGTCCTGCCTTCTCCTGATAGACAAAGGTGGCCTTGGGCAGGAATTGATAGCGTTCCTTCTTGTCACCGCTCCAGCTCTTGTAGCACGACAAGCTGGCATAATTGTCGGTTGCCTCTCCACAGAAAATCGTGGTTGCTGTCCATCCGGCATTTGCCACTTTGGCCTCAATAGCCAAGTTGCCGCCAGTGTATTCAAAGGGGGCATCAAACTCGAACGTAATCACTGTTTCACCCTTAACGACATCGGCAGTTGCCACGGTTGTCAATCCCGTCATGGGCACAGCCTGGTCAAATCCTTCCTGGTCGGTATTGAGCATCGAGAGTTCAAGCGCCACATTCTTCATATTGATGACCGAAGTGGTGTAGAATGAGAGGGCAACAATTTTGCCGCCTTTCATCTGCATGAGTTTGTCGGCAGGATAAATCATCTGGCCTCGGGTGTTCACGTCATCGGCATAAATGCCATTAAACGGCACATACTGATTGGTGGCATCACCGTCACACACGGTGAATTCCAGACCATTCTCGAGGGCAGTACCAGCCAGAGGCACCTGGAGCACACCAGCCTCGCCACAATCGATTGTGAGCGTTCCCTCAAAATCACCAGCCACTTCGGGCTCGAATGCCACGATGATATCTTGAGTCGTTCCAGGTTGCATCACAAGTCCCGCGGGCAGAGAAGCGCTGAACGGATTTCCAGCACTGACAATCGGCTCAAAGGGATTCATGCCGTTATTCTTGAGTGTAACGGTCCTTTCCTCTCTTTCACCCACACGCATCGTGGAGAAAGTCACGAAACGGGGGCTGACCTTAGCCGAGTAAGCAAGCGGTTCCCCATAGGAGAAGGTGGTCTTGGGCAAGAACTCGCGATATTCACCGCCCGACAATGCCGTGTGACCCGTCTGGTACAAGCCATAGAAATAAGTGAAATTGTAATCACCCGACTCACCAGCTACCTGTACATAGAAATCGATGACCAGATTACCACCATTATAGACATAAGGGGTGTCAAAATCGATATCCAGTTCCACTAAACCAGCTGTCATTTCGACAAGGGCGACCTGGGTCAATCCAGAGAAATAGGTAGTACTGGTGAACACTGTGGTGTCGGCCACCTCACCCATCGACACGCGCAGGGCGCCACCGTTCATCTTGCAGCCCTCATCGTTGATATAGAGGGTGATACCATTGATGGGCTGTCCCACCATTGAGGTAAGGCACTCGGCAGGATAAATGACTTGCCCACGTGTACCTGACTCGTCATACTCGGCTGTGGGAAGTGGCACATAAACCGAAACTTGACTACCGTCAAACACGGTCAGATTACCGGCATGAGATGCCAAAGGACTTAAAACTAACGCAAGCAATGCGGTTAAAAAGAATCTAATACTGTTGATCATGATTAATTAAATGAATGTTGTAAAAAGCTTTATACAATAAAAAAAGGTGCGACAAATGTAAGTCAAAAAAAACGTTTTGGCAATAATCTTCGGTTAATTGACAACAAAATCGGGCGGCTCCTGAAAAAGAGGAGTCGCCCGACCATTTATCTAAGCCCCTTTACAGAAAGAAGCTTCAATGCGTTAATTACCAAACGCCATTGAGCAGATAGTCAATCAGAACGGTTACGTCAGCGATACCGACCTCATTGTCATTGTTGCAGTCAGCAGCAGCGGGAGCCTCACCGCCATTGAGCAGGATGTCAATCAGAGCGGTCACGTCGGCAATGCTCACATCACCGCTACCGTCCACGTCACCCTTGATTACCTGGGGCTGCTCACCACCATCCTTGTACAGGAAAGTAGCCTTGGGCAGGAACGACTGAACACGGCTTTCTACACCCCAGTTGTCAAAGGTGTAAAGGCTGGCATTGTAGCTCTGGTTCTCACCATAGAAGGAGGTGCCCTTCCAAGTGCCAGCAGTGATTACACGGTCCTCGATAGCGAGGTTGCCACCGGTGTACATGAACGGGGTCTCAAGGTTGAAGACGAGCATGTCGGATGTGGGATCGGGAACCAGGGTAGCCACAACGGTCAAATCGGTGATTTCCTCGGCCTCGGCAAATTCAGTCTGGTCGGTCATCTTGAACGAGAGCTGGAGCATACCATTCTCGATAGCAACGGGCTTGCTGGAATAGAAAGCAACAGAGGTGATTTCCTTACCTACGAGGTCTTTCAGCATCTCGGCAGGATAAATCATCTGGGCATTCGTCTTGTTGCTGTCATAGTACAAGCCATAAACAGGAACGTAGCTGTTGGTAGAGGTGTTGTCACAAACAGTGATTTCGTTAGCAGCCTCAAGAGCGGTACCGATGAGAACTACCTCCAGCTCGCCAGCCTCACCACAGTCAATGGTCAGGGTTGCGTTGTACTCACCCTCGGCCATGGGAGCAAACACGACGGGAATCTCCATTTCCTGGGCACTTGCCAGCTCAACAGCCTCGACGTCGATGCTGAAAGGAGCCTCGAGAGTGCCAAACACGGGAGTGAAGGCGTTCAGACCGTTGTTCCTGAGCACGATGGTCTGCACATCCTGACGCTCGGCGCGGATGGTCTTGAAGGTTACCTCGGTGGGAGTCACCTTAGCAGCCCACTCAGCGGGAACACCATAATCAAAGGTTGCCATGGGCAGGAAGGTAGCCATCGAAGCATCAGAACCGATAGCGCAGTAGCCGGTCTGGTTCACGCCACGCCAGCTGTTCCAGCCGTAGAAGTTGGAATCACCACCCTCAGCTGCATAGCAGTCGATAACGAGGTTGCCACCATTGTAAGTGTAAGGAGCAGTGAATTCAATGGTCAATTCGGTAACGCCTTCGGTCAAAGAGATTGAAGCCACCTCGGTGAGGCCCTCGCGGAAATCGCGAGCGGTCGAGTAACGAGGATTATCGGTCTCGCCCATCTTGACAACGAGCTGGCCATCCTTAGCATACAAACCATCACCATTCAAGAAGAAGGTAACAGAATTGATTTGCTGGCCGTTCATGGCTGCAACCATCTCGGCAGGATAGATAAACTGAGTGTGCATACCCTGATCCTGGAAATCGATGTTCCTGAAGGGTACATACATTGACGAGTTGGTACCTTCACATACGGTCAAAGTCTCGTTGGCCTGTGCGGGCACAAACATAGCAAGCGCCATCAGCGCTGCAGCAAAAAGTTTAAAGCTTTTTTTCATAAATGTTTATAGTTTTTAGAATAGAAAAAAAAGAATGGATGTTTCTTTCTTTAATAATACAAAGGTTAATTATTCGCTGCCAAAATTACTGTGATTTTCATTGACTGCAAAATTATTCATTCAAAAAATGCGTTAAAGGGCACTTTATCACCGATTTGATAAGTTTAATCATACAAAATAGCACCAAAAACGATGAAAGGTTTGCGCCTTTAGGGAAAATGTGCGAACTTTGCACGCCTTTCAGTGAGGTTGAACATATCAACATTAACATATACAATTGAAATAACTTAAATTATGAGTAAATCTTATCTCCATGTACTTGCTGTGACATGCATGTGCATGAGCATTGCTTTTAACGCTACAGGCCAGAAGACGGTCTACGGCTACACCATGCTGCCGGCAACGTCGCCTGCAATGGTCAGTTTCACTACCGATGACCCGTCGACCGTTACCCGCATGGGCACTTATTCCAAGGCGGAGCCTCGCTCGGGTGCCCTCGTTGGCAGCACGCTTTACATGATGGGCATCGATGACGACTTCAACATGTGGTTCTACAGCATGAGCACCGCGGGAGGTGACGGTGAAACCATCAAGAAACTCGGTGACGTCACCTGCCCTGGCGACATGACCTATGACTACTCGACAAACACCATGTATTTCATCGCCAACTCCGAGGATATTGACGGCGTGTCGGCTATCGGCACTGTGAACCTGGAGAATGGTAAAATGACGTTCGCCCATAATCTTGACTATTACTGCAAGGCGATTGCCATCGATGCCCGCGGACAGATGTACGCGCTAGCCAACAACGGCTACTTGCTCAAGGTGAACAAAGGTACAGGCGAAAGCAGCCCCATCGGGTTGACAGGCCTGACACTTGCATCGTGGTGGAATTTCCAGAGTATGGAGTTTGACCGCAAGACGGGCACGCTATATCTTGCCGCATGGACCAAGGACGAGAAAAGCATCCTCTACACTATCGATACCACTACGGGAAAAGCGACCGAGGTTGGCATCATCGGCAACGGTACCCACACCATCGCCCTGAGCATCCCCTATGAGGCAACCAGCAGCAATGCGCCTGGTCGTGTGACCAACGTGACTCTTGCTGGCGACGCTACCGGCGAACTGCAAGGCACCCTGAGCTGGGTCAACCCCGTCAACGACTACGAAGGCAACCCGCTGGAAGACGCCATGAGCATCGAGGTTGTGAATACGACAACCGGCGAAAAGACCACCTACACCCAGTGCCAGCCTGGTGAAGCAATGACGCACACCTTTGATGTGGCTGAAGCCGGCATATACACCTTTACCGTCACTGCAGTAAACGAGGCCGGTGCCAGTCTTGAGGAGATTGCCGAGGCTTGGATTGGCCATGATGTGCCTGCAGCCGTCACTGGCGCCAAGGCCAAACTGAATCCCATGAGCCTCATGGTGAATGACCTCGCCTGGAATGCGCCCCTCAGCGGTGCCCATGGGGGTTATCTGGACAAAGCGTCGCTTGTTTATGACATCGTGCGCATGAACGACAATCAAGTGATTGCCCATGACATTACCGCCACCCAATTCAGCGATGAGAACCTGCTTGCCGACTTGACGCGCTACAGTTACAAGATTGTTGCCCGCAGCGCTGACGGCATCGGCGAAACTGCCCAGACCAACGACCTAGTCAACGGTCCTGCCGTTGAGTGCCCCTATGTTGCCCCGTTCAACAGTTGGGAAGAGAGTGGCCAGTACTGGACCGTACTTGACGGCAACGAAGACGGTTACCCCTTTGTGTGGTACAAGGATTTCATGAATATGTTTGGCCAGGGCTACGACAAGTGCTTCTACATCTATCAGAAAAACGAAGTGTTCTATGCCAATGACTTCATCATCTCTCCTCCCATTCAGTTTACCGAGGGCCACGAGTACACCATCACCGCTACCGTGAGCAACGATGATATCGCCGGCTATCGCGAGGAGAGCTTCCGTTTTTACACTTTTGGCGGCTATGACCTGGCTAACGCCGTGCCTCTGGGCAATGAAGCGTTCACAGTGAAGCATCCCGGCGAGTTCCGTGATTACAGTTTCACGTTCAAGGTCGAGGACGACGGTTATGGCGCTGACGACGAGAGTTTCCCCAGCTTCATCGCCTTGTGCTGCACATCGCACTATGATATGGGCATGCTGCTCGTGAGCAAGATGGCAATAGAAGACATCACACCCGTTCCCCAGCCTGTGAAGGGCGACGTCAATGGTGATGGCGAGGTGACTGTTGCCGATGCCAATGTGATTATCGGCATTATCCTGGGCAGTATCGACAACATCCCCGCCGCCGACGTGAACGGTGACGGAGAGGTAACAGTTGCCGATGTAAATGCTGTCATCAGCCTTATCATCAATGGCTAAAGGCTCATTTACCAGCTAAACCCATCACTGAAATTGAAAAGAATCGGGAGAAGGATGCCAAAGCGGCAATCTTCTCCCGATTCTTTTCATCCCTGCAAGAGGGAATCAGTAACAGGTTGTGTTTACTTCATCACCTTAGCAGCGGTGGTGGTGCCGTCACTGTAGGTGGTAACGACGATGGTCATGCCGTTAGCCTCCTGCATCTCCTGACCAGCCATGTTGTAGTAGCGTACACCGGCAACGGTCTTGCCAGCATTGAGTTCTTCAACACTGGTAGGCGTCTTAGCGGGAATTTCAGCCGTGATGGAGGTCTCACCGTCAAGCTGGTTTTCAATGTGGGCTACAGCCACGAGTTCTAAGGTCTGGTCCAGTTCGCCACGATTTACAACCAAGGGATTGTCTACCAAAACGCGGCCGCGGTTCTCATCAACCAAGTACAAAGACACTTCAGCCTCGGGGTCGCCTTCCTTCACTTGTGCTGTGAAGGTGTAGAACTCATCACCAGGAGTGGTAATGATTTCGGGTGATGCAGTCTGAACAGGATCCTCATAGTAGTAATCAATCCTGGTACAAGGAAGTTCGACATTGGTGCCGCAACCCAGCGAAGCGGTTGCATTGGGGAAATCGTTACCGTGGGTGAAGTCAACAAAGCTAGTCCAGTTATTAGTATAGGTCATAGCCTTGCCACGGATGCCCGAGGTATAGAAGGGAGCATAGTCGCTGCCCATGGTGCAGTTGTCGTCATCCAAGGCGTCAAAGACTATCGTCACAAGCAGACCCTTACCCGGGGTGAAGGGATAATCAAAACGGAAAGAAACGTCAAAGTCTTCGCCATAGAGATATGACATGAAGAAGGTACGTTCTTCCTCAACGACTTGGTCACCCAGAGGGAAGAATTGCTTCACGCCTTCCTCATTGACGGCGAACTCAGTAGCGTCAGTTTCCTGAAGATAAATATTCACGTTGCGGACCATGTCATCAAATGATTCATTATAGAATCTAAAAGACAGCCCCTTAATCTTCAGGTTAAACTTGTCGTTAAAGTCGGTCAGCATATCGGGAGTGTAAAGCAACTGGCAGCCCGTGTGAGCAATGTAGAAATTGGTCGGCGCCATGTCAAAATAAGAACCGTTGTAGGTGTCGGCGTTTTCAAAGTCGCCCACCTCGAGGCTCTCCCAATACTGGGCCTGAGCCGTCAATGCCAATGCAGCTACAGCTGCGAGAATCATGTAAAATCTTTTCATTGTTTTTAAAATTTTATGGTTAATAAAAAGTCCTTAATGTATCTTCTAATAAAAAAACTACCGTCGGTTATGAACACACAAAAGTAGTAAAATTTGATTATTAGAGCTAAAAAACAGACAAAAAATATCGCTCAAACGATTTCTTGAAAAAGCTATAGAGACGCAAGAAATCTCACGTCTCTATAGTTTCATTGTTGATTGGCTAATCGCTTAAAGCGAATGCCGATGACTTACTTCATCACCTTGACAGCGCTTGTGGTGCCGTCGTTATAGGTGGTAACGACGATAGTCATACCGCTAGGCTGCTGCATCTCCTGACCCGCCATGTTGTAGTAGCGTACACCGGCAACGGTCTTGCCAGCATTGAGTTCGTCAACACCGGTAGCCTTGGAAATGGCTGCATAAACATAGTAGTCGCCATCCTTAAAGGCAACACCAAGGGTGTAGGAGAAGCCAACGGGAACATAATAGCAGTCCTCAGCGCCCTCGGTCAGAGGATTCTGCATAGCAAAACCGAGCACGGTCGGGGTTAATTGCTCAGCACCGTAGCGCTTGCCGTTAATCATGAAGTAGAAGGGCACGTTGGGACGGTTAGCCTCATTCTCTTCTTCGGTCAGAGCGGGATCCCAGAAGAACTCACCCCAAGGATAGTACTTCAAGGTAACGGTAGTGGTGTGGTCACCATCGATGCCCTCATTCAGCGGATAGGGAACTTCGTTGCCAAACTGGTCGATGAGAATTAGCTCGAAGCCTTCCTCGGGTTCAGGACCAGGCTCCTGAGGATCCTCATAGGCGAAGGTCACCTTGGGCAGGAAGGTTAAGGCTTCATGATAAGGATCACCTTCGTATTCCATCACATAAAGACTTGCATTATAATCTACGTTGACGCCATAAAAATAGGTTTCACCAGCAGTAAGTGCATCACCAAAAGGATTATAACGGAACACATCAAGCGCAAGATTGCCGCCCTCATAAACAAATGGTTCTGTGAGATTGAAAACGAGTTCCTCTGCACCTGCTACAGGATCAGCAAAACCATATAAATCAATATCAACATACTGCAAATCGTCAAAATTGCTCTTCTCTACAGTGCCAACGCAAATACCCAATTGACCACCACCGAAATGAATCGAAGGAGAATAGAATTTCACTTGAGTGATTAACTTACCGACCATATCGGTGAGCATTTCGGCAGGATAAATCATCTGGGTGTAAGGGTCACTATACTCATCATCATATAAAGCACCATTAACAGGAGCTATAGATGACTTGTCCTGTCCATCATAAATGGTCAACATGCGAGGTGTGATGGTGGGGTCATCAGGAGGAGTAATGGGATCAATACGGTTGAGCGTCACTTTGATTTCAGTAACGACAGCATGATTAATCATTGAAAATCTAACTACTTCAGGCATGTGGCCTACATCACTGATGAAGTAGCAATCGTATACACCATCTAAAAATGATTCATGATATTCATAAGAAGAAGTAGGTATGTCCAGCAACTCAAAGCCTTCAAATGTCATAACATTCGCGCAAGTAATCTCAATATCGCTGATTCCACCATAAATAGCCTCATAATAAGGCACATCTTCATACTGACCATACAAGTCAGATCTAACGGTAAGTGTTTCGTTAGACGAGAAAGACCAACTAGCTTCTTCCTGCACCTCATTATCGCCAGTTTGAGTCAGTCTAATGGTAACTCCATCTTTAGACATCTCGTAGATGTTTTGAGTCCAACCACCCTCATGGACTATTTGATCAACCCATCCGAGATAATCCGTCTCAGCATTGAACGTCACCACACGGTCTGCCATGGCATTTCCCGCCATCAGCAGCGCAGCAAGAGTAAAAATTAATTTTTTCATAATCAGTGATTTTTAAAAGATTTATAACGCTAAAAACACAATTCTTCGTTTCAGGATCAATAGCATCACTATGGAAGAATACTATTCAATGGGGCAAATATACAGAATACAAATAATATTTACAAGAAAAAAAGACACTTTTTGTAAAAAATTAGTTACAAAAAGCATCTTTTTGCGTAAAATGAGCAATAAAATCAATAACAGTTGCTGCTGGGTGCGTTTCACTTCAAGATATAGCCGATTACGGTGTTGACATCGCCAACTGTAATTTCGCTGTCGTGGTTGACATCGGCACTCGGTTGAACCATGCCCGTCACGATTGCATGAATGATGGCATTGACATCACTTACAGTGACCTCACCGTCACCATTGACATCGCCAGGCAGAGACTCGGGCATCGGTGCATCAGGATGGAAGTCAACACCGCCTGCCACCTCGGTCGAAGTCTCACCTATCCAGCCACAATATTGGTTGACGGCATTATAGACCTTGATAAAATCGATATGCGTCAGATTGACATGACGTCCCTGCTCATCAACCGCCCAGTCAATCTTGAAGCCAGGATTGAAGCCCTCAACGCCAGGTTGGTGAGCGGGATGGTTGGGTTGGTTGTCAACATAGCCCCACGAGAAGTTGTACTGAACAAAATAGGCGTTGCCGTCATTGCCACCGATATCCACAGCATTGTTACGCAACTTGGCGCCCGTGAATGTCATCGTCTCTTCACCTTGCAGCCACAGGGGCCAATAAGGCTGATAGTGGAAACTGTTGCGGCTCACGTAACCGCTCGTGCTGTCGGGGTTGACATCATTGCTGGTCCAGCGGATGTAGGTGGTGTCCACAAGAAACGGGTCGGTCATGCTGGGCGTGCGCTGCTTGCTCTCGTCAGGACGGTAATAGGTGATGGCATAATCGTGCTGCGTTTTGGGATGGTCATAGTCACTGCCAGCGAGTTCATACCAACGGTCACCGTCGCTGGGGACACCGTCGCCATCGGTATCCACACCCACCATGACGATACCAGGCTCACAACTGCCGCCCGATACCATCTGGTCGCTGTAGAATGCATTACCCAGGATGTCAAAGTCCCAGGTGTGCATATTCACCACGGGATGGTCAAAACCCATGACGATATAGCCACCATAACCGCCCAAGGTCACCATGCTACCCGCCCACACCGTGTCGATGCTGGTGATAGTCTGGCCATGGAACGTCTGGGTCACGGTGTCGATGCGGCCACACACGCTATAGTTGCACCGTGACAGCACACTGTCCACCGGCTCCCCTACCCTGGCGACAGGCAAGGTATTGACAAACTGGCCTGGAGCCGGGCGATACTCATACACACGCGTTAGCCACGGGTGGTTGCCCCACACGGTTAATGCGGTCATCATCAGCAGCACAAGGGCCGTTAAATTCTTTATAGTTCTCATATTCCTATTCCTTTTAAAGAGACTGAAGGTTAGTTTATTTCTCATTGATATTGTTGCCCAAGAAGGCGAAATGGGCTGGAATGTCGCCAGTTCGCACATCCCACTTCTTGACGCCATGACGGTCGAAACAGAATAGTCGCCCTGGCGAGACGTAATCCTTGGCATCGGTGACATAGATGTCCTTGGTTATCGGATTGACTGCGACGGCATAGGGAATGACGATTTCCTTATCAGTACCGTCGGTGATGAAATTGTCGCTCACCACCTGGCGCTGACGGGTGTCCACAATAGCATAATTGAACTTGTTACTCATCGTGACATAACTCCACTCGGTGCTGACAACATAGAGCGAGTCGCCGTCGAGCCACATGTTGCTCACGCGGCAATCGATGCTATCGACAAGTTGCTGTTTGCGCGTGTCATAGGCATATATCTTGCTCGGTGTGGTGTAATAGTCGCCACGGGATGCCACCCATAGCATACCGTGACGGTCACCCTTGACCCACGACAGGTTGATGGCGATGGGGATGCGGCGCTCCTCCTTGAAGGTTTCCACATCAATGACCGACAGAGTATTCTCGTAGTTGGGCACCATGTAGCCGCCTGAATTGGCGACATAAATCTTACCCTCGACAATCTCCAGTTCATCGGGCTGGAAGCCGACAAGACAGGTATCGACAATCTGCATCGTTACGGTATCTATCTTGGCGACATAACCGCGCTGCTCGTAGTTGGGGTTGATCTGCACCGGACCGGCATAACTGGTCACATAGGCATAGCCGCCGTAGAAGCGGATGAAGCGGCAGTTGGGAATGTCAATCTGATATTTCTTCTTGCAGGTGTATTTGTCAAGCACATCCACCTTGTTGGAACAGTTGATGACACAAAACAGGTTGCTGCCGTAGATGCCGAGGTCGTTACCCACGTCGCCCATCTCCTTAGGAACATTGGGGTTGGCATAGGAAAAGATATTGCGCAGGTACTCGCCATAAGCGTAGTCATAGTAGTCGAGCGTCGCCTTGTTCCACCCCATGTTGCCCTCACACAGCAGGTAGAAACCCTCGATGTCGGTAAATTCAGGCTGCGCCACCGACACATGCTCCGGCAGGAAGATGGTTTCCTCTTCGCGGCACGATGTCACCAGCACCAGCAGCAGCAAAAGAATCTGGGACAAAGGGACGGTTCTTTTGTCCCACTTTGGCATATTTAGGATATTAATCATCAGAAGTCGTATTTGAGGATGAGTTTGTAATTGCGCCCCGGCATGGGATAGTTGAGGATGACGTCATAGTACTGGTTAAAGAGGTTGTTGACCTCGCCAGAGACCTTTAATGTGGTTTTTCCCAAGTGGAGCATATATCCTGCCGACAGGTCGTGAGTGTACCAGGGCTGCTCGTGGTTCTCGCGGGTATTGGCACTGGTGTGGTAGCGTTCGCCCACATAGATGAAGCTGTAGTTCACGTCCAGATCGCGCCAGTTCAGGTGACCGACAACTGAGCCACTGTGCCAGGGAATGTAAGCCAGCTGGCCCTTGTAGGTGCCACCGTCCCCGTTGTCGGCGGGATTGGTATAGTCCTGAGCCTTCTGGTAAGTGTAACTCAAATTGATGTCCAGAATCACATCGGCAGGCAGACGCAAAGTAGTACGCGCGCTCACGTCGATACCACGGATTTTCACGATGCCCACGTTCATCATCATCCAGCGGTATTGTCCCGTTCCTTTGGGTACAGCGATGATTTTGTCGGTGATATAGTTATAATAGACATCGGCGCTCAACTTGATACCTTCCAGCAGACCGCGGTTGGCTAGCAGGCGGTAGAGGAATCCCACGTTATACTGGGTGGCATACTCAGGATTGAGCGTAATGTTGCCCATGTCGGTATAATAAAGGTCATTGAACGTGGGCAGACGGAAAATGCGCTTGTAAAACGCCCTAAGGTTAAAATCCCGCTCCTGCCACGGCTGCCAACTGAGGAAGACGGCTGGTGTGACCTTGTTGGCATACCTGCTCATCTTGCCCACTACCTGCCCGTTGAAACGTGCCGACGAACGGTCGTTAACCATGGTGTAGAGCAGGCTGCCCTGAATCTTGAAGCCATGCCAGGTCCATGCTGAGGCCAGTGCGGTGAGCACCGTGTGGCGGACAGGATAGCCAAAGCCCGTCAACGTGGCGTCAAGGCTGTTCCACTGGTAGTCCACCGACAGGTTGACATCCCAATCGGTAAGGATGGTATACTTGTTGGCGGTAGAAAGGTAAATCTCATCCTGCCAGAACTTGTTGTCGATATACATCAACGTGGTGTCGGGGTTGAGGTAATGCAAGTAGTCTCGAGAATACTTGGCGTTGAACATCATCTCGTAGCGGTCGCTGAACTTGCGCTGATAGGCCCCTTGCAGGAAGAAATTGCGGTCCCACTGCTTCTGGGCATGCTTCCACACATTATTGACGATGGCGCCAGGAATACCCTTGCTGCTGTCATAGAAATAGGCCTTGGCGTGCCACTTGCCGCTAGGCATGACACCGAATACAGCGCCCTCGACACGATAGGAACGCACCTCTCCATTCTGCCTGACGGCTGTCGTGTCCCACGCCAGCGTGCCGTCGCTATAATGCTTGCGGTAACGGAAACGGTACTTGCCTGTGGCGTATGTGAACTCGCTGTTGAACGAAAGGCTCACCGCACGGCTCAGTTTGTGTTCCCAACGCAGGCTGGGATTCACGAGTCCGAAGGAGCCCGTCTTGAACGATACGTTGAAATTGTCACGCTTGCCATCCTTGAACTTGGGGTGGCGAGTGCGCAGGTAGATGGTACCCGCCGAGCCGTAGTCCTTAGCGCTCTGGAAGATGTTGCTGCGCTGACCGTTAAAAAGGGAAATTGCCTCGATATTGTCGAGCGAAAATTTTCCCAAGTCCACTTGTCCGTTCTGGGCGTTGCCAATCTGGATGCCGTCATAGAAAACGCCCATGTGGTTGGTACCCATTGAGCGGATATCGACCGTCTTGAGACCGCCCACGCCACCATAATCCTTGAGCTGGACGCCAGCAAAGTAGCGCACAGCATCGGCAACCGAATGGCTGTTGAGGCCCTCAAGCTGTTTTCCAGTAAGAATCTGTGCAGGAATCACGTCCTCGTAGGGGCGATGTCCATAAACGATGACCGTCTGGATGTACTGCATCGAGTCGAGCCTGCCATGCCCCACTGTCGCCATGATGGAATCGGTCTGCTGCGCAAGGACACCCTCCTGGGCATGAACGCACAGGATGCCGACAAGCGTCATGAATGCTATGACTAATAATTTACGCATTACTACGGGTTTCTATCAATTGCGACTTGGCAGGTCTTCTGACTCGCCCCTTCCCTATCAGCGACCCGTCCTTCCCATGCTGAGCCTCGCGAGAGGTCCATGCACAGTGGACTGGTGCGGGATATCATTACATGGGGCACACAGCAGCGCCGTCTGTCCGGGATTCCCACCCGGTTCCCTTTTCACCCAGGGCCGTAACCCCAGGCACCAAATCTCGCCACAAAGATAATGCAATTTTCTATACTTTTATGCAGTCTTGCCTCCAAGATTTTTACTTGGGTAGGAGGTTGCGGTAGAAATAGACGTGCATGATGCAGTAGAGTGCGGCTCTCAGGAAATTGACAGCACCTTTTCCCTCGGTATAAAACAGATGATGACGGTATTTAAGGTGGTAACGACACAATCGCAACAAATTGCCAAGACCAGGCTTACCCTCGAGACCAGCCATAGCTGTGACATCTTCATAGAGTTCACCTTCGGCTTTGATGCCTTGCATCAGGCGGTAACGGCGCTGGAAATAGTCAAACAGATAGGGCTGCATCTCCCGATAATGGCGTATCGACCATGACAGGGTATAAAAAGCATTTTCCACCGAGGGCGTGCGATGGCTGTCGGCACGCGTGAACGTGGCAGCATCCTCATGGCGCCGTTGGTTGACGAGCACCTCGTTGACAAGGACAACACTGTCATTGGCAGCGGCTGCAAGCGCCAGGAATACGTCATAGTAAATCTTTCCAACCGTTTCCTGATCAGGAATCATATCCAACAGCCGGCGATCGATAAGCACTGTGTGACCGGCTATGGAGCTGTAAAGCATGCGTGCCAAGTGATAATTGGGTGTGCGAGGATCATAATTCACCGCAGAGCCATCAGTAGAGAAAGGCTTGGAGCGGCATGTGCACAACAGCCTGTCACCGATAGCCGCCATTTGCTTCTCAATTTTAGTGCTCTCCCAGATGTCATCCTGGTCACTGATGGCGATATAGTCCCCAGTAGCACGCCGCAGCGCACTGAAGAAGTTATTGTTCACGCCACTGCCGGCCTCGTTAGTGAACAGCTTGATTTGAGGGCAGCAGGTTGCATACTCCTGCAACAACGGCCAGGTGCCATCGGTCGAATGGTCATCCTGGATGATGATTTCATCAGCAGGACGGGTCTGCCCCAACAGGGAGTCGAGCTGCTCCTTCAAGAAGCGCTCCCCATTGTAGGTACACATCACTATGGACACACGTTTGCCTTGCATGAGATTGCAAAGTTACACATTAATTCCCAATCCCTACACCCGGTTAAACCTATATCTAACAAGAAAAAAAAACTCCAGCACGCTTCGCAGCGGGCCGGAGCCTCAATAAACAAATTAACTATGGAAAATATACGATTATTTCAATCTCAATTTTATTATCATTCAATGTCGTAGCCGATGGGGTTATTCATCTTCCATCGCTGCGAGTTCACGCTCTTTTCTTGCCTGCTCGGCAAGCGCCATCTCGTTCTTGTCACCAACGACAAGCGTCTGATATTCGCGCATACCGGTACCGGCGGGGATGAGGTGACCGCAGATTACGTTCTCCTTCATACCCTCGAGCGTGTCGGTGCGGCCATTGATTGCGGCCTCGTTGAGGACCTTGGTGGTCTCCTGGAACGATGCTGCCGACATGAAGCTACTGGTCTGCAGAGCGGCACGGGTGATACCCAGCAGAATCTGCTCACTGGTAGCGGGCACGGCGTCGCGAACGACGACGAGTTTCATGTCACGGCGCTTGAGCGATGAGTTGATGTCACGCAGTTTGCGTGCAGTGAGAATCTGACCATTCTGGACCTCGTCGCTGTCGCCACTGTTGGTGACAATCTTCTTGCCCCAGATGCGGTCGTTCTCTTCCATAAAGTCACGCTTGTCAACCGTCTGCTCCTCGAGGAAGCGCGTGTCACCGGGATCGATGATGCGTACCTTGCGCATCATCTGGCGCACGATTACCTCAAAGTGCTTGTCATTGATCTTCACACCCTGGGTGCGGTAAACGTCCTGAACCTCATTAACGATGTAGTCCTGAACGGCCGTGGGACCCTTGATGCGCAGGATGTCGGCAGGCGTAACAGCACCGTCGGACAACGGTGTTCCGGCACGCACAAAGTCGTTCTCCTGAACCAGAATCTGCTTTGACAGCGGCACGAGGTACTTCTTCTCCTCGCCGATGCGGCTCTTGACGGTAATCTCGCGGTTACCGCGCTTGATGCGTCCGAAGGACACCTCACCATCAATTTCGCTGACGATAGCGGGATTGGACGGGTTGCGGGCCTCAAACAGCTCGGTCACACGAGGCAGACCACCGGTGATATCACCAGCACCACCCGAGAACGAGCGCGGAATCTTGACGAAGACCTCACCAGGGGTGATTTCCTCGTTATCCTTCTTCATGAGGTGAGCACGCACGGGCAGCGAGTAGGACCTGAGCACATTACCCTCAGCGTCAATTACCTCGGCCTCAGGAATGCGGTTGTGGTCCTTGGTCTCGATGATGAACATCTCGGCATTACCCGACATCTCATCATACTCCTCGCGATAGGTGACGTCCTTGATCAGGTTCTTGAACCTCAGGGTACCGCCGACCTCACTGACAATAACAGCATTGAAAGCGTCCCATTCACAGATCTTGTCACCCTCATTCACGGAATCACCAGGCTTGAAGAACAGCTTGGAACCGTACTCGATGGGAGCATGGGTAAGCACCATGTTGGTGTTGGGGTCCTTGATAGACATCTCGGCCATACGACCTACAACGATGTCCACGCCGTCCTTATCCTGCACGGTGCGCAGGTCTTCAATCTCGATGCGTCCGTTGTACTTGGAAGTGATATTGGAAACAGCCGAAGCGTTGCTAGCCACACCACCGGCGTGGAACGTACGCAGAGTCAGCTGTGTGCCAGGCTCACCGATAGACTGGGCGGCAATCACGCCGACAGCCTCGCCACGCTGTACCATGCGGTGGGATGCCAGGTTGCGTCCGTAGCACTTGGCGCACACACCACGCTTAGCCTCACAGGTGAGGACCGAACGGATTTCTACCGACTCGATGGGCGAGCGGTCGATGCGTGCAGCAATAGCGTCGGTGATTTCTTCACCGCTCTCGACGATGATTTCGCCCGTGGTGGGGTCAATCACATCGTGAACCGATACGCGACCCAGGATGCGCTCACCCAGGGTAGCGACAACGCGGTCGCCCTGACGCACCTCGCGGCAAACGAGTCCGCGCAGTGTGCCACAGTCTTCCTCATTGATAATCACATCGTGGGCAACGTCCACCAGACGACGGGTCAGATAACCGGCGTCGGCGGTCTTCAATGCGGTATCGGCAAGACCCTTACGGGCACCGTGAGTCGAGATGAAGTACTCGAGCACCGACAGACCCTCCTTGAAGTTGGCGAGGATGGGGTTCTCAATAATCTGATGACCACCCTCTACACCCGACTTCTGCGGCTTGGCCATCAGACCACGCATACCGGAGAGCTGACGAATCTGGTCCTTAGAACCACGAGCACCCGAGTCAAGCATCATGAATACCGAGTTAAAGCCCTGCTTGTCGGCAGTAATCTGCTTCATCAGCTCGCTAGTGAGCTCGGTATTGACATTAGTCCAGATATCAATAATCTGGTTGTAACGCTCATTGTCACCGATGAGACCCATCTCATAGCTGGCCTTGATTTTCTCGGCCTCGGCATCACCGGCAGCGATGATTTCGGCTTTCTTGTCGGGAATGAGCACATCGTTCAGGTTGAACGACAGACCACCCTTGAATGCCATGTAGTAACCCATGTTCTTGACATCGTCAAGGAACTGTGCCGAACGGGGCACACCGCAGTTGCGGATAACACGGGTGATGATGTTACGCAGCGATTTCTTGGAAATCAGCTCGTTGACATAACCGATCTCGTAGGGAACGGTGTTGTTGAAGATGATACGACCGACAGAGGTCTCCTCAACGAGTTTGTTCTCGTGCTCACCATTCTCGTTCACCACATCAACCATCACGCTGATGATAGCGTGCATGGCGACCTTGCCCTCGTTATAGGCTACCAGAGCCTCCTCAGGACCGTAGAACTTGAGTCCCTCGCCCTTGTCGCCCTTGCGCAGCTTGGTGATGTAGTAAAGACCGAGTACCATATCCTGTGAGGGAACGGTAACGGGGTCGCCGTTGGCGGGATTGAGGATGTTGTGGGGCTCGAGCATCAGCATCTGAGCCTCGACAACGGCCTCGTTGCCCAGCGGCAGGTGAACTGCCATCTGGTCACCGTCGAAGTCGGCGTTGAATGCGGTACAAGCCAGCGGGTGCAGCTGAATGGCCTTACCCTCGATGAGCTTGGGCTGGAACGCCTGGATACCCAGACGGTGCAGTGTCGGTGCACGGTTCAGAAGCACGGGATGACCCTTCATCACGTTCTCGAGAATGTCCCACACGACGGGCTCCTTGCGGTCCACAATCTTCTTAGCGCTCTTGACGGTCTTGACGATACCGCGCTCGATGAGTTTGCGGATTACGAAGGGCTTATACAGCTCAGCAGCCATATCCTTGGGGATACCGCACTCGCCCATCTTCAACTCGGGACCCACGACGATAACCGAGCGGGCTGAGTAGTCCACACGTTTACCGAGCAGGTTCTGACGGAAACGGCCCTGCTTACCCTTAAGGCTGTCGCTCAAGGACTTGAGGGGACGGTTGGCGTCGCTCTTGACAGCGCTCGACTTGCGCGAGTTGTCAAGCAACGAGTCCACAGCCTCCTGCAGCATACGCTTCTCATTGCGCATGATGACCTCGGGAGCCTTAATCTCGATGAGTCGTTTCAGACGGGTGTTACGGATAATCACGCGACGATACAGGTCGTTCACATCGCTGGTGGCAAAACGTCCACCATCGAGGGGAATCAAGGGGCGCAGCTCGGGCGGAATCACGGGGATGACCTTGAGAATCATCCACTCGGGGCGGTTCACGTTCTTGCTGGCACGGAATGACTCAACGACTTGCAGACGCTTGAGGGCGTCGGTCTTGCGCTGCTGCGAGTTCTCCTTATAGGCACGGTCGCGGAGCGTGTTGGCCAATGTATCCAAGTCAAGTTCGGCAAGGAGGTCATAGATGGCCTCGGCGCCCATCTTGGCGATGAACTTGTCGGGATTGTCGTTCTCCAGGGACTGGTTGTCCTTGGGCAGTTTCTCCATGATTGCGACATACTCATCCTCGGTGAGCAGGTCGTACTTCTGCAGCTCGCGGCTCTCGGTACCGTTTTCATACTTCACACCAGCAGGATTGATAACGACATAACGCTCATAATAGATAATCATGTCGAGCTTCTTGGTGGGGATACCCAGCAAATAGCCAATCTTGTTTGGAAGAGAGCGGAAGTACCAGATGTGAGCCACCGGCACAACGAGCTCGATGTGGCCGCTGCGCTCACGGCGCACCTTCTTCTCGGTCACCTCGACACCGCAGTGGTCGCACACGATGCCCTTGTAGCGGATGCGCTTGTACTTACCGCAATGGCACTCATAGTCCTTGACAGGGCCAAAGATGCGTTCACAGAACAAGCCGTCACGTTCGGGCTTATAGGTGCGGTAATTGATGGTCTCAGGCTTGAGGACCTCACCATGTGAATTCTCCAGGATCTCGTCGGGCGAAGCCAGACTGATGGTGATCTTGGTGAAGTTGTTCTTTATCTTTGTATCTTTCTTGAAAGCCATAGTAGAAAGCGGTATTAATCGAGTTTCACATTCAGACACAGTCCACGCAGCTCGTGCAGCAGCACGTTGAGCGACTCGGGAATGCCCGGAGTGGGCATGGGATCACCCTTGACGATAGCCTCGTAGGCCTTGCTGCGGCCCACAACATCGTCACTCTTGACGGTGAGGATTTCTTGGAGCACATGGCTTGCGCCGAACGCCTCCAGAGCCCAAACCTCCATCTCACCAAAACGCTGACCACCGAACTGGGCTTTACCACCCAGAGGCTGCTGCGTGATGAGGGAGTACGGACCAATCGAGCGGGCGTGCATCTTGTCCTCGACCATGTGACCGAGCTTGAGGAAGTAGGTCACACCAACGGTAGCCTTCTGGTCGAAGGGCTCGCCAGTGGCGCCGTCGTAGAGCTGAGTCGTTCCCGCACGGGGCAGACCAGCCTTGTCGGTCCACTCGTTGAGGTCATTGAGGCTGCAACCGTCAAAGATGGGGGTAGCGAACTTCACATTGAGTTCACGGCCGGCCCAACCCAGAACGGCCTCGAAAATCTGACCCAGGTTCATACGCGAAGGCACACCCAGGGGGTTCAGTACCAGGTCAACGGGAGTACCGTCGGCGAGGAAAGGCATATCCTCCTGGCGCACAACACGCGAAACAATACCCTTGTTACCGTGGCGACCTGCCATCTTATCACCGACGCTGATTTTGCGCTTCTTGGCGATGTAAACCTTGGCAAGCTGCATGATACCCGAGGGCAACTCGTCACCGATGCTGATGTCGAGTTTCTTGCGCTTGAGCTCAGACTCAAATGCCTTGCTCTTGTGCAGGTAATTCATCACGGTAGCACGGATGAGTTCGTTGCGGTGGGTGTCGGCAGTCCAGCGGCTCAGGTTGATGCTGTCAAAGTTCTCGATACCCATGAGGAGCTCACGAGTGAACTTCTCGCCCTTGGGAACGATTTCAACATCCATATAGTCCTTCACGCCCTGTGAGATGCGGCCCTCGGTCAAAGCATTGAGCTTCTCGATGAGGACGCCATGCAGCTCTTCCTGACGTGCCTTGTACTCGTTGTCGAGTGCCTCGATTTCGGGATCGGTGCCACGGGTGCGCTTCTTCACCGCACGAGCGAACAAGCGAGTGCCGATAACAACGCCCTTGAGCGACGGATTAGCCTTCAACGAAGCGTCCTTCACGTCACCAGCCTTGTCACCAAAGATGGCACGCAACAGCTTCTCCTCGGGGGTGGGATCGCTCTCACCCTTCGGGGTAATCTTACCGATGAGGATATCACCAGGAATCACATGGGCACCCACGCGGATGATACCACGCTCGTCGAGGTCCTTGGTAGCGTCCTCGCTGACGTTGGGGATATCGTTGGTCAATTCCTCCATACCACGCTTGGTTTCACGCACCTCAAGGGTGTATTCATCAACGTGGACACTGGTCAGGATGTCCTCACGGACAAGACGCTCGTTGATTACGATAGCATCCTCATAGTTATAACCCTTCCAGGGCATGTAAGCCACCTTGAGGTTGCGGCCCAGCGCCAGCTCGCCGTTCTGGGTCGAGTAGCCCTCGGTGAGGATCTGACCCTTCACGACGCGGTCACCGACGTTACAGATGGGACGCAGGTCAATGGTAGTGCTCTGGTTGGTCTTGCGGAACTTGGGCAGCTTGTAATCCTTCACCGCGCTGTCAAACGAAACGAATTCCTCGTCTTCGGTGCGGTCATAGCGGATGCGGATAACGCTAGCGTCAACAAACTCAACGACACCATCACCCTCGGCCTGAAGCTGGGTGCGGCTATCGTAAGCCATGCGCTGCTCGATACCGGTTCCCACGATGGGAGCCTCGCTGCGCAGCAGGGGCACTGCCTGACGCATCATGTTCGCACCCATCAGAGCGCGGTTAGCGTCGTCATGCTCGAGGAACGGAATGAGCGCTGCAGCAATCGAAGCAATCTGTTGCGGCGACACGTCCATCAGCTCTACCTCTTCGGGCGAAACAACGGGGAAGTCGGCATTCTTGCGGGCCTTGACACGGTCACGCACGAAGTTGCCGTTCTCGTCAAGAGGCGCATTGCCCTGGGCGATGATACGGTCTTCCTCGTCCTCGGCAGTGAGATAGATGATATTGTCATTATTCAGGTCCACCTTGCTGTCGGCTACCTTGCGGTAGGGAGTCTCGATGAAGCCCAAATTGTTGATCTTGGCATACACGCACAGCGACGAAATCAGACCGATGTTGGGACCTTCAGGGGTCTCAATCGGGCAAAGACGGCCATAGTGGGTGTAGTGAACGTCACGCACCTCGAAGCCGGCACGCTCACGCGACAGACCGCCAGGGCCCAGCGCGCTCATACGGCGCTTGTGGGTAATCTCGGCCAGCGGGTTGGTCTGGTCCATGAACTGCGACAGTGCATTGGTGCCGAAGAACGTATTGATGACGCTTGAAATCGTCTTAGCGTTAATCAGGTCGATGGGAGCGAACTGCTCGGTGTCACGCACATTCATGCGCTCGCGGATGGTGCGGGCCATACGTGCAAGACCCACGCCGAACTGGTTGTACAGCTGTTCACCGACGGTGCGGACGCGACGGTTGCTCAAGTGGTCGATATCATCCACATCCTGCTTGCTGTTAATCAAGCCGATGAGGTACTTAATGATCTCGATGATGTCCTCCTTGGTAAGAACGCGCTTGTCGGGATCGGTATCGAGACCCAACTTGGTGTTGATGCGGAAACGGCCCACCTCACCCAAGTCATAGCGCTTCTCACTGAAGAACAGGTTGGTGATCACCTCACGGGCACTGTTGTCATCGGGCGGCTCGGCATTGCGCAGCTGGCGGTAGATGAAGTTCACCGCCTCCTTGCCACTGTTACAGGTGTCCTTGTTGAGGGTGTTGAAAATAATCTGGAAATCGCTGGTGTTGACATCCTCGCGGTGGAGCAGAATGGTTGAAACGCCCGATTCGAGAATCTCAGCGATATTCTCCTCCTGCAGCTCGGTGTCACGGTCGATGATCACATCGTTACGCTCGATGCTAACAACCTCGCCAGTATCCTCGTCAACGAAGTCCTCACTCCAGGAACGCAGCACGCGGGCAGCGAGTTTGCGTCCCACAGCCTTCTTGAGGTTGGTCTTGGTGACCTTCATCTCCTCAGCAAGGCCGAAGACCTGGATAATGTCATTGTCGGTTTCAAGTCCGATGGCACGCAGCAGCGTTGTCACCGGTAATTTCTTCTTACGGTCGATGTAAGCGTACATCACATTGTTGATGTCGGTAGCAAACTCGATCCAAGACCCGCGGAACGGGATAATGCGTGCCGAATACAGCCTGGTACCGTTAGCGTGAAGGCTCTGCCCAAAGAAGACACCCGGCGAACGGTGCAACTGTGACACGACAACGCGCTCGGCGCCGTTGATCACGAAGGTGCCCTTGTCCGTCATATACGGAATCGAACCCAGATAAACATCCTGGATGTTCATCGGGAAGTTATGGTCGGGGTCGGTACAGTAGAGTTTGAGTTTGGCCTTAAGGGGTACGCTGTAGGTTAAGCCGATGTCCAAACACTCGTCGATGGTATAGCGCGGCGGGTCGATATAATAGTCAAGGAATTCAAGCTTAAAGTTGTTGCGGGTATCCTCGATGGGGAAATTCTCGGCAAAAACTTTATAGAGTCCCTCATTTTTTCGTTTTTCAGTCGGTGTATCCAGCTGGAGGAAATCACGGAATGACTGTAACTGCACGTCAAGGAAATCGGGATAGGGATAGGGATTTCTTACCCGTGCAAAATTGACTCGTTCATTTTTAGAAACTGACATTGACAATGATGTTTTGAGAACTCAAAAAAATCGATAAAAGCATAAAAAGATCTCATGCACCACACAGCCAGCCGCAAGGAGGCTATCATGGTTGAATTTTGGCTGCCATTGGGCGGCTCGGGGTTGAGTGGTCAATATTCATCAGGACAAGTTGTCCAGCCAATGGGTTTTGCCCACCGCTGGACAACTCCCGATGAATCATCTTGTGTGCAGGTCAAATTTGACACAAAAAGGTTAAGAACCTACTCGTGGTAGTGATTCTTAACCTACACACCTGTTAACAGGTGCTATTATTTCAGTTCAACCTCGGCACCCAGGCTCTCGATCTCTGCCTTCAGAGCATCGGCCTCGTCCTTGGTAGCACCCTCCTTGAGGGTAGCGGGAGCCTTGTCAACAAGGTCCTTAGCATCCTTCAGACCAAGGCTGAGGAGCTCTTTCACCTTCTTGATCACCTGGAGCTTCTGAGCACCAGCGGCCTTGAGGACAACGTCAAACGAGGTCTTCTCCTCGGCCTCAGCGGCTGCACCAGCAGCGGGACCAGCAGCAACAGCAACAGCTGCAGCAGCGGGCTCGATGCCATATTCATCTTTCAAAATCTGAGCGAGTTCGTTAACTTCCTTTACGGTAAGGTTGACTAACTGTTCTGCAAAAGCTTTCAAATCTGCCATAATTGTATGGATTTAAAATTGGTTGTTGTTTTTTGTTTTTGTTTAATCTTCTTTTTTGGATAAGGTTTCCAGGACTCCGTGGAGCTTGTTGCCACCCGACTGGAGAGCGCTGATGACGTTCTTAGCCGGCGACTGCAGCAGAGCCACAACATCGGCAATAAGCTCGTTCTTGCTCTTGAGAGCTACCAGAGCATCGAGGTTCTGCTCGCCAATAAAGACGGTCTCCTCAACATAAGCAGCCTTAAAAGCGGGAATAGTCTCTTTCTTACCGCGGAATTCCTTGATCAGTTTAGCCGGTGCATTGCCCGTGTCGCTGAGCAACAGGGTAGTGGGGCCAGCCAATGCGTCATAGAGGCCACTATAGTCGATGTCACAAGCATCCATGGCCTTCTTCAACAGGGTGTTCTTGACTACCATCATCTTGATACCGGCCTTGAAGGCAGCGCGGCGCAAGTCCACGGTCTTCTCAGCATTCAGCGATGTGGTGTTAGCCAGATAGACAACGCTATACTTGTCAAGAGTGTCCTTGATCTTCTCGATCATTAAGGTTTTATCTTCCTTCTTCATTTCGTTACAATCGATTTAAATGTTTAAGCCTCAATCGACTTGGGATCAACCTTGATACCCTTGCTCATGGTGCTCGAAAGATAAATGCTCTTGATGTACGTACCCTTGGCAGCAGCGGGTTTCAGCTTGATGAGCGTGTTGATGAACGCGGCAGCGTTGTCGCGAATCTGCTCGGGGCTGAATGATACCTTGCCAATCGAGGTGTGTACAATACCACCCTTGTCGACCTTAAAGTCGATCTTACCTTGCTTCACTTCTTTCACAGCCTTTGCCACGTCAGGGGTAACGGTGCCGCTCTTGGGGTTAGGCATCAGGCCACGAGGACCGAGGATGCGTCCCAGAGGACCTACCTTGCCCATGATTTGGGGCTGAGTGATAATCACATCAATGTCAGTCCATCCGCTCTTAATCTTGTCGATGTACTCTTCAAGACCGACATATTCTGCTCCGGCTTCCTTAGCAGCGGCTTCAGCCTCCGGTCCACAAAGAACCAGGACGCGAACCTGCTTGCCAGTGCCATGAGGCAGCGACACAACGCCACGGACCATTTGGTTGGCCTTTCGCGGATCTACGCCAAGACGTACGTCAATATCAGTGGATGCGTCAAACTTGGTGAAAGTGATTTCCTTAACCAATGCTGCAGCTTCCTCAAGGGTGTACGCTTTCCCCGCTTCTACCTTCGCGTTGTACAACTTCTGATTTTTCGTTAATTTACTCATAATCAATAAAGTTTTTAAACGTTCTCAGGGAATTGACCCTTTACAGTGATACCCATACTTCTTGCTGTTCCGGCCACCATACGCATAGCCGAGGCTAATGTAAAACAGTTCAAATCAGGCATTTTGTCTTCGGCAATTTCCTTCACCTGATCCCAGGTTACCGATGCCACCTTAACACGGTTGGGTTCACCAGAACCACCTTTCACCTTAGCGGCTTCGAGCAACTGTACGGGCACGGGAGAGGTCTTGACGATGAAGTCAAAACTCTTGTCGGCGTAGTAAGAGATCACTACGGGCAACACCTTGCCAGCCTTACTCTGGGTGCGGGCGTTGAATTGCTTGCAAAAATCCATGATGTTGATACCCTTAGAACCCAGAGCGGGACCTACGGGAGGAGAGGGGTTTGCAGCCCCACCCTTAATCTGCAATTTGATCTGTCCAGCAATTTCTTTAGCCATTGTACAAATTAATTTAATATGGTGTTAATTAAACGTTGCAAGCATGCGACGATTGCGTAACATCGACCGCCGCTCTACTCGCGCTCGACTTGCGAATGATCCAACTTGAGCGGTGTTTCACGCCCGAACACCTTCACCATCACCGTGAGTTCGCGCTTCTCGGCGTTGATCTCCTTGATCTCGCCGATAAAGCCGCTGAAGGGACCGAAGTTCACCTTCACCGATTCGCCAACAACATAGTCGTTGACCGCGTCGGCTGCCTGCAGCTCACGCTGCTCGGCGCCGTTAAGCATCGTCAGAATCTGGTGCTCAGGCACCGGCTCCGGGCGACGCTCGCCCTCACGGGAACGCACAAAGTTCACCACGTTGGTGGTGTCCTGTAAAGTCACCTCAATCTCGGGGGTCAAAGCCAGCTTGACAAACACATAGCCCGAAAACATCACCTTATCTTTAAGGACCTTCTTTCCGGCTCGCGTTGTGTAAACCCTCTCGGTAGGCACAAGAATCTGCGAGATGTTCTCAGCGAAGACAGGATTATTCTTCCTGTATCCCTCGATCATCTCTTTCACCTTCATCTCCTTGCCTGAGATAGTACGCAAAATGTACCACTGGTGTTGATTACCTTGAGACATAGTTGTGACTAGTGCTGTTACAGTTTGTTAAATGTTGGGTTAAAACTACCGCACTCAAGGGTGCGTGGGAATGTGGGCCTAATTAAGCGGCAGCCACACCGTAAACGAGGTGCATGATCTGGTCAATGCACAGGTCGATTACCCAAATTACCAGCGCCGCGATGATGGAAGCAACCATCACGATGATAGTACTATTGGCCAATTCACTCTTAGTCGGCCAAGAAACCTTATGAACGAGTTCGTTATAAGATTCTTTGATATCCGTAAGCCTGTTTTCAAAAAACTTTTTCATTTGTTTATTTCGTCTTTATATTGCACGGGAAGTAAGGCTCGAACTCACGACCTACGGTTTTGGAGACCGTCGCTCTACCAACTGAGCTATTCCCGTATTTAAAAGGGTCCGGCTGGCTTGAGCCAGACCCTTTTGTTGTTTTGTCTCGGTGCTCACTCGCACCTCGACGGTTGTTTACCTGACAGTCAGGATTAGTCCTCGATGATGCCTGTGATCTGACCAGAACCTACGGTGCGACCACCTTCACGGATAGCGAAGCGCAGACCTTCACTGCAAGCAACGGGGGTGATCAGCTTGACGTCGATCTCGACGTTGTCACCAGGCATTACCATCTCGACGCCAGCGGGGAGCATGATCTCACCGGTTACATCCAGGGTGCGGATGTAGAACTGGGGACGATAGTGGTTGTGGAACGGGGTGTGGCGACCGCCCTCTTCCTTCTTCAGGACGTAGATAGAAGCCTTGAAGTGGTCGTGGGGTTTGATCACGCCCGGGTGGCAGATTACCATACCGCGCTTGATGGTCTTGTAGTCAATACCGCGGAGCAGCAGACCTACGTTATCACCAGCCTCACCCTCGTCGAGGATCTTGCGGAACATCTCGACGCCGGTTACTACCGACTTCATCTCAGCACCCAGACCCATGATCTGAACCTCGTCGCTGACCTTAACGACACCAGTCTCGATACGACCAGTAGCAACGGTGCCACGGCCAGTGATTGAGAAGACGTCCTCGATAGGCATCAGGAAGGGTTTGTCACGATCACGCGGGGGCAGGGGAATCCACTCGTCAACAGCGTTCATCAGTTCACGAACGGTGTCTTCCCACTTGGGCTCACCCTGGAGGGCACCCAGTGCAGAACCGCGGATGATGGGGGTGTTTTCACCGTCGAACTCATACTCAGAGAGGAGGTCACGAACGTCCATCTCAACGAGCTCGATCATCTCATCGTCAACATCGGGAGAGTCACACTTGTTCAAGAAAATAACCAGACGGGGCACGTTCACCTGACGGGCGAGCAGGATGTGCTCGCGGGTCTGAGGCATTACACCGTCGGTAGCAGCAACAACCACGATAGCACCGTCCATCTGAGCGGCACCAGTAACCATGTTCTTTACATAGTCAGCGTGGCCCGGGCAGTCAACGTGAGCATAGTGACGGTTCTTGGTCTCATACTCAACGTGAGCGGTGTTGATAGTAATACCGCGCTCCTTCTCCTCGGGTGCGTTGTCGATCGAGTCGAACGAACGAACGTTCTCGCCAGAGATATCACCGTCCTTAGCCAGCACGGTGGTAATAGCTGCGGTCAAAGTGGTTTTACCGTGGTCAACGTGACCAATAGTACCGATGTTAACATGCGGTTTTGTTCTTTCGAAATGCTCTTTAGCCATAACTGTTAGTTGTTATTGAAAAATTGAATGATAATATTACTCTAAGTCATTATTGCGTAAAGCGCTCCACCCCCTTGTGATAACTGTAACCTGCAATCATTGAGAGGCGAAGCATTTTACATCGTTGAGCCGATGGCGGGATTTGAACCCGCGACCTCTTCCTTACCAAGGAAGTGCTCTACCCCTGAGCTACATAGGCAATATTCGTTTGTTTCTTGAGCGGAAGACGGGGCTCAAACCCGCGGCCCTCAGCTTGGAAGGCTGATGCTCTATCAACTGAGCTACTTCCGCAAAACATGTGGGTAGAGATGGATTCGAACCACCGAAGCGATGACGCAGCAGATTTACAGTCTGCCCCATTTGGCCACTCTGGAATCTACCCATTGTGTTATGTTCTTTGAGCCTCTTGTCGGATTCGAACCAACGACCCCGAGATTACAAATCACGTGCTCTGGCCAACTGAGCTAAAGAGGCATCTATCGTTGTGCA
>CADCFN010000021.1 GCA_902800715.1 uncultured Bacteroidales bacterium
CCCGAACAATCTTTAACACTTGAAAACAAGGGATTTACGGGCTTATTTTTGCAGATTTTATGTGTTTCTTTGCAATTGGACTATTTTCCCACGCAGAAGTGGGTGAAGATTTCACCGAGGATGGCGTCGGTGGTGATTTCGCCGGTGATTTCGCCGAGCCAGTGGAGGCATTCGCGGATGTCCTGGCCGAGGAGGTCGCCGCTGAGGCCGCTGTCGAGGCCGTCGATGGCGCGTGCGATGGCATCTCGGGCATGCGTCAGGGCTTGGTAGTGACGGGCGTTGGTCACGATGACAGCATCGCTGTCCACATCGGGCAGAGAGGCAGTCTCGACGATGAGATTACGCAGGGACTCGATGTCGCTTTCGCTTTTGGCGCTGATGGCTACGACTTGTGTACCCTCGGGCAGGATGTCGTTCAGCTCACTTCTCGCGGCGACATCGTCGTCAAGGTCGGTTTTGTTGAGTATGGCAATCAGCGCCTTGCCTTCGCAGCGGTTGAGGATGTCATGTGCCATGCTGGTATCGGCACTAGTGACGTCAACGACCCAAAGCACGACGTTGGCCTTGTCGATAGCCTGCCATGTGCGCTCGATGCCCATCCGCTCGACAGTGTCGCTCGACTGGCGTATGCCTGCCGTATCGATGAAACGGAACAGCGTGCCGCCCATGAAGACGGTATCCTCGATAGTGTCGCGTGTGGTGCCGTGAATGTCACTCACCAGAGCACGGTTGTCACGCAACAGGGCGTTGAGCAGGGTTGATTTTCCTGCATTGGTCTGGCCCACGATGGCAACGGGCAAACCGTTGCGAATGGCATTACCGTCGCTATAACTGTCGGCCAAGCGACTGATGAGCGTGTGGATTTCCCTAGCCAAGGCGGTTACCTCGCTACGGTCGGCAAAGGTCACATCCTCCTCGCTGAAGTCCAGTTCCAGTTCAATCAGTGCCGTGAAATGCAGCAACTTGTCACGCAGTTTCTTCAACTCATCGCTGTAACGGCCTCGCATCTGGTTCATCGCCACATGATGGGCGGCACGGGACTGGGCCTCGATGACGTCGGCGACAGCCTCGGCCTGCGACAAGTCCATGCGCCCGTTTGCAAAGGCGCGGCGTGTGAATTCGCCTGCAGCGGCATGGCGACAGCCCGCATCAATCAGCGTCTGAACGACTTGTTGCTGAATCCATGTCGAACCATGGCAAGCCAGTTCCACGACATCCTCACCAGTAAATGAGTTGGGTGCCTTAAATACGGTCAATACTGCCTCATCAAGCATATCGCCCTTGGTATCTACCAAGTGACCCAAGTGAACGGTATGCGAAGTCATCTCGGCAAGGGGCTTGCCTTGCCAGCGGCGCTGTACGATGTCTAGCGCCTCGGGACCACTGACGCGAATCACTGCAATACCGCCACGGCCCGCGGGGGTCGAGACGGCGCAGATGGTGTCACCCGTGAGTCCTGTCAATTCTGTAATGTTCATCGGCGTGGGTAATAAGCGGGCCAGTCTTTAATGTTCTGTTTGCTCTCGATGACGTTCTCGACGCCATCCTCTAGTTTGGCGAGGAAGTCATATCCTGTCAGTGCCTCCACCTCGTCGATGGTGGTGGCATAGTTTGTCCAACTGTTGGGCATGCCCTTATTCTCCATCACGAAGGCGATGGCGCGGTTTTGCTCGGGTGAATACACCACCTTGAAAAAGCGTTCAGGCACTGCGATATCGATATCCTTGCCGATATACTCCATGTCGTCGGAGAAGATAGGTCCTGTGAACACGATAAGCCTCTTGGCTGTTCTCGACCACTTGTGTACCGCTTCCTCGACATGACGCCACTCGCCATCATTCATTTCCTCGACCTGCGGGCAGATGTTGGTCATCAGGAAGCACTGCTCCATCGCGGTTTTATTCCACCGCATGTCCATCGCCGGAGCCATGTGGCCACGGGTGTAGCCGCTATCCTTGTAGTCCCACCAGTCGGGACATCCTTTCACGTTATAGTCCCGTTCAAACTTATAGTTCGCACGATTCTCGGCGTCATGCGAGTCGGCCATCGAGGTCATGGTGTTGGTCAGTTCATAGGCCACGCAGTTGGGCACATGGTAATGCTTATTGTAATAGACCACAATCGCCTTGTAATGCACCGTCTGATTATCGAGGCGCCCCGGCAACTTCACATCGAGCAGCGAGAGGTCGCCTGTCGTCTTGTATTCCTTGCCATCCTGATCGCCTTGTTTGTCATCGGCCGTCTGTTCGGTAGGCAAATCTTCGTTATAGGCACTCTTGTAGAACGAGTTCTTCTGGAACCCTTGATAGCCTGCCAGTGCCAGCAGCACCAGTGCCAACAGGTAATATAAACCTCTCTTCTGTTTCTTCTTCATAATAAATGTTGTTTCTCGCTGCAAAGTTACAGCAACCCAATGGAAAAATCAAATTTGTTTTTCCATCTTAGTATTTCACATACTGGGAGAAAAATTGCCACACTTCCTCACCCGTGTCGATGTCGCCATTGTGCCAGGAGTGGACGCCACCCACGACCTCATAGAGCCACACGTCACAGCCAGTGGTCGGGCTCGTGTAACGGTGCTTGATAATCGGGTGGCCATCGCTACCCTGAAGGCTCTCTACACGCTCAATCGTCTCGTGAGTGCAGCGGTTGCGCGCAATCCAATAGCCGACGGCTACCGGAACGGGCAAATAGGCACCCCAGCCGCTCTTGTTGTCCATATCGCCTGTCCATTCCGACACGCGGTCCTCGGTGCCGTGGATTTCCATCAAAGGGATGGGGCGTGGTGCCTCCAGCTGCTCATACATCCATGCCATCGTCAGACCAGCAATAGGGGCAACGGCCTTGAAGGTATTCTGCTTGCTGTAAGCCATCAGGTAGCACATCTCGCCACCGTTGGACATTCCCGTCAGGAAGGTGTTGTCGCGGCTCAGGCGATAACGCTTTTGCACATATCGGGCGATGCGGCACAGGGACTTGACATCATCCACTTTCCACCCCTGCTGGAAGGGATAGCCCACATTCCAGCTGGGTTCTCCCTGCGGGTCTTTCAGTCCTTGAGGAATGCAGACGGCAAAGCCGTGCCTGTCGGCAGCAGCCAACATCGGGTTTTCGCGCCAGATGCCTGCGCCATAACCGTGCAGGATGAACACCAACGGCGCACCGTTCTTCACCCCGTCAGGCAGATACATGGCGAAGTGCCGCATATAGCCATCAACCTTCACCGAGTCATCAACAAACTGTCCCGCTTGGCATGGCTGGAGTACAAAGGTTAAAAGAAGTGCAGTCAGGAGATATTTAAGGTACCGTTTCATACTTATTTGGATTGAGGAATCACAAGGTTAAGAATCACACCAGCAAGTGCTGACAGACCGATGCCGCTCAGCGAGAAGCTGCCCATCGGAAGGATGGCGCCGCCGATGCCAAGCGTCAGCACCACGCTCACGATGATGATACTGCGCGTTTGGTTCAAGTCCACCTTATTGCTCACCAGATTCTGGATGCCCACCGAGGCGATGGAGCCGAACAACAGCAACATGATGCCATCCAGCACAGCGCTAGGAATACTCTGCAACACAGCACTCAGTTTGCCGATAATCGAGAAGACGATGGCGGTTGCTGCTGCGATGCGGATGACTGCCGGGCTGGTGATGCGCGTAATCTGCATGGCACCGGTCACCTCGCTATAGGTGGTCACGGGAGGACCGCCGAACAGAGATGCCGCAAAACATGCCAGACCGTCGCCCAACATAGTGCGGTGCAGTCCAGGGTCCTTGATAAAGTCCTTGTTGGCTACTGCGCCAACAACATACACATCACCGATGTGTTCAATTACAGGAGCAATGGCAACGGGTATCATGAACAAGAACGGTTCCCATGAGAACTGCGGCAACTTGAAATGGGTGATGCTCTGCGGCGGGGCAAACCAGGATGCGCTAGCCACCGCCGAAAAGTCCACCAGTCCCATCATCCACGCCACGATATAGCCCACGACGATACCGCAGACCACGGGCACCAATTTGATGAGTCCTTTGCCCAAAATGAGGACGAGAATTGCCGTCAGCAGCGATATGAAAGCCAGCAGCCAGTTTTCCTGAGCCATATTGACAGCGGCAGGTGCCAGCGACAGACCGATGCAGATGATGACAGGCCCGATAACGACAGGCGGGAACAGCCGCTCCAGCAGACGCCGCCCCTGCCACTTGATTAGCGCCGACATCACAAAATAGACCAGCGCCACACCCATTATGCCAGCCAGGGTGCCAGGCATCCCCCATTGCTTGGAGGCCGATATGATGGGAGCGATGAAGGCAAAACTAGAGCCTAAAAAAATGGGCACCTTACCCTTGGTGACCATGTGAAAGATAAAAGTGCCGATGCCTGCGGTGAATAATGCTGCTGCCGGGTCAAGTCCCACAAGTAACGGGACAAGGACAGTGGAGCCAAAAGCTACAAACAGGAATTGAATGCCCACAATGGTTTTTCGGGCAACGGTCAAATTGGAGGTTTCCATTGTTTTTCTCAGATCGGGTGTCATGACTTTGAAATCTGCTACAAAGATAGTGCAAGCCGAATGGAATGCAAAACAAGAAACGATTTTTTTGATTCTGTACAGCCTAAAATTCCCCCTATCTTCAACCGTAGGTTAATGATTCAGCCATTCCAGCCTCCTACCCCACCACTAACGAGAACGCCCAACTTGCTGGCGTTTTTCACTTGAACGGCTCACGAGATACGGATTATTTGTGTAAATTTGCAGTGATGATGTTAGATTAATGAACGGTTGAAGGATTGACAGAGAAAATGAACATCGAGGAATTCCGAGAATATTGCCTGTCGCTGCCTGGTGTCACCGAGGCGACCCCGTTTGAGAAGTTCTCGCGCGGGAAGTTCACTATCCTCGTATTCTATGTGAGCGGTCACATGTTCTGCTACTTCAACATCGATGATTTTAGCGCCATCACCATCAAGTGCGACCCCGCCGAAATGGCAGAGCTGAAAGAGCGGTATCAGGCCATCGGGGAGCCATTCAACGGTGACAAGCGGTATTGGATCAGCGTTCAGTTGGGACAGGATGTGACCGACGATGAAATCAGAGCATTGGTGAGCAAATCGCACCAATTGGTTGCCAACAAATACAGGACAAAGAATAAAAAATGACAGCTAAGGAGATTATCGGGTATATGGAGTCGCTGCAGAATGAGAAGCAGCGGCAGGTGTTGATGGGGTTCTTCAAGACGGGTCCAGGAGAGTATGGCGAGGGTGACCAGTTCCTGGGGCTGAAAGTGCCGCAGACGCGCGAAGTGGTAAAGTTGGCGGTTGCCGACACGCCGCTTGACGAGATACCCGAACTGCTGATGTCGAGGTGGCACGAGGTGCGCCTGTGCGGGCTGCTCATGCTGGTCGATAAGTTTGGCAGATTGGCGAAAAAACGTCTAGAGAACGACGAGACCGCTATCCGTGGACGCGACGAAATCGTGAAAATGTACCTGAAGTATGCCGAGCAGGCCAATAACTGGGACCTGGTCGATTTGTCGGCACCCAAGATTCTTGGCATCTGGCTGCTGTTGCCCTCCCGACTGGGTGACAAACGCGAAATCATGGATGCCTTGGCGGCAAGCTCTTGCCTGTGGCGGCAGCGCATGAGCATGGTGAGCACCTGGAAGACCACCCAGCAGGGAGACCCGTCATGGTGCCTGCGCTATGCCGAGTGGCACCTGCATCACCCGCACGACCTGATGCATAAGGCGGTAGGCTGGATGCTGCGCGAGGTGGGCAAGCGGTGCAGCATGGACCTGCTGCGCCAGTTCCTAGAACGACATGCCCACGAAATGCCACGCACCGCCCTACGCTATGCCATCGAACAGATGTCCGATGACGAGCGCAAATACTGGATGAAGGCTTAAAGCAGCTAAGAAGGCTTGTGCTATTCCATTATCTCAGGCTGGTCCATTGATGTGGGTTGGTCCTGCACTAAGGGTTCGCCCATCGTTGCGGGTTCTTCCATCGGTAGGGGTTGACCCATTACTACCGGTTCCTGCGGTACAGTGAGTGGCAGTTTCTTGTATTGCTGTGCAAACACATAAATCACGACAATGCCAACGAGCAACAGCACCAAGTTGACAGGCGGCGAGTAGGGGCTGACGCCAGTCTCATCGTTGGTGAGCAGGAAGGCTACCGTAGATACTGTGTTGTTCAAAGCGTGGACAAAGATGCAGTACCAGATGTTGCGGGTGCGGTAATAAATCCAACCCATGAATATACCTAACGTCAATGCTATGATACCCTGAATCAAATTCATGTGAACGATGGCAAATGCCAAAGCCGATAGCACAATGGCAAACCAAGGGCTACGGTCTTTCTTCTCCAGCAACTTTCGCTCAATCGTGCCCCTGAAAATACCCTCCTCCAATAGCGGAGCCAGAACACACACACTGATGATACCCAGAGGGTTCTTAGACATTTCACCAATATCTTTCAGGAATTCCAAATCCCATTCAAATTGGGGCACATAGGTCTGAATGAAAGTAGCAATAATTACAAATCCGACCCAGCCAACAGCTGCCCACAAGAGGAAGCGATAGGTATCAGGGTCCTTGATGAAACTATAATCACACCATTTGCGTTTCCAGAAGACATAGAGCGGGAGCAACTGAGAACCCAACATCATAATGACCATTGACCATGAATTCGTGCCTATAGACTCAGTTGAGATGTCCCCATGATTAAGCACAATCTCAATAATCAACGCAGGAAACATCAACAGAATGGCCCCGACTATGGACAAGCCAAAATAAATCAGTACATACTTTAAAACCGTTTTCATAACTTTTCGTTTTTATGTTGTTATTTTTTATCTTTTGCCCATTAGACGCAGACGGGTTGCAATAAACTACAAAAAAAACGAGAAAAAACGCACGAAAAGTAAAAAACAGTCTTATATCAGCGATTCGACCGATGCTCTGGCAAGGGGTGACGCCGTTGGATGTCTATTTCTTGGATTTCAAGCGTTTGTACTCGTCATTGGCCCATTTGGTAATCTGGTCAAGTGGATACAGTGAACACCTGAAATTGATATTTTCTATTTTTTTAGGGTCGGTCACATGATTGTGACAAGCGAGGCATTTCCAGGTCCCGTCGGGCAGCAGCGACATCTTGTAGCGGTGGCACTTGCCGCAACGTGGACTGGGATGCGTCCAGCAGTCACAATTCAGACAATGGACGAAGCCATCCTCATAGACCTCGGTGTTGTCACTACCGCACTTGAGGCAAAGGACCTGTTCTTCTTCATAAACTTCATCTTCCTCATCCTCGACTTCATCCACTATCTCCACTTCCTTCACCGGGGGGATGATGCGGTCATTATAGAAGTTGGTGCCGCAATACAGGCAAGAGTAAGTGCCATCAGTCAGCAACATGGCGGACCAGCTGCCGCAGCGGGGACACCGGGCATGAATGGGGATATAATCCGGACCGGGATCGCCTGGACTCTCAGCATCGACTATGTCGAAGCCATCGTCCTCATCAAAATACTCAGGCAGTTCACCCGTATTCTGTTGATAATCATAGTCCTGCCACATTTCTTCATCGTGCGTCATACAACACTATACACTTAATCTTTGGTTATTTAAATATCAAGATAGTGCCCTTGTTGTCACTTTGGTCGAGTGACCTCGTTGACGAGATAGACGATGCTCTGGTAGGGGATGCCGCCGTTGGTTTCCAGACCGACCTCGCAGGTGCGGCTGTTGCTGTAGCCCATCTCGATGCGGTTATCCTCGAGTTGGCGGCGCAGCTTGCGTAATGCCCAGCGATTGACCTCAGGGTGAGTCCATCCACGGTCGCCGGCAAATCCACAGCAACCCACGCCCTCGGGCAGAAAGACGTTGTTGCTGCACAAATGAGCCAAATTGGTCATCTTGTCCACCAGGCCCATTTCGCGCGTCGAGCAGGTAAAGTGCAAGGCGATATGGCGGTCAATCGGGGTGAATTCCAAGCGGTCACGCAGGTATTCCCAGATGAACTCCACGGGCTCATAAAGTTTCATGCGCTTGATGCATTTGCGCAGGCGATGCAAGCAGGGACTTTGGTCACACATCACAGGATATTTGCCCTGTTCACTGGCTTGCCACAGCGCCTCGTCGAGTTCGGCTGTTTTCTGGTCGGCGATGTCGAGCATGCCTTTAGACTCCCAGATGGTGCCGCAGCACATCTTTTCAAGTCCCTCGGGGAAGATGACCTCGTAGCCCGCCTTACAGCACAGTTGCACCATCTCATCGACGAGGGTGTTCTTCACGGGGGCACCTTTGGCAAGGCCCATCGTCTGGTTGATGCACGAAGGGAAATAGACCACCTTCAGTGCCAGTTCAGGACTGGGCTTTTGAGAGGATTCTGAGACGCAAGATTTTGCGTCTCTACAAGCGCGGGGCTGACGGGCTTTGCCTGGCATGGCAGGGGTCCACAGGGGTAGCCCAGCCTTGTGCATAGCACCAGCAACGCCCTTCATGGCTGAAGTGCCCAGGATGTTGTGTCCCAGGCGTGCCACATCCAGCGTGAAGCGCAGACCGCTCTTGATGCCCGCAAAATGGCGGGCGGCAAAGTCGCCCACACGATAGCCCATGCTACCCTGAGGCAGCGCTTCCTGACGGACGAGATGCGTCAAATCGGCGACGTTGATTTTCATCGGGCAGGAGGTGGAGCATAAGCCATCTCCCGCACACGTCTGGTCACCCTGGTAGCGATATTGCTTGACGAGAGTTTCCAAGCGCTCGGGGTCACTGCCCGTCTCACGCAGGTGGGAGATTTCGCGCTGGATGACGATGCGCTGGCGGGACGAGAGCGTCAAGCCGCAAGTCAGGCAATTCACCTCGCAGAAGCCGCACTCGATACACTTATTGGCCTTGAGGACGCCTTTACTGGTCTCAAGTGCGCTATTGTAACGGTTATCATCTTCTCCGACTGTGATTAATCCATCTAATTTCAACTCAGGCAGCGGCTTAAAGTGCTTGATAAAGCACTCGGGGTCGTCGTTGAAGATGACGCCGGGATTGAGCAGATAATGCGGGTCAAAAATCTCTTTCAATTCGCGCATGGCGGCAAACGCCTCTTCGCCCCACTCATACTTGACAAAAGGCGCCATGTTACGGCCCGTGCCGTGTTCGGCCTTGAGCGAGCCGTCATATTCCTCGACCACGAGGCGTGCCACATCACGCATCATGCTGGCATAGCGCTGCACCTCGCTCTCGTCGCTGAAGAGCTGGTTGATGATGAAGTGGTAATTGCCCTCAAAGGCGTGGCCGTAGATACAGGCGTCCTTGTAGCCGTGGTCGGCAATAAGTTTTTGCAGTTTCACAGTGGCCTCAGGCAGGTCCTCGACGGCAAAGGCAACGTCCTCGATGAGGCACGAGGTGCCCACGGGACGGGCACCGCCCACGCTGGGGAAGATGCCCGAACGGATGGCCCAGTACTTGCCATAGACCGCCGGGTCGGTGGTGAACTCTACGGGAATATAGGTCTTGAACTGCGACAGGCAGTCGGTAATCGTGTCGATGCGGTGCTGCAGGTCATCGGGCGCCATGGCCTTGGTCTCGGTGAGGATGGCGGTCAGGTTGTGGTAGTCGCCAGGCTCCACGCCATCGATTTTGCCGGCATCAACATCTTTCTTGTACTGCAGATAGACTGGGTCATCGACCGAGGCGAGCGACAGGTAGTCGAGCATCTCGGCGCTCTTGACCATGAGGTTTTCCTCGCTCATGGCGATGTCGGCCTCGCTCGACTTGAGCTGCTTGAGAGCAACCACCGCCTCGCAACTCTCGCGCATGGTGAAGAAATAGAGCATTGCCGAGGCTTTGCAGGGATAGTCGTGCAGCGTGCGCATGGTGACCTGGCTGATGAATGCCAGCGTGCCCTCGCTGCCCACCACGCAGTGGGCGATGATGTCAAACGGGTCGTCATAGGCGACAAACGGCCGCAGGTTCAAGCCCGTGACGTTCTTGATGCTGTATTTCTTGCGGATGCGGTCGGCAAGCGGCTGGTTGGCGCGGATGCGGTCACGCAGGGCCTCGATGCGCTTGATGAAATCGGGATGGGACCGCTTGAAAGCCTCACGGCTCACGGCGTCGCCCGTGTCGAGCACGGTGCCATCGGGCAGCACCAAGCGTGCCGACAGCAGCATGCGGTCGCTGTTGGCATGGGTGCCGCAGTTCATGCCCGAGGCATTGTTGGCGACGATACCGCCCACCATCGCTGAGCCGATGCTGGCGGGGTCGGGCGGGAATACGCGTCCCAAGGGTTTCAGTATCTGGTTCACCCTCGCGCCCACGATACCGGGCTGCAGGGTGATGCTCTCGGCATCAGCCGAAACACGATAATCCTCCCAGTTCTTTCCCGCCACAATCAGGATGCTGTCGCTCACGCTCTGGCCTGAGAGCGACGTTCCCGCAGCGCGGAAGGTGAACGGCAAGCCCAATTTATTGGCAGTCTTGACAATCACCGACACCTCATCCTCATCCTTGGCACGGATGACCACCTGGGGCGTCAAGCGGTAAAAACTCGCGTCGGTACCCCAAGCCAAGGTGCGCAACTCGTCGGTATAAACCCTATCCTTGGGCAAGATACTTTTTATTTCATTCAAGAACCTTCTCATCATGGACTAATAATACTTGATAGTGAAACTGTCGGTTATGTTCAACTCCGTTCCCCAGTGGTCGCGATAGACGATGGGAATGTCACGGTAAGCCTCAGGGATTTGGAGCACCTCCACTTTGCTCCAACGGGGCGGTCCATAGTCAAACGACTTGTCCGACAAAATCAAGATATTGCTAGCATAGTCGTACTCGTATAAACCGCCACCCAAGCAGTCCTCATGCGGCATCAGCAAGTCACGATGCAACGTGACCATGCCAAGCCTCAAATGTCCGCCACTGGTGATGATAAACTTAGGATGTTCCATGCTGCGAAGATAATACAATTATCTGTAGCAAACAACGACTGCGGGGAATTTATGCTCGCTGCGCGAGCAGTTTAGAGTTTAGAGTTTAGAGGGGCATCCGCATCGTACTGCCCCACGCTAAGACGCTAAGACGCTAAGACGCCAAGGTTCAGAGTTGGCATCCGCGCCCAAAGACGCGGATGCCAACTATTAACTATTAATTATCAACTATTAACTGACCACGTGACTGCGAGCGCAGCGAGCGAATCTTTTTCATAGCGCAATAGAATGATTTTGGGGTTGACAATGTGAATTATCCGATTAGTTCATTACGATTTGTGGCATAGTTAATGAATAATTCTTTAAAATACAACAAAATATTCTAATAATTTACCGAATCAGAGCATTTTTATCAACTATCTGCATGTTGAGTAAGGTGAAAAAACAAATTCGTGGCGATGCCTGTCAAAAAGAAGATTTTATCGCATTTCATCTCATCTTTTTCAATTATTTTTCTTTACTTTGCAAGGCAAGTCAGTGCGAGGCTTCAGTATGGACTTCTTTTCCTCGTTTTATTCAAGGAGAATGATCAGTCCCCACTCAAGAGTCCCGTCAAGATAGGTAACGCAGCACTTTGACCGATGTGCCGATGTCCTCCTGCCTATCATTATGAAATCATTAAAAAGCCGAGACTGATGGAGGAGCGGTACGGCGTCCTATATCTCTATGAAAAAAAAACTATCAGCAAGAGCTGCAATGCTCATCATTATGCTAGGTTGTGTATTCAACACCTGGGCCTATGACTTCATGGTGGATGGCATTTATTACACAGTGGACAACGAGACTCAAGAGGCCACTGTAGTGCGTAAGGACCTGCAGACGACTTACAGCGGTCATATCGTTATCCCCGAGACGGTCACACACGAGGGCAGCACCTACACCGTCACCGCTATTGGGGAATCGGCATTCTCGCGCAGTAACATCCAAAGCCTGTCGCTGCCCAACACGCTGAGGACAATCATGAACTCTGCCTTTTATTTGTGTAACGGTTTGACTGAGGTTGTCGTCCCCAACTCGGTAACGTCCATCGGCAAGTATGCATTCAGCGATGATAAGGACCTGACACGGATTTTTATCGGTTCTGGGGTAGAATCCATTGGTGAATACTTAATCGAAGACGATTATCTTATCACGTCGCTTGAAGTGCACCCTGACAACGCCTACTATGACAGCCGTGAGGACTGCAACGCGATTATCGAAACGGCAACCAACACGCTGATTGCAGGCTGCAAGAATACCGTCATCCCCAACACCGTCACCGAGATTGGCCATGAAGCATTCTATAGGACATCAGGACCAGAGCATGTGGTTATTCCCGCCTCGGTAACTAAAATCGGCACGATTGCTTTCTACTACACTCAGGGATTGAAGCACATCACCGTGGGCAGCGGTGTTGTTGACATCGTCCACAACCCATTCAGCCACATGCCTGATTCAGAAATCATCGAGGTTGATCCCTCCAACCCGAAATATGACTCCCGCGACAATTGCAACGCAATCATCGAGACGGCAACCAACACACTGGTGAGCGCTTGCCGCAACACGGTAATTCCCAATACCGTCACCAACATCGGCCAATGGTCCTATCAGGGCCTTGTGGGCATGGACGAGGTGATTATTCCCAGTTCGGTCACCAACATCAGCCATGTGGCATTTGCGTCCAGCGAGATTAAGAGAATCACCATACCAGGAACTGTTAAAACGATTGAAAATGGTGCCTTTGACATGTGTCTTTACCTGGAAGAAGTCTATATCGAGGACGGACTTACAAGTTTGGGTCGTGAGGCGTTCAGGCTCTGCCCCAACTTGAAACACTGCCGTCTGCCCAATACCATCACCGCATTGCCCTACGGTCTGTTCTGGCAATGCGACAACCTGCAGGAACTGATTATCCCCAACTCGGTAATTGAGGTGGGTGATTATGCTGCCTATTCTTGCACTGAGACGACGCGCCTCGTCATCGGCAGTAGCGTCAAGAGCATCGGCGTGTATGCGTTCAGGACCCTCTCTAAACTCCCCGCTGTCACCTGCCTGGCCCCGACGCCTCCTGATGTCTATGAAACTTCATTTAGTGCCCTTTGGAAAAACACTACTATCCTGCGAGTCCCCGAGTCGTCAGTAGAATTGTACAAAACACGCTACCCCTGGAACCAGGCGTTCCTGGATATCGTCGGCGTGTGTGAGGACGGCAGTGCCGGTCCCGGTGATACCGATGGCGACGGCAATATCACCATTGCTGACGTCACCCTGCTCATCGACGCTATGCTCTCGGGCGACACATCGGCACTGTTTATCAACAATGCCGACCTGAACAACAACGGTCGCATCGACGTTGGTGACATCACCAGCATCATCGATATGCTCAGCAACCTGAACAACTGATAGGCGCAAGACATTACCACCCAAAGACAACAATGGGGAGGGCATTGAAAAGCCTTCCCCATTGTTGTTTCTTGTCCTTATTGTTCTTGAAGCCGAAAAGATGATTATGGCGCTACTTCCTCTGAATCCATGTTGAGGATATAATCTATCAATGCCGACAAGTCACCGATTGTGAGCTCCTCGTCGGAGTCCAAATCAGACCTTGCCAACATATCGTCATCGTATTCGCCACTCATCAAGACATCAATCAGCACTGTGATATCAGTAATGTCGACATAGTCGTCACTATTCACATCACCATAGACAACAGGAGCTACATATCCCATTTTGTTGTCTAGCCATTTCAGGCGGCCAATGAGCCATTCCTTCATGTGGGCAATCTCGTCATCATAGTCAGTCGAGATATAATAGTTGGGCCACACATACTGTCCCCAACGGGGCCATGCCTGCGTGTTGCGGTCCAGGGCACCGTTTGATTTCAGCACATTGACCAACGAGTCGATTGTTGCCCAAATATTCTTCTTGCTCAGGTTGGATTCTCTCATCTCACACCAGCGTGCATTGCGCTTGGTCCAGTAGTACTCATCCCTGTTGAGTTTATACCACCAGAAAGGAATCAGATAGGTCTCATGCGCCATGTACATGGTGTTATTGTTCTGGTACATCCATGTATCATTGCGATATCCACCCAGATATTTTGCGACACCATAACCCAGGTTGGTATCCCACAGCACCATCTTGAAGCGCGAGTCCACACTATCGCGGCGCTTAAAGAACTTGCCACTAAGGCGGTAGGCATCCACGTTGTGGCACAACTCCATAAACAGCTGGTAATCAACGAAGTTATCCACATCAATATACTTGCGATAACCCACTTCGGGGTCGCGGTAATTGGATGATGCGAACACGTCTTCCATTTTATCGATGCTGTTGTTGATGTATTCCACCTGTGCTTCGGTCATGTCCTCATAATCAGGCGACTTGTATTGGAAGAAAATATCACGGTCGGTCAACACATATCCGTTGACAGCAACGGGATGGTGCTTGGATTTGTGGGTGACACCTTCGTCACAGTCCACCTCCATGATATATCCACCAGTGAGTTCATCACCTTCTTCACCAGGGTCATCAAGGTTGAGACGGTTTTTGCCCTTGGAAACCACCTCGCTCATGACATAGACGCCATAGTAGATGTCGTCAAGATAGACCTCGCAGAAGCGGCCCTTAGGCACATACTCCATCCAGGGACGCGCCAACTCGAAGGTGAGCAGGTCGCGTATCATGCTCTTGTCGGCAAACGGTGCCATCAGCGCCCAGTTGTTGTCCTTGCCCATTCCCAGGATGTCCACCTTCTTCTTCTCGTCACTCTGCTCGAGCGGCATTTTGAGCGTACGGAATGAATAGGGTTTCTTATCGCTGTTGGCAAAAGACGAGTTGCCCCTGTAACGCAATGCAATGTAGCCCTCATAGTCAATACGTTGGCCAGGATGTGCCACCGTGTCGGCATAATTGAGCTGACCATCTCCGTTGTGGATAATCTTCATGCGAGCAGAGATACGCTCCTCCCTGTCAATGGTGGCGCCATCAACATAAATCCACACAATAGGCAGATTGGTTGACGTGATTGTGAGGGTTGTGTCATCGGGAGGGTAATTATCTGGCGGTTGGGCACTAGCCACATGGCTAAACAACGCAAGAATAACCAGAATAAATGATAATCGTTTCATATATACTAACTTATCGCTTTGAAAAACGGCGCAAAATTAGTTAAAAAAACTAAGAATTCAACAGTTTTTACTGGGTTTAAGTTTTTTTAGTGACTTATCCAGTAGTGCCAACGATTGAAATGCAGCCCTCAGAGCCTCCAAAAAGCCACTATCCAAACAGCCCTCACGGGGCATGAACATCATCGTGACTAATACTCCGCGAGTTTGCTGATATTGTTGCGCACAAGCTGGGTTCTGGCGTCGTCATCGCCATAGAGCTGCACATAAATCTCAAGCGCACGGTTATAGTAATCCAGCGCGGTTGCCTTATCGCCCTGATGGGCGTAAAACAGAGCGATATTGTTATAGAGCGTGGCGACCCAGTCGCTTTGGTCTCCATACATTGACAGGGTGGCCTTGAGAGCCCGCTCAAAATATGCCAACGCCCCGTTGTAATCCGCCATATGCTGATGAAGGAACCGCCCGGCATCGTTCTGCCACAGGATATTGGCTGTGTCCAGGTCTGCCCTCAAGCTGATATAGCGTGCCGCTTCCTGATTGTCAAACCGTGCCAGGGAAATCGTGTATAACTGATACAGATAGTTGGCATCCGCATCGTAGGGCCTCACGCTAAGACGCCAAGACGCTATGGTATAAAGTTAGCATCTGCGCCCAAAGACGCGGATGCCAACTATTAATTATCAACTATTAACTGACCACGTGACTGCGAACGCAGCGAGCATTAAAGCTTTACCACGTGCCCTTGAGCAGGTAGTCGATGAGGACGGTGACGTCGCCGATGCTCACGCTACCGTCCTGGTTACAGTCGGCGGCACTGAGGCTGATGCTCGAGGGATTGCCGTTCAGCAGGTAGTCAATCAGCGCAGTGACGTCGCTGATGCTCACGCTGCCGTCGCCGTTCACGTCACCACGGGCGAATGCGGGCTTGCTGATGATGACACTTTGATTGTAGATTGGGCTGCCGTTGGCTCCGACCACAGTGCCGTCGCTGTTGAAATACGCTCCGACAGGCTTTGTGATTGCCAGGCCGTCATTGAGTGTGGGCTGCATGTAACGAATCGTAGCGTTGGTCCGACCAAAGGCAGTCAGTTTGGTGTTCGCTCCACTCATGATCAGTCGGCATGAAGTGGAGCCACCGTTAATGCCATAAGCCTTACCTCGGAACAGGACTTGGGCGCCACCGCTGATGGTCAGTGTTAGGCCGGAAGCCACCGAGCATCCGTAGTAGGCATCTCCATAGCAGTTGAGGGTACCTGAGCCCGAGATGGAAAGTGATTTCTTGACCCTGAGCGGAGTATGGCTGCCTGATGTGGTTTCGATAGTATTGGTTCCCGTAACGGTAATCTTCAAGCCGCTGATTTCGTTCCTGATGACATCGTTGTTGTTGATGGTTATGGTCGCATTGCTGAGATTCAGCGTGTTGGTACCCGGGGTGTAAGTCACTGTACCGTCCACGCCATCGATAAACGACAGGTCGCTGCAGTTCCGGTTGTTGACCTGAACGCCATTGATCCACAGATTGTACTGCGTGGAATTATCCTCGATGTAAACGGCGGATACTGATACCGAGCCGACATCGCTCGCTGCCAGTTGCACATAGGCCGAACCACTATTGATCGTCTGCGACGAGGTCACGCGGTTGAACCGGTCGGAACCGTTGAAAGTGTAGTTCCAAGGCCCTGAGGAAGTATAGCCGAGTGTTTGGCTGGCACCTGTCACACCCTTGAGATAGTCCTTATTAGGGGTGTAGAATATGTAGGGCGCCACAGCGGTCTTGGGCCTGAAGCGATAGACGGTGCCCACCGTGCCCTTGAGCAACATGCCTGTATTGCCATTGATGCCCACGTCGTTGCTCAGTTTCTTCAAGACTAGCGAACGGGTCTCCATGTCAAACTGCTCAGCGGTATGGAACTCTCCTGTGGCGGGCAGCAGCACGCTGTCATCGACAGGAACCGAGATGGGGGTCCATTGGGTGGTAGGCTTGACCCAGGGCAGCAGCTTGGAGGGTGCTGTAGTGGGATAGTTCGAATAGGCGCTGGTCTTCATCTTGGAGTAGAAGTCGTAGAACTGGTTCAGAGGCACGTAGCAGATGAAGCCTTCGGCGTTGTTCGGGAAGAAATCCCTGCCAAACGTGGTGGTCTCAGTTCTGCTGATGAAGATGCTCGACAGTCCAGTGCAATTGGTAAACGCTCCCGACTCGATGGTGGCCAGTGTTGCCGGCATTGTGAGCTCTCCGGTGAGCGCTGAGCAGGCATAGAAGGCCTGCGACCCGATAAATTCCAGTCGGCTGCCCATGTTGATGGAGTTGAGCTTGTCGCAGAAGTAGAACGCACTTCTGCCGATGTGGACCGGGTTGGGGATGTTCACCGTCGTCAGGTAGAAACAGTAATAAAAGGCTCTCTCGCCGATTTTCTTGACGCACTTGCCGCCATATACCGCACTCAGGTTGGTGCCCGAGAACGCCTGGTCCTCGATCTCGGTGATGGCGTAGTTATCGACATTGGTACTGTAATACCTGATCGGGATGTTGATCGTGTTCGGGTTGTACATTTCACCCCTGACGATTTTCACCTGGCCATTGAACGTGAGCGTGCTGGCCACCGCGTCGGTATAGGTACCCACGCTGGTGACGGTGTAGTACAGCGTCGTGTTGCCCGAATCGTCGGCCTTTGCAAAGTCGTAGGCATTGCCGTTGATAGTGGCAAAGGCACTGCTCCACACGCTGTTCTGAGAGTAGGCCGAGACGTTGTTGAACGGCACGCTCAGCTCACAGTTACTGCCGATGCCCGAGAAGTCCATGCCCGAGGGCGGACTAGGTCTATTGAAAATGAGCTTACTCAGTGAGGGCATGTTGGAGAAGGCATGGGTAGAGACCGAAGTCGCAGAGCTGGGAATGCGCAACTCCTCCAGTGTCGTGTTGTAGAAGGCGTAATCGCCGATCGTCCAGACGCCATAGGGAATCTTGAGATAGGTCGACTTGTTGCAGCCGGCAAAGCACCACGGCTTGATAGTCCTGGTCGTGCCATAGAAACCGCCGTTGCCCACCCTGGTGTTGGCGGCGCCCACCTGGTAGATGGTTTCATAGTTCTCGCTGCACAGCCAGCCGGCAAAGCTCTCAAAGATGGTGTTATTGGAACTTACATTAATATTCTCCAAGTTGCTGCACTGTGCAAAAGCACCGTCACCATAGTAGGTCAACGATTGGGGGATGTACACCCAGGATACAGCAGTATTGGCAAAGCAGCGCACACCCAGTTTCTGTGTGCCATAGTTCTCGGTATCCTTGAGGTACAGGTTGACGGTGGCCAGGTTGGAACAATTGTAGAAAGCGTAGTTGCCGATTGTCTCGGCCGAGATATTGACCTCGGTCAATGCCTGGCAGCTGTTGAAGGCATAAGCGCCCACCTCCTTGAGCCTGAAGTATGAGCCCAGGTCGCTGCGCCCGATTTTCTGCAAGGTCGAGTGATTATAGGCGGCATAGGGTGCAACCTCGGTCCAGTTGCAGAAGATGTACGACCCGCCGCCGTAGGTGCTGTTGGTATAGTCATGGGCCGAAGAGGCCATGGGCAGATAGGTCACCCCCGACTGGATGCCCACCAGCGTGACGTTGACGTTGTTGCTCATTGTCGAGGGACTCGTGATCACATAGCACAGGCCGTTCTCGACAAAGTCGTTGGCCTTGACGCCGCTATAGGAGACCGAGCCGTTGCTGTCGGCAGCCTTCCAGGCACTCACGGCGTTATAGCTGCTGGCGTTGGTCTGGATTGCCGTCAATACATTGCACGTCCTCATGCCCGACAAGGCATAGGACGACAGCGTGGGCGGCGTCGGTGCTGCCACGCCCATCTCCGTCATCGACGAGCAATTCTGGAAGGCATAGTTGTAGATGTGCGTCAGCGTGCTGGGCAGAAAGACATACCGCAGGTTGGTACAGCCGGCAAAGGCCGAGGAGCCGATCTCCTCCACGCCCCAGCCCAAGCGCACACGCTGCAGCGTGGTCACGTTCTTGAAGGCCTCGCTGCCGATTGAGGTCACGCGATACTCCCTGCCGTTGTAGGTCACACGACCGGGAATCGTGATGTCGGTCAAGCCGTCATAGCCACCATAATAGGGGCTGTCGCGCACCCAGCAAGTGCCGTCGTCGGCTTGTTCATCGGGCTGATAATAGATATCACCCACCTTGAAATAGGCACTGGCGTACATCGCCACTAACGCAAATGATAGCGTGAGTAAAATCTTTTTCATAGCGTAATTGGATTTAAAAGTTTATAATATTTGTTGTTTTGATATCGCAAATTTACGATAATATTATTGAATACAATTAACATTTTCAGTCAAAATACTGAACATTATTTACCAAAAACATCAGAAAAACCATATTTATCAAAAACAATTAAAAAAATATGCTTTTTCTTACTTTTCGACCACCCCACGCTAAGGCGCCAAGACGCTAAGGCTTAAAGTTAGCATCCGCACCCCGACCCGAAGGGGGGAATGCGGATGCCGGTTAGTTGAATTCGCAAAATCAGTTGTTTATAAGAGCGCGGATGCTCTCTAAACTCTAAACCCTAAACTCTAAACTGCGAGCACAGCGAGCATTAGAGCTTTACCACGTGCCCTTGAGCAGGTAGTCGATGAGAACGGTGACGTCGCCGATGTTCACGCTACCATCCTGGTTGCAGTCGGCGGCGCTGATGTTGACGCCCGAGGTGTTGCCGTTGAGCAGGTAGTCAATTAGCACAGTGACGTCACTGATGTTCACGCTGCCGTCGCCGTTCACGTCGCCACGGGTTACGGTGGGCTTGCTGATGACGACATCGGTGTTAGAAATTACCATACCGGCGCTTGATACCACTGTGCCTGCCGTATTGAATTTGGCTCCTGCGGGCGCGGTGATAGCCAGGCCATCGTAGAGCGTGGTCTTGCAGGTGTAGTAACTTGCCGTCAAACCACTGGCCGTTACCTTGGTGCTAGCACCGCTGATTGCGATTTTGCCACCGTTGACACCTTGCACGCCATAGTTGTATCCGTATGCTAATAAATTCAGACCACCCTGGATAGTCACAGTAGTAGTACTGTTATTCACGTATAATCCAGCGTTGTTGGAGCTCTGGCAACTAGCCGTTCCAGTACCATACAAAGTGGTATTGGCATCAAGTCTGACAGCAGGGCGGTTGGCATAAGACTTAATGATGTTAGTGCCGATAAACCTAATCTTCAGGCCAGAAATTTCGCTGTCGATACCAGCAGCGAGAGAGCTGGGCTGGATGGTGGCGTTTTGTAGCGTCAGCAACTTGGTGGACGGGTTATAGGTGACGGTTCCGCTCACGCCACTGATTACCGACAGGTTGTTGCAATTCTCACTGGACACCTGAATGCCAGCGATCCAGAGGTCATAGGTCTCAATGTCGTTCTCGATGTAAACGATACTTGTCGCGCTGGCTCCAGGGTCAGATGAGCTCAACTCGACGTAGGCGCTGGGGGTATAGGTGGATGTCGTCGAGGTCACCTTGTTGAACTTATCGGTACCGTTAAAGGTGTAATACCAGGGGCCTGAAGAGTTGTAGCTCAGCGTCACGTAGTAGCCTGAAATACCTTTCAGATAGTTGATTGCCGGGGATACATAAGAATAGCTCGAAACAGCATCGTTGCGCCTGAAGCGGTATACCGTCCCGACGGTACCCTTCATGAGCATTCCTTCACCGCCCTTGATACCCTTGGAGTTGTCAATCCTGGTCTTGTTGAGCGTATGGGCACCGCTGTTATAGGATGGAGCATAATAGAACTCGCCACTGCTGGGCAACAGGATATTGTCACTCACGGGTACCGAGATGGCCGACCACTCGCTGGTAGGCTTGATGTAGGGCAGCAACCGTCGGTTGGAGGCGGTGTTGCTTAACCACGAACTGGTATTGTAGGCTGTCATATAGAGCTGATTCAGCGGCACATAGAGGATGGTCTGCTGTGTGGAACTGAATATATAGGAACCAATGGTGGTTGGTGAGTAGGGGCGGTTAATGAACACCGAGGGCAACGCCGTGCATCCATAGAATGCCCGAGTGCCAATCTCGGTCACGTTCTCGGGGACATTGACCTCATACTTGAGGGACGTCAGACCCCTGAAAGCATAGGCACCGATGCGCGTCAACGAAGTTGCGTCATCCAAGTAGATGTGGGTCGCAGCCGTGTGCTTGACAAATGCCGAGTCGCCAATCTCCACCATGGTATAGGAGATGCCGGTGATGTGGTCGGTGCAAGTCTTGGAGAGAACGATGGCGTTGTTGGTGTTTCCCTCGCAATAGACATACTTGGCGGTCTTGGCAGTGGGGTTGATCACAGTCATGCGGTAGTTGGTCCCCTCAAAGTTGTTCTCGAAGGTGAAGTCGAATGCGCCGGGGCCGACGTCGTTATTCTCGTTCCATGCGGCAGCGATGCCCGGGTCGTTGCGGTACTGCTGCACCTGTCCCACGGGCACATACAACTTGTGGCCGCTCCAGTCATAGCAGTTGTCGGCGTTATAGTCGGTGCGACGCTGCCAGTTGTTCTTGCTCGTCGTCTTGAACGCGCCGTAGGGGCAGTTCAGGAAGATGGCATCCAGGTGGCGGGCATATTTGAACGCATC
>CADCFN010000022.1 GCA_902800715.1 uncultured Bacteroidales bacterium
CGCATCCGCTTTACCTCTTGCTCAAACCCGACCTGGCGGCACAGTTTGTGAACGACATGGTGCGCCATCACGACACCTATGGCTACCTGCCCATCTGGGACCTGTGGGGACAAGAGAACTACTGCATGATTGGCAACCATGCCATCCCTGTCATCTCCGATGCCATTCTCGCCGACCTGCCCGGTATCGATGTTGAGAAAGCCTATCGGGCGATGGTAGAGAGCAGCACAAGGCCGCACACCAACTCGCCGTTTGACCTGTGGGACGAACTGGGCTACATGCCCTGCAACAAGCAAAGGTCTTCGGTTTCCATCACACTGGAGCAGGCATTTGACGACTGGTGCGTCGCTGCCGTTGCCAAGCGTCTGGGGTACACCGACGACTATTATCGCTTTATCCAGAGGGCGACTCACTTTATAAACCTGTATGATGAAAAAACGGGGTTCTTCAGAGCACGTGACGACAAGGGGCAATGGGCAGAGCCATTTGACCCGCTCAGCTATGAGGACAACAGTTTCATTGAGGGGAACGCCTGGCAATACCTGTGGTTTGTGCCTCAGGAACCCGAGTATTTCATCGGGCTCATGGGTGGCAAGAAAAAATTCCTGAAAAAGTTAGATGAGAATTTCAGCCTCACTGCCGCCAACCGTGAGACTAACGGCAATGCCTCGGCATTTATCGGCCAGTATGCCCACGGCAACGAACCCAGCCACCACACCGTCTATTTCTACAACTTCGCCGACCGCCCTTGGCGCACTCAAGAACTGGTCAACCAAGTGCGCACCGAATTCTATAATGCCACTCCAGCGGGCTATGCGGGCAACGATGACTGCGGACAGATGTCGGCATGGTACATTTTCTCGGCTTTAGGCTTCTATCCCTTCAATGCGGGCGCTGCCGAATATGTCACCGGCACGCCACTGTTCCAGCGTGCCACTCTGCACTTGGCTGGCGACAAGGAGTTTACCATCATCCGCAAGGGCGACAAGGGTATCTACGTCAAGGAAATCCGCCTCAACGGCAAGCGGCTACAGGGTTTCAAACTCAAGCATCAAGACATCATGGCGGGGGGAACGCTGGAATTTGTCATGAGTGAGAAGCGCCCTTAAACCTTCGTAGCCCTTAGTTTTTTTATTAACTGTCCGGTGAAGCTCCGTTAGGAGCGGTCAGGACATAGGCATGGGTGTAACGAGGCGAAGCCGAGTGCAACCCCTGCAATAGTGAACATTCGTTTTAGCCCCATCGGGGCGGCAGTAAACCATTGACAAACAGCCTGTCGCCCCAAATGGGGCTATTAATAGTGTGTGGCGCTCATTTACAGGAGTTCCGCTTCGCTCCACTCCTGCCTATAACCTGACAGCCCTGCGGGCTTAAAGGTAACCCCATTCATGTGAAACTATCATTATAGCTTTGTTATTCAGCTGCTAATGGAGTTTTATCGCATTTTTACTGGGCACTGATAGTTTTTATACTGTGGGGATGGAGATGCCGCTGAGCTGGCGGTAGAGGTTGAGGGCGTAGACGTCGGTCATGGCGCTGATGTGGTCGAGCACGGCCTGGACCTGCTCGAACAGCGTGGGCGCGAAGACGTCGTACTGCTGCGGAAACTTGTTCATAAGCAACTGGGAGTAGTTGCGCTCGGGGTGCATGACCGCCTCGATGAGCTTATCGAGCAACAGGTTGATGATGCGGTTACCTGCCAGGTCCACGTCAAGGACGTAGCTGGCACGATACAGGCGTGCCCGCGCCAGCGTGCTACAAGCCTGGTAGGCAGCGGCGGGCAGCGGGTCGATGCAGTCGATGAGGCTGCTCCCGAAGCGTCCCTCCATGATTTCGTCCTCGTGGGCGGCAAAGGCGGCGGCGCACTGCTCCACCAGCAAGCCGACGATGCAGGAGCGCAGGTAGGCAATCTTCTCGTTGGGGTCGGCGACGCGCGCCATGTGTTCACGCAGATGGGCCTGGCGTTCCTCGGTGAAAAAGCCCAGCAGCAGGTCGATGGTCTCGTCGGTGCCGATGATTTTGAGTTTGTGGCCGTCTTCAATGTCCATAATCTGGTAGCAGATGTCATCGGCAGCCTCGACGATATAGACGAGGGGATGACGGCAGTAACGGTCCTCTTCAAGCTGGATGAGGCCCAGTTCGTCGGCAATGCGTTCAAAGATTTCCTTCTCGGTGGTGAAAAAGCCGAATTTGCCCTTCTCGCCAGCATGCATCGACGAGTATGGGTATTTGACAATGGAGGCCAGCGTCGAATAAGTCATCGCGAAACCGCCAGGACGACGTCCCTTGAACTGGTGGACGAGGGTGCGCAGCGAGTTGGCGTTGCCCTCAAAGTGGATGAGGTCGTTCCACTGCTCGACGGTGAACTTGTCCTTGAATTCCAGACCGCGGCCCTCGCTGAAGTAAGCCCCGATGGTCTTCTCGCCCGAATGGCCGAACGGCGGGTTGCCCAAGTCGTGCGCCAAACAGGCGGCAGCGACGATTTCGCCGATGTCGCGCAGTTTTTCGGCCCACAGTTCTCCCTTGTAACGCGGCATGAGGCGGATGACCACCTCGCGTGCCATCGACTTGCCCACACTCGATACTTCCAAGCTATGAGTCAGTCGGTTGTGCACAAAAATGCTGTCGGGTAACGGGAAAACCTGAGTCTTGTTCTGCAGGCGGCGGAAAGGCGATGAGAAGACCAGGCGGTCATAGTCGCGTTCAAAGTCGCTCCTGACCCCCCCACCCTTATCATCGTGGTAATGCTCCAGTCCCAGTCGTTTGTCCGAAATCAATCGGTCCCAATTCATGCGCATATTCATATCTTGATCATTTGGTGTCAATATAGCGTTTTAACCACAAAGCAAACAACTTGTCATAAGCTTGATAGGCTCCATTCTTGCCTTGCGTGATAAAGTCCTTGGAAAGCAGACCTTTAATGGCCGAATTGACCGAACTGGTTGATGGCAAGCGATACTTGCGGGCAAACGCCCCACCCGTCACATTTTCAACCTCACCCTCGGCTGCAATGGCCATAAAAACATTGCGCTGTTTCTCGGGAATCTGGCGGAGGAGTGCTTCGTAGGTGTCACTTGCCAAGTCCAGCGTATAGTCGATAGCTCCGCTTATCATGTCTATTGAGCAAATCTCGCCCTGTGCCGTGCGCATGAACAAGACATTAAGCAGACGTTGCATATAGGCTGTCACACCATTGAAATCTCGATATACCCTGTCCACAACCTCGGGCTGGAGGGTCTTGCCTGACTCAGCAAACAAGCCTACAGCAAAATCCCGATAGACAGACAAATCCAGCGGTTTAAGATTCATCAAGGTCACCGACTGATAGAAGGGACGCGATGGCGATGTGAACATGTTATCCATCAGATGACGCTGTGAGCCAGCAAACACGAAGTTGGCATTGCGGCACCGCTGGATATAAGTGCGCAACAAGGCTTCCACATTGGTACCATCATTATAGGATGCAATCTGCTGGAACTCGTCTATGGCAATCAGACAGCGACAGTCAGCATTCTCAAGAAAACGGAAGATTTCGTCAATCGATGTCTCAGGCTTGTCAACGGAACCCATACTAACGCCTAACGACGGTTGGCCAAAAACGTCAAATGTGATATCGGGTCTCAACGAGGTCACCACATCGACAAAACGCTGCAACATTTTTTTGCCATAAGGTTTAAGCGCATCTATGATGCTGCGTCCCAAAGCATTGACAAAATCCTGCAATGACGAGGTCGCATAGATGTCAATCAAAAACGTGTAGTAATTGTCCTTGATTGCGGGCTGGGCAAAGCTGTGACGGATAAGGTCTGTCTTGCCCAAGCGGCGCGGCGAAATTAACGCCACATTATTTCCGTTGGTCAGCAGGTCTATAAGTGACCGCGTTTCTTCCACACGATCACAGAAGTAACGTTCGCCTGCATATCCGTTGGTTACAAATGGATTATTCATATCACTTCCAGCTTTAGTTTATGCTGCAAAGATACAACAATCCATCCAAATTATCAAATTATAATTATCATAAAATGATAATCACTTTATGATAAAACCATATTTGGCTATAATTGAGTGATTTACTTTTCCAGTTGTTCGGCTACCCAGATGACCCACTCGTCGATGTTGTCGGTCAAGCGGGCTGGCAGCGGCAACGGGATGCGCACGTCGGGGGCGATGCCGTTCTTGTCTATCGAGTTTTCAGGAAGACCGATTGTTCGAGACATGGGGACATGCAACGAGAGTTGGCAATGTGGCAACACTACACTCGACAGATTAGCGAAATCAAGGGCGCCAAGGGTATTGTCCTTTCCATAAACGGTAGTTCTTGCACTGCAGCTTTTCACCACTCTCACAATAGATTCACCTGAACTTGCTACATTGTGGTCAATGATTAATGCTGCCTTGACAACCGACTTATCTGTTTTCTTACTTTTAATCAATCCATTACCTGGCGAGATATATTCAGCCTCAGGATTTTCAGCAGCCATTTTCAGAATATTAGGAAACCATCCTTTCCTCCTTAAGAAATCCATATTCTGAGGCGTGATACGGAATTCAATTCCCGGAAGTATGGTTTCGTGGTCATATAGAAGTTGAAGGTATGGATCAAAAAAACTATCATTGCCTCCTGTGTTTCCCCGTAAATCAATAATCAGGTTCTTGCAATGAGATTTCTTATATTGTTTTATTGATTTCTTTATCCATTTCATGTCTGGATTTCCACCACATGAAGGGAAACGAACCAAAAAGGTTTTGTCAGTAACTTTAATGGCAACGGGCTTGGGCTCATACTCTTCCATTTGAGAAGCATAGGAAGTCATGTGCCGTTGATGATAGGAATGCTGATTTATACCATTATAGTTCACTGAGAGATAGAGGTGAAGATCATTAAACCAACCAGTATAGGCAGCGACAGCATCCCATCCCGGGCGTTCACCCCGCTCCACCTCGCCACGCAGTCGGCTTTTAGTCACCTCATAATCTGACCTTGTACTGTCCGTCACCCAGAATGAAAAACCCGAGTAGTTGTCTTCAATATACTTTACAGCGAAGTCATAGTCCTCAAGGTGTTGCTCAAGTGTCAATTCGGGCATCTGAGCCCAAGACATCAGTCCCATAACCAGGCACAAAAATAAATGCACTACCTTTTTCATGATTTTTCATTTTTTGGTTTCTCTGCCACAAATTTATCGCCACAAAACATTCTTGCCAAGCGATTTCCTTGAAAAATCGCCGATTTCAGTAAAAATCACAAAAAAGTGTCAAAATTTTGGACAATTGCCCAAAATCCGTCATCTCTATTCAGGCCACATCCATAGTCATTACTTAACATTCACATTTAAAAAAGGTTTCAAATGATGGTTGTAACCGTTTTTGATGTATTTTTGCAGTTTGTAACCAATCCTTGATTTATGGAGAAGATAAATGTGAAGATTGTGAACCGCGGGCCGCATGAGGTGCCGCAGTATGGCACGGCATTGAGCGCGGGAATGGACCTGCGGGCATGGCTGGAGGAGCCGCTGACGCTGCAACCGCTGCAGCGGGCATTGGTACACACGGGTATCTATATCGCCCTGCCCGAGGGCTATGAGTGCCAAATCAGACCGCGCAGCGGCTTGGCGCTGAAGCGCGGCTTGACAGTGCTGAACACGCCTGGCACGATTGATGCCGATTATCGTGGCGAGGTGGGCGTCATCCTGGTGAACTTGAGTGACGAGCCGCAGACCATCGAGAATGGCGAGCGCATCTGCCAGATGGTGGTTGCCCGCCACAGCACGGTGGAGTGGACCATCGTTGATGACCTCGACGAGACGGAACGCGGCGCAGGCGGCTTCGGGCACACGGGAACGAAGTAGTTAATAGTTAGGAGTTAGGAATTAGGAATTAGGAATTAGGAATTAGGAGTTAGGAATTAGGAATTAGGAATTGGCATCCGCTTTCTTTTTTCTGACGACTGTATACTGATAAAAACGATGAGACGATATTTTGCGATATTTACTATAGCGTTGGTGGCATTGACGGCTGTGGCAGGCAAAGATGAGGCGGCAGTCGGCAAGGCTGTCAGTCTGGCTGACCAGCGCAAGGCGGAATACATCTTCATGGAAGCGCAAAAGCAGAAGTTGGCCGACAACTTTGACGCCTTCTATGACCTGCTGAGCTATGCCCATGAATTGGACCCGGGCAACACCGCCATTTCCTACTATATGGGCATGTGCCTGCTCAAGATGAACAACACCACCAAGGAGCGCTGCGAACAGGCATTGGAGCTGATGAAAGGACACTTTGAAGCGCAACCCGAGGACCTGTATGAAACGACGTTCTACAGCGACGCCAACATGCAGTTGGGACACCCCGAGGAGGCTCTTCGCGCCATCAAGGTGCTCAACGAGCACAACCCCAACCGCCTGGAGCTGCAAGTGCGCCTTGCCGAGGCGTATTCCCGCTCGGGTGACTTCGTCCAGAGCAACATTACGCTCGACAGCATCGCTACCCTGTTCGGCAAGTCCATCCAGATTACGTCGAACAAAATCGAAAACTACATGGCGATGAACGACAGCGTCGGCGCCTTGAAGGAAATGCGCAGCATGCTGGCGACCGCACCGCAGAACGATTCCTACAACCTCGCCATGAGCGGCCTGTTCCAGCATTACGGCATGACCGACAGCGCCCTGTACTATCTGGACCGAGCCCAGGAATATGCCCCCGACAATGGCCTGATTTACCTCACGCGCGCCGAGTACTGCAACCAGGCGGGCGACAGTGCGGGCTATGAGCAGCAAATCTACAATGCGCTCACCGCCGAGCAACTCGACGTGGACACCAAGCTGGGCGTGCTGCTGAGCTACATCCGCGAGAGGCTCTCTCAAGAGGACACCACCCAGCGAATCAACAAGCTGTTCACCGTCCTCATCCAGCAACATCCTCACGAGGCAAAAATCCACCAGCTCTACAGTGAGTACCTGTATGCCCGCAAGGACTACAAGGGCGCCATCGAGCAGTTGGGCTACAGCCTGGACGTGAATCCGACCGATGCCGATGGGTGGCGCAACATGGTCATCCTCAACATGATAGACGACAACTACGCCGATGCCATCAAGGCGTCGGAAAAAGCCTTGGAATACAATCCCGACAACCTGGAACTGTACCGCTATGTCGCCGGGTGTTACCACCAGATGAAATCATATTCCAAGGCCATCTCCACCTACATGAAAATACTGGAGTTGACCGACTCGACCGACGTGGAACAACGCTCGGATATCTTCACCGGCATGGGCGATACCTACAGCGAACTCGGCGACTCTGCCAAGACCGTTGAGTGCTATGAGCGCGCATTGGAACTGAATCCGCTCAATTTCAACACACTGAACAACTATGCCTATTATCTCGCACAGCGCGCCCAGGACCTGGACCGTGCCGAGCGCATGGCAGCCCTTGCCGTCAAGGACGAGCCCGAGAACGCCAACTACATCGACACCTACGCTTGGGTATTCTTTGCCAAGAAAGACTACAACATGGCACTGCTCTACATTAAGAGCGCTGTTGAGAAAGACGAGGACGAGCATCTCTATGAGCACTACGGCGACATCCTGTGGTTCTGCAATGAGAAGGAGGAGGCAGTCGAGCAATGGACCAAAGCGCTGGAGCTAGACCCCGACAACGAATTATTGCAACGCAAAGTGAAAGACAAGACATACTATGAGTGAAATTGTTGGCACAATTTCAGTTTAAAGTTTAAAGTTTATAGGTTAAAGGTTAAAGAGATTATTCCTTATTTTATTATGAAGAAGACAAATATTGCGATACTGATTGTACTTGCAGCAACAATGGCAGCATGCGGCAGCATCAAGAAGGCTGCCAGCGTTACCGATACGACCACCACGACAACGACTACCAACAACTACATGAGCACGCTTGACGCCGTCATCGCCACCCTGGGCGACTGGCAGACGATGCAGGCCGGCGGCAACATCAAGCTGGGTGCCGGCAGCAGTTTCTCGTCCTCGATTCAGGTGCGCATGGTGCGTGACCAGTCCATCTACATCTCACTCAGGCCCATGCTGGGCATCGAGGTGGGCAAACTGATTATCACTGCCGACAGCCTGTTTGCCGTGGACAAAGTCCACAAGCGCTACATCGCCGAAAAGGTGTCGATACTCACCTCGGGCATTCCCGTGACCGTGAGCGACGTTCAGGATATCTTCCTGGGCCGTCCGTTCATCCTCGGCAAGGGTACGCTTAAGGAGTCATTGAAGGACCAGATGACTGTGAGTGAGGTCTATCCCCTGGTATTGACCGCCAACGAGAGCTACAAGGGCTACGGCTACGTCTTCAACTTTGACAAGGCGGGCCGCATCGCCTCGCTCAGCATCATGCCCACCGGAAAGGCTGCAGCAGCCTATCAGGTCAACTACAGCGACGTACACGGCACCACAGCCGGCAACATCGCCCACAACATCAACGCCAACGCCACCGTCGAGAACAAAAAGATAGCCTTCTCGCTCAACTTCAAGGACATCGAATGGAACGGCAAGGTGAACATCGACCCGAGTGTTCCCAGGAACTACAAGCGCATGAGCGCCCGCGACCTGTTCTCGATGTTCTCGAACTGATACTGTAGTACCACATCCTAGAACTCACATTCATATAAATGGGCGGTGTTACAATTTCGGGCGGTTTTCTGCGTTATTTTAGTATCTAAACAAAAACTGTCAATGAAATTTCAACATCGCATATTGTTGCTGCTGGCGTGCCTGATGTGCGCCACAATAGCGTTTTCACAGGTCAAAATCACCGGCAAGGTCGTCGATGCCACCGGGCAGCCCATAGAATTTGCCACGGTGCGCCTGCTGGGCACCGCCGTGGGCACCAACACCGACACCAAGGGTGACTATGAGATGACTGTGCCCAAGGCTGACACGCTGATGGTGGAATTCACCTGCCTGGGCTACTCGACTGTGACGCGCCAACTCATCAAACCCGAGGGCACAGTGACCATCAACCCCAAACTGTATGAGAAAACGCTCGAACTGGGCGAGGTGCAAATCACCGAGTACAAGAAGCAGACCAACGGCATGCAGGGTATCGACGTGGACATGCTGCGACGCACGCCCGACGCCTCGGGTGGCAGCGTTGAGGCTGTATTGACCACGATGGCGGGCGTGAGTTCCAAGAACGAGCTGAGTTCGCAGTACATGGTGCGAGGCGGCTCCTACGACGAGAACAGCGTCTATATCAACGGCATTGAGGTCTATCGCCCGCAGCTCATCAGCAGCGGTCAGCAGGAGGGTATGAGTATCATCAACCCCGACATGGTGCGCAAGGTTGATTTCTCGACAGGCGGTTTCAGTGCTGCCTACGGCGACCGCATGTCGTCGGTGCTCGACATCACCTACCGCGAGCCCGAGGCCTTTGAGGGCGCTTTTGCCGCCAGTCTGCAGGGCGGCAGCCTGATGCTGGGCCACAGCACGCGCCACTACAGCCAGATGCACGGTGTGCGCTACAAGCGCAACTCGTCGCTGATGGGTTCATTGGAGAGCAAGGGTGAGTATGACCCGCAGTATTTCGACTACCAGACGAGTCTCGTCTTCAAGCCCATAGAGAAACTGCGCATCGCCCTGCTGGGCAACGTGAGCATCAACGACTACCGCTTCACGCCCAAGAACCGCGAGACCAGCTTCGGTACCAGCGAAGAAGTGCGTCAATTCACCGTCTACTTTGACGGCTACGAGAAGGACAAGTTCCAGACCTACTTCGGCGCTGCTGCAGTGACCTACCTGTTCAACGACAAGGGCACGAGCCTGACGCTGCAAGGCTCGGGCTACCGCACCGACGAGCTGGTGGCATACGACATCCACGGCGAGTATTGGCTCGACCAGGCAGGACAGGAGCTGGGTGTAGGCAAATACCACGAGCATGAGCGCACCCGCCTGAAAATGAACGTAATGGACTTCTCGCTGAAAGGCAGCATCGGGTTGAACAACAACAATATCTCCTACGGCATGTCGCTGCGCAAGGAGGACATCTACGACCGCTCCCGCCAGTGGCAGTGGCGTGACAGCGCGGGCTATTCCCTGCCCCACATCCCCAACCAGGTCAACGTCATCTTCACCGAGACGTCAAGCAACGACCTGAACACCACGCGCTTTGCCGGATGGCTCATGGACACCTGGCGCTTTAACAGCAGCGTCGGTTTCTGGTCGCTGAATGCCGGCGTGCGTTTCTCGCATTGGAATTTCAACGGGGAGACGCTCATCTCTCCGCGCGTGAGCCTGGGCTTCGTGCCCGAGCGCAACGGCAACCTGTCGCTGCGTCTGGCAGGCGGCGTCTATTACCAGGCACCGTTCTACAAGGAATACCGCCGACAGGTCATGGACACGCTGGGCAACCGCAATATCCTGCTCAACAAGGACATCAAGTCGCAGCGCAGCATCCAGGTCATCCTGGGCGGTGACTACACCTTCCGCGCGCTGGACCGTCCCTTCAAACTCACTGCCGAAGCCTATTACAAGAACCTGAGCAACCTCATCCCCTACGAGATTGACAACCTCAAGCTCGTCTATAGCGGCGTCAACTCCTCCAAGGGCTATATCGCCGGCATTGACATGAAACTGTTCGGACAGTTCGTCGAGGGCACCGACTCCTGGCTCAGTTTCTCGCTGATGAAGACGCAGGAGGACCTGAACGGCGTCAAGGTGCCCCGCCCCACCGACCAGCGCTACAGCGTTGCCCTGTTCTTCACCGACTACTTCCCCAGCATCCCGCGCCTGAAGTTCAGCCTCAAGGGCATCATCAGCGACGGTCTGCCCACCACGGCGCCCCACCTGACGCGTGCCGACTCCTACGTGCGCCAGCCCGCCTACAAGCGTGTGGATGTGGGCCTGAGTTACGAGCTCATCGGCAAGGACCACCGCCCCGCCAGCGGCCTGTTCAGCCACTTCAAGGAAATCTGGCTCGGTCTGGACTGCTTCAACCTGATGGACATCTCCAACGTGAGCAGCTACTACTGGGTCACCGACGTCAACAACACCCAGTACGCCGTCCCCAACTACCTGACCCGCCGCCAGCTCAACGTGCGCCTGAGCGCCAGCTTCTAAAACCCGATTGACCGCACATTTCCTGACGTGTAGTCCATCCAGATACATCATGACACATAAAGAGGGGCGCCCGGCAATTCGAGCGCCCCACTTTGAGTCAACAATACTGTCAAATCAACGATTTGACATCAAAAAATCGCGTTATGCTAAGGGAACAAATACCAGAGCACGTACACGGCACGGATGGCATACCCCTCGTAGCGGGAGTTGGTGTACTTTTCCACAAAGTCTGAATTGAAATCCATGACCCAGACAATATATGTCAATGAAAAAAAATGACGTTTTAGAATAATAAATGATAAGAATTTATTATCTTTGCCGTTTAACAAATAGTAGATTTATTATCAACCAATAAAACAAAACCAAAATCATGGCAAAACCTTATGTAATTGGCATCGACATGGGCGGTACTAACACCGTCTTTGGTATCGTGGACGCTCGCGGCAATGTGATTGCGAGCAGCTCTATCAAGACAGCAAAACACAGTGACTTCAATGACTACATCGACGAGTTGCACACCGAGCTGACTCGCTTGATGGAGGACAATGAAGTTGTGGGCAAGATTAACGGCATCGGCATCGGTGCTCCTAACGGCAACTACTACACGGGCTTGATTGACCAGGCTCCCAACCTGCCCTGGCCCACCCCCATCCCCCTGGCTGAGATGGTGACCCAGAAGTTCGGCATCCCTTGCCTGATTACCAACGACGCTAACGCTGCCGCCATCGGCGAGATGACCTACGGTGTGGCTCGCGGTATGAAGGATTTCATCATGATTACCCTGGGCACTGGTGTGGGCAGCGGTATCGTGGTGAACGGACAGATGGTGTACGGCCACGATGGCTTTGCCGGTGAGCTGGGCCATGTGATCGTGAAGCGCACCAACGGCCGCGTGTGCGGTTGTGGCCGCACGGGCTGTCTGGAGGCTTACTGCTCGGCAACGGGTGTTGCCCGCACTGCACGTGAGTTCCTGGAGCTGCGTGAAGAGCCGTCGAAGCTGCGCGAGTATGATATCGAGGCAATCACGAGCAAGGATGTGTATGACTGCGCCATCGCTGGTGACAAGCTGGCAAAGGATATCTTCAACTACACGGGCACTATCCTGGGCGAGGCATTGGCTGATTTCACCAATTTCTCGAGCCCTGAGGCGTTTGTGCTGTTCGGTGGCTTGACCAAGAGCGGCGACCTGATTATGAATCCGGTTAAGGAGGCGTTTGACCGCAATGTGCTGGGCATCTACAAGGGCAAGGTAAAGATTTTGATCAGCGAGCTCAAGGAGAGTGACGCTGCCGTGCTCGGTGCTAGCGCTCTGGGTTGGGAAGTAAAGGAATAATCGGCTGATTATCAGTATTCTATCGTAATGAAAAGAATCATTCCTATCTTGATTGCCGCCATCGCGATGTCGTGCCTGTGGTCGTGCAACGAGAAGCCCCAGAGCTACAGGTTTGTAAAAAAGATGAAGGACGGTACTGAGCAGGTCGAGAAGATTGAGGCTAAGAACGATACCGACGCCTTGAACATGTATCTTGACCGCATGTCGGCTGCCATCTTAGAGAACCTGGGCAAACAGGAGGAGCCCTATGAGGCGATGTTTGTACTCTCGCCTGACGGTGACACGCTGAATACCAATGAGGAACTGCTGAAGTATGTCATGGAGCGCATCGAAGCGAGCCAGCCGAAGAAGCCTCAGGTGGGTGACACTATCGTCCTGGGACGCGTCCCGGCTAGCGCGGTTCCACACAAAGGCAAATGAGCCATTGGAGCGCGCGTGCTGCCACATGCGGCATGAAAAATCAACAAGAAACCCTGCACATTGGTTGTGCAGGGTTTCTTGATATAGTGTGTGAAGCCATTGACGTCTGTCAAATAATCAACAAAACTCATTAAACGACTAAATATCAACGCATTAATGGTGGTGATGTGTGCTAACACATTTAAGCCCGTAGGGCTGGCAGTTTATAGGCAGGAGTGTAGCGAAGCGGAACTCCTGTAAATGATACTCCCGATAAAATAGCCCCACCAGGGGCGACAGTTTGTAGCACGGATTTACTGCCGCCCCTAGCGGGGCTAGGTCAAATGCCCACTATTGCAGGGGTTGCACTCGGCTACGCCTCGTTTCACCCCTGCCTATGACCTGTCAGCTCCTAACGGAGCTTGTACCAAACACCAATGGGCGCGAGTTCGATGAAAATAAAGTCCTGATAATCATCTCATCAAACATGAAGTTGTGTCATAATTGCGACTCGGTAATATAACCGTGCTATCGCACGGGAAAGTTTGTGCAAACCGAAGGCAATGATGCTTGCATCAATTGCTAAAGTGCTGCCAAACTTCGGGAAATCAAACAAATTATTAAATTAAAATTGATTAATTTCCCGCCCGCAGGGCGGTTATAGTTCTAGCAGTTGAATTATGACACACCCTCAAGCCCTCAGATAGCTAACTCGCTGAGATTTAGAATATCTTTTTGTCGAGCTCACGTTAATATGTAACAACAAGAAACCCTGCACATTGCGTTGTGCAGGGTTTCTTGATATAGTGTGTGAAGATAATCTGAATTATTCTTCGGTCTTGGGAGCCTCTTCGGCGGGGGCAGCAGCTGCGGGAGCAGCGGCTTTCTTGCGGCTGCGACGGGTGCTCTTCTTGGCAGCGCTCTTCTCCTGGTTCTTAGCCTCGAGCATGGCCTCATTGAAGTCAACGAGCTCGATGAAGCAGGTCTTGGCGTTATCGCCCAAGCGGTTGCCCAGCTTGAGGATGCGGGTGTAGCCACCGGGACGGTCAGCGACCTTGGCGGCAACGGTCGAGAAGAGTTCCTTAACGGCCTCCTTGTTCTGGAGGTGCTTGAAGACGAGGCGACGCGAAGCGGTGGTGTCGTCCTTGGTCCTGTTGATCAGGGGCTCGGCATACACGCGCAGGGCTTTAGCCTTAGCAAGGGTCGTGATGATGCGCTTGTGCATGATGAGCGAGATGGTCATATTGGCCAACATGGCATCACGATGGGCGCTCTTACGGCTCAGGTGGTTGAATTTCTTATTGTGTCTCATTGTTTCTTATTCTTTTTCTAGTTTGTATTTTGTGATATCCATGCCAAAGTGCAGATTGAGGTTGGCCAACAGTTCCTCGAGCTCGCTGAGCGACTTCTTACCGAAGTTACGGAACTTGAGCAGGTCGGTCTTGTTATAGACGACGAGCTCGCCAAGGGTCTCGACTTCAGCCGACTTGAGGCAGTTGAGGGCACGAACTGAGAGGTCCATGTCAACAAGTTTGGTCTTGAGCAGCTGACGCATCTTGAGTACTTCCTCGTCAAACTCCTCGTTGCCGTTGCTCTCGGTGTTGTCGAGAACGATTTCACGGTCGGTGAAGAGCTGGAAGTGCTGGATGAGGATTTCGGCAGCTCCCTTCAGGGCGTCCTTGGGATGAATCGAGCCATCGGTCTTGATTTCGATGATGAGCTTCTCGTAGTCGGTCTTCTGCTCGACACGGAAGTTCTCGACGGTGGTCTTCACGTTCAGGATGGGCGTGTAGATGGAGTCGATCGCAATCACGTCGATGGGGTCGTTGGCGTTCTTGTTCTCCTCGGCGGGGAGGTAACCCCTACCCTTGTTGATGGAGATTTCAAGCTGGAATCCGCAAGAGGGGTCGATATGGCAGATCTCGAGCTCGGGGTTGAGCACCTCGAAAGCGCTGAGCACCTTGCCGATATCGCCAGCCTTGAAGACGCTTTGACCTGAAACCTTGACAACGGCCTTTTCGGTGTCGGTGTCTTCGACAATGCGTTTGAGTCTCACCTTCTTGAGGTTGAGGATGATGTTGGTGACATCTTCCTTAACACCCGGAATGGTTGCGAACTCGTGCTGCACGCCGTCGATGCGGATGCTGCAGATTGCGAAGCCCTCAAGTCCCGAGAGAAGGATGCGGCGCAGTGCGTTACCGATGGTAACACCGTAGCCGGGCTCCAGGGGTCGGAACTCAAATTTGCCGAACGAGTTGTCGGCTTCCAACATTAAGACTTTGTCGGGTTTCTGAAATGCTAAAATAGCCATGGATAAAAATTTTACTGTTTAGAATACAACTCGACGATCAACTGTTCCTTGATGGTCTCAGGAATGTCCTCACGAACGGGCATGTGCAAGAGCTTACCGCCCTTGACGGTCTCGTCCCATTCGATCCAGGGATACTTGCTGTGGTTGAATCCAGCGAGAGCGTCTTGAATGACCTCGAGCGATTTGGATTTCTCACGCACGGCAACGATCTGACCCTCGCTTACCGAGTAGGAAGGAATGTTAACGACCTTACCGTCGACGGTGATGTGGCGATGGAGAACGAGCTGACGGGCAGCGGCGCGTGTGGGAGCAATACCCAGACGATAAACCATGTTGTCGAGCCTTGCTTCGAGGAGCTGGAGGAGCACCTCACCGGTAACGCCCTTCATGCGAGAAGCCTTGTTGAAGAGGTTGCGGAACTGACGCTCGAGCACGCCATAGGTGTACTTAGCCTTTTGTTTTTCGCGAAGCTGTGTACCGTACTCCGAGAGTTTCCTGCGGCGGTTGGTACCATGCTGGCCCGGGGGATAATTCTTCTTGGCAAAGTACTTGTCTTCACCGAAGATGGGTTCACCCAGTTTGCGGGCAATTTTAGTTTTAGGACCGGTGTATCTAGCCATAGTCTTACTTTAAAAATGATAAACGTTGTGAATTGGAATCGCTTCAGTGCAGCCGCGATTGCAGAGAGGTCGTTAAAAAATGCAATCCATTCACTGATAGAGATTCGCGAAAAATGTTGTTAATAAAAACCGTTAAAACAGGTTGTTTAGGGAGTGAAGCGCCTAACTCTCTTAGACCCTTCTTCTCTTGGGAGGACGGCAACCGTTGTGGGGCAGCGGTGTGACGTCGATGATCTCGGTAACAGCGATGCCGGCGCCATGGATGGTGCGGATAGCCGATTCGCGGCCATTACCCGGACCCTTGACATAGGCCTTCACCTTGCGCAAGCCGAGGTCATAAGCGACCTTAGCGCAATCTTCGGCAGCCATCTGTGCGGCGTAGGGGGTGTTCTTCTTAGAACCACGGAAACCCATCTTGCCAGCCGATGACCAGGAGATTACCTGTCCCTCACCATTGGCGAGGCACACAATGATGTTGTTGAAGGAAGAATGCACGTGGAGTTGACCAATACCGTCAACACGAACGACTCTCTTCTTAGCTGCGACTGTCTTTTTAGCCATAGTAATTGAATAATATTATTTAGTAGCTTTCTTCTTGTTTGCAACAGTTTTCTTGCGTCCCTTGCGGGTGCGAGCGTTGTTCTTGGTGCTCTGACCGCGCACGGGGAGACCATTGCGGTGACGGATGCCACGGTAGCAACCGATGTCCATCAATCGCTTGATGTTCATCTGGACCTCGCTACGCAGGTCACCTTCCACTTTGTATTCGTTACCGATGACTTCACGAACGGCTGCTGCCTCGGCATCGGTCCAATCCTTAACGCGGGTGTTCTCGTCGACACCGGCCTTCTTGAGGATTGTAGCGGCTGAGCTGCGCCCGATACCAAAGATGTAGGTCAAGGCGATGACGCCGCGCTTGTTTTGGGGAATATCAACCCCGACAATTCTTACTGCCATATATCTATTTGAAAAATTTTTGCAAAGTTAATACTTTTTTTTATCCCTGACGCTGTTTGAACTTGGGATTTTTTTTATTTATCACATACAGGCGCCCTTTGCGACGTACGATCTTGCAGTCTTCGTTGCGCTTTTTGATAGAAGCTCTAACTTTCATAGTTGTATTGTGGTTTTGTTATTTGTATCTAAATGAGATTCTTCCTTTGGTCAAATCGTAGGGGGACATCTCTACTCTCACCTTGTCACCGGGCAGGATTTTGATGTAGTGCATGCGCATCTTGCCACTGATGTGTGCGGTGATCTGGTGCCCGTTTTCGAGCTCAACGCGGAACATGGCGTTGGAGAGGGCCTCGACGATTGTACCGTCTAATTCTATTGCTGTCTGTTTTGCCATATGAAATCTTAAATTAACGTGTTACTGGAAATGCATTAAAAAGTTGTCAATCAGATGAACCTTTCACCGAGCACCTCCCTGATGGGATCGAAGGAGGACAGGATGTCGGGCTTGCCATGATGGATGGCGATGGAGTGCTCAAAGTGAGCGCTGGGCTTGCGGTCCCGCGTGCGTGTGGTCCAGCCGTCGCGCTCGGTGATGACGTTCTTGCCTCCCATGTTGATCATGGGCTCGATGGCGATGGTCATGCCGTTGCGCAGCAGTGGTCCCGTGCCGCGTCGTCCAAAGTTGGGCACCTCGGGGTCCTCGTGCAACTTGCGCCCCACTCCGTGTCCGCACATCTCGCGCACAACGCTGTAGTTGCGGCGCTCGCAGTACTGCTGGATGGCGTTGGAGATGTCACCGATGCGGTTGCCGGGCACGGCGTGCTCGATGCCGACGTAGAGTGACTCCTTGGTGGTGCGAAGCAGTTGCAGTGTTTCTTCGGCCACATTACCGACACAGAAGGTGTAGGTGCTGTCGCCGTTGAACCCCTCGGGGGTGACGGCACCGCAGTCACAGGACACGATGTCGCCATCCTCGAGCACGTAGTTCGACGGGATGCCGTGCACTACAACCTCGTTGACCGAGGTGCAGAGCGTGGCGGGAAAGCCGTACAGTCCCTTGAAGCCGGGCGTGCAGCCTTGAGAACGGATATACTCTTCAGCGATTTGATCGAGCCGGCGGGTGGTGACTCCGGGAGCCACAACCTTGGCCACTTCGGCCAGTGCACCGGCGACTACCATATTGGCTTTGCGCAGGAGCTCGATTTCCTCGTCTGTTTTGAGATATATCATAGTGTGATTGAAATCTTCTTTGTATCCAGTAACGACGTCATCAACGGTTGCGACCCTTGAGTTTACCAGATTTCATCAGACCATCATAGTGGTGCATCATCAGATGGGTCTCAATCTGCTGGAGCGTGTCGAGAACGACACCCACAGTAATGAGCAGTGAGGTACCACCGAAGAACTGGGCGAACTGCTGGTTGATGCCGAAGAAGCGGGCGAAAGCCGGCAAAATGGCAACGATACCCAGGAAGAGCGAACCCGGCAGGGTGATGCGCGACATGATCGAGTCAAGATACTCGGCGGTCTTCTTGCCCGGCTTGATGCCAGGGATGAAGCCGCTGTTCTTCTTCATCTCTTCAGCCATCTGGGTGGGACGCACGGTGATAGCGGTGTAGAAGTAGGTGAAGGCAACGATCATGAGGAAGTAGATCACGTTGTACCACAGGCCGTTCATATCACCGAGGTTGCGTGAAATCCAGCCACCGATGCCAGAAGCGTCCTGGCTCTGGCCGAATCCGGCGAGGGTGATGGGGATGAACATGAGTGCCTGGGCAAAGATGATGGGCATCACGTTAGCAGCATTGACCTTCAGAGGGATGTACTGGCGAGCGCCACCATACTGCTTGTTGCCGACGATGCGCTTGGCATACTGCACGGGGACCTTGCGGGTACCCTGGGTGAGCATGACGGCGCCGGCGGTAACGGCGAACAGGATGACGATCTCGACGAGGAACATCACCAGACCACCCTGAGCGGTGCTCAGACGGCCGGTAAACTCTTGAACGATAGCACCGGGGAAGCGAGCGAGGATACCTACCAAGATGATTATGGAGATACCGTTGCCGATACCCTTGTCGGTGATTTTCTCACCAAGCCACATAATCATCATAGCGCCTGCGGTGAGGACGAGCGTGAGGAAGCACTTCATCAAGAAGCCCATCTCGGCGTGTCCACCTGCAGCCCTTACCTGATACTCGAGGTTCATCAGATAGGCGGGAGCCTGAACCAGGAGGATAGCTACGGTGAGGTAACGGGTATACTGATTGAGCTTCATGCGTCCGCTCTCACCCTCTTTCTGCATCTTCTGGAAGCTGGGCATTACCATGCCGAGCAATTGGATAACGATCGAGGCAGTGATGTAGGGCATGATACCCAATGCGAAGATTGAAGCTTGGCCGAATGCGCCACCCGAGAACATATCGAGCAGCTGCATCAGACCACCACTGGTGAAGTTGCGCATGGCTTCGAGGTCGCTTGGGTTGATACCGGGCAATACCACGTGACAACCGAAGCGATAAAGCACGATGAACAGGAAAGTGGTGAGCAGACGCTTGCGCAGGTCCTCAATCTTCCAGATGTTTTTTAATGTTTCAATGAGTTTCATCGTCGGGTTAGAGTTTTACGATTGAGCCACCGGCAGCGGTGATCCTCGGCCTTTTTGGAGAAGGCATGGGCTTCAACCTCAATCTTGCGGCTGAGCTGACCCTGGCCCAAAATTTTAACAAGTTGGTTCTTACGCACCATACCAGCCTGGAGCAGGTCGGCCACGGTGATTTTGTCGAGATTGTTCTTCTCGGCGAGTGTTTCAAGCACAGCGACATTGATGCCCTTGTACTCTACACGGTTGATATTCTTGAAACCGCCCTTGGGGACGCGACGCTGCAGAGGCATCTGGCCGCCTTCGAAGCCGACCTTCTGCTTGTAACCGGAGCGTGACTTGGCGCCCTTGTGGCCACGGGTGGATGTACCTCCCTTACCGGAGCCGGGACCGCGACCGATGCGAGTTTTCTTCTTATTTGAACCTACAGCAGGTTTTAAATCATGTAATTCCATAATGTTGTTTTCTTGTTTTGATAAGTTAAGAATTAATCAACATTGGTGACTTCCACCAGATGACGAACAGCGTTGACCATACCCAGCACCTGAGGGGTAGCCTCGAGGGTAACGGTGTGGTTGAGTTTCTTGAGTCCCAGAGCATCGAGGGTCCTCTTTTGGCGAGCCGGACGATTGATGCGGCTTTTCACTTGTTTAATCTGAATCTTAGCCATAGTAATAAACAAATTTAACCGTTAAACACCTTGTCCACCGAAACGCCGCGATAGTGAGCCACGGTAGCCGGGCTGCGCATCTCGTCGAGGGCCTTGAGCGTAGCCTTCACGAGGTTGTGGGGGTTGCTCGAGCCCTTGGACTTACAAATAACATCGGTAACGCCGACCGTCTCGAAGACGGCACGCATAGCACCACCAGCCTTCACACCGGTACCGGCGCTGGCGGGTTTCATGATGATGCGGCTGCCGCCGAACTTGGCGACTACCTCATGAGGGATGGTACCCTTGTGAACGGGGACCTTGATCAGGTTCTTCTTGGCCACCTCGGTACCCTTGGAGATAGCGGTGGTGACCTCATTGGCCTTACCCAAGCCGTAGCCGATAATGCCATTGCCGTCGCCAACGACAACGATGGCGGCGAAGGTGAACGTGCGACCACCCTTGGTAACCTTGGTGGTGCGGTTGATGGCAACCAGACGCTCCTTGAAGCCATTGCGGTCAAACACAACGGTGGTGATACCGGCCTCGATGGCCTTCTTGGCAACGGCTTCGCCCACCTTAGCGGCGATTTCGCTCTTGTTGCCCTCGGTGATTCCCTTGGAGGAAGCCGAAACGAGGGTGTTACCGGCGATGTCGTCGATGACCTGGGCATAAATTTGCTTGTTGCTGCGGAACACACACAGCCTGGGGCGCTCGGGGGTACCGCTGATGCGGCCGCGGATGCGCGCCTTAATCTTATTTCTTCTGTCAGATTTGGATATCATGATGTTTCCTTTCTACTTAATTATTTGGCAGCTGCCGTTTTACCAGACTTACGACGAATAACTTCGCCAACAAACTTAACACCTTTACCCTTGTAAGGCTCGGGCTTGCGGAAGGAGCGGATCTTGGCACAGATCTGGCCAAGGAGCTGCTTGTCGCATGATTCGAGGGTGATGAGCGGGTTCTTGTTGCGCTCGGTCTTGGCTTCAACCTTAACCTCGGGCGGCATCTTCAAGTAGATGGCGTGTGAGTAACCGAGAGCGAGCTCGAGCACCTGGCCGTTGCTGGTAGCACGGTAACCGACGCCGACAATTTCCAATTCCTTCTTGAAACCTTCGCTCACGCCGACAACCATGTTGTTGATCAGGGCGCGGTACAGACCGTGCTGAGCGCGTGACTCACGCTCGTCGTTGGGGCGGGTCACCTTGATTTCATTGTTCTCAATCTCGACCGTGATGTTGGGGTTGAGGGTCTGCTTGAGCTCGCCCTTGGGACCCTTGACGGTGAGGATGTTGTCCTTCTGTTCAACAGTTACGCCAGCGGGGATGGCGATGTGCAATTTACCGATTCTTGACATAGCGCTGTTCCTCCATTAATAAACGTAACACAAAACTTCGCCACCGATTTTCTGGTTCTTAGCCTCCTTGTTGGTCATAACGCCCTTGGAGGTGGAGATGATGGCAATACCTAAACCATTGAGCACGCGGGGCATGTCCTTGTAGCCAGTGTACTGGCGC
>CADCFN010000023.1 GCA_902800715.1 uncultured Bacteroidales bacterium
CAAGCACGGTAAGGCCGGTGAGGCTAAGTTCTCTTACAACGGTATGGTGGCCATGAACCGCCAGACCAAGCGTCTTGACATGATGAACCTGCGTGAGTTTGGTACGTTCTACAACAACCTGGTACTGCAGGGTGAGACTCAGGCCAACGCCTACTACAGCGATCCTATGATGTTGGGTAAGGGTACCAACTGGCAAGATGCGGTCTTCCGCACCGCTATCCAGCATAGCCACCAGATTAGTGCTCAGGGTGGTACCGATAAGATTCAGTACTACGTTTCGGGTTCTTACATGAGCCAGGAAGGTACTATCATCGGTTCTAAGTTCGACCGTTTCTCGGTGCGTACCAACCTTGACGCTCAGCTCAACAGCTGGTTGAAATTAGGTTTGAACGCCACGTTCTCTAATACTAACGATAACCTGAAGCTCGCCGATAGTGACGAGGGTATCATCAACTACTCGTTGACCACCATTCCTTCGATTCCTATTTATAATGTGGACGGCAGCTACAGCAGCATCTCGCAGGAAGGTTACACCAACCCCAACCCTGTTGCTCTGGCATTGATGGACGAGATTCTGCTGAACCGTAAGAAATTGACCGGTAACATCTTCTTTGAGGTGAACCCCAATTTCTTGAAAGACATCGTTTGGCACGCCGAGCTTGGTTACGACATCTCGTCGTCGAAGGGTGAACAGTGGGAACCCACCGTAAACCTGGGTACCTGGCACCGTACCACCAACAGAAGCTCGGTTCAGAAGAACTCAAGCACCTTCTGGCAGTTGAAGAACTACTTGACCTACACCAAGACCATAGCCGACCGTCACAATCTGACCGCCATGCTTGGTCAAGAGTGCTGGGAGTCGAAATATGACTACTCGAGTATAACCAACACCAACCTGCCTTCTGATGAGGTTCACAATCCCAAGTTGGGTCAGGGCTCGCCCCAAATCAACTACGGCTTTGGCAGCTCGTCGATGGCTTCGTTCTTCACCCGTTGGACCTACAGCTTCGACAACCGTTACAATGCAACCTACACCTACCGTTATGATGGTAGCTCCAACTTCGGTCCCTCTAACCGCTGGGCAGGTTTCCACTCGCTCGCCGGTTCGTGGCGCTTTACCAACGAGAAGTTCATGGAGAACGTGAATTGGCTCACCAACGGTAAGCTGCGTCTGGGTTGGGGTCAGACTGGTAACTCCAACATCGGTGGTTACCTTTGGGGCACCACCATCGCTATGATTAAGTCTTCGCTGGGCACTGGCTACAAGCCCCAGAACCTTCCCAACGAGAGTGTGAAGTGGGAGAAGCAGGAGCAGTTCAACGTCGGTCTCGACCTGGGCTTCCTGTATGACCGCATCAGCCTGGTTGTTGACTGGTATCGCAAGGAGTCGAAGGACATGCTGATGAACCTGCAGTTGCCGTCTTACATGGGCACCTCGGGTAATGCATCTTCGGCCTTGACCGCTCCCATGGGCAACTATGGCCACATCCGCAACACTGGTGTTGAAATCACCTTGTCCACTCACCCCATCGTTGGCGCGTTTGAGTGGGATTCTGAGGCTCAGATTTCGTTCAACAAGAATAAACTTATCGCTCTTGACGGTACCGACAATGCCCAGATCGTGGGCTACGGTCAGTGGACCGACGTGGTCAGCGTGACCAACGTGGGCCAGAGCCTGTTCAACTTCTACGGCTATAAGACCGACGGTGTTTACACCTCGCTCGAGGATATCCAGACCTCGCCTAAGGCCGAGAAGTATCCCAGCAACGGCGTGTTCTCGAAGAACACCACCGTTTGGGTTGGCGACGTGAAGTATAAGGACATGAACGGTGACGGTATCATCGACGAGAACGACCGCACCAACATCGGTTCGCCGCTGCCCAAGTTCACCTTCGGTTGGACCAACACCTTCCGTTACAAGAACTTCGACCTGAGCATCTTCATCAACGGCTCTTATGGCAACAAGGTGTTCAACTACATGAAGATGAAGCTCACGCACATGAACTCGACCTGGACCAACCAGCTCGTTGACGTGCTCGACTGCACCACGCTGGCTCCCATTGATCCTGATAAGGATTACTCGGCAGGCGTTGACCGTGGCGATGGCCAGCTCGTTTGGAACTGGTATGATGACATCACCAACGTGTGCATCGACAAGGAAGGCAAACTGCCTCGCGCTACGATTATGGACCCGAACGACAACGACCGCATCAGCGACCGTTACATCGAGGACGGCAGTTACATCCGTCTGAAGAACATCACTTTGGGTTACACCTTCCCCAGGCGCCTCGTCGGCAAGCTCGGTCTTGAGACCCTGCGTCTGCAGGTGAACATCCAGAACCTGCTCACCATTACTGGTTATAAGGGCTACGATCCTGAAATCGGTGCTAGCACCGCATCTAACCATGTGATGGGCCTTGACAACGGCCGCTATCCGTCGCCCACGACCTATAGCTTTGGCGTTAATGTTACTTTCTAACATTCATGGTTAACGGTTTTAAATATTCAAACGATTTAAAGATATGAAACTATTCAAGATTAAATATATCATTGCTCTGGCATTCGTTGCGCTGACCATGACTTCGTGCGAGGACTTCCTCGACCGACCCAATGAGGACAGCTACAACGCCGGGAACTACTACAAGACCGACGAGCAGTGCATTGCAGGCGTCAACTACCTGTACAACTCTCCCTGGTATGACTACCAGCGTGGTTTCTTTAAAGTGGGTGAGGGCCTTTCGGGCAACCTCTACATGAGCAATTCGCCTTATTGTGAGTTCACCCTGAACGGTACCGACCAGGACTTGGTGAACATGGCTTACTCGCTGTGGGCCGTTATCGGTCACTCAAGCACAGTCTATAACTACATTAACGGCAGCAGCGGCCCTTCGCAGGCTGTTAAGAACCAGACGATGGGCGAATGCCTCGTTTGGAAGGCAATGGCTTATTTCTATCTGGTTCGTTCATTCGGTGAGGTGCCCATCGTGCACAACAACACCGAGGAACTTAACGGGGCCTATAATACCAAGGAGAAAGTTTGGCGTTCTGACGTCTATGAGTACATCATCATGACGCTCGAGAAAGCCCGCGAACTCCTTGCAGGTGTTAAGACGCCCACCAACGGCCGTGTAGACTATTATTCAGCAACTGGTCTGCTGGCCAAGGTTTACTGGATGAAGGCTGGTATCAGCGGCACCATCAATGGTGACGACATGGCCAAGGCTGCCCAGTATGCCAAGGAAGTGATTGACAACAGCGGCCGCACGCTCATGGAGAACTATGAGGATTGACCGGCTTCGAGGGCTACAGTGCCACTTGGGGCGACTGGACCGATCCTTCGGTTGACCTGCAGGAAGCCTTTGGCATCAAGCTGCTGGAGAACAACCCTGACATGTGGCTTAACAACGTTGACAGCCGCCTGAAGGCTACCATGATGCTGCCCGGTTTCACCTATTCTTACTTCTGGCGTGATCATGAGATGAACAGCACTACCCATGAGATGGGCTTCGATTATCTGAAATTTATGTTCGACACCGATTATAATAAGTCGGCTGGTGGCCAGCTCAACTCGGCTACCGGTTCCAACTGTGTGAAGCACCTGTACGGCAACACTGCCGACCACGTTGCTGAGTTCGGACATTCTGATGACCGCATGGCCAGCTCGCTGTCAACCCACCTGTTGCGTCTTGCTGACATCTATCTGATTTATGCCGAGGCCAAGATGGGTACTGCCAAGTCGACCTCCGACGCTAGCGCCATCGACGCATTCTATGCAGTGCGCCACCGTGCAATCAGGAACGCTCAGCGTCCCAGTGTCATCACATTTGACGACATCTGGAAAGAGCGTCGCCTGGAGCTCGCCTTCGAGGGTGACCGCTGGTTTGACTACGTGCGCGTATCTTACTTCGACCCCGACTTCTGCGTTGCCGATCTCAGGGCTCAAAAGCGCAGCACGTTCTATGGCCTGAGCGACATTTACAAGACTTATGCCGAGACCGGTATCTGGTCGATCACCAGCTCGGCTGGCTATAACGATGCACAGTCTGCTCCCAACCCCGAGGCTATGATGAAGACCAGCCCCGACGGCAGCAAGCGTTACTTCTTCATGCCCTTCCCGCAGGAAGACGTTGTGTTCAATCCCAACCTGGGCAGCAATGTTGACGGTGTCCATGTTGACGTGAGGGCAACCTATAGCTATTGATACTTTAGTTTGACACCTATTCAATTAAAGATTAAAGAAAATGAAAAAATTCAGATATAATATCATCGTCATGGCACTTGCCGTTTTGGCATTGGGTTTGTTCTCATGTGCCGACGAGCCTGACAAGTATAAGGTGGCAAGCGGTTTGCCTTCGGTAAGCTATGTGCGCTGTATGAGCACCGAGATTGAAGGCTCTAACGACGACCCCGACATGCACTACACCGTTGGTGAGCTGGTGACCGAGGCCTCTCCTCAAAGCATCATTTGCCTTGTGGGTAAGAACCTGCGTAGTGTCTATGAGATTTACTTTAACGACAAGAAGGGTATTCTCAACTCGAGCTACATCACCGACAACACCCTCATCGTGCAAATCCCCCGCTCGGTACCCGAAACAGTTACCGACAAGATTTACATGATTACCAAGGACAAGGATACTGTGACCTATGACTTCCACGTCGTGATCTCAGCTCCCCAAATCATCAGCATGGGCAACGAGTATGCACCTGTAGGCTCATTACAGACGCTGACTGGTAACTACTTCATCGACGATCCCGGCACTTTGCTGTCCATTAACTTCACTGGTGCCGGCGGTACTATGGTTCCTGCCGACATCGTCGACATTTCCTCCGATTACACCCAGGTATCATTCATTGTTCCCGAAGGTGCTGTCGAGGGTCCCATCTATGTGACTTCGGTTTACGGAACTACCAGGACGAGTTTCCATTATATGGATTCGCGCGGCATGCTGTTCGACTTCGACACCAACGGTCTGGACAACCATGGTTGGAACGGTCACAGCAGCACGATTGATGACACCGCATTGAGTGGCAGGTTCATCCAGCTTGGTGACGGCAGTGCGGTACTGAATGACGAGGTCTGGGACGAGCAACACTTCTCGTTCGTTTACTGGCCCGGCAGCTGGAACTCACCCGAGGACTATGATGATGGTGATAACGGTATCCGTCTGACCGATATTGCCGACTTCAGCGACTGGAACGAATTGGCTCTCAAGTTTGAGATGTGCATTCCCAGCGAGCATCCTTGGAGCAATGCAGCCATGCAGATTTGCTTTGCTGGCGTTGACAAGGTGACCTTCGGTGGTGCAGGTGTCGACATCTATGGCAAGACCGTGGCTGGTGCTAACAACGCCTACATGACCAACAATGCCAATCCACGTGCCCTGTACCGTCCCTGGTCAACCAGTCCGACGGGCAGCTACGACACCGGTGGCGAGTGGGTAACCGTTACTCTGCCCATCGCAGCCAACTTCGTTTATGGTTGGGACGGCTCGGTATCTAGCGGTTCGCTTTCTGCCGAGAGCTTCACCAGCTTGTGGATCTTCGTCTCGAGCTGTGGTGTAGAAGGTGTAGATTGCACCCCCATCATCAAGATTGACAACATCCGTGTGGTTCCTAATTAATTATAATGTAAGAAGAGTATGGAAAAGTTCAGAAATATTTTCATCCTGTTTGTGGTAGCCCTCGTTGGGGTTTCGCTCACAAGCTGTAATGATGAGGACCTGGTCACCGACCCCTATAACAAGTCGGGTGTAAACCTGCTGGCTTATGGACCGTCGCCCATCCTGCGCAATACTGAAATCCGCCTCACGGGTACCAACATGCAGAAGGTGGATAAAGTCATCTTCCCGGGTAATGCCATCGTTGAGCGCTCGGCTTTCAACCGCAGCGACAATGAGAACATCTATTGCAACGTGCCCGACGAGAGCGTTCCCGGTCACATCAGGTTGGTTGCCGGCAACGATACTATCGTTTCGATTGGTACGCTCGTGTTTGAAGAGCCCATCGATGTGGTCAATGTGACTCCCGTTACTGGCCTGAATGCAGGCGACATCATCTCAATCACGGGTGACTATGTCTACAACATCGCTGAGGTTATCTTCACCAGGAGCGCCTCGGTGTTCGCCGAAGACTTTGAATATGTTTCGCGTCGCGAAATCCGCGTTCGCGTGCCTCTGGCAGCCGAGACCGGTACCATCACCATGAATGACGGTGCTGACTGGGAGTACACCTTCGAGACTCCGCTCGAGATTGTTTCGGCCAGCTATCTGAGCCTTGAGCCTGCCGCAGCCGACTTTGGCCAGCAGATCAAGATTCACGGTACCAACCTGCACACGGTTGAGCAAGTGCTGTTCGCCGGTGGTGTTGCTTCTGACTTCACTGTTTCAGAAGACAACAGGACCATTACCGCAACTGTTCCCTCCGAGTGTAAGTCGGGTGCTATCTCGCTGCTGCTCTATTCGGGCGCTGCCTTGCAGACCGATGCGTTCTCGGTACCCACCGTTCTCATCACTGGCGCATCACAGAAAAGCGACCTCGTTGCTGGCGACGTTGTCACCCTGTATGGTGAGAACTTCGACCGCATCATCGAGGTTACCTTGCCTGGTGGCTCTGCTCCCTTGAGCGCCGGTGAATACAGCATTGCTGGCAACACTTTGACCTTTACCGTTCCCGACTATATGGTTGATGGTGATGTAGTGGTTAAGCAGAACTCCAACATCACTGCTACCTATCCTCTCGAGATTCGCAAGCTCGCCGGTGTTATCTGGCAGGGTAATGAGGAACTGAGTGGCTGGAGCAGCTGGGGCGTATTCAACTGGAGCGGCGACCTGTGGACCAAGTTCCAGGAGGCCATCACCGGTCCTGGTCAGATGACCGTTCACTTTGTCGCTACCAACAGTAATCCCATGTTCAACTTCCGCATGGGTGACTGGAGCACTCCGCTCAGTGGCCTGGCAAGCATGTACGGTGCTGATGGCAACATTACTCCAGGCACCAATGTCACCGACCTCGTGTTTGACATCACTGGCGAGGAAGCTGCTCAAATGTTTGGCAACGGTGGCAAGGGTATGGTTATCTGGGGTGACGGCATCAAGCTGCAGTACGTGAAGTTTATCGGTGCAGGCGCTGAACAGGTTATCTGGGAAGGCCGTGAGGACACCAGCGGCTGGGGCAACAACATCACCATCGGTAGCGATACGTCGCCCGAGCTGGCTGCTTGCAACCCGCAGGAGGGCAGCGTGGTTCGCTTCTATGGCGAGGTTGGCGCTGGCTGGCAGGTCAAGATTGTTGAGGGCCACTGGGGTCCCACCTATCTGGCTGTTGCCGAGAGTGCCGAGGCCGAGTTTAGTGCCTATGACTTTGCTGGCAACGGCAACTGCATCAAGATGACGCTCACTCAGGCTATGCTCGATGCAGCTTACGCCCAGCAATGGTGGGGCGGCACGTTCATCGTCCAGGGTACGAACTTCGTCTTGACCAAGGTGACCGTAGCTCCCATGTAATCCAATTTGACATTCAATCTCTAAATTATTCCCGCCGCTACATTTTATGGCGGCGGGAATATTTTTAAACACACTAATGATGAAATCTCTGTATAACTGCCGTCGGGTCCTCTATTGGTCTGTTGTCGTGTCGTTGGCCTTGATGCTGACTTCATGTCATTACTACAAGGAGGAGAAAGATGGCACTCATCAGGAGGAAGACCTCATTGCCAACGTCGAGGGATATGGCATCGATACCATCGCTGTGGAGCCCGGCGACACGCTGTGCTCGGCACGCGTTGATGATGTGTTGCGCCACTATCCCGAGTTCTACCATGCCGCCAAAAAGGCTAAGAAGGCTTATGAAGAATGGCAGCAAATGGAGGCTGAAGCCCGTGTGGGCACCAAGACGCAAGTCATGAGTGTCAACGACATCTTGAATGATGCACTCTATGGCCCCGACAATATCGCCGAGATTGGCGAGTGGCCTGATATGGCTCCCATCGACAGTGCTTATTTCAAGCTCATCGGTCAGAGTCAGCCCAAGCGCAAGTCGGCTATAGGCCATGCGCGCCGGGCGTGGATATCCTATCAGGAGCGTTTGCGGCAGATGGCGCAGACGGTGCCCGAGCAATGCCGTGCCCGCTACATCGCATCAATCACTGCCCGAGTAGAACAATTTTGCACAACATTACAAGGTAAAGACAATGAAAAGAAATCATCTCGTTAATCTTGCGTTATTAGCCCTTATGCTTTTACCAGCGGTATTCATTTTCTCCTCGTGCGGTAGTGAAGACCCCGATGAACCCACGCCCAGCGTGAACGTGACTTTGCGTCAGCAGACCATTACCGAGGGTGCCGAGGTGGATGCTGAAACCACCACTGTGCTCACGCTGACCTATAACACGACGGTCAAGGTCGCATCCTCGACGGGCATCACGCTCAACGGCACTGCTGTTGCTGCCAAGAGCAATTCACAGACGACGATGGCGGTAGATATTCCGTTATCGCTCGCTGCAGGCACCAGCTATACTGTCAAGGTGGCCAAGGGCGCTATCGTTTCTACTAAAGACGCATCGGCATCGGCTCCAGAGTTTACCTTGAACTTCAAGACCAAGGCGGCTACCGTGATTCCTCCTGCCGAAGGACGTGAACCTGTCGCTGCTACTACCGAACCCGCCAAGAAACTGCTGGCTTACCTGTGGTCGCAGTATGGCAGCAAGACCATCTCGAGCGTCATGGCTGAGGTGAACTGGAATCATCGTTTGGCTGACTATGTGAAGGGCGTGACCGGTAAATATCCCGCCATGAACTGCTATGACTTCATCCAAATCTACGTCCCCCAGAACAACTGGATTAATTACAGCGATATAACGCCTGTCAAGGAGTGGTTCGACGCCGGAGGTATCGTCCAGCTCATGTGGCATTTCAACGTGCCTCTCACTGCGAGCACCGTGCCCGGTAGCGATGGCTCGGGCGTAACATGCACGCCCAGTCAGACCACCTTCAAGGCATCCAATGCCTTGGTCAGCGGCACTTGGGAAAACCAGTGGTTCTATGGCCAGATGGACAAGGTGGTAGACGTTTTGCTCAAGTTGCAGGATGCAGGCGTCGCTGCCATGTGGCGTCCCTTCCACGAGGGCGCAGGCAATTCATGCGCCAAGCAACAGGCCTCTTGGACCACGGGCTGGTTCTGGTGGGGGTATGAAGGCGCCGACACCTACAAGAAGTTGTGGGTTGCCATGTTTGACTACTTCAAGCAGAAAGGCGTGAAAAACCTCATTTGGGTATGGACCACTCAGAATTACAACGGCGACAGCTCTAAATACAACCAGGACACCGACTGGTATCCCGGCAACGAATATGTCGATATCATTGCCCGCGACCTGTACGGCTACACTGCTGCGCAGAACAAGCAGGAGTTTGACGAAATTCAGGCTACCTATAGCGACAAGATGGTTATCCTGGGCGAGTGTGGCGCTGACGGTAGCACCAGCTTTGCCAACATTTCCGACATTTGGGGCGCTGGTGCCAAGTGGGGTTCGTTCATGGTGTGGTATGGCAGCAACTTTTGCAGCGACGCCTGGTGGAAGAATGCCATGAGCAATGCCTATGTCATTACCCGAGACCAGTTGCCCGACCTTAAGTAATGGCTTGACATTGTAGGGAAATCTAAAACAGGTAGGATGCCCGATGGCGTCCTACCTGTTTTTTGCATTAGGGTGTCCAGTAAACATGGTTTTAGATGTAGCAGCAGGGACATTTGTTCATGCGGGCGAAACACCCTGAGGGTGTCCTCTGAGTAACCGTGGGTACCTGCTAATGAAACGAGCGTAGCGAGTGAAGTGGCAGGCACCCACGGTGCTGCAATCCACCCATGTCGTCGCCGGAGGCGACCCCGATACCCATGACCGTCAAGGGGGTCGCCTTCAGCGACATTCTTTTGTACGGGCTTACCCGTGGTGATGCTGACTCTCTCGCTCCGCTCGATTGCCAGCATTACCACGGGTTACTCAGAGGCTCGCCCAACGGGCGAGATTAGCCCTAAATTAAGCCCTATGAACAATTGATGTCCATAGTTAACTATCAATCAATGAATTAGAATAATTGTGTGGATTTTTGTCGGTCAACAATAAATTATTCAAGTTTCTAAAGCTTTAATACTTTAGAAACTTGAGGTTTAGGGTTTAGAGGTTAGTGAAGAAATATTTTCCATATAATGAGAAAATAGCAGCCAGTGGCTAATCTCTAAACACTAAACACTAACCTCTAAACTTCAAGTTTTCTAAAGTGGCGCAGCTACTTTAGAAACTTGAATTACTTGTACACGTTGACAATCGAGTCGGCAACTTGTTCCATCGACCACTTGAAGGTGGCCTCGCTGCGGTCGGCTCCGTCAACGAGCAGCATCCAATAGAACGAGGCCGCACCATACTTCTTGCATAGGCGGTTCATGTCGCCAGCTTGCTTGCCAGCCTCGGCCTTCTGGGCAGTGGTGCTGTTCTTGTCAATGGTAATTTCGCCGGCACCGTTGGTGGCATACTCGCCGATGATAATGGGATATCCCTTGGAGATGAAGTAGGTTTCCAAATCCTTGAACATGCTCTTGAGAACTTCGCGGCATTCGCTGGTCCAGGTCATGTTGTAGACGTGTAACCAGTCCCAAGGGTCATAGGAGTGAACCTCGACGGCGATGTGGCTCTGGTTGCCGCACGGGTCGGTGGGGATGGAGAGACCGTTTAACACAGCGGTGCCATGGGCGGCAGCATAGGTCGAAACAATCAGGTTCCTGTAGGTGTTGTTGCCTCCGGTGGCGCGCACTGCCTCGACAAACTTGGCGGCATGCTGGTTCACGTATCCGAGATCGGACAGGTTGCTCGGCTGGTTCCACTGTTGGGCAGTGTTGAGCATCTCGTTATAGCCCTCGAACAGCAGGTGATGGTCGTAGTTGCGGAATCGGGTGGCAATCTGTGTCCACAGCTTGGCATAGCGGTCGAGTTGCAGCGTCGGGCTGGCGACAACCCATGCGGCATTGTGGGCTCCGGTGTCGTGGTGCACATTGAGGATGCAATACATGCCTTGGTTGATGACATAGTCCACAACCTCCTGCACGCGGTTCATCCAGGACTCATCAACATTGCCCTGGTCATCCATGTGCTGGAACCAGGTTACGGGAACACGGATGCCCTTGAAGCCTTTTTCCTTGAAGGCTTGCATCAGGTGGGCGTCGGTGATGGGCTGGCCCCATGCCGTTTCATATCTGTAGGGCTCTAGATGGTCGCCAATCCATGCGCCGTAGCTGTCGAGGGTATTGCCCAAGTTCCAGCCGGGAGTCATGTTGATGACAGCCTGGGCGGCCGACTCGTGTCCGTCGGGTGAGTTGGGGTTGGGCAACTCGGTCTTCTTGGTAGTAAAGGTCAAGGTGTAGGCCGCTGCTGCCGCGCCGTCGGTGTTCTTGATGACTCCAGCGGGAATGGTGATGGTCACGGCCTTGCCCTCTTCGGCACAGGTGGCGGTGAGCATCAGGGCGGCGCTCATGGTGCGCACGTTGCTGATGGTGGCTCCTGTAGCCTGAATCTTGTTGATGTCGCTGGCAGTCATGGTGATTGTCTTGTCGTAGGTGATAGTCACGTTGATGGCGCCAGCTTCTACTGTCGTCGAGCCGTTTTCGGGCGAAGTGCTGACCACGGCAGGCGCTGCCAGTTTGGGCTCATCGGGTTCGTCGCTGCCGCAGGCCGAGAAACCGAGGGCCAATGCGGCGAGTAGGATGAATGTTGAAAAAATGTATTTGTTCATAATGCTATATAATTGTTTGATATGATATTGCAGATGATTCAGACCCTGCGGGGCTAATGCTAATTTCGCTAATTAGGCTAATTTCACGGATTTATTTTAAAAAATTAGTGAAATCCGTCGAATTCGTGTAATTCGCATTAAAACCAAGTGTCTAGGAAGGCCTCTATATCACTGCCTGATATTTTGATTATTTGTCGGTACGGAATGGAACAACGGGCAGACCGCGCATGTTCTTGAGGTTCCCAATTTGGAATGACTTGAAGCAGTAGCGCACTGCCACGGGTTGGGGCACCTCGCTCGAAGATACCATGATTGACTTGTGGCTTTCGTTGAGCGTGGCCTTGGCGGTCTTGAACACGCCGTCGGCACCGGCTATCTCAAAGCCCTCGATGTCCTGCCAGGGCGAGAGACCATCGTCGGCATGCTTGAAGAATACTTCAACTTCATTGCCTTTGATTTCCATGTGGTCATACTCGGGCGAGTCGCAAACGATGCTCTTGTAGCCGTAGGTGCGGTTCAGCGCCATATAGGCAAGGCGGTTGCCCACCTCGCGTTTTTGTGCCGGGTGTATCTGGTTGAACTCGTAGGGCTTGACCAGGTCGTTGGTCGAAACGATGCCGCAGTTCTCGATTAGTTGTGCGGCATTGTGCTGGGCTTCACGCAGCAGCGGGGAACTGAGCCACTCGCCATAGCCGCCCCAAGGTGCGATTTCCACCAGATAGAAGGGCAGTTGCTGTGCTGTTCCGCCAAAGTCCTTGCGCCAGGTGTCAACCATGTCTTTCAGGCGTTGGGCATAGGTCTGTTCCTTGCCCACGTTGGATTCACCCTGATACCAGATGAAGCCGCGGATGGTGTAATGGCGCAGGGGGTGTAGCATGCCATTATACATGATGACGGGCGTGTAGTAGTTCCACCAGGAGCCGTTCCAGCCTTCTTTTTGCTCCTTGGCGATATTGATGTCGTCATAGGTCTTGACGATTTCCTCAGGAACCCAGCCTTCGACCTTCGAGCCGCCCCAAGCGCAGGCAATCACGCCCACGGGGATGTCGAGCACACGTTGCAGCATCTGGCCAAAGAAGAAGCCTGTAGCGCTCATCCACGGCGCTGTCTCGGGTGAGGGCACCTGCCACTTGCCGGACACCTCCTCGACGGGCTTGGTCTGTCCGTTCTGCTTGATTTGCGCGACGCGCAGCCAGCGGTTCTCACGCGCGGTGGCGATGACCTCGTTGGAGTTCTCGACGGGACAGTTCCAGAATCCGTTCAGGGGCATCTCCATGTTGGATTGTCCCGAGGCGAACCACACCTCGCCGATGAGCACGCGCTCCAGCACGACCTGTTGGCTGCCGTTCTCCATGAGCGTGATGCGGTGTTCCTGTTTGGCGGCAGCGGGTGTGGGCAGCATCAGTGACCAGTTGCCGTTCTTGTCGGCTTGGGTTGTCACCGGCTGGCCCAGCCAGTCGGCATCGGCGCTCACGGTGGCACCGGCATTGGCCTTGCCCCACAAGCGGGCCTGGGTGCGTTGCTGCAGCACCATGTCGTTGCCAATGATTTCGGGCAGACTGATGGCCGCTTGGGCCGTTGCCCATAATGCCAGCAGCAATAGTACAGTTAAGTTTCTTTTCATTGTGTTGATTATTTGATTCTTGTTATTAACTAGATGATGATTTTGGTCTTGCGGTATTTCTTGCGGAACTCCGACGGACTGCAGCCCTTGCCTTTCTTGAACTGGCGGTTGAAGTTGCTCAATGTATTGAAACCGCAGCTGTAGCTGATTTCGGCGATGGTGCTCGTGGTGTCGACCAGCATGCGGGTGGCGTAACCCAAGCGCACATCGATGATGTACTCGTTGAGCGTCTTGCCGGTGCGCAGTTTGAAGAAGCGCGAGAAGGCGCTCGGCGTCATGCCCGCCATGTCGCACAGTTTAGTGAGGCGCAGCGGCTCCATGTAGTGCGCGTCGATGTAATTCTTCACCTTGAGCACGCGGCGAGAGTCGCTGGTCACAGGCACTTGGGCAAAAGCCGACGACGAGAGTTCGGTGGCATCGCCTTTTGAGAGCTCATACAGGATGTCGAGCAGTTCCAGCACAGCCACAAAACCCTCTTTAATGCTCGACAGATTGGTGAGCTGGCGATAGACCCGCATGATGGATGACATGGGGAATGCCAGGCCCTTGCGCGCCCGCACCAGCATCTTGTAGATGGAGTCAAACGGGTTGGTCAGGAATGCGCTGTTCTCGTGGTCGAAATCAAGGCGGAACTGAATCGTGATTTCGTGAATGTCGGTTGCCGGGCGGCCGTTCTGTTCCCACGCGTGTTCCAGCTCGGAACTGGTGATGAGCACGAGATCGTAGGGGCCTATCACCTCGTTGCTGTCGCCCACCACGCGCAGGCAGCCTGCCGCATTCTCCACAAAGTTCAGCTCCATCATGTTCATCATGTCGTGACAGTGGATGGGATAGTTGAACTCGCTCTTGTAGCGGTCGGCGACATACATGAAGTCCCTGTCGCCCAGCGGTGTGATTTCGTGCAGAACTTTAGTGTCAGATTTCATCGTCTTGTCCTTTCTTTAACCTGTTTCAGTACTCTTGGTAGCCGAAGTTGGTGAAGTCGGCATAGGAGCCCTTGGAACCTTGTGCGTACAAGGCCAGGACAACGCCTGTGAAGCCTCCGGCCATCTCGGTGCTCAACAGTGTGCAGCTTTGGCTGCCCAGCTCGTGCCAGGCCTTGCCGCCGTCGGTCGAGCATTCATATCGGTAAGTAAGGCCGTCGCTGGAGATGCGCAGCTTCGCCTTGGACTGGTCAAGTTTATAGGTCTTGATGTCGCTCATCGTTTTGAGGCGGCAATCAAGTTTCACCATCAGTTCGCCATTCTGGCGGGTGCAAGACAGCGATTGCCATCCGTCATCAATCTGATAGGCGATGATTCCGGCTTCGTCGCCCTCATTGATATGGGCCGCATCCACATCGACCTGTACGGTCATGCGTTCGCTTGTCTGTCGCATGCCGATGAAGGTGGGATGGTCGGTCTTGGCAACGGGTTGCCCGGCATGCAGGCGCAGGCGGCCGTCAGCGCGTTCGTAGTTGGCCTTGATGGGGCTCTGAATGTGCATCCACATGGGGCGTTCGGGCCACGCCATGAGGTCCTCGTGGGTGACCGTACGCAGCTTGCGCACAGGTGCGCCTCCCAGGTTGGCTTGCATCAGCGTGTCGATGGGCTCACCGCCGTTCACAACGGGCCAGCCGTCCTCTGTCCATTGTACGGGAGCCAGAAAGGTCTCGCGGCCCAGGTGGTGATAGCTGCCGCCAAAGTTGCGGTAGGCCAGGAAGGCCAACCACCACGAGCCGTCGGGGGCCTGTACAAAGTCGCCGTGTCCCGTGCCCTGCACCTGCAGGACTTGGCCCTTCTGGTTGCAGTTGGTCATGATGGGATTGGCGGGATTGGAGATGTAGGGACCCTCGATGTTCTTGCTGCGGGCTATCGTGAGCGAGTGGGCGAGCTCGGTGCCGCCCTCCGAGATAAGCAGATAGTAGTAGCCGTCTTTTTTGTAGATGTGCGGCGCCTCGGGATAACGGCCGCCGTCGCCGCACCACAGGGCAACGCTCTCGGTGAGCTGTTCGCCCGTCTTGTCATCGATTTCGCACAGCCAGATTTTGTCGCCGGGATTGCTCACCATGTAGCAATGGCCGTCTTCCCAGTAGAGTGACGGGTCGATGCCTTGCTGCTTAAGCCAGATGGGCTCACTCCACGGGCCGCGCGGGTCGGTGGCGGTGACCATGAAGTTGCCGCCGTTGCCCACATTGGTCGTAATCATGTAGAAAGTGCCCTCGTGATGGCGAATGGTGGTGGCATAGATGCCCAGCCACGACGAGGCTTGGTTGAGCGGCAGCTGCGAGTCACGGGTGAGCACGTTGCCGATTTGCTCCCAGTTCACCATGTCGGTGCTGTGATAGATGGGCACGCCGGGGAAGAACTGGAAAGTGGAGTTGACGACATAGTAGTCGTTACCGACGCGGCAAATCGACGGGTCGGGGTTGAAGCCCGGTATGACAGGATTCAGATAGGCTCCTGCGGGCTGTGCCGTGAGCTGCAACGCCATTACGATGCTAGCCGCGAGCCATATCAACCGATGAAACTTCATTATGTGATTAATTGGTTATTAATAGCTGAATTCAACATAGCAGCCCTCGTCGCTGGAGTTGGTGCTCAGGTAGGCACGGAATTTTCCAGGTTCAACGGTCCAGCCATGGATGGCTTCGCTATAGTATTTCAGGTCATTGAGCGTGATGGTGAACTCGGCCATCTTGGTCTCGCCGGGGGCGAGATTGAGCTTGACGAAGTTCTTGAGCTCCTTGCGCGGGCGGTCAACGCTGCACTCCATATCGCCGATGTAGAGCTGTACGATTTCCTTGCCTGCCACCTTGCCCGCGTTGGTCACGGGAACGCTCACAGTGATGGGGGCGTCGTTGGTGATGATGGGCGAGGAGAGCACGGGCTCGCCATACTTGAAGGAGGTGTAGCTCAGGCCGTAGCCAAAGGGGAACTGCGGCTTAACCTTGCGGGTGTCGAAGTGACGGTAGCCGATGTAGATGCCCTCGCTGTAATAAACCTGCTTGTTCACGCCGGGATAGGCCTTGGCGCCGTATTCATAGTAGGGATAGTCCTTGATGGTCTTGGCAAAGGTGACAGGCAGTTTGCCACTGGGGTTGACCTTGCCGCTAAGCACGCTGGCCAGCGCGTCGCCGCCCATCGAACCCAGGTACCAGCAATGCAGCAGGCCCTTGATTTTGTTGAGCCAAGGCATCGCATAGGGGTTGCCGCCAAAGGTGACGACAATCATATTCTTCTGGATTTTGGCGAGGCCCTCGATGAGCTCGTTCTGTTCAAATGACAGGTCATAGCCCAGGCGGTCGCCGTTCTCGCAGTCCTCCTTGTGGTTCTTGTTCAGACCGCCGATGTAGATGATGAGGTCGGCATTCTTGGCCTTGCTCAGGGCCTCTTCTCTCAGGTGCACGCGCTCCGAGGGGGAGACTTCGTCCACCTGGTCATACAAGGCACGGCCCGAGAGATAACCCTGGGCATAATCCACCTTGTCGCCATAGAGTTTCTTGATGGCCTCGAGCGGGCTAATGTCGCGCAGGGTCTTGAGCTC
>CADCFN010000024.1 GCA_902800715.1 uncultured Bacteroidales bacterium
AAGTTAAGCCTCACCACGCCGATGGTACTGCGAAAGTGGGAGAGTAGGTAACCGCCCCCTAAGAGGGAGTCAATCGCAAGGTTGGCTCCCTCGTTTTTTTATTCCCTCTCCAAAAGCGTGATAGCCCCGCCCCGTCCCATTCCTGGCACAGAGCCCTAAGCGTCACCACGGCGATGGTCAGCGACATGGGAAGGCGTAGGTAACCGCCCCTTAAGAGAGGTGATGTCAGCAATGATGTCGCCTCTCGTTTTTTTGTAGCAACTATAGCATCTATAGAAGCTATAGAGATAATTCGGTGGCATCACAATTCGGATTATGTCAGTCGTAAAGCTCCGTTAGGAGCGACCAGAGCATAGGCAGGGGTGTAACGAGGCGAAGCCGAGTGCAACCCCTGCATTAGTGAATACTCACCCTTAGCCCCATCGGGGCGACAGTGAGTGTATGCCTATAACATCTGTCGTTTCTATAGTGTCTATTATAGCAACAGTGCCTGGTCTCGAGGAGGCCAGGCACTGTTGTGTTATAGAAACTGTGTGGGATTACCAGATGATGACACGGTCTTCGGGAGCGCGCCACATGCCCATACCGGGCATCACGTTAAAGGCGTTGAAGAACTCTTCCAGGTTGCGGATAGCAACATTCACGCGGTTCACGCCCAGGCTGTGAGGATCCTGTTTGGTGCGGCGCAGCATCTCTTCCTTGGTGATGTTGGCTGCCCAAACATTGGCATAACTCAAGAAGAAACGCTGATCGGGGGTGAATCCGTCAATCTTCTCGTCACCCTTGCCCTGATTGGTTTTCTTGAACGCGCTGTAGGCAACGCGCAGGCCACCGTGGTCGGCAATGTTCTCGCCCATCGTGAAGTTACCGTTGGCGTGTACACCGTCGGCAACGATTTCGGCACTGTATTGTGCGCCCAGTTTGTTGGCAAGTTCCTGGAACTTGGCAGCATCTTCGGCAGTCCACCAGTCCACCATGTTGCCGTTGTGGTCGAAGTTGCGGCCTTGGTCGTCAAAGCCGTGGGTCATCTCATGGCCAATCACTACACCGATGGCACCGTAGTTGCTTGCCTCGTCGGCATTGGGGTCAAAGTAGGGAGCCTGCAGGATGCCGGCGGGGAAGCAAATCTCGTTGGTCGAGGGCTCATAGTAGGCATTCACGGTTTGCGGTGTCATGTACCAGCGCTCCTTGTCCACGGGCTTATTCAGCTGGCTGTACTCGTACTCGGCTTGGAAACGGCGAGCATTCATGATGTTCTCCCAATAGCTCTTGTTCGGGTCGATATCGAGCGCACTGTAATCAAACCATTTGTCGGGATAACCGATTTTGACGGTGAAACTGTTGAGTTTCACAAGGGCGTTGACCTTGGTCTTGGGGCTCATCCACGACAGGGTGGCGATGTGTTCGCCGAGCGACTTCTTCAGGTTATCCACCAGTTGCTGCATCTTCTTCTTGGAGTCGGCGGGGAAGTATTTCTCCACATAGAGTTGTCCCACAGCCTCGCCCAGCAGCGTGTTGGGCACGTCGAGCGAGTGTTTCCAGCGCGGCATCTTCACCTGCTGGCCCGACATGGCACGGCTGTACATGTCGAAGTTGGCGTCGGCAAATGCGTCGCTCAAATAGGGTGCTGCGGCGTCAACATACTTGAAGATGAGATACTCCCTGACGTCTTCTTCCTTGAGGCTCTTCAGCATCTCATTGACCTTGGCGAGTGACTTGGGCTGGAACACGCACACCTTGTCAATGTCCTTGATGTTCAGCACACCAAAGTACTGGTTCCAGTTGATGTTAGGGTAGTCGGCCTTGAGCTGGTTCACGCTAATCACGTTATAGAGCTTGCTGTAATCGCGGGTATCCTCGCGAGTCATGGCAATCTGTGCCAGAGCGGTCTCGATAGCCATGATGTGCTGGGAGGCCTTCTTGGCTTTGCCCTTATTGTAGCCGATGAGCTGGAACAACTGCTGGATGTAGTTAATGTAGGCGTTGCGCACCTTGACAGTGTTTTCATCCTTGTCAAGATAGTAGTCACGGTCGCCCATGCCAAGGCCGCCTTGCATCAGGTACAGCATGTTGGAGTTGGAGTCCTTCATGTCGGCCATAACCGAGGAGTTGAAGAACGGGTTGCCGAGGCCGTTGTGCTGGTCGGCAATCGCACCGATAAAGCCGTCGCGCGTCAAGGTCTTGATTTGGTCGATGTAGCCCTTCAGCGGTGCCATGCCTTCATTGTTGAGACGCACGCTGTCCATACCCTGGGCGTAGAGGTCGCCCACTTTCTGCTTGATGCTTCCGCGAGGGTTGTTGGTGCCCAGCGTGGTGATGATGTCCTTGACCTGGTTGCGGCAGTTCTCTCGCAACTGGTCAAATGTGCCGAATCGGGCATACTGCGGGTCCAAGGGGTTGGCAATCATCCAACCGCCACACGCATACTGATAAAAGTTCTCGCCAGGGGCGGCTTCGGGGTCCAGGTTGTTGCGGTCAACCCCTTTAACCGGATTTCCGGCAGATGCTGTCATTGCAAATAATGCCATGAAAAGAATAATGGTTTTTCTCATAAATAATAGTATTGTGATTAATGTAATGAATGTATTAGCGTTTCAATAGTTGATTCAGCAACGCCATCAGCTTTGTCTCCATCACGTCATAGCCCCTGGCGTTGGGATGCACGCCGTCGTCGGTGTAGCTGCTGTTCATGGAACGTCCGTCGAGTGTCATTGAACTGAAGTAGTCCAGATAATACACCTCGGGCTTCTTGCTGACATATTCCATGATGCGTGCATTCAGGTGATCGATTTTTTCAGGAGAGTCCTTTATCGATGTGTTCCAGATGAATCCGTCACAGGGCAGCACCGACGTGAGCACAACCTTGATGCCGTTAACGATTGCCAGTTCGGCCATGGATATGATATTGTCCATCGTGATGTCCTCGTCGTATGGCCCGTTGTTCTCGGCAATGTCGTTGGTGCCGCAGTTGATGACCACGATGCGTGGCTTGATATTGATGACATCCTGGCGGAAGCGTGCCAGCATCTGACTGGACACCTGGCCGCTGATGCCACGTCCCACCAGATGGTTGCTCGTGAAGAACTGTGGATGGATTTCATACCAGAACTCGGTGATGGAGTTGCCCATCATCACCACGCGCAGCGAATCCTCTCCTGCCGCGCGCAGCTGTTTGTTTTCCTGCTCATAACGGCCCTTGTCGGCCCAGTCAACCAACTCGGAGCCATTGCAGCTAAAAAGACTCCAAAACATGATAAAAAATATCAAATAATGCTTCATAACTCTATATGTTTATGGCCACAACGCTCAACCCTTGGGCAACGGTTGGCCGATGTCATCAATGCTCTTGCGGTATTGCAGCGGGCTCATACCGAACTGCTGCTTGAACGCCTTGGAGAAGTGTGACAGATTCTGGAATCCGCACCTCGAGGCGACGGTGGTCAATGGCGTGCTGTCGTTGGTAATCATGCGCCGTGCGAAGTTCAGTCTCACTTTCAGTACATAGGCAGCCGGGTTTTGCCCCGTGATGGCCATCACGCGTGACCGCAGTTGCTTGCGGCTCAACGACAGCGCGGCAGCGATATGGTCCATATCGATGTCATCCTTGGCCATCTGTGCGTGAATTACGTCAATCAGCTTGTTGATGAATTCCTTGTCCTCCTTGCTCATCGTGGCAGACGGTGTCTTGTCGCCAACCATGTCGTTCTCGTGCTTGGCGAAATGCTCGCGCAGGATGTTGCGCGACGCGATGAGTTTGTCGGCCAGCAGCCGCAGCTCGCTCGAGTTGAACGGCTTGACGAGCACGATGTCGGCGCCGATGTCATAGCACGCGATGCGTTGCTGCTCGCTGGTGTTGGCGGTCAACGCGATGATGGGGATGTGGTTCAGCTCCGAGTTGGCGCGCAGTCGCTTAATCAATTCCCAGCCGTCCATGACGGGCATGGTCATATTGGTGATAATCAGGTCGGGGACCAGGTCTTGGGCGTTCTGCAGCGCCTCCTGTCCGTCACGGGCAAATCTCAGATTGTACTTCTCTTTCAGGTGCATGGCGATGAAGTAGGCCACATCCTCGTTGTTCTCGACGATGAACACCAGTGGCTGTTGTTTTTGGCTCGTTTTGGACAGCTTGATGCGTTTTTCGATGAAGCTTTGCATCGTTTCGGTGTCGGCACTGCCATCCGATTCGACAGGCTGCACTGGGAATTCGATGATGAAGTTTGAGCCCTTGCCCGGTTCACTCTCTATATTGATGGTGCCTTTTAACGCCTTGACAAGTAGGTTGACCAACGACAGCTCAGTGCTGGTTTTCACGCCGTCATCATCGTCAGATGCCTGGTACATGGGCTCAAAGATGCGGTCGCGTGCGTCCTGTGGGATGCCGACTCCAGTATCGTCAACCGACAGGCGAATCCTGCCCCCGTCCAGGGCTTGCAAGCTCACGGTGATACGGCCATTGCGGGGCGTGTACTTGATGGCGTTGGATATGAGCACATGGCAGATGCGTTTCACATAATTGGGGGCGAACACCACGGTTTTGGACGTCATGGGCGATGTGAATTCCAGGTTGATGAGCTTGCTGTGGGCGGTGCCGATGAAGTTCTCGACAAGCAGACGCACATACAAGACGATATCACCCGGCTTCAGGTCTGGCTGCTCGACCGATGATTTCACGTTCTCGAGGTTAATCATCTGATTGATCAGTTGCAGCATGTCATTGCTGTGTTTCACAATGGTTTCACCCATGCGTTTGGTATCTTCGGCGCTGGGCCTTCCTTGCTCGACCATCTGGTGGCCGGTATTGGTAATCACGGTGAGCGGGGTGTGGAGCCGTTGGGTGATGTTGGCGAGGAAGTGGTCGCGCATGGTGAGCGTCTGGCGTTGCATCTTCAGCGCCAGCGTGCCTTTGCGCCAGGCGTAGAACAGTCCTGCTATCATAATCAGGAGCATGAGTGCAAGCGCTATGATTGCCCATTTGATGAGTTCGGACTTGACAGCCGATTCATGGCTCCATTTGGCTTCCTCGAAGTGATGGGCGGTGATGTCGATGACCTGCGGACGCATCTGCGTCATTTTGTGGTACAGCGAGTCGGTCAATGCCGTGTAGCGTTCCAGGTGCAGCATGGCGACGTTGGGATTATCGTCACGCATCGCCAGCCACAGGCCGTACTCGGCATCGCGTTCGTTCTTGGGAGAACTGCACTTGATGCTCTGTGCCAGCGCTTTCTTGAAATGGGCTATCGCCTCAGCGCGGTGCCCCAGGCTCTCATTGGCACGTCCCAGCAGGTTATGGCAGGTTGACAACGAATAGTTGTTGCCCGACTTCTCTAGGGTGGGCAATGCCTGCTGCAGCGTGGCAATGGCTTCTTGCCATTGTGACATGCTTTCCTGTACAGCGGCTTTCACTAGCAGCCGTTTTGCGGCATTGCCTTCACGGCCATCTTTCTTGTCGATGTCGTAGGCCTCTTCGATGGTGCTCATCGCCTTGTCAAGGTCGTTGTTGATGAGGTAGAGCTCGGCTGCCGTGCCCAGTCTGACGGCAAGGCGGTCGTTGCGCTTCATCTTGCGCTCCAGGGCAATGGCTTTCTCGATGAAGTCGATACCGGGACCAGGCTGCTGTACTACCAGATAAATGGCTGCCAGCGAGTTCAGGTCGCTGCTGATGAGGCGTGGGTCCTCGAGCTGCTTGTCCACATTGTAGGCATTGAGCAGTGTCTCCAGCGAGGCGTCGATTTGCCCTAGATGGTACTGCGCGTTGCTCACCACTCCCAGCACATCGCTGTAAAACCTGCTCACCACCTCCGGGTCGATATGGGCGCGGGCCTTGTTGCCCTCGTCCAGTGACTTCTCGTATTGCTCCAGCGAGTTGTAGTGCTCAGCCATCAGATAATGGATGAACGAGTCCATGACATCGGGGGACGTGGACTTGTCACACTGGTACAGCGAGTCGGTGATTTCGGCGTCATAGAGTGTTTGGGAAATGATATTGATGATGGCAGCTTTCCGGGCTTTGTCTGAACCCGAAAACTCATGGTAGAGCGACTCGATGTCAAGTCCCCACATTGTGAGATGCAGGGCTAATACCGAAACGACAGCCAGCAAACGCAGCGAGAACAGTCGTCTGGCAGCAGACAATATCCATGGGCAATTAATCATGCACTGCAAATTTACGTTATTTTTGTTTATGAAGCCCCATTATGTCAAAAAAACTCTGCATCATCACCCTCATGCGTTCTTTCGGCTATAACACTCGGCCACTTGCGCCTGTTTTGACTGCCGCCAATCGCTATTGTAAATGACAGTATGTCATTTGGCACACTTTTTGCTGATACATTATAAATATAGTTACCCTTAATGTTTAAGTATCAGGATTTATGTCTGACAAGAGAAAACATGGCACTGGAGCTGGTGCCAAAACCCGAGAACGCGTCCTCATTGAGGAGCCACGGCAGTACAAGGTGATCTTCTACAACGACGACTTCACGACGATGGAGTTTGTGGCTCATGTGCTGAAGGTGGTGTTCAACAAGCCTTCCAATGAAGCCGTCCTGCTGATGTTGAAGGTGCATCGGGAAGGACAGTCGGTTGTAGGGGTATATTCCTATGACGTGGCGATGACCAAGGCGTCGATAGCCACGGCTATGGCGCGTGACGAGGGCTTCCCATTGAGAATCGTGTGTGAGCCCGAATAACGATTATTTTTCACATTATAACACACAACAAGTAACAAATTATGGAATTACAATATACTCGCGAACTTGACGATATCTTGACCGGGGCTATAGCACTGGCCGGCATGGACAGGGCACGGCTGGTTACCCCCGAACACATCCTGATGGTGGCAATGGGAAATCCCAAGGTCATGGCCGCCCTCAATCAGGTGACTTCTGATGTGCTCATCGGTGCCATTACCAAGAAGCTGCGGGAGCGCATCACCGACATGGAGCGTATCCCTGAAGACGACGAGGATACCCAGGTCATGCTTTCCTATCAGTACCAGATGCTCTTGAAGCAATTGGAACTGCAATGCTCGGCGGCATCCATCGAGGTAGCTGATATTCCCCACATGATGAGGGTGCTCTATGAGCTGAAGGACTCTTTTGCCGCCAACTGCCTGCATGTCATGGTCAAGAGGGCCGACTGCGGAGAGTTCTTGCGTTGCCTGGTGGATATCTGCAACCGAGGCGTGGAAGATGCCGAAAGCGGAAACGATGAGTATGACGATAGCGATGACGATGACCTTGATGATGAGACCTACGACGAGGAGGAATCTGAAATGGAGGACGGGCCTGGCAGCGCCAGGTCAGCTTCATGGCGTGACTATGTGCTGTGCATCAACGACCACCTCGCTGACCACAATCCGCTCATCGGCCGTGAGTCGGAGTTGGACCGCACTATCCAGGTGCTGTGCCGCAAGGACAAGAACAACCCGTTGCACATCGGTGAACCGGGCGTGGGCAAGACTTCGATTGTCTACGGTTTGGCACAGCGCATCATGGTCGGCAATGTGCCCGAGTCGTTGAAGAACGTCAGGATTTACCAGCTCGACCTCGGGTCGCTCATCGCCGGCACGCAGTATCGTGGCGACTTTGAAAAACGCCTCAAGGCGGTCATGAAGGGCATCGCTACCGAGAAAGGCTCCATCCTGTATATCGACGAGATTCACAACATCGTGGGCGCTGGTCAAATCGGCGACGGCTCGATGGATGCCAGCAACTTGCTCAAGCCTTATCTGGAGGGTGGGCGAGTGCGCTTCATCGGTGCAACCACCTACGAGGAATACAACCGCTACATCATGCGCAACAAGGGACTCATGCGCCGTTTCCAGCAAGTGGCGATAGATGAGCCTTCAGTCGACGAGGCGCTCAAAATCCTGCAGATGCTCAAGGTGGGCTACGAGGAGTTCCATCAGGTGAAATATGACGATGATGCGCTCGAGCTGGCCGTGACAGGCAGCGCGCGGCACATAACTGACCGCTACCTTCCCGACAAGGCCATCGACCTGATTGACGAGGCTGGCGCTTGGGTGCAGATGAACCGCAAGCCTGGCGAGGACAACCGTGTGGACAAGGCGCTCATCGCCAATGTGCTCGCACGCATTGCCAAGGTCGAGGCACTCACGATGGACGAGGAGGACAACGACCGCCTCGAGTCGCTGGAGCCTCGCATCCTGGACAACATCTACGGCCAGGACGAAGCTGTCAAGCAGGTGGTCGAGGCGGTGCAGATGTCCAAGGCTGGACTCACCGACGAGAACAAGCCGCTGGCATCGCTGCTGTTCGTCGGACCTACCGGTGTCGGCAAGACCGAGGTGGCACGCGTGCTGGCCCGCGAGTTGGGCGTGGAACTCGTGCGCTTCGACATGAGCGAATATGTCGAGAAGCACACCGTCGCCAAGCTCATCGGCTCGCCTGCGGGCTATGTGGGCTATGAAGACGGCGGCCTGTTGACTGATGCCGTGCGCAAGCACCCCGACTGCGTGCTTCTGCTCGACGAGATAGAGAAGGCCCACGACGACATCTTCAACCTGCTGCTTCAGGTGATGGACTACGGTACGCTGAGCGACAACAAGGGCCGCAAGGCGGTGTTCCGCAACGTGGTGCTCATCATGACCAGCAACGCCGGCGCCCAGTTCGCTCATCAGGCTTCGGTGGGCTTTGCCTCGACCGTCAGCGCCGGCCAGGCGATGCTCAAGCAGGTGAAGAAGACCTTCAAGCCCGAATTCATCAACCGCCTGTCGTCAATCGTCGTGTTCAACGACATGGACCGCACCATGGCGGGCATGATTCTGGACAAGAAACTGCGTGAGCTGCAGACCATGCTCACCGCCAAGGGCGTGACGCTCAAGTTGGGCGAAAAAGCCCACGACCAGCTGTTGCGCGAGGGTTACAGCCAGGAATATGGCGCCCGTGAGATGGACCGTGTCATCCACAGCCGCCTCAAGGCCCGCTTGGTGAGGGAAATCCTCTTTGGCACGCTCAAGCAGGGCGGCGAGTATGTGATTGATGAATTAGAGCAACCGCAATAGAGTAGGGTAGTGCACAATGATTTTCGAACTGACTGACGATATTGTTTTTCCCGACCCCCGAATGGGTGAAGAGGACGGACTGCTGGCAGTTGGCGGCGACTTGAGTGTCGACCGCCTCCTGCTGGCGTACAGTTACGGCATCTTCCCCTGGTTCTCGTTCCGCGACTGGCCTTATCCCGCATGGTACTGCCCCATGAAGCGCTTTGTGATTTTCCCCAGTGAGGTTCACATCTCACACTCGATGCGCACCCTGATGAACAAGCATGAGTATCGGGTGACCTTCAATCAAGACTTCGAAGGCGTCATTCATGGCTGCAGCGAGGTGGATGGCCGCTATTATTGCAAGGGTGCCTGGTTGGGCGAGGACATGATGAAGGCATATACCGACCTCTACCTCTTGGGCTATGCCAAGAGCGTCGAGGTGTGGAACAGCGAAGACGAACTGGTGGGAGGACTCTATGGTGTCGCCGTCGGCAGCAGCTTCATCGGCGAGAGCATGTTCTCGAAGGTGCCCAGCGCCTCAAAGCTCGCGTTGATACATCTCGCGCAGTTCCTGCAGAGCATTGGCGGCAAGATGATTGACTGCCAACTTGAGACTCCCCACCTGCGCTCGATGGGTGGACACTTTATCCCCTATGAAGAATATCTTGAGATTCTCAATCCTGGGGCGTATGCTGCTCTGGACCGTTGACGCCACGTCCCAACTTTAGCATCCATGCGACAAGCATGGTGAGAAAGGGTGTGACAAGCAGAAACATCAACGCCCATATTGCCATGATATGCGAGGCGAAAAGCGCATTGGTCTGTACGTAGGCACATGCAATCGTGATAATACCGACTAGCATGACCAACAATAGTACTATGGATAGCATTCGATTGGTGCGTTTGTCCCTCTCCATGAGTTTCCATTGGCGCCCTTTCAGTAGGGCGATGCCCAAGATGAGTAATGCCACCGCCAGAATCATGACGACAATCCACGACTCCTGCGCCATGGTGGTGAGGCTGCCGAAAAACACGACCAGCAACAGCAGGCGCTTGGGTGACAATAACTCGCCGCTCTTGCGCAGCCATTGGGAATACTTGGTATTGCTGTGACCCATTTCGCGGTGCTTGGTGATATCACCTCCCAAAAACACAACCAGGCAAAACAGGGCCGAGACGGTCATTACGATATTGGCAATCAGGTTCATCATGATTCAATCAGCTATTTCAGTCTCACATTTCTCCAATTCGGCTTTATTTGGACAGGTTGGCCCAATGACTTGATTTTCTCACGGGCGGCCTTTTCGTCCATGTCCTCCCAACCCTCCACACTGATTCTTGGCTGTCCGTCATCGCCCACCAGGGCAGGATACTCATTTATCATCTGCCACACATAGCCATCCTTGAGGAAAGCATAACTGGTGTATCCGTAGATTTCAGCCTCTGTCACCACCACGTTAGGATAGAAGCTCAACTTATGATAGCTGATGGGGTTGTTGATGCCAATCAGTTCGATGTCGCCCTTGTAAGGGGCGATGGCAAGCATGCCCTCTTCTTCCTCGTCGCTCAGCAGGTAAAAATAGTCTTCCTGCCCAGGAAGGGTGATGAATGCAATCTTGGTCATCTCGACAAGATAGTCCGTCTCCTTGGGGTTGAACCAGCGATATCCGTATTTCAGGTCGTCGATGCTGATGTGCGAGAAGTGATGCTTGTTGCCATCCCAAGCGAATACGTGGTTGATATTGCTCTGAAGGTTGAAGTCGTATTCGCAAATGATGAAATCCTTTCCCTTTTGGGGCAGGTTGTAGCCGATGTGGTTGTCCATGTTGAGAGGGTGGAACTCTTGCTCTGGCCCCGCCTCCGGGTACAAGGTTAAGGTCTTGGGGTCGTAGTCGTAGAAGCATACAAACTCTATCTCAGGATCGACGGGCTGGCCCAGGACGATGGCAAATAGACGGTGTCCGTTGTCACGACGCCACACACAAGCTTCCATGTAGCCGCCGTCAGAGGCGCCACTGTCCAGATTCACATATCCGTTTTTGCGGTCTACAGTGATGCCCCCTCCATACTCCTCATCGGCTTCAAAGGTGAAGTTGGGGTTCTTGGCTTTCTCCAATACAGGGCTGATGGTGTAAGCGTGCCAGGTGTCCTGGAATGCTTTGAGCAACTGCACAATGCCTGGGTCGTTGCCGCCCTTGGGCACTTGGATGTTGCGTGACGTCCATTGGTCGCGTATTTCTTCCAATGAATGATATTCGGTGGCCAGCGCATATATGCTGGTCATCACAGCCAATAGAAGCAATAGAGATTTTTTCATAGACTCTCGTTTTTACAGTTACAAAAGAAGCTTTTCTATTGTCCCTTAATTCCGCAGCACTTTAGTTAAATGTTTTTATAAGTTCCTGAGCATTAAAAAGTTGCTCAGGATTTTATTTTGCCATGTCAGATTCTTTACTTGTCTCGGTGCTGCAATTCAAAACAAGCAGAATCATCAATGGCATGGCAAATATAAGCATAAAAACTTAGAAACTCACACTATTCGGTGGTATTTTCACATGAAGGAGAAAATTGACTATGCCCTAAGACCTTTTGATGGCAAATCGGCAGCCAGGATGAAAAGTTGCGGATTTCATGTTCTCTATATATTATATATAATGTGTAATGGCGCTCTTGTCATGTGCTTCCCGCAAGGCACCACGCGGCACCACGCCGAAGGGTAGGGTGGCGGCCACTCCGACTCATGATTTCAAGCAATTTGGTATTTTGTTTGGCTAAATGAAGTTAAATTATGTTAAGGTTGAATAAATTTCACAATTTGTGAGGGGTACTGATTATCAGCGCTTTAGCTTCGGTGCTGTATCCAAAATCGGGCTAAAATGCCGCCAGAATTGACATTATATAATAAATAAAGTGACCGGGGATTTTGCCATTACAAAAATTGTTTGTAATTTTGCAACGCTTTTTTGCGCCACAAGGCTGAAAATCGTTCCCTAAACGCTTGATTTTACGGGCGATTAAGTGGCCTCGAGAGCGGGAAAGCAAACTGAAAAATAAATGTCAAATTAATTAAAAAACTAACAAACTAAGATGCCTACTATTCAGCAATTAGTAAGAAAAGGCCGCACAGCGCTGGAATCGACCAGCAAATCGCCCGCTCTGGACTCATGTCCCCAGCGTCGCGGTGTTTGTGTTCGTGTTTACACGACCACGCCCAAGAAGCCGAATTCGGCAATGCGCAAGGTTGCACGTGTGCGCTTGACCAACGGTAAAGAGGTGAACTCTTACATCCCTGGTGAGGGCCACAACCTGCAGGAGCACTCGATCGTCATGGTACGCGGTGGACGCGTTAAGGACCTTCCCGGTGTACGCTATCACATCATCCGTGGCACTCTGGACACCGCCGGTGTCGAAGGCCGCACCCAGCGCCGCAGCAAGTACGGTGCCAAGCGTCCCAAGAAGAAAAAATAAGCAGTGACGCTCACAGGCCCTGACTTACTAGAACAATTCAAAAAGTAAAATTAATTTAAACTTAGTTTTCAGTTTCGTTGGATTGATTCATTTGGTTGAGTAAACGCGCCGCAGCGGCGGGCGTTGAAGAACAAAGCAAAAGACAACCAGGCAGAACTAAAACTACAACAGTGTAAAAAACAATGAGAAAGGCTAAGCCAAAAAAACGGATCATTCTCCCCGATCCTAAGTTCGGTGACGTACGCGTAACTAAGTTCGTCAACCACTTGATGTATGATGGTAAGAAGAACACCTCTTACCGTATCTTCTACAGTGCCCTGGATCTCGTGGGCAAGAAGATGGCTAGTGAAGAGAAGACCCCTCTCGAAATCTGGAAAGCCGCGTTGGAGAAGATCACCCCTCAGGTAGAGGTGAAGTCCCGTCGCGTGGGTGGTGCTACCTTCCAGGTGCCCACCGAAATCCGCCCCGACCGCAAAGAGTCGGTTTCAATGAAGAACATGATCATTGGGTGGCGCATTCAAGCGCAAAGAGGACATGCACCGCATGGCCGAGGCTAACCGCGCATTCGCTCACTTTAGATTCTGATTTAGCGACGACGTGAACTGACAATGGGCACCGACGCACAACTGAAATATACACGCAACATCGGCATCATGGCACACATCGATGCCGGCAAGACCACCACATCGGAGCGGATCTTGTTCTACACGGGCCTTACCCACAAGATGGGAGAGGTTCATGAAGGCACCGCCACCATGGACTGGATGGAGCAGGAGCAGGAGAGGGGCATCACCATCACCAGCGCCGCTACCACCACGTTCTGGGACTACGACGGCAGCCGCTACAAGATCAACCTCATCGACACTCCGGGGCATGTGGACTTCACCGTCGAGGTGGAGCGCTCGCTGCGCGTGCTGGATGGCGCTATCGCCACCTTCTGCGCTGTGGGCGGCGTAGAGCCCCAGAGCGAGACCGTGTGGCGTCAGGCCGACAAGTACGGTGTGCCCCGCATCGCCTATGTGAACAAGATGGACCGGGTGGGCTGCAACTACCTCGACGTGGTGCGCCAGATCCGCGAAGTCTTGGGGGCCAATCCCTGCCCCGTTCAGTTGCCCATCGGTGCTGAGGAGAACTTCAAGGGCGTCGTTGACCTGGTGACGATGCAGGCTCTCTATTGGCACGACGAGACTCTCGGTGCCGAGTACGAGACCGCCGACATCCCCGCCGACATGGTCGACGAAGCCAACGAGTACCGCGACAAGATGCTTGAGCAGCTCGCCGAGTTTGACGACGAGTTCATGACCAAGTACTTTGATGACCCCGAGGCCATCACCGTGAACGAGATCAAGAGCGCCCTGCGCAAGGCCACGCTCGACCGCAACATGGTTCCCGTGCTGTGCGGCAGCTCGTTCAAGAACAAGGGCGTTCAGACACTGCTCGACGCCGTGTGCGCTTACCTGCCCAGTCCCGCTGACGCCGGTGAGGTGCAAGGCACCGCAGTCGACGACCCCGAGAAGGTGATCACCCGCAAGCCCGTGTTCGAGGAGCCCCTCTGCGCGCTGGTCTTCAAGATCGCTACCGACCCCTATGTGGGACGTCTGGTGTTCTTCCGCGTGTACTCGGGACAGTTCGTCGCTGGCAGCCAGGTCTACAACGTGCGCACCGGTCACAAGGAGCGCGTGTCCCGCCTGTTCCAAATGCACAGCAACCGCCAGAACCCCATGGAGGTCATCGGTTGCGGCGACATCGGCGCGGGAGTAGGCTTCAAGGATGTTCACACCGGTGACACCCTGTGCGGCAGCCAGAATGACGCCATCGCCCTCGAGGCCATGGACTTCCCCGAGCCCGTAATCGGCATCGCCGTCGAGCCCAAGACGCAGAACGACCTCGACCGCATGGCGGTGGGACTGGCAAAGCTTGCCGAGGAAGACCCCACCTTCCAGGTCGAGAGCAACGAGGAGACTGGCCAGACCATCATCCAAGGTATGGGTGAGTTGCATCTGGACATCATCCTCGACCGTCTGCGCCGCGAGTTCAAGGTGGAGTGCAACCAGGGTCGCCCCCAGGTAACCTACAAGGAGGCCATCTCCCAGGCTGCCACCGTGCGTGAGGTCTTCAAGAAGCAGACCGGCGGTCACGGCAAGTTCGCCGACATTGAATGCCGCGTCGAGCCCATCGACGACGACTTCGACGGCACCCTGCAGTTCGTCAACGAGGTCAAGGGCGGAAACATCCCCAAGGAGTACATGCCCAGCATCGAGAAGGGTTTCAAGAGCTCCATGCGCAGCGGCGTCCTCGCCGGATTCCCCCTGCAGAGCCTCAAGGTCACCATCCTCGACGGCAGCTACCACCCCGTGGACAGCGACAGCCTGAGCTTCGAGCTCTGCGCCATGCAGGCCTACCGCAGCGCCTGCCGCAAGGCACGCCCCGTGCTGCTCGAGCCCATGATGAGTCTCGAGGTCGTTACTCCCGAGGAGAACATGGGTGATGTCATCGCCGACCTCAACAGGCGCCGCGCCATCGTCGAGGGTATGGAGAACGCACGCAGCGGTGCCCGCATCGTCAAGGCCAGCACCCCGCTCGCCGAGATGTTCGGATATGTCACCGCGCTGCGCAACATCACCAGCGGCCGTGCCACCAGCACCATGTCGTTCTCCCACTACGCACCCGTGGCTACACCTATCGCCATCAAGGTGCTCAGCGAATGTTTAGGTCACGTCGAATTATTGCAATAATACAATTTCACATTATATAATAATATGAGCCAGAAGATTAGAATTAAATTGAAGAGCTACGATCACAACTTGGTCGACAAGTCTGCCGAGAAGATCGTGCGTACAGTGAAGAGCACTGGCGCTGTAGTGAGCGGTCCTATCCCCCTGCCTACCCACAAGCGCATCTTCACCGTGAACCGTTCGACTTTTGTCAACAAGAAGTCCCGCGAACAGTTCCAGCTGGCATCCTTCAAGCGTCTCATCGACATCTACAGCTCCACTGCTAAGACTGTAGACGCTCTGATGAAGCTCGAATTGCCCAGCGGAGTTGAGGTAGAGATCAAGGTGTAGTACAAGAGATTGAACAAAAACGAGTAAATTAACAGCATTAACAAACAGATTTAATTATTCAAACGAAATGCCAGGATTATTAGGAAAGAAAATCGGAATGACATCCGTATTCGGTGCCGACGGCAAGAACGTGCCGTGCACCGTTATCGAAGTAGGTCCTTGCGTTGTCACTCAAGTGAAGACTGTTGAAACCGACGGTTACGAGGCTTTGCAGCTGGGCTTTGTCGAGAAGAAGGACAAGCACACCACCAAGCCCATGGCAGGTCATTTCAAGAAGGCTGGAGTGAAGCCGCAAAGATTCTTGGCCGAGTTCAAAGGATTTAATGGAGAGCACAAGGCTGGTGACGAATTCACCGTAGAGATGCTCAGTGATGTTGAATTTGTTGATGTGATCGGCACAACTAAGGGTAAGGGCTTCCAAGGCGTTGTGAAGCGTCACGGCTTTGGCGGTGTTGGACAGACCACGCACGGTCAGGACGACCGTCAGCGCGCGCCAGGTTCAATCGGTGCCTGCTCCTATCCCGCAAAGGTTTTCAAGGGCATGCGCATGGCCGGCCAGATGGGCAACAAGCGCTGCACCGCTCAAAACCTGCAAGTGATTAAAGTATTGCCCGAGAACAATCTTCTCATGGTTAAAGGCTCAGTACCGGGCAGCAAAGGTTCAATCGTAATTATTGAAATGTAAGAGAATGGAACTCGCAGTTTATAACATCAAGGGTGAGGACACCGGTCGCAAGGTGACCCTTAACGATGAGATTTTCGCCATCGCCGAACCTAACGAGCATGCCGTTTATCTCGATGTTAAGCAGTACTTGGCCAACCAGCGCCAGGGTACCCACAAGGCAAAAGAGAGAAGTGAAATCGCTGGCTCGACCAAGAAATTGGGTCGCCAGAAAGGTGGCGGCGGTGCCCGTCACGGTGACATCAAGTCTCCGCTGTTCCATGGTGGTGGCCGCGTTTTCGGTCCCCGTCCCCGCAACTACGGCTTCAAGCTGAACAAGAAAATGAAGGCTCTGGCTCGCCGCTCGGCGCTGACCTACAAGGCTCAGAACAACCAGATCATGGTCATCGAGGACATCAAGTTCGACGCCCCCAAGACCAAGGAATTTGTCAACATCACCCGCAACCTCAAGCTCGAGGGACAGAAGCTGCTGCTCGTCCTCGCCGGACAGGAGCGCAACCTCTACCTGTCACTGCGCAACGTGCCCAACGCCAACGTGGTTACCGCCAGCGACATCAACACCTACCGCGTGCTTGACAACCGCATGATGCTCGTCACCGAGAGCTCGGTGGATATGCTCAACAACTTAAAGTAAAAGGAGGACAGACAATGGAGAACATTCAGATCATTCCCGTTGTGACCGAGAAGGCCAACGCAATTACCGAGAAGGGTAACCGTTACACATTCAAGGTGTCTCCCGATGCCAACAAGTACCAGATCAAGGACGCCATCGAGAAGCTCTATGACGTCAAGGTCATCGACGTGAGCACTATGAACTACGCTGGCAAGAACAAGCAGCGTTATACCAAGAGCGGACTCATCAAGGGTCACACCGTGGCTTTCAAGAAGGCCATCGTTACCCTTGCCGAAGGACAAACTATTGATTTCTATAGTAATTTATAATATAACATGGCAGTAAGAAAATTGAAGCCCACAACACCGGGGCAAAGACACAAGATTATTGGTGTATTTGACGACATTACCAAGCGTACACCAGAGAAGTCTCTTACGGTCGGCAAGCGCTCCACCGGCGGTCGCAACAACGAGGGTCACCTCACCGCCCGCTATCGTGGAGGCGGTCACAGGCGCAAACTCCGCCTGATCGACTTCAAGAGGAACAAAGACGGTGTGCCGGCAGTAGTGAAAGCCATCGAGTACGACCCCAACCGTTCGGCTCGCATTGCTCTGCTCTACTACGCAGACGGCTACAAAGCTTACATCATTGCCCCCAACGGACTTGAGGTGGGTGCAACGATCGAG
>CADCFN010000025.1 GCA_902800715.1 uncultured Bacteroidales bacterium
CTCACCGTTATTGGAAGGCACAGGCATTCAGGCACCGAATACCTCATCCAAGTGCAGTCCTATGCCACCGATTACGCCTACATCGACAAAAAAGAATACAAGCAACAGCGCAAGGACAACCAGGTTGAAATGAACATCGACGAACTGCGCCGATTCGAGAAAGTCAACAAGATTCCCCCACTGGCTCCGAACATCCAAGAACAGATCAACAAATTCATCGATAAAGACTAAACCCGTAGTATGCCCACTACGCGCAACTAACGTGGCGTAACAATGCGTCTAAACAGTTTATCGCGAATTGCCACAACCTGTGGTTCATCGAGCGGGCGTTCCGCATGAACAAGACCGACCTGAGAATACGTCCGATCTATCATCGGCTGCGCAACCGAATCGAAGGTCACATCTGCATCTGCTTCACAGCCTATACCATCATGCTCGAACTGGAAAGGAGGCTCAAGAAGGCAAAGGCACCATTCTCGCTCAGTCAGGCAAGAGAGTTGACCAGGAATATCTACTCCATCACCTACACGCTGCCCGAGACAATGCGGGAACAAACCACCGTGTTGAAGATGTCAAGCGACCAGCAGTTGCTCGTAGAAATCGCCAAATCCTGATTGGCGTGTCCCGTTGCGGAAAACAGGCGACCTCGACGACTTCGTGAGTCAATGCGTCAGTCAAGAGAATCAATACTGAAGCGCCCCACCAAACCGAAAAAAAAAGAAGGCGAGACCGGCACCTCTTCGGTGTTAGCCTCGTTAGCTTCTTTTCCAGACTCGCTGTCGGTTTGATTATGCCGTCTTGAGGGCACGGTCTCTCTTGTGGGACGATATTAATTCATTATAATACGACAAGACACTTTATTGGTGATGTATGATATCTTGTCAGTACAGTAATTCTGCTTGATATTCAGTGGATTATTGGGGGATACAATGTACCCCCCTTTTGTAGTATAACAGGGGTTTTCGACAATTATTACGGGATGGCAACCGTTCATAAATCACAAAACCACAATACTTTAACGTATCATAACGACTCTTGAGATACCGCTCGAAAGTCCCAACAGTAACAGACACCGTAAAACAATACTGCACCGCGATTGGGTTTGCGGTGCAGTATTGTTTTATCCGGAACTTTACTCTGTTTCTCACTTGTCGAGGTTCATCTTGATGGTGTAGCTTCCTGCCTGATATTCATGAGAGTGCGTTTCACCAGGGAGGGTAACCGATGCTGTTGCTCCCTTGGGAATGGTAAACTTCCAAATCCACTTGTCGCCCTCATATTTCCAAGAACTCTTGATGAGTCCTGCAGCCGACTTATACTCGGCATCAAGATGGCCCAAACGCTTGTCGGGGAAAGGCTTCATGATGATGTGTCGGAAACCCGGCTGAGCAGTGTCGGCAGCGATACCTGCTGCGGTTTCCCAAATCCACTGGCAGACGACACCATAGGCATAGTGGTTGAAACTGTTCATGCCCTGCGGTCCCATGCCTTCTTCAATCATGTAACTGTTCCATCGTTCCCAAATGGTCGTTGCACCATTGTCCACCGAATAGAGCCAGCTGGGATTCTTACGCTGGAAAAGCAGGTCATAGGCGATGTCGCTCATCCTGTTCTCGGTGAGAATGGGCATCAGGATGGAAGTCCCCAAGAAACCCGTCTGCAGGCAATTGCCATGTTCCTCAAAGTTTTTACGCAGGCGCTTCAACATATTGTCCTTGGCCGGTCCTTGGAGCAAATCGTTCTTGAGAGCGAACAAAATCGGCGTCTGCATCGTGTTGAGGATTTCGGCTTTGAATTCTCCTTTATCATTGAAGAAGCGTTTCAACAGATAGGTTTTTGCCTCGTCGACCATGGCTTCATACTTTGAGGCGTCGCGACCTGTAGCACGTGCCATGTCACGCATCATGGCAGCATCGATAGCCCAGTAGGATGCGCCCAGATAGCTCCAATAGACACGTGTATCGGACTTGACACCATATTTGCCAAAGGCCGTTCCAGTGCAGCTCTCAAGCGGTTCATAGCTCAGCCAATCGGCCCACTGATAGTTGCCGTTCTCGGCATTCAATGCGGTGTGGTCATATTTCGTCTGGTTCACGTGCTCCATGAATTTCTCCATCGACGCCCAATGCTGGTCCACGATGTCATTGTCGCCGAACTGTTTCCAAACCGTCCAGGGGACAATGATGCCGGCATCGGCCCATCCAAGCCGCATCATGTCGGCAGAAGAGGCGCCATATTGTGCCCACGGTGCAACACCGGGATAGGCCCCAGTCTCGCTCTGCGTGTCGCGCACATCGCGCAGCCACTTGCGGAAGAAACTGTCGGTGTTGGCAAAAAAGGTTCCCGTCTCGGTAAACACCTGCGTGTCGGCCATCCAACCGAGGCGCTCGTTGCGCTGCGGGCAATCAGTGGGCACCGACAGATAGTTGGAGCGTTGTCCCCAAAGTGTATTGGAAATCAGTTTGTTCACCAGCTCGTTTCCAGTAGAAATCTTTCCGATTTCCAAATCTTGGGCAATCGAGGTCACAGGAATAGACTTGACGCTGTGAATTTCCACGTCGTCGGTAACTGTGATAGAAATCAGGCGATAGCCGAAGAAAGTGAAATGGGGATACCACTCAGCGGGCACCATGGAATCGGCAAACGTGTAGTCGATTCTCATACCTGTGTCCGGGATGCGCAGGTTCTGGCGGTGCACGCTGCCCTCGGGGCCATCCATGCCACGGCTCTTCAAACCATTGCCATCGTTCAGTAACTCGGAGGTGATGCAAGTGAGCCGTGTACCACCCTTGGCATTAAATACAAAGGCGGGCACGGCAGAGCAATTTTGGCCGAAGTCTATCACAAGATGCTCGCCCTGATGAACAACCATCGGTTCTCCGCCAGTATATTCCCTGTCAATGACTACTCTGCCATAGGCCGTTGAATCATCAGCCCCCTCTACATCTTTCCATATGTAGGCACGGACAGGTGCAAGGGCCAGGTCGTGGCGCAGGTAGATCTCAGCACCATCTGTCGGAAGGATTTCGCCCTTGAACTCGTCGCTCACAATGGGTTTGGACAACGCAGGATTAGTTGCATCTACAGCACGCTCACGGGCATCATATTCCTCGCCGTCGAAGATGGCTGCATGTTTCACAGGCCCCGCAATGCCGGCTTTCCAGTGCAGTGTGTCGGTGCCGTAGTGTTTCTTGGAGCCATCAGCATAGGTCAGTTCCAGAACGCCACGGAAGGCGCACTTCCTGCCAATCATTCCATCGTTACCTTCAGGTGTGACAATCTTGTCACCCCACCACCCCGGCGTCACCTGGGCCGACAGCACGTTATCGGCACCTGCGGTGGTATTGAAGTCACTTGTGACGTCATAGGTGAAAGATCGCTTGGTCTTCATCGGATGGGTGAAACCCGGCTTCAGGACCTCATCACCGATGTTCTTACCATTGACATAGATTTCATACACTCCCAAGCCCGACGTCATCCACACGGCCTTGGTTACTTGCTGCTCGTTCTTGAGCGTGGAGACAAACCAGTTGGCACCATCGGCAGCCCTAGTACCATCCAGGACTTTTTCTGTAACAACGGGAGCATCAGCAACCGCAATCCATGACGAGGCATCCCACGCATCACTTTCGAGCGAGGGAGCACGTTGCGACATCACACTCTGTTTCGCTGAATTGCAAGCAGTGAGAGCTATGAAGCCCACTATGCAGACGAATTGTAGCCATTTAGATTTCATCATATCTATCATTATTTTTGAATTCTGAACATTAACCAAGTCATCAACTGAACTGGACAACATCAATTGTGTAACTGTCGTTTCAAATATGAAAAAGTCAAAACAAGAAAAGCGAGAATTGATTTCAACTTCGGGCTTAAGTGACTGAAGCTCGTTAATCTTAGCATTCAGAGCATCGACACTACGTTTTTTAATTTCGCAGTTAGTTTCATGGTGCAAATATAAATAAAATCCCGCACAGGTAACGATTCTGGCGGCATTTAAAACAATGTATCCACCGTTTTGTGGTATAGCAGGGTTTTACTTCCAATTCGGATGCTGAAATCAAGACGTTTATCGCAATCGTTTTCGGCATCTTTTTATTTGCAATGATACATCAATATTTGTATTTTTGCACAAAATGTACTACGAACTTCTATTGATTAAAACTATGAATGATGGCCTTTTACTTGCACTAGGACTTTTTATCGGTGCTGTTTTGCTGATTTGTTTGGTTTTTAAGCTTTACAAGAAATACGATACTGCTAAGTCGCTCATGCTCATGTACATCATGAAGAAACATGGACCTAACTCAATTATTACGATTGACTTGCTGAAAGACATCGTTTGTAAAGCATTAGAAAAAGAAAATATAATTGTATCGGACATCAGTATGGTCCATGAAATGGGCAATCGCTTTCACACAATCATCACAGTTGGGAGCGAAACGCGTGAAATGATAGTCATTGCTGATAATGCAGGAACAGTCCACTATCAGCTTCTTGATAATTCCCAAGTATGAATGATTTATCAGATGAATTATTCTACTCCAATGGAGGAGTACCCATCGGCATCGGTGAAGATGCAGTTCTCCGATAATTTGTGCTAGCCAGATGCAAAACAAAGGTTGGTTTACGCAAAGGTAAACCAACCTCATGTTACTAGAAAGGACGGTGTTGTGCTAATTCTGAGAGACACGCACAGCACGAACGGCAAATCCGTCATAGCGGTAGTTGCTTTTATCCCAGTACACGTTCCCCGAGATGAAGTTCAAGATGTAAGCGTAGCGGGAGTTATCCACGCGGAGAGTGCGCGACCAATAGAAGCCATACGTACCCGTTTCTAGCGCCCCACCCCAGCGGCGGCCGGAGGCGGGCAAGAACAAGGTGTTGCCGTTCGGGCCTATTACCAAATAGCCATTCACGCCGTTAAAATTTTCCCAAGTCCAAGTGCAATTATCAACCAGCTCCTGCTGTTGTTCCAAGGAGGGCAAGCGCCATGACGGTCCCCAGTTCACGTAGGCGGCATCGTCATCGGGATCCAACTCCGTCTTATCGTCGGTAAAGCCGCTATCGCCGCAACTGCTGTCAGTGCAGTACTTCGTCATCGTGTCTTTGCTGCCATTGCACCACTTGTAGGTGTTCCAGAAATAGTATTCCTTTGGTGCGGTCTCGCCCCAAGCGAAGTAATCGCCGTATTCCTCAGGGCTATCTGCACCGACGTTGCATGTTGCCCACAGTGTGCCGCTAGACAGACCCAAGTCAACGTACTCATGGGTGTCGGGAGGGGTCACAGGAGCTTCAGGCCAAGAGTCAGTCAATAGATAGTCAATCAAACAGGTCACGTCTGATATGCTGACCTGACCATCATAATTCACATCACCACGAGGATACTCAATGCCAGCGGTAAATGAAGCCAGCATCAACAACAATACCGCTAAAAATGAGCTAGATTTCTTCATCGTTCTTGATTTATCTGGTTTGTCATGTTTTTATAATCCACAAAAATAGTGATTTATCAAAAACAATCAAAATAATTAAAAATAGGACCGAAAAAGAAGTCGGTGTATGACTTCTTTTTCATTGCGAGGGGTTTATGGAAGCATTAATCTTGTTATAGCGGAAAACTCTTCGGAAAAGTTACCTTTCTCGCCGTCTTTTGTGACGGGCCTAATCCTGTAGTAGTATCTTCGGTGGCTATCGAGTCCTGTGTCCTCGTATCGGGCTACGCGGTAAGGGATACCATCATAGACCTCGTTGCGAACATTGCAGACGAAAGTCTCTTGCGAGCATTGGAATCCGGGGTCTGTTGACCGGTAAAGCTCATAATGGTCGTAGTCCTTATCCATGTTGGCGCCCCACTCCAGATACAACTGGCCGTCGGCTTCACCATGTGTGGCGCAGGGACGCGAAATCAGTCCCGTATACTCATATCCATCGCTCGTTGGCTCGGAGAATTCCACCTTCATATCGGGTGCAATGCGCACAGTGACATATTCGTAGGGCTTTAGCGCGATTCTTCCGTTTGGGATGGCCTCGATATCATTCTCGAGGATATCTGTGCGAATCATTTTCTTGCGCTTCAAGAAATCACGCTTAATTGCCGTAACGACGTTCCTTCCTTCAGTTTCCTTGAGTCTCACGATATAGCCCCTTCCGTCCTCAGCAGCCTTGACAGTAATGACTTGAACATTGGGTGCATCTGCGCTGATGTACTTCTGCAGAAGAGATGAATACGGGTCGGTCACATTCCTTGCAATCGTGGGGATGTGGGCGTCGCGCCACGTCCCGGCATAGGAGGTAATGGCATAGCGGAAATGGAGATTCACGCTCTCGTAGTCGGGGTTGTGCATCTGGAGCCAGTCGGTAAACAGGTAACTGTACAGTGCGCTTTTCCCTTCAGGCAGTTTCCCGAACGAGTAGCAGGTCTTGTCCGGATGGATTTCGCCGAATTCCATCAGCGATGAGTCCCATTGGATGAGCGCCACACCAAACTCGCCATTCTCAACTGACGACCATTCCCTGGCGCCGACATAAGCGTCGGTGCTATGACCGGTCAAATCCTTGTAGGGCTCCATCACAGGGCCGTTCAGTTGGGTGTAGAAGCGCGCATTATCGACGGCAAACGGGAACTGGTAATAACCGTAGCGATAGTACCTGTGATTGTTAAACAGGTCGGTGGGATGTTTCAGATCGTTGTCGATGTAAATGAGTTTCTCATTCTTGGCGAGGCTGACCGTCTGGACAATTTCCGCTCCGAGCAAAGCGGGGTCGCACCAGGTCTGGTGGTTATCTTGGGTGTACAGAAATTTGTTCGCCTCTCCGTTGAGCAGCTCACGCCCTAGTTCTTTATCGTAGATGGATGTGATAACGCCTTCACTTGTTACTGTAATTCTGTAAAAACGGTTTTCAACTGTCTTTCCGTTTGCAGGAATAACTTCCGGGCCTTCGGGCTTGGCAACACCGAGTTTTTCAAGTGCTTTGTCGAGAAAGGCATCTGCCGTGGACTGCGCCTTGTTAATCCAATCGCGGTGCTGTAGCCATGTTTCAAACACACGCCTGCCGCTGTAACCCGATACACCGTAAGAATGCTCATCATTCATCACCAGATGCCACCACGCCCTCTTGAAATCGTCATGCGGGTAGGCTTCTCTGCCCTTTGCCGCAGCGACTGACGTCAGCGCCTCAGCCTCAGGCAGCAGTCGGTCTGCACTGAACTTGGCAGCAAGAAGTTCGGGCGTACATATCGGGTGCTGCAGCCATCCGCTCGTGATTTCTCCACGTAGAGTCGGAATATCATTCCCATAATGCTCACGAAGATACTCGAAAGGCTCCTCAAGAGAGCCAAGCGTGCAGAATGTGGGGGTTTCCCACACATCGTTCCACGCCTTGAAGAAGTCAGCCAATTGCCTGTTCGCAGGCTCGTCATCATCGTAGTTGGCAGCTAGCCAGATATCATAGGGATACCGCTCTTCAAGGGTCTTCAAACCGACAGCCGTCTTCTGTATTACATCGTCCATGCTCTTAATCGGCCCAGAAATGTTCAGGCCGAAAATGTCCATGCCGCTGGCGTACTGAGTAGAAGCCCAAACAAGAATCTTTGCCGATGTGTCCGGGGATTCCCAGAAAAAGACCATCGGCAGGGACGAAGCATATCTCACATCAATCCGGTTGCCACCGCCGCCAGCATCCGGATTGAGCGTGTAGCGGCGCATCGTCTTGTCGCAGGGCCAGATGGTCGAGGGGAATGGGTTCCACTGGTTGGGTGCGAATACAATGTTCTCGATTCTGGCATCGGCATAAGGTGCAACAATGGACCAACTCATACCCGGATTATCAATCATCATCATCGTCTTGGACTTGATGCCCCAGTTATCCTCAAGGTATTTCTTGGTGTAAATCGAGCGGCACAACTCCTCAAATCCATAGACATGGGTGTGGTTGCCTGCACAGGTCGCTCCAACATCAAATCGGCCTCTCTTGAAATAATTGGACACAATCCGTTCAGCCTCGGTTTGTCCCATGTCATGCGGATAGTTGTGCCAGGACCAATAGCCTTCCATAATGTATCGATATGCCGAGGGGTCATTGTCTCCAAGCGTGTCGGCATCGACAATTGCGGCGGCATCTCTGACGTGCTTTACACATCCGTGCCGCTGAATGTACTGGGAGTTGTGGAGTCCGATGTCGGTGTGAGAGGACTTGATGCTATAGATTTTCCACTGACGCACTTGAGGCAGCCCTTCGGGCATTTCTGAGATTGGTACAAGTTCAAACACCTCTTCTCCGTCGGCGCCCTTATAACTCACCAAGCGCCTGCCATCGCGAGTGACCATCGAATAGGTCGTCAGCTTCCCTTCCTTTATCAGACTGGAAACGACCTCACTTGTCTGCTGAAGAGTATCATGAGAATAGTTGGCTCTGCAGGTGACTGAGAGCGGAAACAGCAACAATCCGACTACTGCCAGAAATGCAAACAAATGCTTTATGGTCAGGTGGTTATACATTAATGGAAACAATTCGTTCATATTGGCACAAAGGTACAAATATATTTTGAGTCCTGTCGCCATTTAAGATTTATTCTTGATTGCTCTGGTAGCCGCTTCATCTCTGCTACAGGTGCTATCGTTGAGAACACATTTTTCCAAGACACGGTTTTGGGCATGAAAAAGCCCACCCGAAGATACAAATTAACAAATATTAACAGATTTCCGTTGAATTCTTTCTTTCAATGTTACCATAAAGAAAGTGGGCAGTTTGCCCATCGCATAATATTAATCTTTTAAATATTGAATTATGGGAAGAAAACGAGTACACATCGCTCCTAGTTTGAGAATTGATTTGGACGGAAATCTGATTTCCGAGAAGAAAGAGAAAGACGCCAATGAGTTGACGCTGTTGCAAACCATTGAGCGCGTGGTGGAATTGTCCAAGGACAGCGAGCTGGATGATGAATTCCTGGAGAGCGCTGAGCCTGAACTGACCCTATTGTCGTCACGACTTGGTGTGACTCCTGTGCAGGCTGTGCTGTTTTCCATCTGCCTGGACTGCGGTCCCTACCGCGTCAATTATGACGATTTGGCTGGTCATCTCGATATGGGCAATGTGCGGGTGCTGAGCTACGGAAAGGACCTTGACGCGCTGGTGCGACGCCGCCTGCTCCGCTACCGCGATGTGGTCGAAGGGGATTCTGTCGGCGTCCCCCGTGATGTGCTCAAGGCCTTGAAAAATGACGAGGTTCCCGAGCAGCCCAATATCAAGGGGCTCGATGTGTTTGATTTCTTCGAGGCGGTGAACCGCATCTTCAACGACCTGATTGATGATGCCGCCACCGTCGATGACGCGCGGCAGGAACTCGAGGAGCTTGTCGCCGCCAATCCCAAGTTGGAGTTTGTCAAGCGCCTTCGTGCACTCAAGCTCAGAGGAATCAACTGGATGATTCTTTTCTTCTTCATCCACCTCTGTGTCAATAAGGACTATAACCGCATCCGCAGCGGCGAATTGAGCCAGCTCTTCACCCGCCAGAGCCGTTTCAGCGAGGCGCGCAGTGCGCTGCAGAGTGGTAACCATCCATTGATGGAGAAGAAACTCATTGAACACTTTTGTGAAGACGGCATCGCCGACCCCACGACCTACTGCCTCACCAGTACGGCCAAGAGGGACCTGTTATGCGAACTCAATCTCAGGACCAGCGATGTCAGAATCGCCGATTTGCGCAATCCTGCCGACCTCACCCCCAAGGAGATGTTCTATCCAGCCGAAGTCGAGAAGCAGGTGGAGGAGCTGTCATCGTTCCTCTCGCAGGAGAAATACAGCGAAATCCACGAGAGGATGCTGCAACAGGGATTCCGCCAGGGCTTTGCGTGCCTGTTCTACGGCGGTCCTGGCACGGGCAAGACCGAGACCGTCTATCAGTTGGCGCGCCGCACGGGTCGCCCCATTATGACGGTCGATGTGCCGCAAATCAAGAGCAAGTGGGTGGGCGAAAGCGAAAAGAACCTCAAGGCGTTGTTTGAACGCTACCGTGAGGCGGTGAACCGCTGCGAGGTGGCACCCATCCTGTTCTTCAACGAGGCCGATGCCATCATCGGCAAGCGCAAGAGCGGTGCCGAGTATGCAGTGGACAAGATGGAGAACACCCTCCAGAACATCCTGCTGCAGGAGATGGAGAACCTTGACGGCATCCTCATCGCCACAACCAACCTCGAGGGTAATCTTGACAGCGCATTCGAGCGCCGCTTCCTCTACAAAATCAAGTTCGAGACGCCCGATGCCACAGTCCGTGCCAAGATTTGGCAAGAGATGATTAAAGACCTTACCGAGGCCGAGGCCGTCCATCTGGCCAAGATTTTCGACTTCAGCGGAGGGCAGATTGAGAACGTCGCCCGTAAGTATGCCATTAGCGGCATCCTCTATGGTGCTGGTGCCAAGCCTCGTCTGGAACAATTGGTGGACTACTGCAAGAGCGAGCAGTTGGCGAGCAAGACGGTTGCCAAGTCAGTCGGTTTTCACACCGCCTGATACGCAAATCAAGTGAATGTTCAACCTTTAAAACGGAATTCAAATATTGAGATTTGATTATGGAACGAAAATATAAATACAAACAAGAGAACATTGACGTTGACGGGATGTTACCGTTTGAGGACTTTTCGTCAGCATTTACAGAAAGCTACTCCGAAAAATACGGGTGTATGGTAAAGGGGTATGCTGACTCTGCGAACAACAACATCATTTTGGAGGGGTCGTTCAATCGCCTGCTCCAACAGATGGATAGCACGGATTTCGCAATCATCTCCGCTTACCGCAAAGAGAAAACCAAGAAAGAGAACATCTTGCACAACCGCAAGCTGCGTGGGATGCTCAACGACAAGAAGATGGGTGTTCATCTGTTGGTCGGTCATTGGCAGGAAGCACCCGAAGGGGTCAACCACAAGGACGCAAAGAAAAGTGAACTCACGGAAGTTGTTGAGCGTTCCTATTTCATTGCCCGCCCCGCAGATATGTCATACAGTGAATTCAGGCACATCATCATTGACCTGCTTACCATTGATGGCTTGGCGCAGGACTGCGGCATCATTCACAACAACGGTGGCGACTACAATGTAATCTACCCAAGCGGAACGGTTGAGAAAATCGGCAGCGACATCACTATGGACAAGGTGGGGCAGGTTTATTCACATTATGTGAAGAAAAGCGATAGACCATTTGTGTTTGAGGGTGTTGAGTCCCCTTCTTCAATCAGCGGTATGCGAATGTTTGCCGACAACGGGTTGGAATACCCCCGCATTAATGACTGATACGCAAATCAAGTGAATGTTCAACCCTTAAAACGGAGTTAATATGTTGAGATTAATTGCGCCAAGCAGGGCCGAAAACCTGTTGCTGAAAGCCAAACTGCGTGACGAAGCCTATGCCAAGTGGCTCAATAGCGATGCCGGGCAGGAAATGCAGGGCCGAGTGGCACGCTGGTTTGAAAACAATATGTGCGGGTGTACCAGTAGCCAAGGAGCCAGATACACCTATGGCGAAATGCTCGACGTGCAGTTGGGTGGGCGGTTTGACATCGTGTATGTAATGCTCAAAGAGACGGACATCGCCGATTCGTATGACCGGCTGTTTGCCGCCCACAGGCTGCTTGAAATAATCAAACAGTATGATGAATCACATTAACGGAAGGAGGCAAGTTATGGAAACAATAGGAAGCGTTTGGAACAGTTATTTGGAGAAGAAACTATGGGATGATGCCTATGCCCAGTGGCTCGCAAGCGAGTCCGGGCAGGAAATGGAAGGTCGCGTGAGGCGTTGGTGCCGTGACAATCTGGAGGGTTGTTGCTTCGATGATACAAGAATCTCCTATGGCGAAATGATTGACACCCATTCTGGCGACCGCTATGACATCGTTTATCTGTTCCTGAACGAGACAGGCATCACCGATCCCTATGACCGATGTTTCGTTGTGCGCACACTTTTGGAAGAAATGGAAAAATACGACACCATTGATTGATGCCATAGATTCGGGTCCGATGCACCTTGACTGATTCCTGCGTGATGCCGGTGATCACGACGGCACCCCGGTTAGATAAAATAGGCTACGCCTTAACAGAGTTCAAGCAAGCTTGACTCTGCATTCGGCTTGCTCTATTTTTGAAGAAGTTGGTGTCCTGCAGCACCCGGGTGATCATCCCGAAGATGTCGAGGTTCTGCGGACAGTCTGCAAGGGGCAGTTCAATCTCCATGCTGTAGTCATCGGCATCGGTGAAGATGCGGTTCTCCGATACGTACTCTATCGAAGACCCCTTCTTCAGCGCTGCCTGTTTTCCGTTTATCGTCAGTATCATAAGAAAATCGGTTGGTTTACACAAAGGTAAGCCAGCCGATTAGACCTTGAAAAGACGACAGTATTGTGGTCTATCACATAATCAGATAACTAATATTACACAACAGACACAGCCAATGACAGAAAGCAAAAAGTAAAGAAACACCAAGCCGCCCTTGATTATTCTATGCTTTTCGTCCTTATATTTGAGGTTTAACTCATCGTAGAACTTGTCATCATCTCTCATGTAGAAAATCTTACTCATCGGTATTCCTGTAATAAGAATAATTGCGATAGCTATATAATATAATTGATTACGTTGTAAATTTCCAACCATAAAATATGCTATAATTAAAGCTACTGTCATGATATTCGAAGATATACAAACTCCAACATTTGAATTAGAGCAGTGATAAGAAAAACTCTTGCTCCATCCAAAATTCATATAGGCATGTGCCATGCGATAATATATGTATCTGAAGAGATCCAGTATCATGTCATTAAGATGATAAATGTTTCATCGACAAAGGTAGCAAAAATCATGCCTAAACACTTCATTTTCTCTTAGATTTTCCATGCTGTAGTCATCGGCATCGGTGAAGATGCGGTTCTCCGATACATACTCTATCGAAGACCCCTTCTTCAGCGCTGCCTGTTTTCCGTTTATCGTCAGTATCATAAGAAAATCGGTTGGATTACTTTGACAAAAGTAAACCAACCGATTAGACCTTGAAAAGACATACAAGGACGCAATTTTTTAGTCTTGTTATCTCATACCTATTGCCTTTCAAGTGCATAACCATCATCACGTCCCCAATCCCAATCAAGTATAAATGTCTTAAAGTGATGATTCATTAAATGCAAACCATCTATATTCATTAGATGCTCCTCCTTGATAACTTGTCCTGTTGAATCATGGGTCTGATATTCAAGGTAGAGATTCCAACAACATTCTGGTGACAAGGGTTTTTCTATGCGCCATTTACCTGATAATACCAACGTGCTATCAGAGTTTCGATTAATCGTTTTTGATACACGGGGTTTTATCACTTCTATAAAAGTCATGTCCTCATGAAGTGATAAAGATATGGAGTCGCCTGTGTTCTCGTGCCAATCACCAAATAAATCGTCAGGCTTGTAATCCGCTTCACAAGAACATAATAGAGCAATTAAAGCCGATACTAACAAATATTTATAAATACGAATCATTTATACAATATCCATATTATTTGTATTCACTTCACAAAGATAGCGATTTTTTCGCTAAACACTCATTTTCTTTTAGATTTCGGTGATTTGGATAAATCGTTCTCGCTCGGCAATGCTCATGCAAGCTTGGCATTGCGCTCACTTAATCACGATTTTATTATTCATGAGGCGCTGGTACTCGTCTTGAGTTTTATACTTTTGGTATAAGTTCTTCATCCGATTAGACCTTGAAAAGACGGAAGATGTTAATCTCCTAATTGATATATACGCTCAGAACTTAAAAATTCTTTGTAAGCGGCATCTGTGAGTAGGCTATCGGGAGAGAAAGTGATCTCAAGGCCGTAGCAATGCTCATAGTCAATGCCTGAAAACTCATTATAGAAGCCGTAAACAAGAACAATGTTGCCAATGCTGTCATTTGTTACATCAGAATGAATATCACCCAATAGTTTTTTCACATCCTGATAGTGCATACCTGGTTTCAAATGGTTGTCAAGCACGTCTTTAACCATTTCTTTCCTGAAAGGACTTGATTCTAAATCTCCGACCTCATCCCACAACTGCCTGTTAAATGGTCTTTGCCAATTGCAAGAAACCATCATCACAGCTAGCACTATTATCGTCCAATATACCCTCATAATCAAAATAGAAAGTGTCCCTAAAAGAAGAACCGTTCTGCTTCCACCCTAGCAACCCTTGAAAGCAATTGAGGGGGCAGGGCTGTCACCCCCGAAGGTTCTTCAGACTGCAAATGTAGCGATTTTTTCGCTAAACACTCATTTTCTCTTAGATTTCGGTGATTTAGATAAATCGTTCTCGTTCGACAAAGCTCATGCAAGCATGGCATTGCGCTCACTTAATCACGATTTTATTATTCATGAGGCGCTGGTACTCGTCCTGCGCCTGGTTGGATAAACTTGGCGGCACCTCAGCAAATCGAGCGAGCTCGTTTGCATTCGGCTTGCACAAGTTTTTATGCCCTTGTCGCCGGTCACGGTGTTGACGGTGACGAAGGGCTCGTCCAATCGCTCGTTGAGACGGGCGATAATCTCTTTCAAGTCTTTGCTTTCCTGGACTATCACCTGCGGTTGGCTCTGCGCCAAAGCCATCGGCGCGGTGATCGACCTTGAAAATTGGTGCAAGGCGAGTGCAGAGGCAAGCTCGCTTGCGCTCTGGAGAGCCGCAGCCCAATTTATCAACACATCGGCACTGCGAAGCGAGCCGATCGTGTTGGTGCGCTGCGCGTAGTCCAGAGCCTCGATCAGAGGACGGGCAACGGGTTAAGCGACCAGTTTCTGACTCGCCACCCATTCCCCGGCATAGACCACGCCAGCCACCTCGTCACTGCGGCCTTTACGGGTAAAACCGCCCTCGCCGTAGCCCTGGGCCTGGCTCGCCTGCTGCTGCTTTTTGATGGCGGCAACCTGCATGGCACCTGCAGCCACTGCCATGGCAGCGGCTATAGGGGCAATGATGTAGCCCACGACAGGGATGGCGGCAGCACTGGAGTAGGCATTCAAGGCAGCAGTCGCCGTCTGAGCCACGGCCTGGATGACCTGCATGGCGAACAGCTTCCTGTTGGCCTCGTCCTTGACCTTGGCCACCTCCTTCTGCTTCTGCTGCTCAAGGCGTTTCGTCTTGAACTTGTTGCCCTGCTTCTGCTGCTTGTGTCAAGGTGGTATTTGGCCAAATTAAAGATAAATAACACCTGATATGCGGGGTTTTTCGAAATTTAATGGTAAATTTGTCCGATTATACTGTAATTAAAAATGAATAGAGCCATACAACTGTTTTTGATGACGGCATTTGCGCTGTATGCCACTGTGGCACAGGCCGCTGTCAAGACCGAAGGCAACTTCGTGACAATCGACATCGAGAATGCTCAGGCAGGTGCCGCCCGCGTGGTACGCCTGCAAGTGGTGAACGACAACATCATGCGCGTGCAGGCCACCTGCGAAGCGCAGCTGCCGACCAAGCCGGCCAGCCTGATGATTGTGCCGCAGACTGCCAAGCCCAAGTTCACGGTCACCGACAATGGCGACAGCTATTGCGTCAAGGCCAAGAACGTGACGGCTACCGTCAACAAGGCCGACGGCCGCATCAAGTTCACCGACGCCAATGGCAAGGTCCTGGCGACTGAGGCCGTGGGCGGCAAGTCATTCAAGCCATTCAAGGTGCCCGAGCGCGAAATCGGCGTCGGTACCCTGACCGAGGAACAAAGCAAGGGCTTGACGTGGACGCTCAAGTTTGAGAACCAGGATGAGGCACTCTATGGCCTAGGACAGCACCAGTCGGGCGAACTCAACATGAAGGGCAAGAACGAGGACCTGTTCCAGTATAATACCAAGGTGAGCGTGCCCATGGTACTGAGCACCAACGGCTACGGCATCCTGTGGGACAGCTACAGTTATTGCCGCTTTGGCAACCCCGAGGACTACCTGCAGCTCAACCGTGCCTTCAACCTCTACGACAAGCACGGCAAGAAAGGCTGCCTGACGGGCACCTATACCGACAAGAACGGCCAACGCCTGGTGCGCGGCGAAGACTCCCTCTATTTTGAGTTTGACATGCCCGCAGGATCGGAACTGGATGCCGGCTACATCAAGGTGTACATTGGCGGCGAGGAAGTGGTTCCCGAGCGCTGGCGCACGGCATGGAACCCCAACGCATGGAAATTTACCGCCCAGGTGCCTTCAGGCAAAAAGACGCAGCTGCGCATCGAGTGGCAACCCGACGGCGACGTGTCTTATTGCGGACTGCGCGTGTCGGCACCCCGCAGCGCTACCGAACGTGAGCAACTCACCGTGTGGAGCGAGATGAGCCGCGACATGGACTACTACTTCATCGCCGGTCAGAACTTTGACGAAATCATCTCGGGCTACCGCACCCTCACGGGCAAGGCTTCGTTGTATCCCAAGTGGGTGCTGGGCTTTTGGCAGAGCCGCGAGCGCTACAAGAGTTCGCAAGACATCGAGCAGACGCTTGCCGAGTTCCGCAACCGCCGCATCCCCATCGACAACATTGTGCAGGACTGGAATTACTGGAAACTGGAGAACTGGGGCGACCACACCTTTGAGGCCTCGCGCTACCCCACCCCACAGGCCATGCTCGACTCGGTACATGCCATGGGCGGGCGATTCATGATTAGCGTTTGGCCCAAGTTCTATGAGACCGTCGACAACTACAAGCAGCTCGACGCCAAAGGCTGGATTTACAAGCGAGCCATCGTTGACGACATCCACGACTGGCTGGGATTCCGCGGTTCGTTCTATGATGCCTATGACGCAGGTGCCCGCAAACTGTTCTGGAAACAGATGAACGACAACCTGTACAAGAAATACAACTATGCCATCGACGCCTGGTGGATGGACGCCAGCGAGCCCAACATACGCGACTGCACACCCATGTGGTACCGCAAGGCCCTGTCCGGACCCACCGCATTGGGCAGCGCAACCGAATATTTCAACGCCTACTCTATCGTCAATGCTGACGCCATCTATACCGGCCAGCGTGCCACGGGCAACAACAAGCGCGTGTTCCTACTGACACGCAGCGGTTTTGCCGGCGAACAGCGCTACTCGACCGCCACCTGGAGTGGCGATATCGGCACCCGCTGGGAGGACATGCGTGCCCAGATGACGGCCGGCTTGAACTTCTCGATGTCGGGCATCCCCTTCTGGGGCATGGACCAGGGCGGATTCTGTGTCGAGAACCGCTATGTGGCCGCTCAGCAAGAGTTTGACCAAACGGGCCACGAGAACAGCGACCTGACCGAATGGCGCGAGCTGCAAGCCCGCTGGAACCAGTTCGGTTGCTTCATCCCCCTGTACCGTGCCCATGGCCAGTGGCCCCTGCGCGAGGTGTTCAACATCGCCCCCGAAGGTCATCCCGCCTATGAGAGCATCGTCTATTACCACAAGCTGCGCTACCGCATGATGCCTTACCTCTACTCGATGGCCGGTTGGGCCCATTTCAAGGATTACACGCTCATGCGCGCCATGGTGATGGACTTTGCCAACGACAAGAACGTACTCGACATCCACGACCAGTGGATGTTCGGCCCCGCTTTCATGGCATGCCCCGTGGGCTATTACAAAGCCCGCAACCGCCAGGTTTACTTCCCCGAGCAGTGCGGCTGGTATGACTTGTACACCGGCGAATTCATCAACGGTGGCCAAAAGCTCATCGTCGATGCCCCCTATGGCCGCATTCCCGTCTATGTGCGTGAAGGCAGCATCATTCCCTTCGGTCCCGAGATACAATGGAGCGACGAGAAACCCGCCGAGCTCATCAACCTGTATGTCTATACCGGTGCCGACGGCCAATTCCAGCTCTATGAGGACGAGGGTATCAACTACAACTACGAAAAAGGCAAATATGCCACCATCGACTTCAACTACGACGAAGCCACGCGCACGCTCACCATTGGCGAACGCAAGGGCTCGTTCAAGGGCATGCTCATGCAGCGCCGCTTCAACGTGGTGTTCATTAACCGCGACAATGCCCGCAAACTCGACCTCGAGCATCCCGCAGGGCAGATGGTAGAGTACAACGGCAAGCAAGTGACCGTCAAACTGTAATGTGTGAGCTGATAACAAGAGACGATAACCAATAACCGAAACAAGAGATAATGAAAAGATTAATTTCGACCATTGTCATAGCCCTGATGCTGGCAACGACCACCGTATCGGCACAAAAAGCGAAGCCGATTTACCTGGATAACAACGCTCCCCTCGAGCAACGCGTCGAGGATGCGCTGTCACGCATGACGCTGCACGAGAAAATCCAAGTGATTCATGCCCAGAGCAAGTTCACCAGCGCTGGTGTGCCCCGCCTGGGCATCCGTCAGCTCAACATGGACGACGGCCCTCACGGCGTGCGCGAGGAGCTGGAATGGAACACTTGGTCACCTGCCAAGTGGACCAACGACAGCATTGTCGCCTTCCCGTCGCTCACCTGCCTGGCAGCGACCTGGAACCGTGACTTGGCAGCGCTCTACGGCAACGCCCTGAGCGAGGAATTCGCCTTCCGCGGCAAGGACATCTTGCTGGGCCCCGGCGTGAACATGGCCCGCCTGCCATTGAACGGCCGCGCCTTTGAATACATGGGCGAAGACCCTTATCTGGCTGGCGAAATGGTAGTGCCCTACATCAAGGCAGCCCAAGCCAACGGCGTGGCCTGCTGCCTCAAGCACTTCTTCATGAACAACCAGGAGGTGGACCGCTTTGCTGCCAATGTCAACGCCAGCGAGCGCGCCATCAACGAGATTTATCTGCCCGCCTTCAAGAAGGCCGTCGAGGAAGCCCACGTGTGGAGCATCATGGGCAGCTACAACATGTGGCAAGGCATCCACTGCTGCAACAACGACTCGCTGCTCAACGGCATCTTGAAGCGCCAGTGGGGATTTGACGGAGCCGTCATCAGCGACTGGGGCGGCACGACCGACACCTGGCAAGCCGCTACTGGAGGTCTCGACATCGAGATGGGCTCCTATACCGACGGCAAGACCAAAGAATCGGAATATACCTACGACGACTACTATATGGCCCGCCCGATGGAAACGCTCATCAAGGAGGGCAAACTCGACGTGTCCTATCTCGACGACAAGGTTCGCCGCGTGCTGCGCACCATGTTCCGCACCTGCATGAACCCCGACAAGGTCATCGGCAAACAGTGCAGCGAGGACCACTACGAGGCCTGCCAAGCCATCGGCGAGGAAGGTATCACCCTGCTGCGCAACGAGAAGAACATCCTGCCCATCGTCCCTGAGCGTTACAAGAAGATTCTCGTTGTGGGCGAGAACGCCACCCGCAGCCTCACTCAGGGCGGCGGCTCATCGGAGCTCAAGACCCTGCGCGACATTAGCCCGCTCGAGGCCATCAAGAAACTCTATGGCGACAAGGTGGATTATGCCCAGGGTTATCTCTCGGGCCGTGCC
>CADCFN010000026.1 GCA_902800715.1 uncultured Bacteroidales bacterium
CGACAGCCGCAACATGGGTGACTTGTTGACTCCGTTTACTAAACAACCCAACCCTAATGCAAAGCATCAGGAATGGTGCGGTTTGAGCCATGTGGTCAAGGATGGCAAAATCATCTATAAAGGCATGCGTTACCGCTCTGGTGCCTTCGGCGGTATCAACGAGACAGTGGCCGACGTGCGAGATTATTCACTTGACCCGAACTACTACAACCTGATGGGCCAGCCCGTGGGCAAGGACATCCCCACCACTACCGGCATCTACATCCACCAAGGCAAGAAAATCGTCGTCCGCTAAACCATCAACAAATCCTGAACAACAGTGAGTATGAAAAAGATTTTATTTGGAATGGTAGTGTGTGCTTTGGCACTTGCCGGATGTGGCTCGGATACAGTTTTTGATGAGCCCGAAGAAACCATAGTCCACACACCACCCGATTACGATGCGTCTCTTGAAAAACTGGAGAGGAACGTGGGTTATTACTATGGAGATAAACCAGATTTGACACGCTATGAATTTGCCTATCGTGCAACGGGGCAGTATTGCATCTTCCCCAAGACCGAGGCACGAGAGCAGGAACTCAATCGGTTGTCACAACAAGAGGACTCACAGGTGAAAAATATGGGTGGTTTCTATTTGGTTACACGCAGCCGCGACTTCATCACTGGTGATGATTTTGTCAGTGATCGCTATTTTATAAATTATTATAGAGAGGAGCCTGAATTTGTGGTGATTTGCCCAATGATCATTGTTCGCGTTGAAAATTCTGAAGTCAAGGACAAAATCCTAAAAAAATATCGAGGCAAACTCACTTTGTCAGATCGTTCAGGGCAAGGAGAAATGCCAGGTGGATACTATCTCTACAAATTTGACTGCCACCTCAGCACATCAGAACAGGCGCTGAATCTGGCTGACGAGATTTACAGGCGTAATGACGTGACATGGGCCGAAACCAATAAGTATGCTCCTATACACTTCGACATCTGAGCCAGCAGAAACTTGTTACTCACCATAATACTCTATGAAAATGAAAAAGAAACTGATTATGATGCTGGCGGTGCTGGCATGCATGAGTGCCAGCGCGCAAGTGAAATTCGGTGCCAAGGTGGGTCTTGACTTAACCAACTTTTGGGGCAAGGAGTGTGGGCACCAGATGGTGCTTAACTATCAGGCAGGCTTGCTGATGGAGTACAAGTTCCATCCCCACTTCGGCATTAGTCCTGAAGTCGTGTTTGCTGCTCAGGGCGGACAGGAAAAGGCCGATGACGGAAGTGAAATGGGTGGTTTCATCAGGAGTGATAAACACTATCATACCAACTACATCAACGTGCCTGTGATGTTCAAGTATTATCCTACCCAAGACTTCAGCATCGACTTCGGCCCGCAAGTGGGTTTCAACGTGTATAGCAAGTACACGATGGGCAAACACGAAGCCACAAATTACAAAGACAAGACCAAAGCCGTTGATTTCGGGTTAGGGTTGGGGTGCACCTATGACCTTGATAAGAATGTCTTTATTCAGCTGCGCTACACCATGGGACTCACTAGAGTATTCGAACCGATAGCAGAATACTGGGTTAGAATAGAGGACTACCGCAAGAACAGCAACGCCCAACTTGCTTTCGGCTTCCGTTTCTAAGCCATAATTTTTTATTACAGACTTGTTGGCTCACCGATGACCTCGGTGGGCTTTTTTTTTACATGCCTCAGATGGGGAAAAACGGGCAATTCGTGGTAAAAAAGGGCTTCAGCGGTAGTTGTTAACGAAGTCGTCGAGGTTGTTGACGCCGAGCTTCTTGGCTATCTGGATCTTCTTGTTGGAGACGGTGCCCAGGCTGCTGTATTTCATGCAGATCATGATGACCGTGCGGGAGAAGCCGTAGCAGTACAGTGCCAGGAAGTTCATCTCGCTCTCGTTGAGCGTGCCCCCGGCGATGCGCTGTGCCTCATCAAGCACGCCGCTGTGCAGCTCATTGGTCAGGCTGTGCAGATTGCTCCAGTAGGAGTCGGTGGGGACGGCTCCCTCGACGGGCAATGTCATTACTTCGTTGAACTTGCGGGTAAAATTCGTCTCGTTGGGCTGATAGGACAACTCCAGCAACTGGCGAATCACCTGTATCTGGTTATCAACGATGGAACGCATCTCGTCACTCTTGCGCTGCTTGGCCTCCAGGGCCGCAAGTTCCTCGCCCATGCGCGCCTCGTTACCTCGCAACTCGTCCTGTGCGGCTTTCAATTCCTGTTCCCGAGCGCTGATGGTCGCTCTCATCTGCTCCAGGCTTGCCAGCGACGCATCGAGGTCGGTTCGCAGCAATTCAAACTCGGTCTCCTTCTGCTTCAGGCGGCTGCGGTAGCGCCATGCCAGGAAGGTCACGCCCAGCGCCAATAGGGCCAGTAGTGTAGCCAGCAGGATGGCGCCCCTCGTGCGGGACTCGCTCTTCACCTTCTTGAGTTCTTCGAGCTGGATGTCATATTTCTTCTCAATGGCCAGGTAGTTCTTGTTGACGTTGGCCACCAGTATCGAGTCGGCCATCTCGTTGGCCCGATCATAGTAGGTGGTGTATTGATTCCAATCTTTGTTGGCTTTGGCGATTTCACTCATGAGCCGACAATACATGACCGTGTCACTGGTGTGGTTGCTCATCATGCCGCTGGCAGGCACATGATTCAGATAGTAGAGGGCCGAATCTGGCCGCCCCAGGTTCAGATAGGTCTCGGCAGCGACATAGTGTGCGCGTGGATGGTCAATCTCATCCTTGCCGGCCGCTATGGCTTTCAGGATATCAACCCGGGCCTTGTCATATTCTTTGGTCAACAGGCAGTACGTCTCGGCCCGTTGATACAGGTTCTGGAACAGGAACCAGTTCTCGTGCTCGGCCTCAGACAGTTGGATGGCTTGATTGATGTAATAGAGGGCGCTGTCGCGTTTATCGGGCATGCTGCGGTAATATCCGCCCATGTCGGTCAGACACACAATCTGGTAGTGCTTGTCGCCCAACTGATTGTACAGGTCAAGGGCCTCCTTGTATTTCCTGATCTTCAGGTCGGCATAGTTTGAATTGTCGGCATAGAGGGTCGCCAACCGCAGCTTGGCGAAGGCTTTGTTTTCCAGGTCACCATCTTCGGCAGCGTTCTCTGCATCCTTATAGGACGCTATCGCCTTTTCGGCATCGCCCATCATCTGATAGACACAGCCCCGATAGAGCAGGGCGCGGGTGTATTTCTCGCGGTCGCCGTGGTGCTCATAGTAGT
>CADCFN010000027.1 GCA_902800715.1 uncultured Bacteroidales bacterium
AAAAAAAGTTGCGGAAAAGGGTTTAGTAAATCGACCTGAGTGTGTATATAGAGTGTATGACAGACAGGAAAAGACAAATCGAGCGGCTGTTCAAGCAGCATTACCGGGCCATGTTCAGGCAGGCCAGCTTCCTCTTGCACGACGATGAGGAGAGCATGGACATCGTGCATGATGTCTTTGCCAGGCTGCTTGCCGACCGCCGTCCACTGCAGGAGGCGACCGCCGAGGCGTTCCTGCTGTCATGCGTGCGCAACCAGTGCTTGAATGTGATGCGTGACCGCAAGATCGATGAACGGGCCCGACAACTACTGATGCTGGAGAATGAGATTTCCAGCCGTGAAGCCGAGGACATCGAGGCCGAGATCAGCGCGTTGCATCAAGGTGTCGCCGACCTGGAGCCGCCTGTGTGCCGCGAGGTCATCGTGCTGCATTACCGTTACGGGCTCACCTTCCGCGAGATTGCCGAGCGGTTGAACGTGAGCGAGACCACGGTTTACAAGCATCTGCGAAGCGCACTAGACCAACTTCGTTTAACATTAACACCACCAGAGCGATGAACAAGACCGAACAACTGTTGAAGATGCTTGAGCATCCCGAGCAATACACCGAGCGGCAGTGGCAGGACATCCTTGCCGATGATGAGTGCCGCGAACTCTACTCGTTGATGGCCAAGACCCGCAGCGCCCTTGCCAGCGAGCAAGCCGACGAGCGGCTGAGCGACGAGATGATTGACGCGCAGTGGCAACGCTTGGCTGGGGAGCAGCATGAGCGGGCCGTCATCGTGCCCCTGTGGCGCAAGATCGCCGCAGCTGCCGTTGTGGTAATCGCTTGTGTGGGCATCGCCATTGCAGCGGTGCATACCGGCTTTTTCGGCCTCAGGCACAGCGAAAACCACCCCGAGAAGGTCGTCCAGCAAGGCAATAACCCAGAGAATACCGCCACCGATGAAGCGCTGGCACCCACGCCCGACACCTTGTCGATGGCTGCCGGACCCCGCCTGTTTGAGGAAGTGCCGCTGGAGCAGGTGCTCGCCGAACTCGCTGCCCACTATGGCGTGGAGGTGGAATACCGCTCGGACGACGTACGGTCGTTGCGCCTGTTCTATCAATGGGAGCCGGAATACTCGCTGGACAAGGTGGTCGAGATGCTCAACAACTTCGAGGCCATCTCCATCCGGCACGAGGGTAACCAGCTGATTGTGGAATCGAAAGACCCGAAGTAACCCTACCCATGAAGCGAACCATCACATTGCTCATGTGCATGGCGTTTGCCCTGCTGCTCACGGCCGCTGCACAAAGTATCACGCACACCTTCAGTGACGTGTCGATGAGCGATGCCCTCAAGTACCTGCAGCAACACACCAGCCGCTACAAGATCGTCTTCATCTATGACGACCTGGAGGACTACAAGGTGACGACCACGGTCAAGAACAAGTCCGTGCCCGACGCCATCCGCCAAATGATCGGTTTCTATCCCATCAAGATGACCAGGAAGGAAAACAACGAAATCTACGTCGAAGCCATCCTCAAGACCGAACGCCGCCTCATCGGGCGCCTCATTGATGAGAAAGGAGGGCCGCTGGAGTATGCCAACATCATCGTGATGGATCCACGGGATTCCACTCTGCTCACCCACGGCGTGAGCAATGCCAGTGGCATTTTTGTCATTCCCGTTGAGCGTGAAAAGGTTATTGCCCGTATCAGTCATGTGGGTTACAAGACGGTGTATAAGCCCTGTAAGACTGTTAGAATCGGTACCATCAAGATGGAACCCGAGATCATCAGGCTCCAGGAAACCTTTGTCACCGTCCCCAAGATGCAGATAGCGCGTGACGGGACCAATTATACCATCTACAGCATCGACGGCACCATTATGGGTAACGCGGGCAACGCGCTTGACCTATTGCGCTGGGCGCCGGGTATCATGGTTGATGCGGGTGACGGCATCTCGGTCATCGGGCGCAGTTCGGCCGAGGTATATATCAATGACCGAAGGATCACTGACAGGTCGGAACTCAGGGCCTTGAGCTCCCAAGACATCAAGCGTATTGAGGTCATCCGCGACCCTGATGCGCTATATGCCTCCACGGCCGATGCGGTCATCAAGCTGTACACGCACAGTTCCATCAAGAACCACCTGGGCGCCAGCCTTACCGAGGTGCTGGACTTCAAGCACAAGGTGTCCAACGCCACGACCCTGACGATTGACGGCAAGTATAACAAGCTGTCGGGCAACGTCTCGCTGGGTTACAGCCGCAACTATTCCCGCAGTTACAACATGCAATATACCCATGCCTATGGCCGTGGCGTGAAAAACGACACCACGAGCTATCAGGGCAGCGGAGACAACTACCGTGTGTTCGCCGGCATCAACTATGCCTTCACCCCCAAGAGCGTCCTGGGTGTTCAATTCAGTGGTGATTTCAGCAAGACAGGTATTGACCTGCACTCGTCACGCAAGAATAACCATGGTTTCGTCAACATCCTGACAAATAAACAGTGTGACATGGCCTTGAGGTCAGACCACCAGAGCATTTCGGCCAGCTACTCGTGGCAACGCACCGACGATTCCCGACTGCTGCTTATCTACGACCGTGCTTTATCCTGGCAGTCCAATCGACAGGACGTCCTGAGCCCTGGCCTAGCCCCCCAAACGATAGACTATTACAACGACTATGAGATCAGTACTGCCACGGCAAAATATGATTTTGTCACCCGAGGTTGGGAACACAAGACGGGGCTGGAATGGGGCAACGCAAATAATTTCAGCGAAGTAGAGAAAGAGGGCGATATCCAGCGAAGCAAACGCAACAACTATTGGACCTCGGCCTATTATGCGCTGAGCAAGCAATGGAATCGCTGGCGGTTGAA